>PMSQ01000074.1 GCA_003168355.1 Acidobacteriaceae bacterium | reverse complement strand
AGATCGGGGTCACATCTTCAAATACACCCGCTCGCGTCTGCAGGTCATCCAGTTCGGGCTTGGAAAACCGAACGTCCCGCAATCCTACGCCGGGCTCGTTAAAGTAGATTCGTACCAAACGATCGGGATCGCGGTAGGGCAGAGAATGCAGCAACACGGCATTCACGATGCTGAAAATGGCCGTGTTGCCTCCCACGCCCAGAGCCAGAGTCAAAATCGCAACCGCGGTGAAACCTGGATTCTTGCGCAGCAATCTCAATCCATGGCGCATGTCCGAACCTAGTTCACCCCACCAGCGCACGCCCACCGATGCCCGCACGGCATCTTTGTGAGATTCTATTCCGCCGAACTCAATCCTCGCCTGTCGCATCGCTTCTTGCTGGGAAAGGCCTTTGCGAACCAGGTCCGCAGCGCGGCTCTCAATGTGGAAACGCAGCTCTGTTTCCATATCACTTTCAAGACGTTGTCCCTTGACCATCCACTTCAACCAAGAAAAAAATCGAGCCAGAAGATTCATATCTGCTCCGCGGTGGTGCGCAGGATACTGGCGATCAACGATGCCATGCGGTTCCACTTTTCAGTTTCCGAATGGAGTTGGCGCCGCCCGGCTGCAGTCAGGCTGTAGAACTTCGCCTTGCGTTTGTTGTCCGATTCCCCCCACTCGCTGGCGATCCAACCCTGATGTTCCAGCCGATAGAGCGCTGGATATAACGAGCCCTGCTGGATCTCCAGCTGTTCGCCAGAGATCTGCTGAATGCGCAGCAGAACCCCGTAACCATGCAATGGGCCAAGCGAGACGGCTTTGAGAATAAGCATGTCCAGCGTGCCCTGCAGCAAATCAATTTGTTTGCCCACGACCTCTCCTTGTTTGTCTAGGAGAGATTTAACAAAACTCACCTAGATAGTCAAGGAGAGAGTATTTTGGCGGAAAGATTCCCCCGAGTGACGGGCTAACCGGAAATTGAGGATCGGCCGAGTCCGACGGTTCCGCTTCGTCCTCACAACAGCGCGTGTAACGTCAAGCCTCGGCTATCACCCATAATCATGTTGCTCCCAAACTTTGTGAGATTATGGCAGATCGGATGACCGAAACACGTTGTCAATCTTCTCCATGATCTTTTCAGCCCATTGAATTGAAGCAGGAATCAACTTGTCACTGCGCGGTCTTCCCTGGGGTTCACCAAACAAATCATCTGCTGTCTGCATATGCAGACTGGCGAGGATCGCTGCCATGATCGCCGCCCTATTGATCACGCCCCGAGAGACAGTCCGCGGCAAATCCTGCGGATGTTGCTAGCGCCTCCCCTGGATCTGCCACTTGTTTGTTTCGCTTACCTACTCCGAAATCATCCCAATCGTCCTCAGCCACGTCTCCGCCAACTGAGGCCATCCGGTTATCGGCAATTTCGTGCGCCGCAGCCCAAACGCATGCCCGCCCTGCGCGTACAAATGCATCTCCACGGTAACCCCTGCCTTCTTCAGCGCAATGTAGTACGCCAGCGAGTCGTTTACGTTGTCCACGTGGTCATCCTCCGCCTGCAGCAAGAACGTAGGCGGCGTCTGGCGCGTGACGGGAATATCGGGATTCAATCCCAATTCTTCGTCGGCCGCCGTCTCATGCGCCGGCTTTCGAATCGCAAACTTTTTGGAGCCTTGGTCAGCATCCCATTCCGCCGCGGAAAGCGACAGATGCCCCGGATAAATAGCCACCGCAAAATCCGGGCGGCAGCTTTCTTTGTCGGCGCCATCCACCGCCGAATACAAACGCTTCTCAAAATGCGTGCTCATCGCTGCCACCAGATGCCCGCCTGACGAAAACCCGAGCACTCCAATCTTGTGCTGATCGATGTGCCACTCCGCCGCGTGAAAACGCACCAGCCCCACCGTCCTTTGCGCGTCTTCCAGTGCCATCGGCGATTCCGGATACGGCCCCGATTTCGGGTAGGGTGCCGATTTCCGATACCTTTCCTCACCCGGTACGCGGTACTTCAACAGCACACAAGTGATCCCCTTGGGCGTTAGCCAGTCACAGACCTCCGTCCCTTCCAGATCGATGGCCAGGTCCTCATAGCCGCCGCCGGGAAATACCACCACCGCAGCGCCCGTATTCTTTCCCGTTGGCGAATAGACCGTCATCGTCGGCCGCGACACGGGGCTCACCCCCACCGCCGGCCTGTTGGCAACCAGGAACTCCTTCCCCGTCGTCTTAGCGACCTCCGGCCCCGCGACGGGCTGCGCATCAGGCACTACCCCAGGCCATATCGGCATTTGCGTATGCCCGGGCGATGGCTGCCAAGTAGCCTCCCGCGCGCTCACACCGCCAAACGCAAACACAACACAGAAAGCAAAGAGCAAAGGCTTCATGACAATCCTCACAGCGAAACAGGCATCGTCGTGCTTCTGCACAACCGGCGAGAATCGCCGATCAACTCCCAACGTCCCGCCATCGTCCAGTGGAGTCCCACAGGCCACCTTTAGAATGCACCCTTTCCAGCGCTCAGATATTTATGAGATTGGTTCTAGCACAAAACGCGCTCGGCCCAAGTAACGATGCAAACCTTGTAGATATCGGGCACATCTGCCATCCCGTCTAGTTCAGCAACAGGAATCCAGCTCCATCCTTTGTGCTCGCTGCTAATGGCTATGCCCTGGTCAGCAGGGATCGCAATTCCTTGGAGGTGGCAACCGTAGGCCCAGATCCAAACGTCGGTGGCACAGGGCACATGAGGGGGTGCGATCGCCAGCACTCCGCTACCAACACAAGGCCCGATGGCCACCTGAAGTCCGGTTTCTTCTTTGAATTCCCGCATAAGGCAGGCCTCCGGAGTCTCGTTGACCTCTATCCTGCCACCGGGCAATTCCCATTCCTGCCTTTCATTTCGCAAGAGGAGAACCTCTGACTTGGCGTTCTTCTTCCTAAAGACAATGCCCTTGACAGATACGGGTAGTTTGCGTTGAGGCATTTTCTCCCCAAATTTCGAGTCGGAGCATACCTGTAATTTGGTTCACATAACGATGCCATTGATTATGGGTACGTCAGAAATGAAACCCTTCTCGACGTAAAAGGGAATTTTCCTACATTCAGACATTACTCTTGTCCTGAATTCTCGATCCTTCCACCACTGATCTACGGGACATGAAAAGTAGTTGACTCCATGGCAACAGATTCTTCTGATCTCAGGCCATTGTTTTCGGACAGTCATTATGTAGCGTCGCATCGAACTGATCTTCCCGATTAGAAGCAGGTCCGTGACGCCGAACTCTTTCACTTTTTCCCGAGTGAAGGTGACATTTTGGCCCGTGTTCGTGGCCTTATCTTCGATGAGCATCATGTGTTCCGGAATGCCGTGGGAAAGGAGCGCATGGGCAAGAATTGAGGCTTCAGAGTCGTCACTCTGATCGGTTACGCCACCCGATATGATCACATTTGTAAAGTAGCCCTGCCGATATAGGAAGAGGATCTCCTCCGCGAACTTGAGTACTCCGTGCCTGGTCCCAAATACGAGAGCGAATTTCGTCGGGAAAAGCGACACATAGGGAGCAACGTAGGCAATCATCTGCTGCCTCTTCTCATATTTGCTCATCGGTCCGAAGGGTAACACGTTGCGCCCTCGACAGTTATCTGACCTCAGAGAGCCCTTTCAATAGCTGCGGCAACGTCATCCCTCAATTCCTCCGCTCTTTTCGGTATCACTGGTATCACCGACTAGAGGAAAAATAGACGCAATGTCTATGGCGTGGAATGAAAGAAATCCTTCGAATCAACCTACGAAGATTGTTTCAACAAATCCCTCTGTGCCTAGGCAGTCGGGCGCGTCGCTCTGCAGCAGTCGACTCAAGGCTCTACCCGATTGATCATAAAGCTCGACATTCCGTCGAAGAATGTCCGAGGGACTTGCTCGGCCTCTGCCGGTAGCGCAGCTTCCCCAAGAGCACTATTCATCAAGCGCATCCATCGGTCACGGGCAGCCTGATTTATAAGAAACGGAGAATGCCGCGCGCGGAGGCGGGGATGGCCTCTTTGTTCGATGTAAGTCTGCGGCCCTCCGAATCGGCCGATCAGGAAATCTCGGAGGCGCTGCTCGGCACCTGGAAGATCCCTCGCCGGGTACATCGGCCCCAGAAGGTCATCTTGCGGAACTTGTCGATAGAAGGCGGCGACCAATCGTGTGAAACCTTCCGCGCCAATCATGGAATAAACTTCGAGTTCCTGCATGTTCTTTGCTCTCCTGATCGAACTGTTCCGCCATCAGTCCTTCCCGAAGTTGCCGAGTCATCGGTTCCTTACCTCCGTTACTCCACCGGCCCCGGCTGTAACGTACCACGCCGGAGAGACCGTTCCTTCATCAGCACGAAGAAAACCGGAACCAGAATCAGGACGTGAATCGTTGACGTAATCATTCCGCCGACCATAGGAGCAGCAATCGGCTTCATCACGTCGGAACCGATACCACTTGCCCACAGGATCGGTATCAAGCTGGCAAGAACAGCACAGACCGTCATCAGTTTTGGCCGGAGGCGATGCACAGCACCCTCAATGGCGGCCTCATGAATGTCGGCTTTTGTAAGCGGGCGACCTGAGGCGACGCGCTTCTCAAGCGACTCGTGCAGATACACGACCATCACCGCTCTCGTAGCACCGCATTCCACGCTTGCGCCGAAGCCAGATGAAAAGGGTGGGGAAACAATTCCGAGGCGATCTGAGCCAATCAGGCGGTTTGTTTGCTCCCATTCGGTTACTTCGCTGACTTCTTCGCAGCGGCAACAGATTCAACCATCACCATCTCCCCCATTACGCTGCCCTTCACCGTTGCCCTCGCACCAGCGAGCTTGTCCAGTTCAGCCTCGTGACCATCAAGCGTGTAAACCTTCTTCCCGACGACCAGGGCGTACTTCGTGCCTTTCTTCACGCACTCTCTGGTGCACTCAGACTCGCTCTTGTCCGTTTCCATGTGGTGAGCGCCACACATGGAGTCACTGACGGTTCCGGTCAGCGTTTCAGGCGTCATAGAAGCCTGAGCTGGCTTGCTCGTCACAGGTGTGCTCGCCGGCATTTGCATTTGAGCCGCCATGAGCATCGTGGAAAATGTGAGAAACGCAAGGGTGTTCACGACTGTTCGTCTTATCTTCATTTGTATTCCCCTTTTGGTTTTGTTGAAGTTGTACTGCTCGTCTCACAATCATTGACTTGAACTCCGAGAGAGGCCACCGCGCCGCAGCGCTCGTTCTTTCATCAGCACGAAGAAGACCGGCACCAAAATCAGCACATGGATGGTTGAGGTAATCATTCCCCCCACAATCGGAGCGGCGATCGGCTTCATCACATCGGAACCGATTCCGCTCTCAAATAAAATTGGGATGAGGCTCGCAAGGACAGCCGTGACGGTCATCAGCTTTGGCCGGAGCCGATGTACCGCTCCCTCGATGGCCGCTGCCTCAATATCCGCATTGGTGACCGGAACACCTGAAGCCAACTTGTGATCCAGAGCTTCATGAAGGTAGACCACCATGACCACGCCCGTCTCCACGGCAATTCCAAACAGGGCGATGTAGCCCACCCAGACCGCTACGCTGAAGTTGTACCCAAGCAGCCATTGCAGGATCAGTCCTCCGGTCATCGCATAGAATGTCGGGAGGATGAGCACCACGGCTTCGGTGACGTTATGGAAAATCAGATACAAGAGAAGGAAAATCACAAAAAAGACGACTGGCAGAATGACTTTGAAGCGCTCCTTGGCCCGAAGTTCAAACTCGTACTCGCCCGACCACGTGTAGGTGTATCCCGCTGGCAATGTAAGTTTCTGACGTAGTAGTTTTGAGGCCTGATTCACGAAGCCGCCATAGTCTTTCGTGTTCAGGTCAATGTAGACGTAGCCAGTTAGCTGCCCTTCTTCGTCGCGGATCATGGCTGGACCGCGGGAGAACGAGATTTTTGCGACTTGCTCGATCGGGATTTGGGCTCCGGCGGGTGTCGCGATCAGAATGCGCTGCAGATCTTCTATGTTGTCGCGAAAATCTCGATCATAGCGAACGTTGATTGGGTACCGTTCGCGCCCCTCGACGTTCTGCGCGATATTCATCCCGCCCATCCCGGAAGTTACAGCCAATTGCACATCGGCGATGGTGAGGCCGTACTTTGCCGCTTCTGGTCGATTGACCTCGACGTTGATGTAAAAACCTTGCGACACGCGCTCCGCAAACACGGACCGAACTTGCGGCATTCCAGCCAGGACCTGCTGCACCTGTGTACCGAGTTGCTGAATTCCTTCGACATTTGCCCCTTGGATCTTCATTCCTACCGGTGTCTTGATTCCGGTCAAAGACATGACCAGACGGTTGTCGACCGGCATGGTCCAGGTGTTGGTCAATCCTGGAAGCTGCAGCTTTTCGTCCATTTCCTGGATCAGCTTTTCGTAGGTCATTCCTGCAGGCCATTCCTTGCGAGGCTTGAGCATGAGCGTCGTGTCATACATATCCAGGGGAGCGTTGTCGGTAGCACTATCCGAGCGTCCGACAACTCCAAAAACGCTTTCCACCTCGGGGAAAGAACGAAGCATGCGATCTTGCTCCTGCAGAAGCTGCGAAGCTTGAGTGATGCCGATCCCCGGCAGAGCCGTGGGCATATAGAGAGCGGAGCCCTCGTAAAGTGGCGGCATGAACTGGCTGCCCAGCCTGAATATCAACGGGAATGTCACTACCAGAAACAGCAGGTTTAGCAGCAGCGTGGTCTTACGATACTTGAGGCACAGACGCAAGACTGGCAGATACAGGGCCCGCGTGAACCGGGACACCGGGTTCTCCGACTCCGGCCTCAGCTTGCCTTTGATAAACATAACCATCAACACCGGGACCAATGTGATTGCGAGCACAGATGAGAAACCAACGGCGAGCGTCTTCGTCCAGGCCAACGGCCGGAACAGTCGTCCTTCTTGTGCCTCTAAGAGGAAGACCGGCACGAAGGACATGACGATGATGATCAAAGAGAAGAACAGCGCCGGCCCGACTTGCTTCGCTCCATCGATAAGAATCTTTCGCCGTTCAGGTTCAGAAAATTCTGAGCTGTGCCGCAGTCCCGTTGGGGCAATAGCAATGGGGGCGTCGGACGTGTTTGGGACGGGACCGCCGGAAGGATCGGTTTCGCCAATCGGCTTTGTTTCATCGGATTCAACTTTGAGCCTGTGTACGCCGTCGATGCCTATGCAACTCCGGAAGTCAGCGGCAAGATTGCTCACTTCCTATCCTGTGACAATGCTTTATATCTCGGCCCTAACTTCGTAAAGAATGGTTGTCTCGCATACATCGGATACGACGACAATTTCACCTTCGATCCGGACTCCGCAGACATCTTTTTCAAATGTGACGGCCAGATAGATTGTGGATTGGCCGATGGATTGACAGTTGGCGACGCTGTCGGGAGAGCCAAAGATGCCTTCAACCAGGCAATCGCTGACCTCCAGGCACAAGGTAATACTTATGCGGCTTCGGTATTGACGGTAAATCTCTCGCACCTTCGCAGCCCTCTCGACGGATCCCAGTGGGGTAGGGTCGACGCAAAGCTGTCGTAGCAAACAAGACCCGGTACCCAGGCAATTGGGTTCGGGACTGTGGCAGCAGGACTCAGCAAAGGAATCAAAATGTCACTTCTCTATAAAGCGTGCTTCTTCCTAAGCTTCGCTATGTTGAGCCTCGCCTCATTGCCCGCCCAACAGGGCGGCGGCAAACCCGCCGCTGCTGCAGCTCCGGCTAGTACTTCAGGCTTGGCAGGTCTTTCATATGTCAGGGGCGACTGGAGCACGAGCATGCCGACCGATAGCAAACGCGTTGTGCTGTGCTACAAGCTGGTACCTGCGAACAGTGCCTCTCAGCCTTTCACCCTGGAACCGACCAGATTTGATTGCAATAACGACAAGGCGGATCCGGTCGTCAGAAATGCCTGCAAGGTCTCAAAGAACTCACCGTGCTCGATTGTGGATAACACCCATCCCTTGCTTGAAAGACAGATTCTAGTCCTTGCCATTGACGCAAGGAATTTGGCCGCTTCGCTGAAAGATGAAGAGCTCGGGAAGATAGATCATCCGCCGGTTAACATCTCGCGCATGGCCGTATTGAACTTCAATCTGACCACGCAGCAGGGCACTGCATTGAACCCGGCACCTGTCAGACCCAGTATGAGCACGGCAAGTCTGGCGACGGGAAACCTCGGTCCGTCGATCTATTATCTTCGCTGGCCCATACAGCTTATGGGAGACACAATTCCAACGTTGACCGTGAACACCGTTTATATCGCACCAGCGCCGGGCGACTTCTGGTCTCCATCTACGGTTTATGCCGCAGGCAGTGTCGTGACGCCTCTTCCTGGCAACGGACACTTCTACACGGCTCTAAACGAGGGTATGTCTGGATCTGGATCTGGACCAGCATTTGCGATTGTGACACCTGCCACGGTTAACGATCCAGCAGTAGCGGGTCCCGCATTGACCTGGATGGACCTGGGTACAACGGCCCCTATAGGGGCAGCAACTCCCGCGACCTGGACTCCGAATAAACAATTCACGCAAGGATCCGTGATAGCCAATCCCGCGAACGGACATTTCTATGTGGCAAGCATTGGCGGGCAGTCCGGAAGCACGATGCCAACGTTCGCCGTTGCAACTCCCGCAAGCATTGCTGATCCGCCGGGGGGCGCGTTGACGTGGACGGATGTTGGAACGACAGCCCCTATCGGCACAGTAACTCCTGTTGCTGTCTGGTCTCCTGGCAAGCCATTTTCGCAAAATGCCGTGATCGCCAATCCTCTGAACGGTCATTTCTACCTAGCAACCACTGGGGGAAGGTCTGGTAATGCTGTGCCGTCGTTCCCTGTAGCTACCCATCCAACGGTTCCTGAGCCGAATCCACCTTCTATAACATGGACAGACTTGGGAACAACCGCCCCCAGCGGTTTGCCAGCTACAGTTCCTCAGTGGACTCCCAATACGACGTTCACTCAGGGACAGGTGATATCCAATCCGCTGAATAGCCATTTCTACCTCGCGAGCACCGGAGGTCAGTCTGGTACTGCGATGCCAGCATTGCCAGTGACGGTCAAGCCGCCAATTCAGGATGGCACAATCATCTGGCAGGACTCTGGAACATCCACTCCCGCATCCGTATCAACGGCAGGGCCAACTGACCAAGTCGTTAGCCTGCTGAATGTCCCGTTACCCCAAGTTCATTCCTTGTATTACTTCAATCTCGCGACAGGTGTTGCCGTCAGCTGGGTTCGGAATCCTTCATTTCTCAGGCTCGAAAATACTCCTCCTTCGCCGCCAGGAACACCTACGTATTACACGCAAAAAGTACCAGGAAGCCTGACCGTCGAACCCATCTTGCTATTCACTACATATCTGCCGAAGCTTCCGATGGATGCTGAGAGTCCATGGAAGCCCAAGAACCTGATTCCAGGTTTCAGCTTTGGTTTCTCATTATCTGCTCCCGCCAGCAGTTTCTATATCGGCGGCAGTTCAGAAATATGGCGCAATCTTCAGTTTGCTGGGGGACTCAATGTGGCAAAGGTCAATGCTTTGGCTCCCGCCGGATATGTCGATCCCACTTCCAGCACTGCCCCGACAACGATACAAAAGTTCGCAAAGGGGGCATTCATCGGCTTTACGCTGAATATCGACTTCATTGCCGGCCTTTTCGGACAAAAGATATAGGGACCAAGTCCGGGCTTACAGGCTATCCGCATTCCGCGGTTGAAAAGGAGAGTCCGAATGAAACCGAACAGATATCTCTTGATTGTCGGCCTAGTGCTCCTGATCGCTGCTGGAGTGGGTCTGTACAAACTTGGTATTCCGGCATTATTCGCGGGTACGACAAGGACCAACGAAGCTTTGGTTCTGAGTGCGGTCGTGCTCGTTGGTCTGGCTCTCGTAGTTGTGTTGATGTCCGTCCTGGGCATCATCTACTCGGTCATCGGAGTTGCCGACGCAACCCAAGCGCTGGCGTTGCCAGAAGGATCTGTCCGAGCTTTGATTGCTTTCAGCCTGGTGCTTATCTTCGTCTGCCTTGGAGCTTTCCTGTATAACAGCGTCGATAACAGCACGGTGACTCCGGGGGGCAAGGCAACTGGTATCACGGAGACACAACTCGCCGATTTGAAAAACCAGTTTGTCGTAGCCTATGAGCCCGCACGGAACGCGAATGGCTCCGCCCAGACCGACAACGACGGTAAGACTCCACTCTATAACGCAACGTACTTCCTCAAGCCCAACAAGGACGCTGAAGACTTTGCGAAACAGATTTTCACGACCCTGGCAACTGTCTTTGTCAGCGTAATCAGCTTTTATTTTGGCAGCAGCACGACCTCGTCAGCCGTGGGGGCAGGCGCGAAAGCCGCCAGCAGCGCAGGCGGAGCCAGCGGGGTCACCTCCCCGGGTGGCGGCGCAAGTGATCCACAATCCGCGCTAACGGAAGTAAAGGCGGCGGCTCACGACGCCAAATCGGCCCTCGACCGTGCGACCGACGCTGCCGCCAAGGCAAAGTCGCTCGCCGATGCGGCACCTCAGGCTCCCTCAGACCAGAAATTAACGGCAACGAGCGATGGAGACGCTGCACAGAAGGCGCTGGCTGCAGCAACCCAGGCGTCGAGCGCCGCTGACCAGCAGGTTCAAGTAGCCACCAAGGCGGTCAGCGACGCTGCCACGGGAAGCACGGACCTAGCCAAGAGCATGGCCGCGGCCGCCGTGTTCAAAGCGCGCGATGCTGTCAAGCAACTGGCTCAGGCCGCAGAGGCAAGCGCTACCGAAGCCGAACGCTTGCGGGACAAGATCAAGAGCGACACTGGAGCCTAGAACACCATAAATAACGATAGACTGTCACAGCAGCGATTCGTTTCGTTCCGGCGTCGTTATGTGCCGTCTGTGTACGGTTTGTCCGCAAGAAGTCGGATCGATAGGCGCCCCTTTGAAGACCTCTTGACCCACGACTTCAAGCCTGGACTCTCAGGTCTTTCAGCAATTTAAAAAAACTAATATCTTCGCGCATTGCTGTACTTCAGAAAGTTGTGCTGTTGCTCCCTGCCGGAATCGCCGCCAGATCTGCCTTGCCCACGAGGCGGCTCCACGACAATCGTCTTTTGCTGCCGTAATCGAAGGTTCTCGTTCTGCAAGCCAGTCACTTGCTCCTTCAGCACTGAAATCTCCCGCTTCAGCCGAACCACTTCGGGACTGTCATCCGCTGCAGCAATTTCAGGCTGAACGAGATCCTCTTCCGGTCTTTTCCGGGCATTGCGTTCCCGCATCTCTCGCTGGGCATCTTCGAGGTTCTTCATAGATCCTCCAACTGGAGATCAAGCTCTTGGCTCCAACACTTGAGAAGCCACAAGGCAAGTAAGAATGTCATGTTGCTTCCCGCTGCCTTCTCGGCTCCGGCTACGCGGCAAGTCTGCACAGCGTGACGCGTAATGCAGTCTTATCCTGTACCAAGCAGTTGAGCTGAGCGGTGTGGCAATCGTCATCAATTCAACCATGGGTATCTCCGTTCCGGATGAACAAACTCGGCGATGGAATCTGGCAGATCGGAAAGTGGATCAAGAAAATCGGCATATTTGGTTGTCCAGTCCACAACCTGCTGGATGTCACCCTTCTCCTCAGAGGACATTTCCAGCTTGCCCGCGCACTCTGCCAGCGCCTTCACGAATATTCGCACGTTCTCGGCTTCTCCCCGATTCCGCATCAACTCGGTGACGAACTCGGCCTTTCGTTTATGCTCTGCCGCCTTCCGTCTTTGCTCTTCTTTCTGTTTCCGCTCTTCTTCCCACCGCCGCTCCCGTTCCTCGGTCTCTCGCCGGTTCTTTTTGATCGCTGCCGCCGCCACTCTGAGGCCAATGATGAAGTCTCCAATACATTTCTCCAATCGCTGACATTTTCCGTCCGACCATGTTCCCCGTACCCCTGCGGAATAGGGAAGGTTGTCCACACGAAACTGCAACTTGCCCGTGAGCTTGTAATCCCATTTGGGAGCCATCCAGGGATGCTTTTGTTCATCAGGGGTTAGGACGTGGCGTACGCTTTCTGTGATCTCCAGCACGCAAAACCTGACCATCTCCCCGTCTACAGCCAACGTCAAGGCCGCCTCTTCCTCTCTTGACCACGAGACTGATTGACCTCTTTCTTCAAGTGCCAGAAAAAGTGCGTTCATGATCCGCAAGGAACGAGGTATCTGCTCCCGCGAAACGAGAAGATGCGGCAAAACTCCATTCTTGGGCACGATCAGTTTCTTGTCGGTCTCTTTTCCTTGTGCCAGCAGCTTTTCCATTCTCACTACTAGCGCGTGGGAAAGTTCCGGGGGGATCGCTATTTCGGGTACCGGTTCCGCCGCCAACCTTGCCAGTTCAGGCGCTAGACGTTCTCGCACATGAAGGTCCAGAGTTTCAGGACCGTTCTTGGCAGGCGGCAATGGAGGGCGAACACCCTTGTGACCTGTCTCTGTTTTGCGCCAATATCCAAGTGGAGGAACAGGAATATCGTGCTTGCGACAAATTTTCGCGAGACCGACATCGGACATGCCGAATTCCTTGGCAAGTGTCCGCACTGGTGTCGCCCACACCTTTTCGTATAACTCCGCCCTCGTCAGGCGAATTCGCGTTTGGGTCATTGGTTTCTTTTGAGATTGATTTCTGCTCTCGTGTTCAACTCTCGACGCTCAATCATGGGAACCTTAGAAATGTCAGGATGGATCCCAGGCAGAATGCGAATCGCGGCGATGGCAGAGTGGCATTGACCAGGGCAGAGCGGCTTTCCCGCTATCAGAGTCTACGTATAGACCTGACCAAAAGTACCGGGCCGTTGTTTGCCATCCCGATCCTGGGCCTCGTCGCTCTCACCTACTAACTCTCGTCGTGTTGAAGGACTACGCTGCTGACACGAAGACGATTGCGAAAGCGAGTGTTTGCAACTCGAAGATGCACAGATGCCTTTTCTCGTCGTCGTTCAGAGACCACGAACAGCTGACTTCCAACGCGGCCGGGTTATAGAAAATCAAGGATTCGGGCCTGCCATCAATGCGACGTGGACCTACACCCAGGCTGGCAGAGTTGTCCGCCCAATCCCAGCACTCGCACCAAGAGCGATCCCCGACGTGGCAGAATGATTATCCGCAAATCGTGGGAAATCTGCTCGGACTCAGTATCGACTACGAGTCGCTCTCTGGTTTGAAGTACCAGACCCGCGTCACATGGGGGGAATGAAGGCTCACCGGTGATCGAGTTCGATTCGCCACGAAAGGCGAAGACTTGACGGGCTTTCTGTCCAGAAGAGGACCCACGGGAAATCGGTACGAACAGCAGCCGCCAGCGAATGGCATCACGGCGAAAGTCTCTCGTGTTTCTCTCGTGTTAGCTCACGATTCAGCGGCGGCCCGCACGAATACTCGGGCTGAAACACGCATTTGACGCGTCTCCACGAGTGTAAGCTATTGATAATGTGGGAGGATTTGCAAATTACGAATCGGCTGCTCTCGCATCGCCCAAGGTGCGCCTACCCCGATGGTCCGCGGGAAGAGAAGAGCGCTAAGCGAAAATCTCGTTCACCTTCTCACGCACATGCTGGCTGCGCGAAGGCTTCAGGTAGCGCATCGTGCTCTCCATGTCGGAATGGCCGAGCCACTGCTGCACCGTCCGCAAGTCGACTCCTGCCCACAGACACCGCGTCGCGAAGGTCGCTCGAAACTTGTGCAGCCAGAAGTTTTCTGCATCGAGCTCCGCTCGTTCCACCACGGCTTTCAGACTGTCGAGGAAATTGAGCTTTGGGTTGCACCCTGACGTAGGGAATAACAGATTGCATTTTTTGTTTGCCTTGGCCTTCCACGCCTTCAGATTCTTCACGAGCCTCGTAGGAATAGGAATCTCGCGTTCCTTGTATGCCTTCGGGGTCCATCCTCTGTCCGGCTTATGGGTAACGCGAACGATTGATCCGACAAGGTTGATATCTCGCCACTCGGTATACATCACTTCCTGCTCGCGTTCGCCCGTCATCAAAAAGAATTCATACCAGAGCCGTTCTTCCGCGTCACAGACGGCGAACAGCTTATCGAGTTCTTCCTGTTCGTAAACCTCCGGTTCCTCTTCGGTGTAGCGCGGCCAGTCATTCTTGCCCGCGAGCCGCCGAATCCCTTGCGCCTTCAGAAATGTCATCACGTTCGCAAATTTATTCCAGCAGCTCCGCTGGGACTGCTCCTTGTCGTCCCGCAAAAATGCGGTGAACTTCAGCAGGTCTTTTCGATCGAGGTCCTCCAGGCAGAACTTCGGGCAGCTCTCCTGGAAATATTCGAGAGCCGTCGAATATGCAGAATGGGTCTTGGGTTTCTTCGAAAGCTTTATTTCAGAAAGGTAGTCGACAATGGTCGCTGGAAGCGATCTGCGACCGTCCTGGGCACTGGGAGAGACTACGGTGACGCCGCTGTTGACCGCATTGAGCTCTGCTTCCTTACGGTGCCTCTTTGCGGCCGCATCGGCAACGTCTTTGCCTACCGACACCCGAACGCGATGAAGGCCATTCCGCCACTCCAGGTAGTACGCACCCTCGGGATGCGCTTCCTGTTTTCCATCGACGAGAACGCAATTTGGTTTGATCCGGCCATTCGCCGCAAGAACGACCGGGCAGTAGCGAAGGCCGCTTTTGGTCTTCACCCTTTTGGTGAGATTGACTTGCCGGTTCACGTGGGCTACCTCATTTCGGTATCACCCACGGTATCACAGCATGTCAAGTATAACAAAACAAAAGAACTGGCGGAGAGAGTGGGATTCGAACCCACGTTACCCTTTCGAGTAAACACGCTTTCCAAGCGTGCGCCTTCAGCCACTCGGCCATCTCTCCGGCGAGAACCTGGGAAAAACAGTATTGTTACCGGAAGGCTCTTGTTGATCAACGAGTCGTCACAATTGCGCCAGCTCGCCTTTGTTTCATTCTATGGGCGGCAGCGCACAAGCGCAAATCGGCGGCGCCAGGAGACAATGCATGTGTGAGACGAAGATCTTCGAGCTTCGCAACACGGAACGTTCTAAGAAAGCTTTCCCGGCGGGACGGTATGGGGTGGGGCTGAATTGTGTGGGGCTGAATTGTGTGGGGCTGAACTGGAAACAGCGGCCGGCACACTTGATGGCGCTGCACCCGACGAGCCACTCGCAGCTGCGCTTAGCGCGTTGTCCATTGCGGGAGCGGCTGTGGGAACGGGGGGCGGCTTGACTCCATCGACCACGTGATGGCTCAGGCAGTAGAGCGCAAGTTCGAGGCGATCGGCGACGCCCAACTTGTCATACACCTTGCGCAGGTAGTTCTTCACCACCTGCTCGGTGGTGCCCACGCGAACCGCGATTTCTTTGTTCTTCATGCCCTGCGTAACACAGGAAACAATCAACGTTTCCTTGGGCGTAAGTTGGACCTTCGGACGCGCGCCTGAAGGGCGCAGGTTGTGGCCGCGGAATGCTTCCATCACCCAATGAATGGCCTGATTCTCAAGCCAGGGTTCACCGGCGGCAACCTTACGCAGGCAATCGACCAGCACCTCCGGTTCCACCTCGCGCGATAGAATGCCATGCGCTCCCCGGCGGAATAGATCGAGCGTCAGTTGTTCGTCCGATGTGGGCGTGACCACGACGATCTTCAGTTGCGGCGCCTGGCGCAGCAGTTCTGTCACCGCTTCGACTGGATTCGCGGCCAGCGCCGATTCGAATATCAGGATGTCTGCGGAGAACTTGGTTACTGCCGACTGCGTCTGAGGCAGCGTCTCCGCCTGCCCCACCACGCGGATATCGTCTTCGAGCGCGAAGATCTTGCGCAGTCCGGCTCGGAAGATAGCCTGCGTATCGGCCAGGATCACACGAATCAGCTGGCCGGTTCCGGCCGTCCCGTGAACGCCGTGATTTTCTCCCACGCTGACCGAAGTGCTGGCCATCAGTTTCCTTCTGCCCTATACCCGCTCGAAATGATATTCATCAATCACTACGCCAACGCCGCGACGGCCCTGGTCCTCAAAGCTGCGAACCACACGGCCATGGCAGTCAATCTGCACGTCACGACGGGAACCCACGACATCTCCCGGCAGTAGGATCGTGAAATCCACCAGCGATCCCACGGGCACATCGCGGTCCATGGCAAACAGCACGCCGTTCGCCGAGATGTTTTGCGTCTCCGCGGAACAGGCTCCGCTCTGCGACTTCACTTCCACAGGCAAATGCAGCGGAAACCGCGGGGCACTCTGCATTTCGGCATAGTGCTTGATCGCGGTCTGCGCCTGCGAGTCTACCGTCCGTTGCTCCTCTGCGGCTTCGCCTGACACCGTTCTGACGAACCTTCCCTCCAGTACGCCTATGCCCCTGAGCGCACCGGATTTCTGCTAACTAAAGGGCAGCGTACACCCACGAACCAGGCATGCAAAGTTACCGAAGTCATGGAACAGAAGGGTGCTAACTGCTTGTAGATGAGTGAATTAGAAGGAACTCACGGCCGCTGCGATCATCCCCGAGGCGGGGTTTTAGGTCTTGTCAAAGGCAGGATAATGCGAAGCCGGCAAACGCCATCCAGGTGCGACGGCCCCCGCTTCCTAGAATTTGGTCACTTCCGTGAAGTTAAAATCCCGGACCCTCATGGCAGGCACGACCATATCAAAGGATTCTTCCCCGCACGCACGCCGGGGCGCACTCATGGCTTCGACGTTTGAGAGCATGTGGATGAGGCTTTCATTGAAACGGAAGTTGCGCACACCCTGCCGCACTCGTCCGTTCTCCACCAGGAATGTGCCGTCGCGAGTCATCCCGGTCAGCATTTTTTCGTAGGGCTCGACCTCGCGTATGTACCACAGCCGGGTGACCAGAACGCCGCGCTCGGTAGAGGCAATCATCTGTGCAAGAGTTTGAGGATCTTGCGGAGCAGCAAAAACAATATTAAGTGGCATCTCGCCCATTTCGTTGGGCAGCGGAAAGCCGTGGCCCGTGACTTCGATCGGACCGGCCTGGTCTCGATGTTCCGAGCGCTTCATTCTTTCAGCCGTGGCCCGTGCATAGACGACGCGCTTGACTACTCCGTTCTCGACCAGCGGCACCCGCAGTCGCCGCATACCTTCGCCATCAAATAACGACCCCGTTTGCCCGGGATGCGTCGCGTCATCCCAGATGGTGATGTTGTCACCGAAGAGTTGGCTGCCGATGCGGCCGGTCAAGAATGACCGCTGGTCGAGGATTGCCATACCGGAGTAATCCCAGAACATGAAACCCACCATGTCGAGCACCGCCGCGGGCTCGAGGATCACGGTGTACTTCCCTGCTGGAATCTCCCCGGGATGCGCCGAGTCCAGGGCCTTCTTCGCCGCAATCTCAGCCAGAGCGGGAGGATCGAGATCAGCCACGTCGGGCGAATTGGCCTTCTGCCATCCGGAGGAGTCGGCGCCCAGCATGGTAATAGAAACCTCCGCCAAAGTTTGAGTATGCCAATCGCTGAGGCCGCGCGAATTAAAGATGCCCTCGACGGTTTCGGAATTGGAAAAAATGCCAGCGGTTGTGAGTTTATGTTTCTGCGCAACCTCAACGATCTTCTTTACCGTGCCGGCGCGAAGCTGTGGCGAGATGGCCGCAGTTTGCGCAAAGTGGCGAGACGGAAACTGCGTGGCGCGGACACTGCTGTCCGCGCTGCCGGCAGCTTCCCGGGAGTCTGGCATGGGCAGAAGGTCGGAATCAGCGTGTTGCACCTTAGCCAGAGCTTCTGAAGATTCCACAGCGCCCCGCAAGCCATCGTCGTCAAACCTGTTGGTGGTGGCGCGAGCCGTGCGCCCGTCAAAGACCGTACGCACCGAGACAACATGGTTTTCTTCGGCGACATTCTGATGAATGGTGTTGTTCGCAAAGCGCGTAAGCGCAAATCTGCCGCCGGAGAAGAGAACTTCAATTTCGTCGGCACCCGATAATCGCTTGATGCGGTCGAAGATGTCGGCGGCTTGGTCTCTGGCTAGCATTAAATATTTTTTCTCTGTGTCTCTGTGTCTCTGTGGCGAACTAGCTTCCCTTGTACGCGCTCCCCACCTTGACTTTCCGAAACCGCGATGGCGCCGCCCCGTGGCCCGTACCCATCACCTGCTGCGGCTGCCCTTTGCCACAGTTCGGCGTCCCCCAGAGCGTCCACTCATCGCGCGAACAGATGGCGTCCAACGAATTCCAGAACTCGGTCGTGATCCCGGAATACGACGGGTTCTTCACCATGCGCGCGCGCTTGCCGTGCTTGATCTCCCAACCAATCTCGCAGCCGAATTGAAAGTTATAGCGCCGGTCGTCGATCGACCACGAGCGGTTGGTCTGCATCAGAATGCCGTGATCGGTGGAGGCGATCAGTTGCTCCAGGCTCAGCGGCTTCTCGCCGGGCAGCAGGCTGATGTTGGTCATGCGAATCATGGGCAGGCGGTTCCAGCCTTCGGCGCGCAAAGTTCCACCGGAGCGATTCTCCCCAATCGTGTGCGCGGTCTCACGTGAGCTGAGATAGCCAGTGAACAATCCATTGGTAATGATCGGCGTGCACTGCGCGGGAACGCCCTCATCATCAAAGCCAAAGGTTCCGAGCCCGGGGCCGTGTTCCTGGCGCGCGTCCGCAACTACGTTTACCATTTCACTGCCGTAGCGCAGGGTGCGCAGCTTGTCGAGTGTCAAGAACGAGGTGCCCGCAAAATTCGCCTCCATGCCCAGAACCCGGTCAAGTTCGATGGGGTGCCCGATGGATTCGTGAATCTGCAGTCCAAGCTGTGAACTATCAAGAATGATGTCGAACGTGCCTTCCGGACATTGGTCAGCAGAATGCAAGGCAACCGCTTCCTCCGCAATGCGGCGGGCGTTCTGCAGCAGTTTCAACTCTTCGATGAGCTCGTAGCCTTTGTTCTGCCACTGCCCGCCGTACGAGTTGGGATATGAGCGTTTCTGAATCTCGTTTCCCGCGAACGCGTATGCGGTGTAGCCCGCACCCGCGGAATACTTGGTCTGATGGATGTCGGATCCCTCCGACGATACAAACCACTGCTCCTCGCGATTGAAGTTGAGATTGCTTTCGGCCAGGGTGATGCCGGCAACGGCGCGCAGTTCAGAATCGACGTTCAGCAACAGCGCAATGTTCTGCTCCACCGAGATCGAAAACGGATCGATGGCGTGCGGCGTGGTCCACTCCGCAGTCACGGACTTTTCTGGAGCGAGGCGAACGTCTTGCTGCTTCACTTGCGCCGAGGCGCGGGCAATTTCGACTGCGCGGGCGGCGGTGGCTTCGACACCGGCGCGAGACAAGTCTTCGGAAGCGGCGAATCCCCAGGCCCCATCGGCAAGCACTCGCACGCTCATTCCAATAGAATCGGCGTCGGACGCACTGCCGACCTTGCCGTTCTTCGTGGTGAGCGCGCGGCCTTTCTGGCTGACGATACGCGCATCGGCATAGCTCGAGCCGCGCATCGTGGCGACATTTAAAGCCCAGTTAGCAATTTGCTTCATGCCGGAACTTCAAATTTACCACGGAGATACACTTTGATCATGTTGAGAACAGGTGTGCCTCCAGGCAAGAAGATGCTCTAATACATGTTCGGGGGAAACACGCTTGTCAGGAAACGCAACGGTCCCAATCAACGAGGTCTATAGAAACTACAAACCCCCCATTAATATCGGCAAAACGGTCCATAGACTTCTTGACCGAGTGCCGCCCGAATATACGCGCGGGCTGAGCTGTGTCGTCCTGACGAACCTGTCCGGGCAGCCGCGCAGAAGTCGATTAGGTAAGGCAACCTCTCGGGGTCGCCGCATTTCCGCATCGCGTCTTGCCGGGCTTTATCACCAAGAATGGAAAGGCCAGCCCCCATGGATCGAACTATACATTGATCAGATTCTTCGGCACTGGCAACCCCTGCCCATGTGGATTCCAGTTCTGCGTGACTTCGCAGTCGGCAGGGTTCTTTATCACGAACTAGGGCATCACGTACATCTGTTCATCCGCCCAGAGTATAGAGAAAAAGAAGATGTCGCGGATGCCTGGCGAGACAAGTTTATGAGAATCGCTCTAAGGAGAAAGTATTGGTACCTAATACCCTTCTTTAAGCTTCACAAGATGATACGAGGAACTCGTACCGACCTAAGACGCACTGACTCTGCCTACGGAGTGGCCCTTGCCACGTCCAGTGCTTTCCTCACCGCCAGCAATTCCTTCAACACTTCGCGCAGCTTAGTAGATTCCAGTGCGTTCGCTCCGTCAGATTTCGCTTCCTTCGGATTGTCGTGCACCTCGAGGAAAACTCCATCCACGCCAGCCGCGACCGCCGCACGCGCCAGCACTGGGATGAACTCGGGCTGTCCGCCGCTGACCGCCGGGCCACGGTCGTCCGCTTGGGCCGAAGGCAGTTGGACAGAATGCGTCGCATCGAAGACCACGGGCGCAAGCTTGCGCATAATAGAGAACGAGCGCATGTCCACGACAAGATTGTTATAACCGAAACTGGTGCCGCGTTCGGTGAGGAAAACTTGTGTATTGCCCGCCTCGCGGCACTTCTCAACCGCATGCCGCATGTCCCAGGGCGAAACGAATTGCCCTTTCTTGATGTTGACTGGGCGTCCACTCAGCGCCGCCGCGACCACGAGATCGGTTTGGCGGCACAGGAACGCGGGGATTTGCAGCACATCGACCACTTCCGCGGCCCTGGCGACATCCGCCACTTCGTGGACGTCAGTGAGCACCGGAAGCTGAACTTCGTCTTTGATTTTTTTCAGAATGCGCAGGCCTTCCTTTAATCCAGGGCCGCGAAAGCTGCGAATCGAAGTACGGTTGGCTTTGTCATAACTGGCTTTGAAGATAAAAGGGAAACTCAGCGCCTTCGTCACCCCTTTGATGATCTCGGCCATGCGAATGGCGTGCTCTTCGCTCTCGATCACGCACGGGCCTGCAATAAGGAAGAGATTGCCTGAGCCGATGCGCACATCGCCGACCTGAAAAGAAGTTGGTGTCAAGTTTCCAGTTTCTAGTTTCCAGTCATGGACCCCGCAGCGAGCCAATTCCACTCGAACCGGAAACCAGAAACTGGAAACTGCTTCTAGCGGCGCGCCGCCTTTTCCGGACGGTGAAACATCTCTACTGCTGCGGCTTCTTTCTCTGCCCGCCGCTTCGAACCGTGCTCATAGGCCGCCGCGATGAACGTCTTGAACAGAGGATGCGGCTCCAACGGCTTCGATTTGAACTCGGGATGAAACTGGCATCCGATGAAATGCGGATGATCCGGCAGTTCTATCATCTCCACGTAAGTGCCGTCCGGTGTTGAACCAGAGATTCGCAGCCCCGCCGCCACCATCGGCTCTTCGTATTCCCGGTTGAATTCGTAGCGATGGCGGTGGCGTTCGCTGATCTCGAGCTTCCCGTAGATCTTGTGCGCCAGCGTGTTCGGTTCAATCTTGCATGTCCACGCGCCCAAGCGCATGGTACCGCCGAGTTCTTCCACGCCGCGCAACTCACGCAGCTTATAGATCACGCGATGCGGCGTCGCGGGATCGAACTCACTCGAATTTGCCTCCGCCAATCCCACCACGTTGCGGGCAAACTCAACACAAGCGGTTTGCATTCCGAGACAAATGCCGAAGTACGGCACTTTATTCTCGCGTGCATAACGAATTGCGATCAGCATTCCCTCGATGCCACGCTTGCCAAAACCACCGGGCACCAGAATCCCGTCGTAACCTTCGAGCTGCGCGTCATTACTACTACTGTTGCTCTGGTCGCCGGTTTCCAGTCCTTCGGCCTCTATCCAGTTCAATTGAAGTTTCAGATTGTGCGCCAGCGAACCGTGCACCAGCGCTTCCTTCAGCGACTTGTACGAATCCTCATACTCCACATACTTGCCGACAATCCCAATCGTGACCGTGTCTTTCGGGTTGTACACGCGATGCACAATGTCCTCCCACTTGGAGAGGTCGCGGTCCTTCGCTTCCATACGCAGATATTTCAGCACCAGCGTGTCCACGCCTTCATTGGCGAACACCAACGGCACTTCATACACCGAAGCTACGTCCTTGGCCGTGATCACGGCTTCTTCCTGCACGTTGCAGAAGAGTGCAATCTTCGACTTCAGTTCCTTCGCCAGGAAGCGATCCGTGCGGCAAAGCAGAATGTCAGGCTGAATCCCGATGCTGAGCAGTTCCTTCACCGAATGTTGAGTGGGCTTGGTCTTCAATTCTTGCGCCGCGGCGATGAACGGCACCAGCGTGACGTGAACGAACAACGTATCCTCGCGCCCGAGTTCCTGCCGCATCTGGCGGATCGCTTCCATGAACGGCAGCGATTCGATGTCGCCTACTGTGCCGCCAATTTCAACGATGGCCACGTCCACGTCCTGCGCAACTTTCTTCATCGCGGCCTTGATTTCATTCGTCACATGCGGAATCACCTGCACCGTCTTGCCCAGATAATCGCCGCGGCGCTCTTTAGCGATGATCTGCTCGTAGAGGCGCCCCGTGGTCCAGTTGTTGTCGCGAGAAAGCTTGGCGTGGGTGAAGCGCTCGTAGTGGCCAAGGTCGAGATCGGTTTCGGCGCCATCGTCGGTCACAAAGACTTCGCCGTGCTGAAACGGCGACATCGTCCCCGGATCGACATTAAGATAAGGATCGAACTTCATCAGGTTGACCTTCAACCCACGGCTTTCCAGCAGGCAACCGATGGAAGCCGCGGCCAATCCCTTGCCTAGAGAAGACACANNGTGCAGGTGGGGTGCACGATCAATTATGGCAGAAGATGCCTGTGGAAACAAACAGAAGAATTAGGCGTGCGTTGACTATCCCGGTAATGTGGGCGAAAATGATTCGAGTACTTCCCTCGATCCGATTTGCCGGACTTCGGCTTTTCGGCTTCAATCGTGGGCCTGTGGCGCAGCTGGGAGCGCGCTTCCATGGCATGGAAGAGGTCGTCGGTTCGATCCCGACCAGGTCCACCAATTCCCCATCCTTTATATTCTTTAGGGCCCGATCTCAGTCGGCGGAACGGATTGCGCCGTTATCGCAACGGAGCACAGACCAACGATCAGCGCGGTTAACGCTCCGGTGCGCATGCGCGGATTATAGCTGAGCCCGGCGCAGAGGAATGCTAGGCTAGTAGGGTGAACCGGCGGCCAATTACTCTTCCCTTCGCACGCGTCACACTCCATCTGCTCCTCTGGTCGCTTTTCAGTTCAGCACTTCCGGCTTCTGCCGCGAACTGGAACGTGCGTGCGCAGCCCGCGCGATTGATCAATGGCGGTCCTGTGTTGTTCCAAGTCAAGCCCCCGCTGCGCTTCGAATCTCTAAAAGGAACCTGGCTTGGCCATGAACTTTTCTTCAGCTTCGATGCGACCAGCAAAAGATGGTACGCACTGGCGGGCGTCAGCCTGGAGACCACACCCGGGACCTATTCCCTTGAACTGACCGGCGAGACGCAAACAGGAAAAGCATCCAGCAACAAAGTTGCTTTCACACGCAAGTTCGCCATCGCCCGCGGAAAATATCCTAAAATCGAAGTCAAGCTCAGCGTCGAAGGTAAGTTCACTGAACCTAACCCCGAACAGCAGAAACAGATTGAAGAAGGCCAGCAAGTAAAGAAGGACTATCTGAGCCGGGTCACGCCGGAGCGCGAGTGGTCGGGAGACTTCACCGCGCCGGCCGAGGCGTCCATTTCTGACGTCTTCGGTTCCCAGCGCATCTTCAATGGCAAGACCTCGAGTCCACACCTGGGCTTGGATTTCCGCGTCCCCACTGGAACTCCCGTCGCCGCCATGAATGATGGCACAGTGTTGCTGGCGCGCCCTCTGTATTTCGAGGGCAATTTCGTCGTGCTGGATCACGGCCAGGGTTTGCTGACCCTTTACCTGCATCTTTCCGAGTTCAAAGTGAAAGAAGGAGACCAGGTGAAAAGCGGCCAGGTGATCGGACTAAGCGGCGGCACGGGCCGGGCCACGGGCCCGCATCTCCACGTGGCGGTGCGATGGCAGGATACCTATCTAGATCCCGCCGGCCTGATGCGCTTGCAGCTGCCGTCATTAGCAACCAGCAATTAGCCTTTAGCGTTCAGCAATTAGCAATCAGAATTCGGCCGCACGGAGCCGTAATGGCGGAGTGTTTTCTGAATACTGTGTGCTGAATGCTAACGGCTAATTGCCAGCTGCCGATTGCATCACGCGTTCCCGCCCGGAAGCCCGCTCAGTCCTCGAGCGGGAATATCCCCCAGCACATCCGTCAGAATCTCTTTCAACTCCAGGTTGCGGATCAGGCGGTGCAGATAATTGGGATGAAGGCCCAGAATACGGGCCGCGTCGGCATAGCTGCCTTGCGTTTGCTCCACGGCATCGAGAATGAGTTGCTTCTTCAGTTCTTTCACGGCAGCGTGGTATTTCGCCTCCGTCATCTCCGGCAGCGGAGTGCGCTCCAGCAGCGACTCAGGCAGATCTTCCGGCAGAATCATGTCTGAAGATCCCAATACCAGCGCATGCTCGATGGCGTTTTCCAACTCGCGCACGTTGCCCGGCCAATCGTAGTTCACCATGCGGGACAAGGCTTCGCGGGAAATCGGCCGGGGCTTCACCTTGCAGCGTTTCGCATGTTTCTGCACGAAATGGCGCGCCAGCATGGGAATATCTTCCCGGCGCTCCCGCAGCGCGGGCATGGTAATTTTCAAAACCGCCAATCGATAATACAGGTCCTGGCGAAACTCGCCGTTGCGCACGGCTTGTTCCAGGTTGCAGTTGGTAGCCGCAATCAGGCGGATGTCAACTTTGATGGGCTGGATCCCCCCGACGCGTTCGAACTCACGCTCCTGCAGCACGCGCAGTAGTTTGACCTGCAGCGCGGGAGCAAGTTCGCCGATCTCGTCAAGAAAAACCACTCCTCCATCGGCAACCTCGAGCCGGCCTTTCTTCAGCGAGCCGGCACCTGTAAACGCTCCTCGCTCGTGACCGAATAAATCGCTTTCCAGCAAGGTCTCCGGAATCGCGGCGCAATTGATGGCTACAAACAGTTTGCTGGCCCGCGGACTGTTACGGTGCAAGGCCCGCGCTGCCAACTCCTTGCCAGTTCCGCTTTCGCCCTCGATCAATACCGTCGAATCCGTCGGAGCTGCGCGCTTCAGAAATTGGTAAACCTCTTTCATGCGGACTCCTTCGCCCACCAGGCTCCGCTCCTGGCTGATCTCCACCGTCAGGCGCTCATTCTCCTGCTCCAGCCACTGCAGGCGGCGGGCATTCTCGAGCGCAACCGCCGAGATGCCCGCGATAGCGGTTACCAGTTGCAGATGTTCTTCGTGAAGGAGTGTGCCGATACTGCTGCTGTCAAGATAAATGCACCCGATTACGCGTTGGAACACGGTGAGGGGCACACACAACAGAGAGCGCACTTCGGATGCCGCCAGGCTCTCGACCTCTCGCAAATCCCCGCTGTTTGCAACATCGGTACCCAGAATCGCAATCCCCTGCTCGAGCACCTGGCGCGCCACCGTGCGGCTCACCTTGACCAACTGAGCCTCCCCTGCCTGCCGCATACGAACGAACGTGGAGTTGAATTGCTGACCCTCCCGGTCGGCCAATAGAATAGCGCCTCGTCCGGCAGGTACCACCTCAAAGATCAGGTCCAGTAACTGGCCTTGCAGGTCGTCCAGATCGCGAATCGCATGCACGATCCGGCTGATCTTNNTGGGATGGATGATCGTGGTTTCCACCGTACCTTGGGCATCTTCGAACTCCACCCGGCCCTCGACCGGCGCAATATTTTCGTCTTCGAGCAGGAACAAAAAGGAAGAGTCGCCAGCTGAGATCGCATCCCCGTGTTGCAGCCACTGCTCTTCGATCCCGGCACCGTTCACCAGGGTTCCATTGCGGCTGTCCAGATCCCGCACCCGAAACCTTCCCTCTTGCCAACTCACCAAACAATGTTTTCGCGATACCGAAGGATCCGTAACCGCTATTCCATTCGACGCTTCTCGGCCAATGGTAATCTCGCCTTCGGACAGTGGAATCGTCGAGTCTTTTAAGGGCCCGGAAAGCACCAAGAGTCTGGGTCGCAAGCTTCCACCTCGGGCCCCTTCTTATCACAGTTTGGACCCAAATTCATTTCCGAATTGAAACTCTTCCATTATCCGAACAGATAGGGTTTGCTATCCGATCGGATAGCAAACCCTGCGCCACTTCCGGACTGCACTAACCGGCGATACTCCGGTCAAGTCGTTAAGTGCTTTGCCAAGAATCGGTTGGATGGTATCTAGAATTCTTGCCAAACCGGCGAGCGACTGGCATATCGCATGCACTAAGTGGAGTGCGCCACCGCTCGGCAAAAAGCGATGGGGGAAGCGCTTTTTGAATAGTTCTTGCTGAGCTGGGCAATCAGGGATTCCGAGGGGCCCCCTCATCGGGTCCCTGATTTTTTGGCCGCTCCGGCCGCTCCGGCCGCTCGGCTAACTCGCCACCGCTTCACCGCCCGACGCCGCCGCGACCGCAGCCACAGGGATCGCACGTCCATCTCGGAAAGTAACACTGTTGCCCGAAATCGCTGGCGCCCGCTCTCCCGGCACCAGAATCCCCACCAGGTTCAGCGGATCGGCAGCCGACAGTGTTATCATTCCGCTCGCAGGGTCGAGCTTGCGCATCGCCCGCACGGAATCCACTGCAACCGGCAAGGCGAATTGCTCACCCAGAAATCCATCTACGAAGCGGCCGCCACGAATCTCGCCCCGATCCTCCAGCCGCCGGAAACCCGCCAGCAGTTCCCGCCACGGCGGGAGGTTCGCCTCCCGCGCCAGCACATCCCGCACGACAAGGCCGTAACGCCGCAGCAGCATCCAGCAGGCGGCTTCCACGGCGCGAGGCCGCTCGACAACTTCATCCGTATGCAATAGCGCCCACCGTCCTGCGTTGTGCCGCGGACGCATCGTGCGCCCACTTCCCTGCCCGGCCCGCCGCTTGGGGTCGATGAGCGAACGCAGATTGTCGAAGCCGTCGGCAGTCACCAGGCCGGCGGCAACCAGTTCCCAAAGCGCGGTTTCGATTTCCGCCTTCAGCTTTTCCGTGCCCCGCACGATATCGGCAAAGAACGATGCGCCGCGCTGTCGCAAAAAGTCGAGGACGATCTGCGCTCCATGACTCAGGCCATTGTCCAGACCAGTCTTTGCACCCTGTTCCGCGCCGGGATGTCGTGGCGTCATCCAGTCGGCATCTTCCCGTATGAAGAACGTGATGGGCGCAACGCTGGTGGGAATCACCCGCCGCTGGCGCGGAGCCTCGCCTGGCTGCGTCTCCGTTCCACGGCTCGCGTTCGAGTAATCCAGCGTCGCCGGATGCGGCGACAACCTTCCCCAACCCACTGCCCCGGTCAGGCAAAGCTGGTCGAGCCACTTGGGGTCGTAGTCCACAATGCGGCGAGCCAGCACTTGCCGCTCCCAGGCATTGGCCGGAATCTCAAAGCCTTGCAGTTGCCGCAGCACTTCGAGCGTGCCACGTTCGCCCGAGACTTGCGTACCCGGCGCCACATGCTGCCAGTTCAGCAGCCATTGCATGAACTGTGCCGCAGTCACAGGCTCGATCTGCTTGCGCAGCGTCGCCACCGTCAACCGGTGGATGCGCGCCAGCAGCCTCCGCTCGCACCATTCAGTCTCAGTCGCCTGGGTGGGGACAGCCGCCCTCGGCTGTCCAGCCGAGCGCAGCTCGGCAGCGCTGCCACTAAAATTTCCCCGCAGGACAGTCCCGCTAGCCTCCATGCGAAGCAAGGCATTCGAGATCTCGGACGCGGCCATCCCCAAAATCTCTCCAAGTTGCATCGCGGTCACTG
This sequence comes from Acidobacteriaceae bacterium, assembly GCA_003168355.1. GTDB lineage: Bacteria > Acidobacteriota > Terriglobia > Terriglobales > Acidobacteriaceae > Sulfotelmatobacter. The sequence goes on along the minus strand of PMSQ01000074.1, from coordinate 81,222 downwards.
GCCCGAGATGCGACATCCATCCAGTAACCAACGAAAGCGAGGCCTCGTCGTACGTAAGTGTAGATGGCTCAACGTCAGCCAACTGCCGCTCAAATCGCGCTTCGGGAAATAGAACCGAAAAAGTCTTGGCACGCTCGGCAGCCACCCAATACACCCGCCCGCCGGAGACCACGCTTGCCGCGCGTCCTTCGCTAACCAATCGTTCGAAATAATACTTCCATTGCGCCGTCCCAAAATTCGGGGCTCTCTCCGGCAGCGCCACCATGGTGTGCAGCACATCATGCAGTTCATCAGCATCGCGCACATCCGGCCAGGCCTCTTCGCGCACCTGGGCAATCGCCGCCGGGTCAAGTCCTCCCACTTCTTCAAGCACTGACTCCGGCAGCATCCGTCGCATCTGTACCGCTCGCGCCCGCCGCTCCTCGAGCGGTGCATCGTCGAGATAAGCATACGGATTCGCATTCAGAATTTCGTGCGAAAACTGCGACGGAACCGGTGTGTCGATCGCGAGACAGCGAATGCGCCCATCGGCCAGCCCGCTCAGCACAAACTTCAGCCCGTCAATATCCAGCGCTTCGGTGAGCACATCTTTCATCACTTCACCCACCAGGGGATGATCCGGAATCTTGCGCTCACCTTGAATGTTCTCGAAGCACGCGGCTGCGTCGGGAAAAACCGAAGCCAGCAGATCGTCGGAGCGCATGCGCTGAATCTGGGCTGGAACTTTCTTTCCGTTCTGAAAGCGCAACAGCGCCAGCGCCCGATTCGCATCCCAGCGCCAGCGTGTGGCGAAGATCGGGGAATCGAGCGCCGCCTGTTCCAGAATCGGCTGCACCGTCGCCGCCTGCAGGAAGTTGAAAACGTCTCCCAGCGGGAAGCTGTGCTGCTCGGCCAGCGCGATGTTAAGCCCGTTGTCGGTAGCCGCAGCCTGCAGTTCGAAGTTGAATCCAACGCAGAAACGCTTGCGCAGGGCCAGTCCCCACGCCTTGTTGATGCGTCCACCGAACGGCGCGTGGATCACCAGTTGCATCCCGCCGCCTTCGTCGAAAAAGCGCTCGGCGATCACAGTCGTCTGGGTGGGCACCGCGCCCAGAACCGCCCGCCCTTGCAGGATGTACTCTATCGCTTGCTCTGCGCCGGAATCGTCGAGGCCGCATTCATCCTTGAGCCACGCAACCGCTGCCACAACTTCCGACTGCGTCGCCGAGAAACCCACCGGCGAAGTATGCAGCAGCATCTCGCTGATTTTTTCCCGCAACGTTCCAACGTGCTCGGAAAGTTCCTGGGTTCGCGCCGGCGCTTCGCCTCTCCAGAACGGCACACTCGGCGGCGCTCCGTGCGCATCCTGCACCAACATGCGGCCGGCGTTAGTCTCGATCCGGCGAATCATCCACGACGTGTTGCCGAGAAGCATGATGTCGCCGCGGTTGCTCTCCACCGCAAAGTCTTCATCCACCGTGCCCACCACGAGCCCGTCCGGTTCCGCCACAACGGCATAAAGCGAGTTGTCCGGGATCGCGCCACCGCTGGTGATCGCCGCCAGCCGCGCCCCTCGCCGCGCCCGCAGCTTGCCGTTCACTCGATCGCGGTGCAGATACGCCCCGTAACGCCCGCGCTTTGCGGCGATGCCTTCGGCCAGCATCTCCAGAATCGAGTCGAAAGTTGCGCGCTTCAAACCGCGATACGGATACGCCCGCCGCACCAGCGCAAACATCTCATCCTCGCTCCACTCTTCGGCGGAGCATGCCGCCACAATCTGCTGTGCCAGCACATCCAGCGGCGATTCCGGAATCATCAGCCGGTCCAGATCCCCGTGCCGAATGGCACGCACCAGAGCAGCGCACTCCAGCAGATCGTCGCGGGTCGTGCAAAAAAGCCGTCCCTTGGGGACTGCTCCACGCCAGTGTCCGGACCGCCCCACGCGCTGCAAGGTCACTGCAATCGCCCGCGGCGAATTGATCTGGACAACCAAGTCCACGGTGCCTACGTCAATTCCCAATTCAAGTGACGCAGTCGCCACCAGCACCCTCACCTGGCCTTCTTTCAACTTCTTCTCCGCCGCCAGACGCAGCTTGCGCGAAAGACTGCCGTGATGCGCGGCAACATTTTCTTCTCCGATGCGCTCGCCGAGGTTATGCGCCAGGCGCTCGGCCATGCGCCGCGTGTTCACAAACACCAGAGTCGACCGGTGCTGCTCCACCAACGTCACCAGCCGGTTGTATATCTCGTCCCACATTTCGTTCGAAGCCACCGGCCCCAGCGGCATAGGCGGAACTTCAACCGCCAGGTCAAGCTTCCGCTTGTGCCCAACGTTTACGATTACGGCTTCACTCCGTGATTTTCTGAAATCAGAGTTGCCCGTTAGAAAGTGTGCGACCTCTTCAATCGGCTTCTGCGTAGCGGAAAGTCCGATGCGCACCGGTGGCTTATGAGTCAGCGCCTCAAGCCGTTCCAACGACAGCGTCAAATGCGCCCCACGCTTGTCATCGGCCACGGCGTGGATTTCGTCGACAATCACGGTCTCGATGTCGCGCAGAATCGCGCGGCTCTTATCCGCCGTCAGCAAAATGTAGAGCGACTCCGGCGTGGTAACCAGAATGTGCGGAGGCCGCTTCAGCATGGCACGCCGCTCGTGCATCAGCGTATCGCCGGTGCGAACCGCGGTGCGAATCTCCGGCATCAGCAGCCCGCGTTCGCCAGCCATGGCGAGAATCTCGCCCAGCGGTACTTCGAGGTTTTTCTGGATGTCGTTTCCCAGCGCCTTTAGCGGTGAGACGTAGAGGACTTCCGTTCGATCGGCGAGATCGCCCGCCAGCGCCTTGCGCACCAGGCGGTCGATGCACGCAAGAAATGCAGCCAGAGTTTTGCCCGAGCCAGTGGGCGCGGAAATCAGAGTCGTTCGTCCGGCGAGAATGTGCGGCCAACCCTGCTCCTGCGGCTCGGTCGGCGTGCCGAAGCGCTGCACAAACCACTCCGCAACCAGAGGGTGTGCCCAAGCCAGGGATTTAGGAAGGGACGGCATCGGAACATTGTAGCCGGAAGATGGGGTTTCGTAAAACGTTCGCCGTGGGATCAAACGCGAAGAGCTCATGAAAAAACCCACCGGACGCTTGCTTGGGGCGTGCTCGGGTCAGCATCCGATGGGCTACCGTTTCTCCTTACTCACCCTGTTGTTTTCAGGAGTATTTGCAATAATTAAACCTCAGAAGCCGGCTAAGTTCCGTCTAATTTTGTAAAGCTTTGTAATTTTCGTGCAAACAATGAACACTCGCCGGCGTGATTGAATCAGGCAGGTCCCGCAGATGTTCCCCGGACATCGGTCGTGTTTCGTCCTAATTCGAAATCACGGGCGTGCTCGAGGCCATGAGCTCCGTGAAGCGCGGGTTCTTGCGCAGTTGCGCGAACTCTGTGTCCTTGTAAACGTTCTTCAAATCCTTGTAGCCATCCTCCATCGCCTTCTTCAAGTATTCGAGCGATTGGTCGGAGTAGCCCATCTTGGCGTAGAGCTTCGCCACCGTGTAGTCGTAGCGGGCGCGATCCTCGGGACTGGGCAATTGCGCCTGCACGCCAGTCCGCGAGCTGCGCACAAAAACATCGGGGTCCATTTCCAGCGCGTGCTGGTAAGCGGCCACGGCGGGCTCGAATTCGCGCTTGGAGAAATAAGCCGCGCCCAGATTGCTGAAGAACGACGCGGAATCGCTATCCTTCGCAATGGCCCGCTGATACTCCTTGATGGCCGCTCCGTATTTCTTACTCTCGTAGAGAATCACGCCCAAATTGTTGTAGGCATCGGCGAACTCGTGATCGGCACGGATGGAGCGCTCGAACGACTTTCGCGCCTCTTTGTAGTGCTGCATCATGAGATCCGTGATGCCGATCTTGTTCAGCAGGCGCGCGTCATTCCCCTTCTTGTTCAGAGCTGCATGGTAATAATCGAGGGCATCCAGATACATCTTGTCCTCGCGCAGCAGGTCAGCCTGGTGCTCCAGATTCGCCGCGGTTGCGTCTGGGGATGGAGGATCGATGGCGCGCACCAGAGGCGGCGCGATCTGCACCTGCTCCGAATGGGGAACTTGTGCCAGTGCGGCAGTGGAAGAAATTACAAGAAGAATCAGGCAGGCCTTCGGGCAGGACATATACACCCCCAAGACGACCAATTCCAACGGGCCTATTCTGCCACATTTTTGGGCGGGCGGCGAGGAAATTTGGGTCCGTGGGCAGCGTTAATCACCGGTATTGGATTTCTCGCGAAAATAGTTTGCGCGACGTTGAAGGAGCGATGAGTTTAGGCCTTGCGGCCCGAAAAATCTGGGATATCCCCCTCCCCCTCCCCCTCGATCTCTGGAATCAGTAACTTAGCGCGAAAATATCCGCAAAATCCGGATTCCATAGAACTTTAGATACTAAAATCCGTGAAACAGAGGACTTAGGGGCCGATCAGTTGGGGTTCTCCGACCGTCACGGCTTCGACCATAATCGCGCAATCGAGATGGCGGGGACAAGGTTAGATGTCACAGGGTAAGTATTCCCTCAGAACAAGTATGCAGGAAAATGCAGCCGAGTTGAGGCGAGAAGCGATCTGCGACCTAGACCTAAACAGGATTCACAATTAGCACTTTTTCTGGACCGCTCCAGGTGAGTCTTTGAGGCTTATCTCCGAGAAATTCACCGTCAAAGTTTATTCTTATCTCGCGGAAGTCGAGGCTTGGGCGATTCCGCCCCTCTTGCCATGTGTTAATCAATTCCTGCATCTTTATTGCGGCGTCAGCGGAAACATGCTGCCGAATCTGCATCCAAACCCTTTCCCCGCGTCGGATCGGAAACGGTTTAGTGAGTTCAGGAGGAGCCGAGCAAGGGTCGTTACCAAATTTTGCTTTGCCCTCAATGATTGGCGAGGTCAAATTGAAAACGCTGGCATTCAGGAATGTAACGTTGAACTCGATATAGGGATCACTCGCCTTAAAATTGCGCGTAGCGACCTCCCATTTAACATCTGCCAGCCGTTGCCACATTTTTCCGATGTCTTCGCTTCTGGCTGCTTCGCACCAGGCTTCCGGTTTGATGCGGCGACGTTTGAGTTTTGGAATTATCCAAGTAAAAAACCACAACAGTAGGCCGCTAGAGATAAACCAAAACGGCATCAGTAAATTGGACGGCATTCGGTTCACGAGAAGATTCCTGAGATAGCCTGCAATGCCTAGGGCAATCACGGCTTCAATCAAGTCTTTAGCCGTCAGTAAATGCTCCCCTAGTTCAAGCCATCGTCGCATGCGATCCCACTTCCATTGCATAAAACGTCCTTTCCACGGGACGCATTCATGTGGTAGCGTGGAATCGTCCCGTGGCTACTCGCCCTACATCTCCGGCAAAGAAGAATCAGAGTGAGGAGCTACCTGTATTCACCCGTGCTGACTTTCACAGCCTTATTGCAAAGGCCGCGAAGACGCCAGTTCAGAAACTCTCCGCAACATCGCGGGGAAAATCAAATTCCCGGAATCGCGGCGATTGTACCTAAAGCTGTATTCGTCCAAGTAGCTTTGTAAGTACTTGGCGGAAACAGAGTGGTACACGCCGCCGATTCCGCGTTTTACCAAACTCCAAAATCCTTCGATTGTGTTGGTGTGAACGTCGCCAACCACGTAGACCTTTTGCGAATGGTTGATGCGCTTGTGCTCGTATCCGCCGCCAGCGATGCGTGGAACTTGGCGATAGGCCGAAGCGTCATCCGTGAAGATCGTGCTCTCTGGCAGGACATACTCTTTGACCAGAGCATTTGTGCTCGCCATACTGAGATCGTTGGTTGCGCGTGCCACGATGCGTCCCTTGCGCTCCACCACGCCCAACACCATCGTCTTGTTGCCCTTGTCTCCGCGCAGCCGCCGCCCGGATTCATTCTTGCGCCGTCCGCCGTGGTACATCTCATCCATTTCCACACCGCTGCCCGGTCCACCCAGCCGTAAATCTTCGCTCATCAGTTTGCGAATCTGATGGAATATGCGCCATGCCGTCTTGTAGGTGACGCCCGTCTCCCGTTGTATCTGTTTTGCCGAGATACCGCACCGGGTAGAACCCATCAGGTACATAGCTTGGAACCAAACGCGGAGAGAGGTGGTGCTTTTCTCGAAGATTGTACCGGCCAGCGGGAAAATATGGTTCCCGCACTTGGCGCAAGCGTATGCCGTGCGTCCGGTCACGCGATGATGCTTGCGCGAAGCTTCGCATTTCTGGCAAACCGTCACGCCGCCGGGGAAGCGCTGCTCTTTGATCTGCTCTAAGCAGGCGTCGTCGGTCGGAAACTCGTTATCGAACTGGTTTCGAGTGTAGCGAAGCTCTTTTGGGATGATCTGTTTGCGATCCATGCACCCATAGTGCCAGAACGCTCCCTTGTTGTCAAGGGATAATTACCATGTCACAGTGGGGTGTGGAAAATAATATGCCGTACCGCACACCAAATCGCTGTATAGCGGTCACCTTGTCATCCTGAGGAAGCGGTGCCGCTCGCGAAGCGAGAGACTCCCGACGAAGGGCCTGTGCACTTTTCTGGCTCCAGCGGCGCTGCCAGCGAGTCCGTAGATCCTTCGGCCCGCAAAAGGACGCGGCCTCAGGATGACAGGCTACGGGAGAGACCTAGCGCTTCGTTGGGCGAATGCTCCTCAGCGGCTAAAGCCGGCGTTGAGAACTGGTCATTCGTCGCAGTGCTGAAGCGCTGCGCCACCCAAAATCTCGTTGTTGCGGAATCGGGATGAAGGTCACGCATTCAGCTTCTGCCGTCCCTCTGGGACTTGTTCCCCGCATTTTCGCTTACCCCGGACTTACGTCCGGGGCTGTACTATGTCGCCCCTTCGGGGCTGGGTCTGATGATCCGTGGGACGCTGCCATACCATATAATGGCCCGGACTTATGACACTGCCAGCAGGTACGAGATTCGGGCCGTATGAAATTCAATCACCGCTAGGCGCGGGTGGCATGGGCGAGGTTTATCGCGCGAAGGATACGCGGCTCGACCGCACGGTCGCGGTCAAGATCCTGCCCAGTCATCTTTCCGACAATCCAGAAGCCAAGCAGCGTTTCGACCGGGAGGCGCGGGCCATTTCTTCGCTGAATCATCCGAACATTTGCACGCTGCACGATGTGGGGCATCAGGATGGCATCGATTTCCTGGTGATGGAGTTTCTTGAGGGCGAGACGCTGGCCGAGCGTTTGCGCAAAGGTCCGCTGCCGACCGAGCAGGTGCTGAAAATCGGGATCGAGATTTGCGAAGGACTGGAGCGGGCACACAAGAGCGGCGTGGTGCATCGCGACCTGAAGCCAGGAAACGTGATGCTGACGAAGACCGGGGCGAAGCTGATGGACTTTGGCTTGGCCAAGGCGACGCTGACGGGCGCGGCGCTGGCTTCGGGTTCACTGGCATCGAGTTTGACCATGACAATCTCCGGTCCGTCGGCCGATCAGCCGCTTACGGCGCAAGGCACGATTGTGGGGACGTTCCAGTACATGTCGCCGGAGCAAGCGGAAGGCAAAGAGGCTGATGCGCGCTCCGATATTTTTGCGCTGGGCTCCATGCTGTACGAGATGGCGACGGGCAAGCGGGCGTTCACGGGCAAGAGCCAGGCGAGCATTGTGGCGGCGATTCTGGCTTCGGAGCCGCCACCGATTTCGGTGGCGCAGCCGATGTCCCCGCCGGCGCTGGAGCAGGTGGTGAAGACCTGCCTAGCCAAAGATCCGGAAGAGCGCTTCCAGACGGTGCACGACCTCAAGCTGCAATTGCGATGGATCGCGGAGGCGTCATCCAGTCGGCTCGCGCTGCCCGCGCAGCTACGGGCACGCCGCGCGGTACAGAAGCGCACTTTGTTCATTGCCGCGGGTGTGGGTTGGGTTCTTGCTGCCGCGGCACTCGTTGTTTTTCTCTTAAGCCGCGCCCAGCTTGAAGAGGCGCGACGGCCGATGACTGCGTCGTGGCTGGCGCCCGCCGACACGGAATTTGCCGCGGTTCAGGCCGGGGCGCCGGCGCTTTCTCCGGATGGTTCCAAACTCCTTTTCCTGACCGGTGATGCTTCCGAGACAAAGTTATGGGTGCGCGACGTGGCGACCGCAGGGCTGCACGAGATCGAGGGAATCGAGCGGCCAACATTTCCCTTCTGGTCGCCCGATGGCAAGTACATTGGATTCTTTTCGGCGGGGAAGATGAAGAAAGTAGCACTGGCGGGCGGGCCGGTGCAGGTGCTGTGCGACGCACCCGAGGGACGCGGAGGATCGTGGAGTCCGCGGGGCGTAATTATCTTCACACCCAACATTCGTGAGCCCTTGTACAAGGTGCCCGAGGGCGGTGGCGTGCCAGAGAAGATCACTGAGGCAAAATCGGGTTGGACCCATCGCAACCCATATTTTCTACCCGACGGCGATCACTTTCTGTTCACCTATCGCGAGGCGGTCGCGACGGCGACCGGTAGCGTTGGCGCGTTGTACGGCGCATCGCTCTCCGGGGAGAAGCCGCGCCAGATACTGGAGACCGCTTCCAACGTGCAATATTCCGAGGGCTATCTGCTGTATCTGCGCGAAAACGTGCTGGTGGCGCAGCACTTCGATCCAAAATCGCTTAAGTTTAGTGGCGACCCTACGCCCGTTGCCGAGAAACTTGATTATTGGAACGCGCGCGACCTCGCCGCCTTCACTGCCGCGCACGGCACGCTCGTCTTTCGTCACGCATCGTTGCAGAAGACTCAACCCATGTGGGTGGACCGCACCGGCAAAGAGGTGGGACGCTTTGGCGAGCCCGGCCTTTATGTGGAGCCGCGAGCCTCCGCCGACGGCTCCCTGGTCGGGCTGGTGCGGCCCGATCCTGACAGCGGCAAGGGAGACGTTTGGGTTGTCGACACCAGCCGCAACACGATGTCGCGCAGCACATTCGCGGATGCGGCCACCATTACCTACGCGTTTTCTCCCGACGCAAAGAGGGTCGCGGTCGGAACCATTGCGGGCACGGCTTCAGCCGGAACCTGGATCCAGCCGACCAGTGGTTCCGGTAACAAGGAGCAGTTGGAGACGCCCAAGACCTTTGGCACGGTGACCAGCTGGTCTCCCAATGGCCGCTATCTTTTCCTCATGGTGCAGAACAATGCTACGCGGCAGGATGTCTACTACATCGACCTGGACGGCGACAAGAAGCTGACTCCTTTTATTCAATCTCCGGCCAACGACATGAGCCCGGCTCTTTCGCCGAACGGAAAATGGCTGGCATACACTTCCGATGAATCGGGAAGGCCGGAAGTTTACGTGACCGCATTTCCTGGACCGGGAGGGAAATGGCAGGTCTCCAATGGTGGCGGCGGTTCGGCTTCGTGGAGCGCGGACGGAAAACAGCTCTATTACACCATCGGAGACAAGCTGATGCTCGTGGCCATTCAGAACGCGGATACTTTCGAATTCGGAGCGCCCTCGGCGCTACCCATCCATGTGAACGAATTCGCCGCGCTCGGACCAGCGGCGCCCGGCGAGCGCTTTCCCGCTCTGAAAGCGCTAAGCGGAGGGCAGTCGCACCCGCAGGAAGTAATTCTCAATTGGACCGGGACGCTGAAGCAGTAGGCAGACTCCGTCAGGGGCTAAAGCCCGCGCTGTTCATAGACGCTTTACGCGGCGCTGAAAGCGCCGCTCTTCCACGTGACCGCCCGCGCGTTACCGCCCGCAGGTTAACCGCCCGCGTTCGGGGATTTTTCGCAGCCTGTGAAGTCGTGCACTTCCCACGTCAATGTCTGAGATCGCTCGGAAAGCTTCCAGGGCCTGGCTGGCGCCTGTCGCTCTGACTATTACTGGGGTGGAGGCTGGGTGGTGTCTGGCGGTTTGGGCGGAGGAGCGGAGGACTTGTCGTCCTTGAAAATGCCGGCGAGCTTGCCGAAAAAACCTTTCTTCTTCTTGGGATCCTGGCCGTCCTGCCCACTAGCGGCCGGTCCGAGAACGGGCAAAGGCTTCTCGCCTCCGCCGAAGAAACGGGAGAACAAACCTGCCACTCCAGCCTGCTGGTCGCAGGTGTCGCGCGGCTCGGTTCCGGCTACGAAAGCTGAAACGTAGTCGTCGGGACAGGTCGGCGTCGCCAGCCGGTTGGTGGCTTTATCCAGTTGCACGTCCACCACGCCGGTGGGCTGGCTGAAAGCCTTCATGTCGGCGTACTGCGGCAGAGCGGCGGCCTTCTTCATGAACTCGGTCCAGATGGGCGCGGCCGTCTGCGCTCCGCTCAAGCGCAGATCGCTATAGTCGTCGTAGCCCACCCAAACGATGCATAGCAAATTCGAGGTGTATCCCGCGAACCAGCCATCGTGNNCGCCTTCCATCATGTTGGTCATCACGTAGGCGATGCGCGGGTCCAGCACCTGGCGCTCATCCGTCTTGAAATTCGAAACCACGTCGCCCTTGGCGTTGCGCACCGAGTTCACCAGAATTGGCGAGAGACGTGTGCCGTTGTTGGCGAACGACGTATAAGCTCCTGCCATGTCGAGCGGAGCGGCCTCATACGAACCCAGCGCCATGGCCGGCGTCGCCTTCACCGAAGTGATTCCCGCTGACTTGGCCAGGTCCGCCACTTTGTCATAACCCACTTCCTCTGCTACTTTCACGGTGGCGTTGTTCAGCGACATGGCCAGCGCATAGCGTAGCGTCACATCCCCGTGGTACTCCTCTTTGTAGTTACGCGGCTCGTAGATCTGATCCCCGTAGGCGAAGCTGGAAGGCGCATCGGTAACCGTGGAAGCCGGTGTGATCACGGTTTGCGAACCGTCGAGCGCCGTATTCATGGCCGTGGCATAAACGAATGGTTTGAAAATGGAGCCCGTGGGGCGCTTCGATAAGGCGTGATTCAATTGGCTGAAGCCGTAATCGCGTCCACCGACGAGAGCCAGCACCGCGCCTGTATGGGGGTCAAGCACCACCATGGCCACTTGCGCTTGCGGGCCCGGCGCCACCTCGGTCTCTATCTTTTTGCCGACCTTCTTGCGCTTGGTGCGCATCTTCGTGACCTGATCGTCCACCAGCTTGATGCCCGACTCGACCGCCTGCGCCGCCGCTTTCTGCAGGTCCGGGTCGAGCGTGGTGTAGATGCGGTACGACTGGTCGTTCAGATCATGCTCGCTGAACTTGTTGATCAGCGTGTCGCGCACCATATCGACGAAATAGGGCGCGTCGCTCGCTTCCACGTTCGGCGGCGCCAGCTTCAGCGGCGCAGCTTTGGCCTTCTCGGCTTGTTCCCGCGTGATGGCGTGGGTTTCGACCATCGAATCAAGCACCAGGTTGCGCCGCTCCAGGGCACGTTCGGGATGCCGGTAGGGCGACAACCGGCTTGGCCCCTGGATAATCCCCGCCAGCAAGGCGGCCTCGGGCAGCGTGATGTCCTTCAAATCTTTGTTGAAATAGGTTCGTGAGGCTTCGCCAAATCCGCTGATGGCGAACGATCCGCGCTGCCCCAGGTTCACCCAGTTGCCGTAGAACTCGAAAATCTGCTGCTTGCTGAACTTCTGTTCCAGTTCCTCGGCGATCAGCATCTCAGTCAGCTTGCGCCGCACGGTTTTTTCCGGCGTGAGGAAGAATCCGCGCGAAAGCTGCATGGTGATGGTGGAACCGCCCTGCTCGTGCCGCTGCCGAATCAGATCGATCCACACCGCCTCGAACATGCGGGTGAAATTCACTCCGCTGTGCTCGAAGAAGCGCCGGTCTTCGATGGCCATTACCGCATCGACCATCACTTTGGGGATGTCGCTGTACTTGACCACCTGGCGCTTGGAACGCTGCTCGGAATCGAACAACGCCGTCACCAGCTGAGGCTCCAACTCGTAGGCGGAAAGCTCGTTGCCCTTGCTGGTGATGCGGTCAACCTGCCCGCCGTGGATGGCGATGTGCGCCTCTTCCGGACTGTGGTAGCTCTCCGGCCCGGGCGTGATCTCGATTCCGTCGCTTACCAGGTGAAAGCTGCCCAGCGGCGATTCGCCATCCTTGTCGGAATACCCAGCCCGGCGGAGAAAGCCGGCGATCTCCTTGGCGTCCAGCTGGTCGCCGTCGTGCACCGTCCGCGGCAGGGCGAAAATCTTGGCCGAATTGCTGAACACCGGAGACCGGAAGCGCTGCTGAATAATGCGGTCGTACTTGATGTAGAAGTAGCTGAGAAATGCACCCACACCGAGAGCCGCTACCAGGAAAACGACCAGCGCCGCTCGAATCACCGGATCGCGCGGCAGTCCGCGCCATTTCTTGCCGCCTTTACTTTCGTTTTTTGGGATCTTGATCTTAATGGCCACGTTGGACTCGTACGCGCGCTCAAGAACTGCCTACTGGTCAGACGATGGGATGCGCCAAAAGGTTTGACCGTCTGCTATTCCCTTTGCCGGCTCCCTGCCTGCAGTCTTGAACCATGCACAGTTACTCGGGACGCTGTGTACCCATTGTACCGCTGCGCCCGCAAACAAAAAGAGACCCGCAGTTCATGCGGGTCTCTAAGCTGTTAATAGCCACGAAGCTGGTCCTGCCCAACCATACGAGATCGGTTGTTACGGATCCGTTAGTACCAAATATCCCGCCCCCAACCCCACTGTTACGGAATCCGAACAAAACCCGGAGTCCACGAACCTGGTTGCGCATGGGGCAGTAGGATACCCGCGACGGAGGGAACCCTCAATGATAACAACCCAATCCATCGCGTTGTTTCAATCCTGTTCCCGAGTGCTCCCCACTAATCAGGCGAGAAGCCGAACGCAGCACTGCAGTCAAGGTAAGCAGACCCGAAGAATAACGTATCAAGTCGTACTTATGCTTGCATTCCTGATTGCAGTCGCGCACGCTCAGACGCTCACGACTCTCGTCACGTTTGACGTCAACAACGGGGAGCTGCCATCTGGGTTGAAGCAGGTCTCAAGCGGGAACTTCTACGGGACGACCTCAGAGGGTGGGGCGAATGGGGATGGGGAAGTCTTTGAAATGACGCTCTCAGGAGGACTCACGATACTGCACAGCTTTGATGTGAGTGATGGCGCTGATCCAGGAGGGCTGACGCCCAGCTCGGGCAACTACTACGGGACGACTGCCGCAGGCGGAGCTGACGACGATGGCGAGGTGTATGAGATGACGCCCACGGGTACGGTGACCGTGCTCCACAGCTTTGATGTGACCGACGGCACCCAGCCAGGCGGGCTGAAGCTAGGTTCGGACGGTAACTTCTACGGGACAACCGCGGCAGGCGGGGCGGACGGGGATGGCGAAGTATTTAAGATGACGCCCACGGGCACGCTGACCGTGTTGCACAGCTTTGACAGCAGCGACGGTTCACACCCTTCGGGCGGTCTGACGCAAGGCACCGATGGAAATTACTATGGGACAACTTCCTCCTACGGTCCGGGCGGGTACGGCACCGTATTTAAGATAACCTCCACGGGCACCTTCACAACGCTGTACGGGTTCGGCCTCACTGAGCAGCAGCCTTCAGGATTGTTGCAGAGCACAATAGACGGAAACTTTTATGGGGTAACCGTGGAGGGAGGGGCGAACGGGGACGGCTCCGTATACAAGATCACACCCTCTGGCATCGTGACCGTAATCCACAGCTTCGATGTAACGGACGGCGCCTTTCCTGCGGGGCTGATACTGGGGACCGATGGGAATTTCTACGGGACAACGAAGAACGGCGGGGCCAACGGCGATGGAGAAGTGTTCAAGATGACGTCCGCAGGCGCCATCACCCTACTTCACAGCTTCGATGTCACCGACGGCGAGGCCCCGGTAACGCTAGTGCAGGGTTTCGACGGGAACTTCTACGGAACGACGGGAGGCCCCTGCGGCCCCAAGGGCTGCGGACCACCGACTGACGGGACTATTTACAAGCTGACGGTGACCCATACGCTTCCCGGGCCGAATGGTATCGCTACCGTAGCCGGAGACGGCACTCAGGGGTACTCTGGGGACGGCGGACCAGCTATTAGCGCCGAGCTGCAGAGTCCTTATGTATTCCTAGACAGTGCCGGTAACATGTACATCACGAGTGATAACTTGGGCGACTGTCGCGTACGCAAGGTAACGGCATCCACAGGTATCATCTCGACCGTAGCCGGAAACGGTACCTGCGGGTTCTCCGGCGATGGGGGGCCGGCGACGAGCGCCGAGATGGAACCCATTGGTGTAGCCGTAGACGCAGCGGGCGACATTTTCATCGTCGATGATGGTAACGCCCGCATTCGCAAAGTAACTGCGTCGACGGGCATTATCTCAACCGTGGCCGGAAACGGCACACAGGGTTACTCCGGCGATGGCGGGCCGGCCACGAGTGCCGAGCTAAATCGCCCCTTCGGCGCGGCGGTCGACGGCGCTGGAAATCTCTACATCGCGGACGAGTTTAATAACCGAATCCGGAAGGTGACGGCCTCCACCGGCATCATCTCCACGGTCGCCGGAGACGGCACCGAAGGCTTCTCCGGTGACGGTGGCTCAGCTACCAGCGCCGAGCTGGCTTTCCCAGTCAGCGTGGCCTTGGACAGCGTAGGAGACATCTATCTCGTGGATGGACTCAACGAGCGCGTCCGCAAGGTCACGGCGTCCACCGGCGACATCTCCACCGTGGCTGGAAACGGCACGGCGGGCTATTCCGGCGACGGCGGTCCAGCTACCAGCGCCGAGCTAAACGCCCCCACTTCCCTCGCACTAGATTCCGCTGGGGACATCTACATCGCGGACTACAGTAACTACCGCATCCGAAAGGTAACCGCATTGACGGGCATTATCTCGACGGCTGCCGGAGACGGCACTTTCGGCTTTTCCGGGGACGGAGGAGCGGCTACCAGCGCTGAGATACGCACTCCTTGTAATGTAGCAACCGATGTAATCGGCAACATTTACATCGGTGATTGCGCAAACGAACGCGTTCGTGTCGTCGGCTACTGATAAACTCCAAGGGGACGGCTCGGCAGATCACTTTAGCGGGACGAACCCATGGCATAAAAACAAAAATGCCGGCCTGACAGGATCTTTCGGGCCGGCATTTGCGCAAAAGTAAGAAAATATGTTGAAGCTTCCTGCTCGTTGGCCCATCGCGCTTCTCATGCTCGCCTCTTCCTTCGCCCACGGCCAACAGGATCAGAGCCACGGTGATTTCCTTGTAAATCAGGAGCTGCGGGTCGGCGGCCTGCCCCTGCGAGCCGCGTCTTCCAGCGATCCCGCAGCAGTGCTTGTGGCGGCTCTGGAAACAATCTTCCACGACCCCGGTGTGTGCTGCGGCGAGAACTCGGCCTTGCACGACGCGGCGCACTCAGTGGATCCCTTTTCCTTTAAGGAACTCAGCACTAGAATACAGGGAAGGTATGTCTTGGATGACGGTCGCCGGATCATAGTTGCAGCAGATTACCTGCCGCCGAGTTCGATTAATCCTTATCAGATCGTTGCCTCCCTTGTAAAGAACCAGGCGTTACTTGTGGAGTGGAAGTCGCATTTGTATGTCCTGTACGGAGCTGTCTTCGACGAAATCCGCGGCCGCACGCCCGAAACAGGCCAGGTTCTCGCAATACACAAGCTCTTTCTGCTGGATGCCCGATTTTCGGATGCTCGCAGAGAGACATCCCTCGACCGGGAGGGCAACAGCCAGACGGATCTGCAGGGGCTCTTAATACTGAGGGTGGGCCCGCAGTAGTCGGCCCATCCGCGCCCTCCGGCACATACTTCGACGTTACTATCATGATGCAATGCCTCCATTGTACCGCTGCGCTCGCAAACAAAAAGAGACCCGCAGTTCATGCGGGTCTCTAAGCTGTTAATAGCCTGGCAGCGGAGTAACGGTCAATCGAACATGGATTCGGCACCAGTTCTGCTACTGCGGATCGGTCACGGCGAAATATCCGCCGGTCGTGAGAGGTAAGGTGGTAGCCGATTCGGTTAGTACTCCCGTGCCGGAAGTGAAGTTGAGGACACCCAACTCGGGGGCGGTATCACCGAGATTGCTGTAGACGAACAGGTAGTCGCCACTTTGATCAAACTGTCCCCACGGCGAGGTCATTACTGTACTGAAGGGTGAGCCGGTGACAGAGGTCAAAGCGCCAGACGTAGTGTTTAACGCATAGCCTTCGATGGGATTGTACCCAAGCGCGCTTACGCTGAACGAGTACACGTAACTCCCGTTGCTTGTGTTGGGCTGAACCGCGATGTTGGCGGGCGAGTTCCCTGAAATGGTAGCAAAGGGCGAACCGAGGACTTCGGTCAGCGTCCCCGCAGTCGTCCCGCTCTGCTGAATGCCGAAGACATAAATGTTGGCGTCCGTGATACCCGTGATTGCGGGTGAATTGCCACTGATCCCGACCATGTACTGACCCGTGGGCTCACCCTGCAGTTCCCAAATGTTGTACGGAAGCAACGGCGCTACCAGCGTGAGCGCGCCAGTGGTTTGGTTGATCGAGTACGCGGCTATATGCCCTCCGTTGCCCTCAATTCCCGACGTGACATAGAGGTAAAAACCCTTTCCATCAATTGCCAGGTTCCAAGGCTGCACCGCGCCTACGGTGGATACGGTTGGGCCAGCGGTCAGAGCGCCCCCGGTGCCAATCTGGTAAGTCAGGATCTCTCCGTTACCTGCATCCGCGATGAAAAGAAAGGTTCCGCTGGGATTGACCACGACTCCGGTCAGGTTGACCCCGGAATCATTGAGCACCATCCCGCCCAATCCCGCAACGGTGTACGGGCTGTTCGCCACGGCGATAAGATCGCCCGTGCTCGCGTCGATTGTCCACGCGTAGAGCGATTGGCTACCCGGAAATATCCCGTAAAGATACTGCTCTTGTGCGACGACCAGTTCCGAGCTGACATCGCTGCTGGGCACTGTGGGTGCCGTAAACCCACTGATGTTTGCCAGCGTTGCACCTGTGCTGCTGAATTCGATGCCGTTGACCGTGCCGGTCTGAACAATGTCGTAGGCGAATGCAGTTGCAGAGCTAGTGGTTCCCCCGCCGCCCAGCCCAGAGCCCGTAGACGTGCAGGTGGAAATGCCAAACCCGGCGCCGCAGGTGTAATGACCGCAACTGGCCAGCCCCATCGCCGCCAGCCCCACTACCAGCATTAGAACCCCTCGAACTCGCATCGTCATGAACCGCCTCCACCTGATCTTTAACTGTTACTAGCGTTACTGTTCGCGTTCCGCTCACGGAAACTTCGCAAATCTGGATTGTGGCTGAATTCTCGGCCGGCCACGTGGCAAGGCCCGCTGGCTGCGCAGCCTTATGAGAAAACTCTCAGTCCATTGCGATATTAGGAGGAAGGTAATGCGATGGCAACGTTACGAATGTCACTGGCAAATTCTGTCGTTTAGCCGGGGCGCGGGTTGGAAAGCGGACGACGACAAATGCCACTTTGGGGGTTGGAGAGGGTGAGTGCTGATTGGGGACTTGGAGATTACTCAGAATCAGAGGCTAAGGAGTCTGCGCAAGAGTTACTCTTTCGCCCCTCCGGGGCTTGTTGTTGTTCCACTCATGACCCACGGCTTGCGCCGTGGGGCTACATTCTTACGCCGCTTCGCGGCTGAAGTCTAGAAACCTTTGTTTCCGCTCGATGGATTGAAGTGCATATCGAAGGAATAGCCGGGCAGGCTGATAGTGACGGTATAATCTGCGGCAACGTAAACTGCGGAAATACCGGGCGTGTTGATGCGCTGCACCGTTATTTGCTTGCCCTCGATCGGAAGGTCGTGCTCCTTGGCTTTCTTGAGCACATCGTTGCGGACATCCTCGTCCGTCTTCTGCAGATTGGCGCTGTCCATCAGCGAGACAGTCTTGAGGTCATCCTGAAAACTGTAATTGGCCAGCATGGGCGGAGCCACCTGGAACAGGCCTACCACGACCGCCGCGATCGCAAGAAACCCCAGAATTGCCTTCATTATTCCCATAGTCTGAACCCTGCGCCGCACCGCCCGGCGCAAACTTCAGGCCTTGGCTTGCAGCACTCCTTGAAAATATTCCACTACCGCCGCGATCCTAACATCGCGTACTTCCCGAGTCGAGCGTAGAACCACTTCCACAGTATCTTCGGTAACCTTCTTTCCCACCGTGATTCTAAAGGGAATACCAACCAGGTCGGCATCTTTGAACTTCACCCCCGGCCGCTCGTCCCGGTCATCGAGGATCACATCAAATCCAGCCGACTCCAGGCGGGTGCCAAGGTCGACCGCCGCACTCAGAAGGCTCTCGTCCTTCACATTTGTAGGAGTAACCACAATTTCGAATGGCGCAATCGAAGGCGGCAGCCAGAATCCATTTTCGTCGTTGCTCTGCTCCACTGCGGCCGTTAGAATGCGCTCAATGCCAATGCCGTAGCAGCCCATGATCAGCGTGACTTCCTTGCCATTCTTGTCCAGCACCCGCGCGCCCATGGACTCCGAATAGCGGTAGCCGAGTTTGAAGATGTGGCCAATTTCCACCGCCGTGTCGATGCGCAGCCGCTTGCCGCAATTCGGACAACCTTCACCGGCCGTGACTGCTCGCAAGTCGGCGTAAGCCGTGGGATAGAAGTCCTTTCCCGGCGTCAGATTCTTCAGGTGATAGTTCTCTTTGTTGGCGCCCGCGATCAGGTTCGTACGGCCCTCGAGAGCCTTATCGACGAGCAGCACAGCACCGGTAGTGTTCAAGCCCAGCTTGTCGGCGAAGGTAATTCCAACCGGCCCTAAGTATCCAGGTGGTGAGTTGAACCGACTTCGAATTTGTTCTTCTGTAGCTGGCTCAAACTGCGTGAGCCCAGCAGAGCCCAATAGTGCTGTAAGTTTGGCTTCATTGAGAGAATGATCTCCGCGCAGAAGAACCACTACGTCGACAGGCCGCTTTAAACTTCGAATCGGCTCATTCGACAATGGCTTCGACTGCTCATGCAACCCTGTGACTTCGTGAGCCCGATAAACGAGTGTCTTGATCTTGTTCTTCGCGGAGACTCCGAGAAATCGCGCCACATCTTCAATCGTCTTTTGCCCCGGAGTATGTACTTCGAGCGGCTTGCCATCGCCCTCAGCTTTCAGGTCTTCGACTGCCTCCAGCGTCGACGTAGCTTTCTCCATGTTCGCCGCGTAGTTGCAGCCGTCGCAGCTCACAATCTGATCTTCTCCCGCCGGAGTGCGCACCATAAACTCGTGCGACTCCTTGCCGCCCATCGCGCCCGAATCCGCTTCCACCACCATGTACTTCAAACCACAGCGGTCGAAGATGCGGCAATAGGTGTCGTAGTGCTTTTTGTAGGAAACATCCAGCCCGGCCGCGTCAATGTC
Organism: Acidobacteriaceae bacterium; assembly: GCA_003168355.1. Lineage (GTDB taxonomy): Bacteria > Acidobacteriota > Terriglobia > Terriglobales > Acidobacteriaceae > Sulfotelmatobacter. The sequence goes on along the minus strand of PMSQ01000074.1, from coordinate 61,970 downwards.
GAACGAGTAGGCATCCTTCATCATGAACTCCCGTACCCGCAGCAGCCCGGACCTGGGCCGCGGCTCGTCGCGAAACTTCGGAGCGATCTGGTACCAGATCTGCGGCAACTGCTTGTAGCTGCGCAGTTCCTTGCGGGCGATCTCCGTCATCACTTCCTCTTCCGTCATGCCCAGGCACATGTCGGCGCCCTTGCGGTCTTTCAGGCGAAACAGGTTGTCGCCCATCAAAGCCCANNCCGGCAGAAAAAACTCCTGCCCGATCCGGTCCATCTCCTCCCGCACGATGGCCATGATCTTGTTGAACGAGCGGTTGCCGAGAAAAAGATACGAGTAAATGCCCGCCGCGAGCTGCCGAATATACCCAGCCCGCACCAGAAACTTGTGGCTGGCCACTTCGGCGTCCGCGGGGGCCTCGCGCAACGTAGGAATGAAGAGTTCTGACCATCGATGCATAAGGTTTTAGTACCGCGTACCGAGTTGCGAGTACCGAGTGAAGGCACCCGCCGATACCTTACGGGAATTGATTATTGTAGCAGCGAGTTTCTTTGACTGGCTCTCCGCCCCCGACTAGAATGATCACAAGTCCTATGGCTAAAGCTCGCTACCATTACAACGTCATGCTTCGGCCCGAACCGGAAGGCGGATTCACTGCAATCGTGCCCGCTTTGCCGGGCTGCGTCACCTACGGTCGCACGCTGGCAGAAGCTAAGAAGATGGCTAAAGATGCAATAGGCGGCTACATCGAAAGCCTCAAGAAGCACAAAGAGCCGGTTCCTACCGACGACGAAACCTTGGTCGCCTCATTAGACCTTGAGTATTCATACTGAGAATCAGGGCAGCATGCACAAGTAGTTACCTAATAGTTAATGCTCCCTTTGTGCGCCTCCCAAATCGGGAAATCCACAAGCATCCACGTTACTATGAGGCCCTGAGTTCATAGGGCATGCCAAAGCTACCGGCCGTTAGACCGCGACAAGTCATCCGATTCCTGGAGCAGAATGGCTTTCTTCTGGACCACACCTCGGGCAGTCACTTCATCTTCTACCATCCAACGTCTCGCCGCCGAGCGGTTGTGCCTACCCACAATCGCGACCTGCCGAAGGGAACTCTCTTATCGTTGTTGAGAGAAGCGGGGTTCACCCGCGAGGAATTGATCGACTTTCTGGCTGGCCGGTGACGTCCGGCACCGCGCCCTCGTGAGCTCGGCTGACTCGGTACTCGCAACTCGGTGCTAGGAAGTCAGCCGCCGCAATATCTCTTTCCCCAGCTTCTGCGTCTCGCCGAAAAACTTCTGATACTCGACGAACAGCCGGTTCAGCTCCAGCGCTTTGTCCGTCGAGAGATGCTTGCGCAGCATCATGTCGCGCACGTGCACCGGGTTTGGCAGGGTTGCATCTTCGGTCAGTTCTTCCAGCGCGGTATTGGGATCGTAGTGGTACATGCCATCTCCTTATCGGGCGATCGGGCCATCGGGCGATTGACTCAAGATGACCCGATCACCCGATGATCCGATCGACGATCAAACCATTTCTGTTCCCCACAGGTCGTGCAAATGGACGATGCCCTCAAGCCGTTGATCGTCGTCGACCACCATCAGAGAAGTGATCTTCTTCTCCTCCATCAGGGCGAGCGCGGTGGCCGCAAACTCCCCGGCTGCAATCGTCCGCGGATTCCTGGTCATCGCCTCGCCCGCGTTCAGATCAAGCACGTCTTTTCCGCGCTTCTCCAGCAGCCGTCGCAAGTCCCCGTCACTGATGACGCCCACCAGTCTTTCGCCTTCCACCACCGCCGTCACGCCCAGCTTCTTGCGCGACATTTCATAAATTACGTCCGGCATCTTCGTCTGCGGCCCCACGCGCGGAAGCGCCTCGCCCGAGTGCATCAGCGATTCCACCCGCGCCAGCCGCTTGCCCAGCTTTCCGCCCGGATGCAGGTTGGCAAAATCTTCTTCCTTGAACCCGCGCTTCTCACTGAGCGTAACCGCCAGCGCGTCGCCCAGCGCCAGCATCGTCGTTGTCGAAGCCGTAGGAGCCAGCCCGAGCGAGCAAGCCTCCTCGGCAATCGAACAATCTAGAGCCACGTCAGCCGCCGCCGCCAGAGTAGATGCTCGTGTGGAGCGTGCGCCCTCGCCCGCGGCTTTTGACTTTACTTTGACTCTCGCTTCAACTCGCTCCACCGATAATTTTGCGGCAGACTTCCCCACACTCCTCGAGGCTTTGCCACTGTTGGCAGTCGCGGGCGAGAGCGCCCGCGCCACACCAGCACAAATCTCATCCCCCGTCATCACAATCAGCGGCACCTGCAGCCGCTTGATGGTCGCCAGCAGCGCCAGAATCTCCTCGGTCTCACCCGAAGCCGAAAGCGCCAGCACCACATCCCCCCGCACCACCATCCCCAAATCCCCGTGCAGCGCCTCCACCGGATGCATATACAAAGCCGGAGTCCCCGTTGAACTCAGCGTGGCCGCAATTTTGCGCGCAATCAGCCCGCTCTTGCCCATCCCCGTGACCACCACACGTCCCGCACAGTCAAACATCAAGTTCACAGCCCGCTGAAAAGCAGCCGCCATGGGGCCGCCAATACGGTCCGCCAGCGCGAGCAACGCTTCCGCCTCGATGCGCACAGCGTTCTCACCCACATGCTTCATGAAGACGCGATCTTACCAGATGGCGGCGTCCAGGCCGTCGCCCGAGCCGGTGGCTGCCGCTCCAGCGCAGGATGGCTAAACGCATCGTCCGATAGATAATTGGTCGTCAGGAAATGCTGGCGGCGCACTTGCGTCCCAGCTTTCCAGGGATCCTGCATCCGCTGCACCGATTCGTTCGCCATGGCTTGCAGAGCATCGGGAATCGCCATATCTTCCTGGATCGCCGCATGATAAATGCTGCGTGCGCCGCCGTGGCCGAACTGATTGGCCAGATCCACCATGAAGCCCACCGCACGTTCTGAGTTCAACTGCGGAGCATACTGTTCGATCAGCACCAACGAACTACCGAAGTCGTTCAGCGCGGTCTGCACCTGCACCTGTTGAAACGGCACCCACAGCGCTGCTGCGCGAAATCGGCCGCTCCAGGGATGGTTGACCAAGTCATAGGCAGGGTCCGTCGTTTGACCGGTTGCGGGATCAATGCCTCCGGTGGGCTGCTGAGTGTGCGCGATGAGCCCATTGGCGACGTTGGGGTCGCCCGCGCCCAGAAGGCGGACGAAATCCGCCGCGCCGGCCGCGAAGAATGCCTTCAGAATCTCGGCCAGCCGGCCTGGTTTCTGCGCCCACTGAATGAGTCCGAACGACAATCCAGCCTTGTCAGTGTTCAGGTTCAAAGCACTGAATTTGCCCGCGCCTTCCATTTGCGCAACCACGCTCAGGATTTTTGCGAGCCCGCTGTAAGTAAAATTGAGTGCGAGTGTGAGATAAGCACGGGACGCAATGGGCGCTGTCGCCGGCGACTGCAACAGTCTTTGTAATGTCTGAGAATCCACCTGGTTTCCCGCTGGAAGCGAATGCTGCGTGCGGAAACCTTTTACGGCAGCGCCGGTGAGCGAGCCGAAGCTGCCATAATCGGGGCTGAGCAGGTTGGGCAAACCCTTCTGTCCCTGGCCGGTAAGCAGGTCTTGAATCACTCCTACGGATTCGTTGTCGGGGTCGCCGGGACCTATCGGATTTGCATCTGCGGCTCCGGCGCGTAAGTCGTCAATGCGGGAGATTCCACACAGTGCCATTGGCGTCCTCCTCGCTCGAATCGAGTGATTTGGTAATCGGGCAATTTGGTAATTTGAAAACCAAAGGCTCACACAAAAATGGCCGCGGCAAAACCTGCGCGAAGGGTTTCAAATTACCCAATTGCCAAATTACCAAATTGCCAAATCCCTAGAAATGATCTTCATTGCCCCGCGCTTGCACGGGCTTCTGCCCCAGCACGGCCAACCCCTTGGCCTGGATCATCCGGTCCCATGGCCCAGCCTGCCAGTTGTCCCGCATCTTTGCCGGATGCTGCCACGGCGGCAGCGCCACCATCAGATTCCGCGCCGTCGAGTGTACGTAAGGCTCATACATGGATCGCAACTTGGCCAGCTTCTGGCGCGCTTCGTCGCTGCTTCGCAATTTCAATCCCGCTGCTGCCAGAGTATCTCGCAGAGTGTTGAAGTCCGCCTCTGTCATTCGCTCCGCTGCCTGCGGATCGTAGCGCGCATTCACCACCTGCGCCAAATCTACGGCGGCGTGGCGCGCCATGGCGAAAGTCAGACGGGCTTGTCCCGGATGAATCCCTTCGATACCGACGATTACCAGCGAAGTCACGTCCAGCATGGTCAGCAGCGCTCCCAGCCAGGACTGATTGCTGTGCTGCGAACGAAAGAAACTCAATACCGGATACGAAATGCCGCTCTCCAGCAGTTCCCCGGCCCAGCGCTCCCAATCGCGCAACACTTCGTCGAGCACAATCTGCTCAATGGCCGGATTCTCCGAGCTGCCGGCCAGCCGCACCAGCAACTCGGTTGCCGTGGGTGGCGATCCCGCGCGGGCATCGAGCATCGAGATCTGAATCTCTCGCCGCGAAAACGATGAATACACTACCGGAATGTATCCGATTACTACCCCGAGAAACGCGAAGCCCATGCCCGCTTCGAAGACAGAAAGCGCTCGCGCCAGGCTTGATGTCGGCAGAATGTCACCGTAGCCCAGAGTGAAAAACGTTTGGCCGCTGTGGTAGATGATCCTCCCGAAGGTGATCGGCTCGTGGCTGAGTTGTTCGTGCCCTCCAATGCCATATTGCAGCAGGGCAAAACCCAGAATCAGGCTCGCGGCCCAGAACGCCAGCAGCATGATCAGCGACAGCGGCCCGAAGTATCCCAGAAAGCTCTGCTGCCGCGATGACGTCCGGATGCGGCCCGCAATGTTCCTCCACGGAAGCCAGGTGCGCCGGTAGAACCACGCCGTCAGCCTGAAGTGCCGCGTCACCCGCCGCGGCAGCACCACGGTCTCAAACGCATCCAACAGCACCACGCCGATAATGACGCAGCCGAAGATAATCGCGGGAACGCTGATGTGAAAGCCCATGCCGGATCGCAATCTTGATATGCAAGGAAGGGTAACAGATTCGGGATGCAGGCTTCGGGATGCAGGCTTCGGGCTTCAGCTGTCAGGCTTCGGCAAGCCCATCTGCTAAAACCGCCAAATCTGCAGAACAGACGAAAGCCTTTGGCTTGGCTGAAGCCCGGTAGCCGAAGCCCGAAGCCCAGCTACTGTGGCTTCGGCGGTGCCGACGGAGGCTGCGCGGGTGCAGTCGTGCCTGGCGCCGCGCTCGCCGGCTTCTTCGCTACCAGCTTCTTCTTCACCACCGGCTTTTTCGCCGGCTCGTTATCGTCCACCACAATTTTCTTTGGCGGCGCGGCCGGAATCGCCGCCTGCGCCGTCTTCAGGTCGGTTCGCAGGCGCACAATCTCCTGCTCCTTCGAAGCCGTCAGGTTCTCCAGGCGCTCCGCCAACTGCTTCCGCGTCCCCTCGAAGCTGCTCAGATCGTTAGACAGCGACTGGAAATCGTCTTTCGATCCAAACGCTCCCGTCGATTCCACCACGCTGCCCACCACGTCGTAGAGCGCATCCAGATTCCGGTAAAGCTTGAAGGTCGCAGGCAGGTCTTCCGGCGCATTCCGCAATTGCGCAAGCATCTCCGGCAAAGCGTTCTGCAAATTGCGTTGGATGGAATCCACGTTGCCCAGCGCCTGCTTCTTCGAGCTGGCGTCAGTCTTCCAGCGATCAATGCGCAACTTCGCCAGGTCGGCCTGCGTCGTTTTCGACGTCGCTTCCAGTTGCCCCAGCAACCCGTTCAGCTGCGTCACCGACGCGTAAGAAACCGGACCGCCCGGCGCTGATCCAGCCGGCGTCCCCTGCGCCGAATATTGGGGGCTCGCGTGCGCCGCAGGCGTCGCGGCTGGAGGCGCCGCCGACTGACCGAAGGCTGTCGCACTCCACAGCAGCGAACACAGCCCGAAAGAAGAGAAGATATGGTTAGGGTTCATGGCTTGCGGAGTCGGTGGCGAACTGCGTGCATCAGAATATCGAGAACCCGAGGATACTACAAGCCACCACCGAACGGCATTTCCCCATCCGGCACATCAGAACCTACAATCACCCTATGGAGCGGAAAATTTTTTGGATGACCTTCACCGTGCTCGGCCTGCTAGCGGACTTCCTGCTGCCGCTGTGGTGGGCGCTGGGGGCGACCATCCCCATTATTTTCATCTCGTGGTGGGTCGCCTATCGCAGCGATTGGTTCTGAATTTACACATTGGAGGCCGACTGCGTCATGGTAAAAACGCCGCTCCCGTTGCAGCCGGTGCTGCCGGTCACCGTCCAGGTGCCCGTGACCACGCCGCCGCTGAGCACGCTGTTGTTCGTGTTGATGGTTCCAGTCACCGTGGTGCTGGTCAGGACGAGCGAGTTGCCTCCGGATGTCACCGTAAGCATCATGGTCCCGGTTACCTGATCGGCCGAATTGTAGCTCAGGTTTGCCGTGCCGGTATCGCTTGATAGTTCTGGACTGAGCGGGAAACATGACCCTTGGCTGCCGTTTTGGTCGAAGTTCAGGAATTGAAGGCTCGAAAAACTCAGCGCGGCACCGCTCACTGTGAACTGAGTGTTGAAGCTGAACCCGGACGCATCGCCCTCGCCCCCGCTCAACACTGCTTGCCAGATTCCGCCAACCCCGGCTTGCACAGTATTGGTGCTGCCGCAACCGTTAAGCATGAACACAACCAACAATAAGATGGCAACTTCTTTCATGAATTTCCCTTGAGCCTGAAACCTGATTCGAAATTTTAGCGCGAGATTTACCCTGTAAGACTACAGAGATGCAGGCCGGGCGGTCAATGGATGTAAGCCCGGCTGAAGTCTCCCAAGCCCGCGCTGTCATCCTGAGCGGAGCAGCCAGTTCGCGAAGCGAAGTGGTTGCGGAATCGAAGGATCCCTACCCGCTGGAAAAGTCCACCGAAATTTCTAGTTCTCTCAATCCTGCCCGAGAATCAGACCGTCCGCCACAGAACTCGAGGCGAATCTTTTCTACGCTCCCCGTTTCCCCTTCAACTCCGCCAGCAACTGCTCAATGCGATCCTCTTTCTCCAGAGCCGCCAGTCGGTCCTCCATATTGTCACCGGCAATTTCCGACTTGGCTTGTCCCACGGCTTCCGAATGCGCCACCTTGCGTTTCATGCGGTCGAAAGCCGCGGCTTTCGAGCCATCGCCCATAGCCAGGCGCGCGTCGCTGGCCTTGCCGACGGCGCGGGCGCGGCGATGCTGCGCGATCAGCAGGTCGGCCTTGGTCTGCGCCTCGGTCAACTTCTGCTCCAACTGGCGCAACGCAGATTTCAGATTCTCCACCTGCGCCTTCTGGTCTGCGACCTGCTGGGTGAAACTCTGGCTCATCTCGCGGTAACTCTCGACCCGTTGCAGCGAAGCGCGCGCCAGGTCGTCCTGCTTCTTATCGACCGAGAGTTCGGCTTTGCGCATCCACTCCGCCACTTTGTCTTCATTCTCTTTCTGTTTTTTCTCCAGCAGGTGCTGGTCGGCGATGGCAATTGCCACCTGCGTCTTCACCTGCAGAAGCTGGTTCTGCATGTCGAGAATCACCTGCTTAATCATCTTTTCCGGCTCTTCGGCTTTATCGATGAGGTCGTTGAGGTTGGCCCGCACTAATGTGGAAACACGCTCTAGTAGTGACATAGTGGACTCCTTTTCTCTAAGCTTCTAGCTTCTGGCTCCTAGCTCTTGATTTCGTTTTGCCGCTTCGCAGTTGGCGCAGGTCTTCCGCCGCAAAGTACTGCCGATGGCAATGCCGATGGCCACGCCGATCCCCAGCCACAGCCCAATGTGCCCGGCCATTACCCCCAGGACCATGCCTAGCACTGCGCCCAACGCAATTCCTAAACCCATTCCTTTCGATTTTCTGTTCATAATTCTCTACTCCGATTTTTTCGCCTCGCCACACGCTTACTTCGCTCAGGACAGGCTCGCGAGAGCCCGTCCTGAGTTCACTAAGCAATTGAGACCCCTACTTGGTCGCATCCACCACCGGCGCCGCCGGCGGCTTCGGTGGCTTCGGCGTCTTGTCTCCAATCTGGCGCACCTTCCCCAGCAATTCGGAGAGCGGCATCCCGGAAAGCGTTTCAAACAATGCCGGCACCTGCGCCGCCATCTTGGCGATGTCGCCGGTGATTTTGTTCATCCCGGAAGCGTCGCCGTTGCCGGTAGAAACGATGGTGATCTTGTCGACGTTGGCCAGCGGACTGGCCAGCGCCTTCACGATCTCCGGCATGGCGGTGAACAAACGGTCGATCACGGCGGCCTGGTTGTACTCCTGATAGGCTTCGGCCTTCACGTTCATCGCCTTGGCTTCGGCTTCGCCTTTCTTGAAAATAATTTCGGATTCAGCCTCGCCTTGCGCACGAATCGACGATGCATGTCCTTCCGCTTCCGCGATCAGGCGCTGCTTTTCGGCCGCGGCGAGAGTTTCAATGCGCTGGCGCTCGATTTCCGCCGGCTTCAGCACGGTCGCAATGAGTTCCTTCTCGCGGCGGTTGATCTCGGCTTCCTGCACCTTGACCTGCTGCTCTTTCTCGATCTGCTGCACTTTCACCTGCTCGGCGATGACCTGCTGCTGCATGATGTTGGTCTGGATGTCATAAGCTTTGTCGGCCTGCGCCTGCTGGCGTTTTGTGACTTCCAGGAACTGTGCCTTTTTCACTTCGAGGTCGCGTTGCGATTCGGCCTGCTTGGCCAATGACAAAGTTTCCGCCAGCACGCGCTCCTGATCCGCCTGGGCCTTGGCCACAGCGGATTCCCGCTGCGCCAGTGCGCGCTTGATCGCCGTATCGCGGTCGGCTTCCGCCGTGGCTACGTCCGCATCGCGCTTGATGCGGGCCACGTCCGGCTTGCCCATGTTGGTGATGTACTCGTTCTTGTCGCGGACTTCTTTGATGGTGAACGAGATGACCTCCAGTCCCATCTTGTTCATGTCTTCGGCGCAGGTTCCGCGCATGCGGTCGGAGACCATCTCCGGCTGCTTCACGATTTCTTCCACCGTAAGCTGCCCGATAATGCCGCGTAGATGCCCTTCCATCACGAGCCGGATCAGCCCCTCGCGCTCCTGGTCTGACTTTGTCAGGAATTGCTCGGCCGCTGTCAGCACGGACTCCCGGTCAGACTTGACTTTAATCTGCGCGACGGCCTCGACCGTTACTGCGACGCCTTGCTTGGTATAAAGATCCTGCTGCGGCGCCACGTCGAACGACATCAACTCCAGCGACAGATCCTTGCAAACCTGCACCATGGGAAACACCAGCGTGCCGTGCCCCTGCACCACACGGGTTCCACCGAACCCGTACACGATGAGTGCCTCGTGCGGTCCGGCTTTGCGATAGAGCTTGGCCAGCATGCTCGTCAAGAACAGGATGACCATCACTCCCAGCCCAACGAAAATCCAAATCTCTACCATCCGTGACATCTCTGGCATAACGCCTCCTCTTACGAATGCGGTCGAAACCAATGCGAAAATTACTGCTTCAGAATCCAGCTTGCTATCTTGTCTAGCGCCACCGGCGACATAGTCTCCTCGATCTCCGCATACTCGCTGGGTGCGCCGGTTTTTGCAGTCTGAAATAGGTGGTTCAGGCCAGTTAGTTCATCGACCTCGAAGTGCCTGTTGCCGGCTTGTTCCAGCGCCTTTCGAATGGCCGGGAGATTCTGTTTGGGTGGAACTTGCGTATCCTTCTCGCCGTCGATTGCCAGCACCGGGCACGTGACCTTGCGGAGCGCGGTTACGGGATCGTAGGTCATAAAGTAGCGAAACCAAGGCGACATGAGAGCCTTGATTTCTGTCCCAATTTGCGCTGCGGGCACCTCTCCAGTCATCCTGTCTTTCAATTCCTTCTCCAGCACGGCCTCATCTTTTTCGGTCTCGACCAGAGCCAGCATCTCGCGTTCCTTAGCCGCATCCTTCGTGGCCTCTTCGGGGCTCTTGCCGCTGGCTTCCTCAATCGCCTGTAATTGTGCGGCCAGAATCTTATCGCCCGGTACTCCTGAACCCGCCATCATCACGATGAACGCGACGTCCGGATTGCGGGCCGCGACCATGGGCGCAATAATCCCGCCCTCACTATGGCCAATCAGGCCAATCTTGCGGGGATCGATTTCGGAGCGCGTCTTCAGGTAAGCGACCCCGGCCTCCGTATCAGTCGCAAAGTCAGCCGTCGTCGCGGTTTTGAAGTTTCCTGTGGAATTGCCCGTGCCGCGATCATCGGCGCGCAGAACGGCAATCCCTCTACGCGTGAGGTAGTCTGAAAGAACCAGGAACGGCTTGTGCCCCATCAGGCTTTCGTCGCGATCCTGCGGCCCGGAACCGGTGATCAGCACAACCCCGGGAAACAGCCCCTTGCCCAAGGGAATCGTCAGCGTCGCTGCCAGCGTCACGTTCTGAACCTTGTTGTCGTAGGAAACTTCTTTTTCGCGGTACGGGTACGGCTTCGTCGGATTCTGAGGACGTTTCCGCTCCAGCTCCGACAGATCTTTCACCGGCTTCAGCACCAGTGGAAGACCGCCCCCGCTCTGCGTCCAGGTTCCGCCGATCGACGATCGATCCGCAGCGATTTTGCCCTCGAACACGCCGCGGATCTGTTTAGTTTCCATCTTCAGCGATGCTCCGTCGCGTGTAACGGAAGTGACCGGAAGTCCCATCACGCCCTGATCCGGACTGTCCATCGTGGCCGTCAGGCCGTCTTCCATGTTGACGATGTGGAAGACAACCCGCAATTTAATCGCTCCCGTATCCAGAGTCCCCATCCACGCGCCATCGATATCGGAAGGCTTCCCGGCTTTGTGCTCGGTCTTGATCGGTGCGGTCGCACGTTGGAAATCGAGCGGCAGCGATTGGCCTTGCGACCAAGTCCCCGTAATTGTCTTGCCGTCGGTGGCAATTTTGCCTTCGTAAGTTCCGTGCACGGCCTCCACTTCTAGCTTGAGTTTCGAATCCTTCACCGCAATGGAACTTACGGGGATGCCATTAGCTCCTTGGTCGACGCTGTCAAGCGTGGCTTTGAGCGTGCCCTCGGCGCTCGCGCTCCTTTCGATATGCAACACAAGCCGCAGTTCCGAGCCGTTCGCCGACAATGTCCCCTGCCAATCCCCGGCGATTTCTTGCGCGCTAGCGAAGCATGCTGCCGCCGCAATCAGCACTGTCAAAATAAATGTTTGCTTCATCATTTTCCGGTTCATAAGCCTCTCGTCTCCATGTGTCGAGGCGATGTTCCAACCAACGGCTTCCACTACTCATCCCCCGACATCTCGCTCCACAAACTCACGTAAGCAATCCCCTTTTCGTGGCGCGTGACCACTACTTCGGTTCCTTTGGCGATGGCGACGCCGTTGTCGCTGCGTGCGCCGCACACGCGGCGCGTTCCCATTTGCGTATAGACTATTTCGCCCGTTCCACCTTCGCGAATAGAACTGGAGATTCGGCCCAGCACCCCGACCATCTCGTAGTCGGCGGAATCCATGTTCTCTTCCTCCGAAATCAGCACTCTGCTCAGGAAGAGGAAAACAATACACCCGCCAATCAGCCCGCTGGTGATTGAAGCCAGCAATCCGAAGCCGACCCACACTCCGGAATAGCGTGTAAGCAAATAGCCCGCACCGCCGAACCACGCTAGGAAAGCCATCAGCGTGACGAAGTTAAACGGCGAAACTCCTCCGCTCTGCGTGTGCGCGTCGGCCGTATTCGCTGCCGCATGTGTCCCCGCAGCAGTCGGCGCCGAACCCGAGGCAGCGGATGCGTGCGCCCCCGGAACGCTGGCCGAAGGCGGAGGTGCCCCGCCCACGTGCCCGTGAAAATGGGGCAAATGCAATCGGCCCGTGCGCGCCCCGCCGAACACAAACGAAAAGAAACTGAAGCAGAACCCCACGGCGAAACAGATCAGATAAAAGTCCGCCCAAGTCACGGAGTGGTTCATCGGATTCGCCTCCTTTCCGCAGTCGACGCACGGCCGTGATTGTCGCGCCGATGATTTCCGCCCGCTATTAATTCCGGCCTTAACGCTTCCAGCAGGCGCTCCGCCAAACCCGGTGTGTCCAGAATCGCGCCCAACAACAATAAGCAGCGCCTCGTGTCTTTTTCGCGCGCGGCTTTGATCAGCACGTCACTCACTTCCGGGTCACCGACAAAACGTTCCGACCCTTGCAGAAGCCAGACATCAAGCTGGCCTTCCGTCGTGCGCAGGTCTGAGGTCAGCTCGGTGTGGTAGCCCTCGGGGTCATCCACCAGAAACCCGGGATGCACCTTGAAGAACTTGGCCAGCAAGGCGCGCGACGACTGCGTCATGTGAGGGCGCGCCCCGTTTTCGATCTGCGACAGATACGACTGGCTGATGCTCTTGCGCAGCTCCTGACGAATGGCCTTCACCAGCTCTTGCTGAGTCATGGCGCGCCCCAGTCCACGCAGCGACCCTTCCACTTCACGCAGGTAACGAATTTTCTCTCCCAGCTTCATATTCCAAATCGAAATAGTTATATTGCAATTTGCAATGTTTGTCAAGAGTTAGATTTGGCTCGTTTTGAACAAGTTGCGTGCAGCTCGCTTTGAGAGATTCGGTTAGCCCCCGGAAAGGGTCGTTTGGACGCCCCCAGCCGAGCTGGTTGCCCAACCGCTAGGACCTTATGGGCCAGGATAGGGCTGCAAGCGGGGAGGAGACGCATCCGCTTCCACCAGCCAGACGTCTCTGTTTCGGAAGTAGGCCAACAGAGGCTGCAGGTCGAGACCGGGAATTTCGCGCGCCCAGACGATTTTCGAGGCGTCGATGTCGGCGGCGTTGTACACCCATTCATTCTGAATGGTGCGATCTGGCGAGTAACGCACGATCGCCAGATGAAGGCCTGGAGTTGCGTCGAGTTGTTTGACCATATGAGCGCGGGCAATACTCCAGGGCTCAGCTTCCGTTTCGGCGTTTCGCGCCCTTTGCACAAGGAAGATCGGTATGTTCACCAAGGCGGCTAGCACGATCACACGTGACAGGCCGATACCCACAGGCCGGCCAAAAACCTTCCAGCGCCTCAAATGTCGCATCGACTGCACCCAAAGCGCGAATACCGTCGCAACCAGGGGAGCTGCATAGTGGGCTTCCAGATAGACCACCGAGAGCAAGGCTGCAATGCTGAGACCAAGCTGCGCCCACGGCAAGCGCATCCGGCGGTCTCGCACCACCCAAGGCAGCGTTATAAATGAAATCGAAAGGATGCCGCCAAAGAAGAAATGCCACATCCCACTGATCCATACCCATGTTCGATGTTTCCACCCAGCAAACGTGGGGACGTACTGGTGGCGTATGCCAACGTTGTAGTAGTAAGCGAATTGCGCGTTCAAGTAGTGAACTGGGGGATTTGGCTTCTGCCAAGCAAATACCGGGCAGTTACACTGTTGACGCATATAAAGTCCGTGAGGAAGAAGAAGGGCGTTCCCTGTTACCCGCCAGTTGTCGTACAGAATAAACAGCGCCACCACCGCCAGGACACACCCCACAGGTAGTAGCACGCGCGGCCCGGTAATCCGGGAAGCGGGGCTGGTTCTGGCAAACAGCCAAGCCGTAAGGGCGACGGCGACGGGGAGGCAGAATATTAACCCTTCGAGCGGGCGGCTATTCGCCAGCACAGCCGCGCCGATTCCCAGCAGGAGGGAGTCCCGGATGCGCTGGTGATGAATGATGCGTGGAAAGGCTCCTAAGACCAAGGCGCCGCCGGCGGCGGCGACCGCTCCACCCCAGTAGCTGTTCACCCAGTAAGTAAACAGACCAAAGCGCAAGAGCACAAACACTCCGCCCAGCAGCGCCCATTCAGCCGGGAACCATCCTTGCAGCATCCACGTGACGGCTGCGCACATGAATGCCATGCTCAACAGCACTCCAATCCACGGATGGCCCAGCAGTTGCCCGAGGGCAAGCACTGCGCTTTGCGCGGGCGGGAAGATCGACATGTAGGTGGGCTCTCGAAGCACGTGGAAGGTATCGAGGAAAATCCACATCGGGTGGGGCGGGTTGGTCAGCCTGCCGTGAGCGAATGTGTCAGCGGCGAGCAAGTAGCTGAATTCGTCGTGGACGGCTGGAACCGGCACGGGGTAGAGCCAGAGAACCGCGAGGCGTGCGAGGACGGCCGCAACAGCGACCGCAATGACCGTCGCCCGTTTCCCCGCTGCAAGGCGTGCGGCAAGCTTTTCAGCAGCACTCAGCCAGTGGCCGCCGAGCAGGGCTACGACCAGCGCCCCGGCAACAGGCGCAATCAGAAGCAGTTCGCTGAGATGTGGCGACAGGTGCCTCACGTATCGGTGACATCCTTGTACCCCAATGCGCGTGATCCTCGCAAGCCCCTTGCCAGCGCGGTGGGCGGATAGATCGAGTGCACCCGCGGTATCATTCGGCGTTTCACACTCTTGCGCATCCTGTTATTATTCCGGTGCCTTTCAATTGCTCCCAAATGCGAAGGCACCCAAGTTTCCGTGGAGGGGATCGAATTGTGGCGGTAGCCATCAGAGCGGACCAGAATGATCCCCCGGTTGTCATGCCAATCAAGCAGTCGGAAACTCTTGAGTTGTCGGTGGTGATGCCTTGCCTGAACGAAGCGGAAACTTTGGAGACCTGCATCCGCAAAGCGCAGCGGGCGCTGCGGGAAGCGAACATCGCGGGAGAAATCGTGGTCGCGGATAACGGCAGCGACGATGGCTCCATCGAGATTGCGGAACGGCTGGGAGCGAAGATTGTGAACGTGAGGGCGAAGGGTTACGGCAATGCGCTGATGGGAGGAATCGCCGTCGCCTCCGGCAACTACATTGTGATGGGCGACGCGGACGATAGCTACGATTTTGGGCACATCCCGCGCTTCGTTGAGCAGTTGCGGAAGGGCGCCGACCTGGTAATGGGCAATCGCTTCCGGGGAGGCATCCAAAAGGACGCGATGCCTCCATTGCATCGCTACTTCGGCAATCCGGCACTGACCACGCTGGGACGGCTGTTCTTTCGGAGTGGGGTGGGAGATATCTATTGCGGTCTTCGCGGCTTCCGTAAAGACGCCTACCAGCGCATGGCCTTGCGGACGACGGGGATGGAGTTCGCGACGGAAATGGTGGTGAAGGCCATGCTGCTGGAGTTGCGAATCGCTGAAGTGCCTACGACCCTGTCGCCGGACGGGCGGAATCGACCGCCTCATCTGCGGACGTGGCGTGACGGCTGGCGTACGTTGCGCTTCTTCCTGCTCTACAGCCCGCGCTGGTTGTTCCTTTATCCCGGAATGGCGCTCATGATGGTGGGGTTGCTATTGGGCCTGTGGTTGTTGCCCGGACCGAGGGCGGTTGGGAACGTCACGTTCGACGTCCACACGATGGTCTACGCCGCCGCCTTCGTGCTGCTCGGATTTCAATCCATCGCGTTCGCGGTGTTCACAAAGTTCTTTGCTATCTCGGATAGGATTACTTCCTCCTGATCCTACATTGGACAGGCTGTTCCGCTACATCACGCTTGAGGTCGGTCTGGCAATCGGCGCTGTGCTGAGCATCGTGGGGCTGGCCACTTCCGTTTACGCGGTCGGCAGTTGGGGGGCGCAACACTTTGGGATGCTGGATTATTCGCGGACAATGCGCCTCGTGATCCCGGCAGCTCTATCGTTGACGCTGGGGGCGCAGACAATTTTCGCCAGCTTCTTCATGAGTGTCTTGGGGTTGCGGCGGCGCTGAACACGCACGGCGCGGTTGCGAATCAAACTCTCTTGTCAAACCAGGGCAATCCGTCGCGCTGCACCACGATCCGATGGCTCTTCCGTTGTTTGGCGGCTGGATTGGGACTGGCGCAGATCGTGGTGGGCAGCAACACCTTCGGCCCGGACCCCAGATCCTACATGGAGTTGGCCCGCGCCATTCTGCGGCACGACTGGGCAATGGCGACCAACGCATACTGGAGCGCGTTGTATCCCTGGCTGTTGGCCGCGGTCCTGGGCGTGGTTAAGCCATCGCTGCGTTGGGAGTTTCCCGTAGCGCACGCCTTGTCCTTCCCTATGTATTTGGCGGCTATCGCAGCCTTCGAATTTTTCTGGACTAGTCTGCTGCGGCTCAGGGAAGTGCTCACGGGCTCACCCTTAAGAACATACCCATTCCTTCAGCCCAGATGTGGGTATTGGGTTATTCGCTGTTCATCTGGTCGACGGTGGGGGATCTGGTTCTGCTGATCAACCCTGATTTGCTGGTTACCGCGAGTGTGCTGCTGGCCGCAGGGCTTTTGATTCGGATGGAGATAGCCGCAGGCGCCCGGTGCGCTCTGTACGCCTGGTTTGGAGTCTGTTTGGGATTTGGCTATTTGACGAAGGCCATTCTCTTTCCCATGGCGTTCGTTTTCCTGGCGATGATGGTCGCCATTTCCAAACGTCCTTTGCGACGGCAAGGCCGGTGTATTGCGCTGGCTGTGTTGATTTTCATCGCGGTGGCGTTGCCTGAAATTGCATTGCTTTCGCATTCCAAAGGACGCATCACCTTTTCAGACACCGGGAAACTCAACATTGCCTGGTTCAACTACAACCTTCCGTACCGAAATTGGCAAGGCGAACCGCCTGGCACCGGCAAGCCTGCTCATCCCACTCGAAAACTTTTCGATCATCCCGCCGTGTACGAATTTAACGGACCTTTACGCTCGAGCTATCCGCCGTGGTTTGACCCGTCTTATTGGAATGAAGGACTCTCGCCCACGTTCAGGCTTGGAACCGTAGCCAGGCACGCAGCTCATGAGGCGTTCGTGCTGGGATCGCTCCTTCTACATCCAACGGCTTGGCTAGTTGGCATGCTTTTGATTTTTCTTGGCTCCGATCTTAGGGGAACGCTCAAGGGCATCGCAGTTTATTGGTACCTCATCGTGATCGCCGGAGTTGCCTTTTCGCTGTATTGCCTGACGCTGGTACAAGGGCGCTTCCTGCCTCCGTGGGAAATGCTGATTTGGGGGTCGGTTCTAGCGAGCGTGCGGCTGAGACCGGCGACCGCTCCACTTTACCGCGGGCTTGCAGCTTTCGTGGCTCTCGCGTTGCTGGCTGCCGTATGTTACATGACATATGGAGAGTCCATTCATGGCTTCCACAACGATGCCAGCGCAGAATATGCGACAGCGGAGGGGCTGCGGCAGATGGGTTTGCAGCCGGGAACAAAAGTGGGAGCAATCGGTTTCGATATGGACGCCCATTGGGCTTACTTGGCGCGCCTGGATATCGTGGCCGAAATCGGCACTGACGACACGTGTTTTTTTTGGAGCGAGCCTTCAACGGTTCAAACGCAAGTCCTGGAAAAGTTTGCTCAAGCCGGTGCGAGCGTAGTGGTAGCGAATACGGGCGGCGGGATCAGGACCACTTCACGACCGGTTCCACTTGACCTGGCGGGGTGTTCTCGTCCGAGTTCCGGTTGGCGCAAGATCGAAGGCAGCCCCAACTATGCGTTCTTTCTGAGGTGATCAGAGCACGAGAAAAGAAGCATATGAAACCAGGCGTGAACAGTCCGAGAGCGGCAACTAGAAACCATCCTGCACCTCGACACGACGAATTCCTTCCCTCGACGGACTGCGACATGCGACACACAGTTCGGGGATTCACCGCTGACAGGCAGGGGAGTACAGCACGGGCAAATGCGAGCATAGATCGGTCTAGAGTCCAGCTTCAATGCGAGACCGCGGATCAAGATAGTCGCGTAAAGCGTCTCCAATGAAATTGAACGAGAGCACGGCCAGCATCACAGCGAGCGCCGGAAAGAGCACGAGATGAGGCGCGTCGAACAGGTGGGCGCGACCGTCGTTGAGCATGGTGCCCCAGCTTGCGGTGGGCGGGGGCACGCCGAGGCCGAGAAAGCTCATGGTGGCTTCGGCGAGAATGGCTCCTGCCATGCCGATCGCGGCCTGCACAATTACAGGCTGAATGATGTTCGGCAAGATGTGGCGGACGATGATGCGCAGATCGCTGGCGCCAAGGGCGCGGGCGGCTTCGACGAATTCGCGTTCGCGTGCGGCGAGTACTTGTCCGCGGACGAGACGGGCGTAGCCGACCCAGCCTCCAAGCGAGAGCGCGAGAACGAGATTGAAGATGCCGGGACCGCGGAAGGCGACGAAGGCAATGGCGAGTAGAATTCCGGGGAACGAGAGAAACGCGTTCATCAGGACGACGTTGACGAAGCGGTCGATGGCTCCGCCGTAGTAGCCGGCGATGGAGCCGATGATGAGGCCGAGCGCGAGCGAAGTGACGACGACGGAGCTTCCGACCAGCATGGAGATGCGCGCGCCGAAGATGATGCGCGAGAGAATGTCACGGCCGAGTTCGTCGGTGCCGAACCAGTGAGCGTGGGATGGGGGGGCGAGACGTGCGGGGAGATTGATGGCAGCAGGATCTTGCGGCGCGATCCAGGGAGCGAACAGGGCAAAGATTACGAAGACTACGACCAGCACGAGGCCTGTTGCCGCCAGCGGGTTGTGACGGGCGTTTCCAGCGACCCGACGGCGAAACGAGATGGTGGCTGTGGACAAGTTGGTTTGTGAAATTTTACACGTAATGAGTCTGGGGAGCACAGAGAAACGCTGATGGGACGACGGCTGGCACCGCGTTTCAACGGCTCTGCGGTTTGTATTGATGACGCTCGTACCACTCCTCGCTCAGATCCTTCCACGAAGGATTCACAGACACGACGAGCGCGATTTTCTTGATTCGCAAGCAGCCTTTGATGCGCTTCTCGCGTTCGATTGCGTTGTGAACGTCCTGAAAACGCTCGAAATAAACGAGTCGGTCGAGTTTGTATTTTGTGCTGAATTCCGAGCCGGTTCCTGTTTTGTGTTCGCGGACCCGGCGCATGAGATTGTTGGTGACGCCGGTATACAGGGTCATTGAGCGGTTCGTCATGATGTAGACAAAGTACATGGGGTCCTTCGACTTCGCTCAGGGCAGGCTCTTCGCGTGGTGGCTCGCAGCCGCACTGGAGCACGCGGGACTCAGGATGACAAATCAGGGAATATCTCATCAGTGACAAATGACCATTACGGCGATGGAAAACCGGGCGTGGGATTCAGTCCGTCAGCGTTCGTACATTGTGGTGCTTTTATGCTTTGTCATCCTGAGCGCGCTTTTTGCGCGAAGGACCTATGCAGTTGGGCGGTGCCACTGAGATGGACGGGAAGCATGACTGAAACGCGACATCACGCTGTCGAGTGTGCAGCAGGCGGCGGTTTGGTGGGGCGCGGGGTGGCGATTTAGTAGGTTTCACGGTACTAACGCGGTTCGTCATGATGTAGACAAAATACATAGGTCCTTCGCGTGGTGGTTACCGACTGCACTGGAGCACGTGGGGCTCAGGATGACAAAGCCGGGGATGGCTTATCAGTGACGAATGAACCCTGCGGCGGTGGAAAACCAGGCGTGCCTTCCTGATTTGTCATCCTGAGCGCGCTTTTTGCGCGAAGGACCTATGCAGTTGGGCGGCGCCACTGAGGTGGACGGGAAGCATTGCTGTGTTGCTGAAACGTGACATCACGCTGTCGAGTCTGCAGCGGGCGGTCATTGCCGAATCCTCGGATTCGCCACCGAATACAGCACGTCCGTCAGGAAATTCACAGCGACATATGTCAATCCAATCGCCAGAATGCAGCCTTGCACTAGATAGTAGTCGCGGTTTGAGATGGCTTGGATGGTGAGGCGGCCGATGCCGGGCCAGGAGAAGATGGTTTCGGTGACGATTGCGCCTGCGAGTAACGCGCCGAATTGCAGGCCTAGGACGGTGATGATGGGGATCATGGCGTTGCGCAGGGCGTGGCGGTAGACGACGGTGCGCTCGGGCAGGCCTTTGGCGCGGGCGGTGCGGATGTAGTCCTGGCTTAGCTCTTCGAGCATGGAGGTGCGGACCATGCGGGTGAGGATGGCGGCGAGAGCTCCGCCCATGGTGATGGCGGGGAGAATGAGGTTGGCGAAGGAGCCGGCGCCGGAGACGGGGAGCCATCCGAGCTTGATGGCGAAGAGAAGAATCAGGATGGGGCCGAGGGCGAAGTTGGGGAATGAGAGGCCGAAGAGGCTGACTACGCTGAGCAGGCGGTCATCCCAGCGGTTGCGGCGCCGAGCGGAGCGGACGCCGGCGGGGATCGACAGGATGATGGCGACGAAAAGCGAAGCCAGCGTGAGTTGCAGCGTGTAGGGATAGCGCTGGGTGAGCAGGCGGGTCACGCTTTGGTTGTAGCGGAACGAGGGGCCGAGGTCGCCGTGGAGGACGCCGCGCCAGTAGTGGAGGTATTGCTCGCCGAGCGGGGCGTCTAGGCCGTAGGCGTGGCGAGTGGCTGCGATGTCGGCGGGCGGCGCGCCTTCGCCGAGCATTTGCTGGATGGGGTCTCCGGGGACCAGGTGGATTAGGAGGAAGACGAGGCTTACGACCAGCCAGATTACTGGGAGGGTGTAGAGGACGCGTTGGAGGAGGGCTTTCGGCATGGATTCTGTGGGCAGTGATCAGTGGCCGGTGGCCAGCTCTAAGGGTGCTCCAGTATCCAGTGGCCATCTTCGTTTTCGAAGTATGCAAGTTTACCCGGAACGAAGGAAAGGAACGTACCCATGTCCCGCCCCAGCTCGGCAAGGGCGTCAGAGGTGAGCATAGATTTTCCGTCGATCTCGCGATTTTCTGAGACGACCCAGCACATATCGGGCACACGTTTTTGTTTCAAAAGCGCTGCAAGTCCATCCGGTTTAACGTGAACAACATTGGCGTAGCGTGGGTCTAGCGACTTGAAATGGGCGAGTTCGCGCAGAAATTTCTGTCGCGTCTTCGGCTTCGAGACGAAGTCCAAGTAGCGTTGGCGCTTGGTCGGCATGAAGAACGACCGAATCAGTTCTTCTTCGTGGTTCATCGCGGTTAAGCTCCACGAGCCGTCGAGCTTCGCTCGACGGNNGGACAGCCGAGGGCGGCTGTCCTCACACAATACAACATCCAAACCTTAATCTCCCGACTGCTTTGCCGGTTCCACGTTGCTTTCGACGTCTTCCACTTTTTCGATTTTCACTCGGGCGATGCGGTGACCTTCCATCTCTTCGACCGTGTAGCGATGGCCTTCGTATTCGAAAGTCTCGCCCAGGTATGGAATCCTTTGCAGGCGGGCTAGGACGAATCCGGCGAGGGTTTCGAAGCCAGCGTCGCGGGGCAGGACGAGACCGTGCTGGGTTTCGAGGTCGCGGATGCTCACTGCGCCTTCGAGCACCAGGACGGATTCGTCGGCTAATTGAGGCTCGGGCGCGGAGACGTCGAATTCATCTTCGATGTCGCCGACTAGCTGCTCGAGGATGTCCTCGACGGTGATTACGCCGGCGGTGGAACCGAATTCGTCGACCACAACTGCGAGATGGCGGCGGCGTTGTTTGAATTCATCGAGGAGTTCGGCGAGCACTTTGGTTTCGGGAACAACCAGAACATCGTGCATGATCTGGCCGATCTGGGTACGGGCGATGCGCGAAGCGAGGGGCTGGCCGAGATTGACGAGCCGAAGGCGCACCCAGCGGATGAGTTCCTTGTAATAAAGGACGCCGACGATGTGCTCGGGACCGCGTTGCGGGTCGTAGACGGGGATGCGCGAGTGCTGGCCTTCGACTACGCGGTTGAGGGCTTCGTCGAGGGTGAGATCGGAGGGCAGGGAGAAGATGTCTGGGCGCGCGACCATGACCTCACGGACGGTGATGCTGTCGAGTTCGATGGCGTTGTGGATCATCTCTTCCTGCGATTCCGGGATCTGCCCGACCTGGCGGCTGGCGGTGACAATGAGTTTGAGTTCATCGGGGGAGTGGACGGGGCCGCCGCGGCGGGCGTCGCGCGCGCCGAAAAGCCGCAAGACCAGGCCGCCAGAGCGCCGCATAAAAAAAAGTATGGGACGGGTGAGGGTGAGGAAGGCCTCCATGGGAGCGGCCACGGCGAGGGCGATCTGCTCGGAGCGCTGCAGAGCGAGAGTTTTGGGGACGAGTTCGCCGAGCAGGACGTGGAGGTAGGTGATCAGGCTGAAAGCGATGACGATGGCGATGCCGTGGGCGTAGACCGCGGCGTGCGGGATTTCGTGGACGAAGCGTAGTGAGCC
The DNA here is from genome assembly GCA_003168355.1 of Acidobacteriaceae bacterium. Lineage (GTDB taxonomy): Bacteria > Acidobacteriota > Terriglobia > Terriglobales > Acidobacteriaceae > Sulfotelmatobacter. The sequence goes on along the minus strand of PMSQ01000074.1, from coordinate 39,839 downwards.
CACGAGTTGGGCGACCATGGGTTCGCCGATCCAGCCCAGGGTGAGGCTGACGATAGTGATGCCGAGCTGAACGCCGTTGACAACTTCGTCGAGATGCTGGTGGAGGCGCTGGACGATGCGGGCGCCGGTGCGGCCGGATGCGATGAGTTGCTGAATGCGTGTGTCGCGGACGCTGACCAGGGAGAACTCCGCGGCGGCGAAAAACGCATTCGCTGCCACTAGGAGAAGGATCAGAAGCACGCGGAGCAGCACAAAAGCAATCATTGAAGGTAATTCTGATGGGTAATTCTAACATTGCAAAGGGAGTTGGGATGGGCGCGAGCGACGTTGAGGGTGACGGCTTAGAACCTTCAACACAGAGTACACGGGGGAACACCGGGCAAAACTTTTGGCTTTGCGGGGCTAACCTTTTTTCTAGGAGGATGGTCTAAGTGGAAGGTGGCAAGCCGTTTGTACCGCTCGGTCCTTTCGGGTTCGTTTCAAAATCTCGGGAACAAAGGCGGTACGGGCTGCGTACAAGAATGCATAGGTCCTTCGGCCCGCAAGGACGCGGGCCTCAGGATGACAGAGAGTATGGGTGAGAGCGCAGGACGGTTCTCTTTCGCCGAGCAGTTTTTCAGCAAGTAGCTTCAGCGGGCATTTTCAAGAGCATCTTAGGAGGCGGTTGTGAACGGAAACGGAAATAATAAGAAGAAGCGGCGCAGACTGTTTATTTGGGGCGGCATTGGCGTGGGGATCGTCCTGCTGATTGCGATCGGGGTGTTCGCTGCGACGCGCGGCGGCACCAAGATTGACCCCACGAAGTTGGCGAAGGTGGAAAAGGGCGACTTGGCAAAGAGTGTGGTGGCGACCGGCAAGGTGACGCCCATCACCAAGGTTGAGGTGAAATCGAAGGCGAGCGGTATTGTGAAAAAGTTGCTGGTGGATTATGGCGACAACGTCAAGAAGGGACAACTGCTGGCGCAGCTCGACAAGCTGGAGATCGAGGCGCAGGTGGCGCAGTCGCGCGCGGCTTTGGATGCAGCCGAGGCCAACCTAACCAGTTCGCAGGCTGACTTTGAGCGCGCCAAGGTGGACGCGGAAGGTCCGGACGTGCCGCTGCTGAAGCGCGCCTATGACCGAGCTGTGGGGATGGCGAAGGATGGCGTGGTTTCGGCGTCGGCGCTTGACGATGCGGAGAAGAATTATGAGATGTCGCTGAATAAGCAGAACGTCTCCAAGGCGCAGATGATCGTGCTGAAGGCGAAGATCGCGCAGTCCAGGGCGGTAGTGGCGCAGGACCAAGCTAACCTGACGCAGTTGGAGGAGCAGCTCAGCTATACCGACATTGTTTCTCCGATCGATGGCATTGTGCTCTCGCGCGATGTGGAGATGGGTGACGCGGTGAGTTCGATTCTGGTGCTGGGATCTTCGGCCACACTGGTGATGACGCTCGGCGATACCAGCGAGGTCTACGTGAAGGGCAAAGTGGACGAGAGCGACATCGGCAAGGTTTATTTGGGCCAGCCGGCGCGGATCAAGGTGGAATCGTTCAAGGACAAGACGTTTACCGGCAAGGTGACGAAGATTTCTCCGATGGGCGTGGAGAAGGACAATGTCACCACGTTTGAAGTGCGGGTTTCGATNNCTTTACGACAAGGACAAGAAGGCCTCGGTCGAGATTCCTGATCCGAAGGGTAAGGAAGGCAAGGATAAGATCGCGGTCAATATTGGGATCTCGAACGGCGCGAAGACGGAAGTGCTCGGTGGGTTGAAGGAAGGCGATCAGGTAGTGCTGCAATAGGGCGGGCTTCGGGCTTCAGCTCATCTGGCGTTACGTGGTTTAGCACCTGTTCGCAGAAACAAACGTGGGGGAAGGAACCTATGAAAACGAGCCTCAAACTGGCCTTGGCTGTGCTGGGGGGCGTTTTGATCGGCATTGCTGGGGCAAGGGCGATTTATGCGCAGCAAGCGAAGACTCGACCTGGCTACGTCATCGCGGAGGTAGAGGTGACGGATCCCACTAACTTAAAGAAATATGGGGAGAAGGCACCGGAGATCGTAGCGTCCTTCGGCGGACGCTATGTGGTTCGTGGCGGCCAAGTCCAGGCTCTCGAGGGCGAAGCGCCGAAAGGATACGTGGTGGTAATCGGCTTTGACAGCGTGGAGAAGGCGCGCGAGTGGTACGATTCGCCCGACTATAAGGCGATCAGGGGTTTCAGGCAAAGTGCGACCCACAGCCGCCTATTGCTCGCCGAAGGCGTCGCCCCGCAATGACGACGCGTTTCTTCCGTTTCGCCAAAAACCTACTGGAGTGGCTACGACATGAATAATCAACGCATCTGCTGTACTCCGACTTCGATTCCGAAGCGCTCTTCACTGGTTGCGATCGCGCTGGCCGTGCTGCTTGCTTGCACCTTTGCGGCCGCTTCCACGCCGCAGGGCACGTTCGAGAAAACGTTTCAGGTCAGCGGACCGGTGGATCTGGAAGTGCAAACCCACTCGGGCGACATTATTGTGCGCAGCGGGCTAGCGGGGTCGGTTTCTATTCGCGGCAAGATCTTCGTTGGCGATCGCTGGCTGCTGGGGAATCGGCACGCCGATGTATCCGACATTGAACAGCACCCTCCGCTGCGGCAGGATGGCAACAGCATCCACATCGATTACCTAAACACCCGCGACATTTCGGTGGACTACGAAATCACGGTGCCCGCCGACACCACGATCCGGACCCACACCGGCTCAGGCGATCAGACCATCGAAGGCACTCACGGGAACGTCGAGCTGCAGAGCGGATCGGGAGATGTGAAACTCTCAAGGCTTACGGGAGAGATTCATCTGCAAACCGGGTCGGGCGATGTGCGGGCGAGAGAAATCGCAGGTCCGGTACGCGGGGGAGCCGGCAGCGGCGACATCGAAGTGGAGGAAGTCGGATCCGGCGATGTTGATTTACATACCGGTTCCGGCAACATTACAGCTCGCGGCGTTCAAGGGGCGTTTCATGCTGAAACGGGCAGTGGCGATATAACGGGCGAAGGCACGCAGACGGGCGCGTGGGAGATCCGCACCGGGTCAGGCAATGTGCACGTCCGGTTTCCGGCGGACACGGCATTCGACGCCAACCTTTCAACCAGTTCCGGGTCAATGGAGGTGAGTCCAGCGATCACGATGACCGTGCAGGGCCGCGTGCAGGAGACTCGCAAGCAGATCATCGGAAAAGTGCACGGTGGCGGACCGCTGCTGACGGTGCATACGGGCTCGGGCGATATTCACATCGAGTAGCAGTGATCAGTGATCAGTAACCACAAATCAAGAACCTGGGCGAGGTTTTACTGATCACTGATCACTGACCACTTTTTCCACCTATTACCTCCGTGCCTTGACGCTGCGGGTTACCAACCATTACTTTCGAGGTTCTGGGAGTACTTTGTCTTCCATCCGCGAGGAACCTTTGGCGCACCATCCGATTATCACTCTGACTACCGACTTCGGCAGCAACGACCACTTTGTAGGCGTCGTGAAGGGCGTCATTCTGGATATCGTGCCAGAGGCGCAGATCGTCGATATTTGCCACTCCGTGCAGGCTTACGACGTGCTGGATGGCGCACTCACGGTTTCGCAGGCGTACTCCTACTTCCCGAGCCGGACGGTGCACATGGTGATCGTGGATCCCGGGGTAGGTACAGCGCGGCGGCCGATCCTGGCCTCGACTGAGAAGTACCATTTTGTTGCACCCGACAATGGCGTGCTCTCTCTGGTGTACGCGCGGGAACAGCGCATGCACGTGCGCCACATCACCGCCGACCACTATTTTCTGCAGCCGGTGAGCAAGACGTTCCATGCCCGCGATATTTTTGCTCCCGTGGCCGCGTATCTGGCCAAAGAGGTCGACGCGCTCAAGTTTGGGGAAGAGGTACAAGAGTACGTGCGCTTTTCGGCGCCGAAGCCGAAGGTCGTCGATGGAACCCGGCTGCGCGGAGTTGTGCTGAAAGTCGACCGGTTCGGAAACCTGATCACCAACCTCACGCCGCAAGACGCTCCCGCGCTTTTCGGAGCGGGAGCTACGGGATTCAAGATCGTCGTGGGCAGCCGCGAGATTACGGAAATCCGCAATGCCTATGCCGAGGGCGCTCCGGGAGAAGTGATCGGCATTCTCGGGAGTATGGGCTTCCTGGAGATTGCCGCCAACCGCGGAGCCGCAGCCCAATTGACCGGAGCCGGCAAGGGAACCGATGTGACCGTTATTCTCGGAGAAGCCGCCGCTGCCGGCAAGGGCGCATAAGGCAGTGGCCGGTGGCCAGTGAAAAAAGAGGTCGTTGGCCGACCATCAATTTTACTGACCACTGGACACTGATCACTGTTTTAGCTTTTCGGCTTGGGGTGGGCGTAACGCTCCATCTCAGCCGTCCACTTAAGAAAGCGCCAGAGACTGGTTCGCTCCCGCCACAGAAAATCCCAAAACTCCAGGAACCCGATCTGCGTCATCTTGACGCCGCAATAGGTCTCGATGCGCCATAGCAGGTAGGGACTGCGCCACGGAGCCAGGCGATGGCCTTTGGTGGCGTTCCAGAGAAAGCGGAGTGAGTGGCGCATGGCAAACATGATAACCGCAAGAGGTACTCCCGACTACATGCATCGAGGGTTCGCTACCGGCATTGAAACAAACGTGTCATCCCGAGCAGAGCGAGGGATCTCGGTTCTTGCCAGCACCCAGAATTATCGGCGCCGCGAGCCAACACCAGGGTCCCTCGCTTTGCTCGGGATGACAGTGGCAATGGAATATGGCGACTCCCGCTAATTCCCCGCGTGTTAGAATCTTGTCTCCGCCAGGAAATTCCTGCCATGTCCGACGCAGACACCCGCCAGAAGGCTGAAGATCGCTACTATACCGCGCTTGATTTGATGGGGGATGGAAAGTTGGAAGAGGCCGTCGCGGCCTATCGGGAATCGCTGGCTGTTGACCCCACGTTTACCGAGGCGATGCACGGACTGGCGCGTGCCTTACAGGATCTGCAGCGGTACGATGAGGCAATCGCGGTGGCGCAGCAGATTACGGAGTTGGATCCGGACGACGTGCTAGCGCGTACCAGTTTGTCGGTGCTTTACCAGAAAAAAGGAATGATTCCGGAGGCCGAGGCTGAGGGAGCTAAGGCACGGGTGCTGGGCTGGAAGCAGCAGTTGAAGAAAACCTAGCTCTTAGCTCCTTCTAGCTCAAAGAACCCTTGGAATAACGTAACGGCCTGTGGTGAAATTTTGAACGCCAATCCAGCGCCTTAAGACGCAATTACTGGGGCATGATTTGCGGCATACATGAACAGGCTGCTGCAAAACTCGTTGTGCAAACGAGATGCGACCACCAGGGCTAAAGCCCACACTGATGGGGCTTTACGCGGTGCTGAAGCCCGCTCTTCCACGGCATTACATGCATTTGTGAGTTTTCCTCAAGCTGCGAAGGCGTGCCCTGATACGAATCTCACTTACGCCACAGATTGATGAGAGCTAGTAGCTAGCAGATCACAGTTCGTACTTCTTCATTAAGTGGCGGAACGAGCGGTAGGAGATGCCGAGCAGGTCGGCGGCTTTGGTTTGCACGCCGTTGGAGCGGTCGAGAGCGCTTTGCAGCAGGGTGCGCTCGATGCTTGCGACGTAGCCTTCCATGCCCACGCCTTCAGGAAGCACCGCGCCGGAAGCTATCTCGGACGTTGCTCCAGAAGCACCTGCACCTGCCGCCGCAGCGCGGGCTTTGGGCCGTTCGGCCGGTAATTCGACGTGCAACTCGTTCGTCATCTCCAAAGCAACGGCGCGCTCGATTGTGTTCTCTAACTGGCGAACGTTGCCCGGCCATTCGTAACCACAGAGAGCATCGAGCGAAGCTTGATTGACGCGCAGGATACTCCGGTTGGCAGCTGCGGCGTATTTCTTCAGGAAATGATTGGCCAGCAGGGGAATGTCTTCGCGGCGTTCGCGCAAGTCGGGTACGCGGATGGGAATGACATTGAGACGATAGTAGAGATCTTCGCGGAACACATTTTCAGCGACTGCCCTGTCGAGGTCGCGGTTGGTGGCGGCGATGACTCGCACGTCAATAGAGATTTCGGTAGTGCTGCCGACCGGCCGAACGGTGCGCTCCTGCAACACCCGCAGCAGTTTCACCTGCATGGCCAGAGTCATTTCACTGATTTCATCGAGGAAGATGGTGCCGCCACCGGCCACTTCAAACAGTCCCCGCTTGTTTTGATTGGCGCCGGTAAAAGCTCCCTTCAGATAGCCGAAGAGTTCGCTTTCCAGCAGAGTCTCCGGGAACGCGCCGCAGTTGACCGAGACGAAGGGCTCGGTGGCTCGTGGCGAACAGACGTGGACGGCGCGGGCGACGAGTTCTTTACCGGTGCCACTCTCGCCGTGAATCAGAACTGTGCTGGCGGTGGAAGCGACGGTGCGGACGGTTTGTTTCAGCCGCTCCATCGCGGCACTGGAGCCGATGATATTGTCGAGCGAGTTGTGAGAGGCAGCGTCCCGGCGCAGGGCGAAGTTCTGTTTGCTGAGAGACAGTTTTTCGAGCACGCGGTTGATGGCGAGCTTGATTTCATCGACCAGACCGGGGTTCTTGCGAATGTAATCCGAAGCGCCCCCGGCTTTTACCGCTTCCACGGCGGCTTCGTAGTCCTCCACGGCGGTAATGAGGATAACCGGGGAATCAGGCGAGACGCGATGCGCATGGCGCAGGACTTCGATGCCATCGATATTTGGCATTTTGATATCGGTGATGATGAGATCGTAAAGATTGCCGTCGATCTTGTTCTTGGCTGCCTGCCCGGATTGCACGGTTTCGACGCGGTGTCCGTCGCGGCGCAGGGCGATATCGAGCATTTCGCAGATGGAGCGCTCATCGTCGCAAACCAGAATGTTAGCCACGCAGCCTCCCTTCCGCCGCTGCCACAGCGAGTGGGGCACGCGATGCGGCGGGCAGCGTGGGGCTGGCGAAGTTTTCATCCGCGGGAACACTGGCAGGCTGCCGTTCGGCGTCGAGCCGCCGCAGCCTCAGGACGAAGGTGGTTCCCTGCCCGGGCTTGGACCGCGCCCACACTTTGCCTTCGTGCGCCTGTACGATCTGGTAAACGACCGCCAAGCCGAGGCCCGTGCCCCCTTCGAAGTTCGATTGGAAGGGCTCGAAGATCTTCTCCGTCTGTTGCGGAGTCATGCCGGTTCCAGTGTCCGCAAAGCTGACCTGCCAATCGTCTCCATGGCGTTCGATCGAGACATTGAGGGTGCCACCGTCGCGCATGGCGCGAACGGCGTTCTCGGCAAAGTTCCAGAAAACCTGTTTGATTTTGTCGCCGTCGGCGAGGACCCGTGCTTCCCGGACGGCAAACCGGCTCTCAATCGTGATGCCGGTATTTTCCGCGGTCATGCGGTGTCGAACGAGGGTGAGTGTGTCCTCCAACAATGACACCAGATCGGCTTTGTCGAAGTGATACTGTTTGCCGCGGGAGTAAGCCAGGAAATCGGTAATAATTCCGTTCAGGCGCTGCGATTCGCGGGTGACGATATCAAGCAGTCGCCGGTGTTCCTCGCTCATCTCGGGTATGCCGGAGAGCATGCTGACCGAGCCGGCAATGGAAGTAAGCGGATTGCGGATTTCATGGGCGATGGCAGCCGCCAGCCGGCCCACAGCCGCCAGGCGGTCCTGCATGCGGACCTCGCGCTCCAGACGCCGGATTTCGGTGAGGTCATCCAGGGCGTAGACATAGCCGAGCGCACCGCGCTCGGGCACGTTCAAGGCGGCGACTCTTACTCGAACCGTCTTGCGGAAGGTTCCCGTCGTGTCGAACCGAACTTCCGCATGGGTCTGCGACTCGGCATTGGGCAACGGGTCAAGAAATAGCCCCGTCACGGGCTTTCCCAGCAGCTCTTCGGGCGCACGCTCCAGAAGTTTCTGCGCGGCGCTATTGGCCAGAGTAATGCGGCCATCGAGACCGGTGGTGATCAACCCACTACTGATCGACTGAATGATGTTCTCATGCAGGATCTGAAGATCCTCGAGCGCCCCGCTGGCGTGCTTCAGTTGCACGCGCGCCTGGCGCAACTTGGCGACCAGCTGGCCAGCCAGATAGGCGACAGCCAGGAAAGCAAACAAGTTCACGAAAATGATGCCCTGCAGCGTCTTCAGTGCAGGATGAGTTGTGCAGTAGGACCGGACGACGCCGTAGTAGTTGAGTTCCAGAACCGTTCCGTAAAGAATGAAGGCGAGAGCGGCGACCAGATACGCCCACACCCGCGGAAGCAGAATGCCGGCTACGATGATGACCAGGGGGTAGAGGAAGTTCAGCGAGCTGTCCCAGCCTCCGGTCTGGTGCACCACCAGGCTGACCAGGACCAGATCGGTGAGGACCTGCAAGGATGCCTGCAAGCGATGCTCCTGCCAGACGGAGAGCAGGAGGGCGTAGAAAAATGAGAGGGCATACCACAGCAGGATGGTGCTGACGAAGAAGCGGACCGGCAGCCGTGTAGGAGTCAAGTGCGCGACGGCCAACTGGATCACCAGCAGAAAAGTCAGGATCAGGATCCGCACTCTGACCAGCCAGGCCAGCCAATTCCGCTCGTCAAACGTCGATTGCATGGAGGTCCCGATGTTCTGGAAGAAACTCTCGGACGAGCCGTAGGCCCGCCCGACCGAATCTCCCCCCGCCAGCGACAGGCAGGATTTGCACACAAGGCGGGAGGCTCAACTGAAACGAGTACCGCCTCCGACCGGATTATTCTTTAAGCAGCCAACTTATTTCTAACCGGCTAACTCATTCTTAACCAGCTAACTTGGCGATCATGGCGAACAGCGGCATGTAGAGCGAAANNTCGTAGAAGTCGGCGATCTTCTGCAACATGCTGTCCATCGCGCCGGTGGCTTCACCGACGCCGATCATCTGGGTCACCATGTTAGGAAACACACCGCATTCTCTGAGAGGGTCGACGATGGTGCGGCCTTCTTCGATGGCTTTCCGCACTTTCATCAGAGCTTCTTCCAGCACGGCGTTGCCGGAGGTTCTGGCGGTAATCGCCAATCCTTCCAGAATGGGCACGCCCGAGGTAATCAAGGTGCCGAGTGTGCGGGTAAAGCGGCCCACGGCGATCTTGCGCAGCAGGCTACCCATAATCGGCAGCTTGAGCAGCATCTTGTCGAAGTAGTAGCGCCCTCGCGGATGCTTGCGGATCTGCTTAACGCCGAAAACCAGACCGACCGTCCCCGCGATGACAACCCACCAGAAACTCTGCACAAAGCCGCTCAACCCCATGACGATACGGGTGGGAAGCGGCAGGGCGACACCCAAGCCGGAAAAAAGGTTGGAAAAGATGGGCACTACCCACTTGAGCAGAGCGCCGACAATCAGCGTAGCCAGGCTGATAACGGAGACGGGATAGATCAGCGCCGACTTCACGGCGGACTTCAGGCGAACCGCCTTTTCCACGTAGATCGCCAGGCGCTGGAGGATGATGTCCAGAATACCGCCGGTTTCACCCGCTTCAATCATGTTGGTGGTGAGATCGTCGAAGACGTTCGGAAACTGGCGCATGGCATTGGCGAGAGTGGCGCCGCCTTCCACCGTGGTGCGGACGCCGGTCAGCGTCTTCTGAAATGTCTGGTTTTCCTGGTTAGCCGCCAGGATTTCCAGACACTGCACTAGAGGCAGTCCGGCATCGATCATGACCGAGAACTGGCGGAAGAAAATTGCGATGTCCTTGACCTTAACCTTGCTCGACCCGAAGGTGGGCATGACAAATTCCTTGCCCTTTTCCCGGATCGCGCCCGGTGTAATGCGCTCGCGTCGCAATTGTTGTCCCAGCGCCTGCTTGTTTGGCGCATTCCGCTCCCCGGAAATCTTCTGTCCGTCGGCGTCCTTGCCGGAAAATGTGAAGACTGGCATGGTTTTAATTTCTCCTCAACTGGTGGTCGCTGATTTCTAAAATCTCTTACGGTCCAACTCTGTTCACTGCCGTCGCTGCATGCGATGTGCCGTCAATGCCCTTAGCCTTTCGAGGGCGTTGCTCCTCGCGCCAAATTCGATCCAGTGCCCCCCCGGTTCGATAGGGTGGCACCGCGGTTAATCATCTCCTGAAGTTCTTCTGGATTACTGGAGCGCTGCAGCGCTGTCTCCAGCGAAACCAGCTTCTGGATGTAAGCCGTGGCCAGCGCCTGGTTGAACGTTTGCATGCCGAACTTGTCCTGTCCGGACTGCATGGCCGAATAGACCTGGTGAATCTTGTCCTCGCGAATCAGATTGCGGACCGCGGGGTTGGGGATAAGGATTTCCATAATCATGGCACGGCCTTTGCCGTTCATGGTCGGCAACAGGGTTTGGCACATGACGCCTTCCAGCACCAGCGAAAGCTGGGCCCGAATCTGGGGCTGCTGGTGCGCGGGAAAGACGTCGATGATGCGGTTGATGGTGGAGGTTGCCGAATTGGTGTGCAAGGTGCCGAAGGTCAAGTGGCCGGTTTCGGCGATGCGCAGAGCCGACTCGATGGTCTCCAGATCGCGCATTTCGCCGATCAGCACGACATCCGGATCTTCACGAAGCGCGGCTCGCAGGGCGTCGGTAAAGCTCTTGGTATCGGCATGCAGTTCGCGCTGGTTGACCACGCAGTTCTTGTTCATGTGAACGAACTCGATGGGATCCTCGATGGTGAGGATGTGGTCGTGGCGTTCGCTGTTGATCTTGTCGATCATGGCCGCCAGGGTTGTGGATTTGCCGGAACCGGTCGGTCCCGTCACCAGCACCAGACCGCGCGGCTTGTCGCAGAGCTTGCTGACCACAGCCGGCAGGCCGAGCTGGTTGAAAGACTTGATCTCGAACGGAATCAGACGAAAAACAGCGGCCGTGGCGCCGCGCTGGTTGAACACGTTGGCGCGGAAGCGGGCCAGCCCCTTCAGGCCGAAAGAAAAATCCAACTCCAGGCTCTCCTCGAAGCGGTGCTTCTGCGAGTCAGTCATGACGCTGTAGGCGAGTTGCTTGGTCTCGGCCGGCGTCATCTGCGGCAAATCGAGCGGCACGAGGTGGCCGTGCACGCGGATTTGAGGAGGCGAATTGGTGGTGATGTGGAGATCGCTGCCACTCATCTCCAGCATTCTTTTGAGCAGATCACTTAACGACAAACCCATATATTTCCTTCCCCTAGCTTCGCTAATCGTTAACTCGCCAATCAGTGAATGGTTTCGCGGGCAACTTCCTCGAGTGTGGTCATGCCCGCCGCAACCTTGATCAACCCACTCCGGCGCAGCGTGATCATGCCGCGCTCGATCGCCTTCTTTTTGAGTTCAACCGCCGATGCACCCACCAGAACCAGCTCTCTGATCTCGTCATCGACTTCCATAACTTCATACAAACCGCAGCGGCCCTTGTAGCCGGTGTTGTTGCAAACACCGCATCCCTTGCCTTTTTGGATCTTGACCGTCTTGGCTTCCTCGGGCGAAAAGCCCTCTTCGATCAATGTCTGCACCGGAACGTCCACGACCTCGGTGCATTCCTTGCAGATCCGCCGGATCAGACGCTGAGCGCAGATCAGATGGACCGAGGTTGCCACCAGGAAGGGCTCAATGCCCATGTTCATCAACCGGGTAATGGTCTCGGGCGCACCGTTGGTGTGCAAGGTGGAAAGCACGAGGTGACCGGTGAGCGCGGCCTTGATGGCGATTTCCGCGGTTTCGAAATCGCGGATTTCGCCGACCAGAATGATGTTGGGATCCTGGCGCAGGAAGGAACGCAGAGCGGCGGCAAAATTCAAACCGATCTGCTCTTTCATCTGCACCTGGTTGACTCCGCCCAACTGAAATTCGACCGGATCTTCGGCCGTCATGATGTTGGTATCGGGCTGGTTCAGCCGCGAAATCGACGAATACAGAGTGTTCGTTTTTCCTGATCCTGTAGGACCAGTAACCAGCACCATGCCGTAGGGCTTGAGAATCGCCTTCTCGAACTTGACCAGGGATTCGGGTTCGAAGCCCAGCTTGGTCATGTCGAGCCGCAGGTTTTCTTTGTCGAGCAAGCGCAGCACGATCTTCTCGCCCCAGAGGGTGGGCAGTGTGCTCACGCGGAAGTCGAGTTGCTTTTTGCGGCCGCCGATGTTCATCTTCAGCATGATGCGGCCGTCCTGGGGCAGACGCTTCTCGCTGATGTCCAGCTTGGCCATGATTTTCAGGCGGGAAGTGATTGCGTCCTTGAGCTTGATCGGCGGCGACATGATCGCCTGCAACACACCGTCAATACGGAAGCGCACCCGGAACTCTTTTTCGTAGGGCTCGATGTGAATATCGCTGGCGCCCCGCTTGACCGCGTCGGTAAGGATCAGATTCACCAGCTTGACTACAGGAGCTTCATCCGCCGCTTTCTCCAGTTGCGACAGCTCCATCTCCTGCGCTTCCGCCTGCACCTCGACGTCGCTTTCGTTCATCTCCGACATCGACTGCATTACGGTTTCGAGGTCTTCTTCCTTCTCCTTCGTCGCCCCGTACGACTTATCGATGCCCGCCAGAATGGAACTTTCGGAGGCGACAACCGGCTCGATGTTGAAGCCGGTCATGAACTTGATATCGTCCATTGCGAAAACGTTGGTGGGATCGACCATCGCGATGGTAAGCGATGCACCCACGCGGCTCAGGGGAAGAATCTGGTATCGCTTCGCGGTTTCAAACGGAATCAGCTTGACGACAACCGGATCAATTTCAAAATAAGAAAGGTTGATGGCGGGAACACCGTACTGCCGGGAAAGGAAATTGGTGACGTCCTCATCTGTGAGGAAGCCGAGCTTCACCAAGGCAGAGCCCAAGCGGCTGTTCTGCTCCTTCTGCGCCTTAGTCGCTTGTTCCAACTGCTCTGGGGTAATGATCTTCTCTTTGACGAGAAGGTCACCCAGCCGTTGAGACATACATCGATCTCCTATCCACGTAGTGGAACGATGCCTGACAACACCACGGCATTTCGCACAAAGCGCTGCTCTTACTTGGGGGAGAAGAGCAATGTCTTTGTGTTGACACAAATTGTCACAGCAAGTCGATTACCTGACCAGTTACCGTAGTACTTGGACCTGCCGCTGTTCCAAGCACATAGCACGCGGTCTTTCAGAACCCGCGCCAGATGCGCTTTTCTTCCAGAAAGACTCAGTGCCCGGACTGAGGTACATGCACCTAGGTAAGTTCCGGCGAGTGAGGCGCTATGGCTGCTGCCCGGTTTGCAGCGGGCGTAGACTCATCGGTGAGGGGGTCCTGACTTTGTGGCCTGATTCACAACAGAGGCAGATTCGAACCTACTATCGCGCGTTATTGCATAGTTGCGGACCGCAGAATTGGTGGCCGGCGGAGTCGCGCTTTGAGGTGATCGTAGGTGCTTACCTGACCCAGAACACGGCATGGACGAATGTGGAAAAGGCGTTGGCGAATCTTCGCGCGGCGCGCTTGCTTAGCGCAGAGGGGATTCGCCGGGCACCGCTGGCTGAACTCGAGCGGTTGATTCGACCTGCCGGTTATTTCCGTCAGAAAGCCAAGCGGCTGAAAATTTTCGTTGCTTTTCTGGATCGACAATACGGAGGCTCTCTGATGAGGTTGTTTGCGCGTCCCACGGCGAAGCTTCGGGACGAACTCCTCAGTCTGCACGGTATCGGGCCTGAGACTGCGGATTCCATCCTGCTTTACGCCGGAAACCATCCGGTATTTGTGGTGGACACTTATACGCGGCGCATTCTTGCCCGCCACGGGATTCTGCCCGAAGCGGCACCTTATGAGGAAATTCGGGAACTGTTTGAGGGCGCGCTGGCCCCTGTGGCGGAGTCCGTTGCCGATTCCGGCGAAATTGGTCATCAACAGTTGGCGGCGGGGTTTCGTGGCGCGGCCCATCCGCCATCGGCGATGAGTACGGCTAAGCGCACCGCTTTGGCGCAGGTCTATAACGAGATGCACGGCCTTATCGTGGGCGTGGGAAAGAATTACTGCAGAAAATCACAGGCACGGTGTGACGAATGCCCTTTACAGAGGTTCCTGCCTCGGTCTACCTACAGGTCTTAGGTGTTAGGTCCTAGAAAACGATTAAGAAAAACGGTTCCTCGAGGACGACTCTTTGTTTAGGCATTCCTGGCGGTCTGCAATTGTGGTGGTGGCGGCGATGGCTTCTGTGTGCAGCGCTCAATCGCTGCGCGAGGAGGCGGAAAACGCGGACCTGCTCATCGGCACCGCGGTCCGCCCGTCACAACTCTCGGAGACCGCTTACGCGTCGACGCTGGCTCGCCAATACAACATGGTTGAGCCAGAAGATGCCCTGAAGTGGTGGGTCTTGCGTCCGGATCGAGCTACCTACGACTTTCGCCAAGGCGATAAAGTGGTGCGTTTTGCGGAAGCGCACGGAATGAAGGTGCGAGGCCACTGCCTGGTTTGGGATCACTATCATCCGGATTGGCTGGCGCAAGGTCACTTCACGACCAAGCAACTGACGCGGCTGTTGCACGAGCACATCACGCGCGTGATGAAACACTATGCGGGCCAGGTATTTGCGTGGGACGTAATCAACGAAGCGCTCGACGAGAACGGGAGTGTGCGGAATTCCATTTGGTATAACCAGCCCGGCATCGGGCTCTCGCGGCAAGGAACAGCTTATATCGAGCAAGTGTTCCGCTGGGCGCACAAGGCAGATCCGCGGGCGTTGCTGTTCTACAACGAAGCCGAAGGCGAAGGGCTGAACCGCAAGTCGGACGCGATTTATGCCATGGTCAAGGATTTCAGGCGCCGACGTGTTCCTATCGATGGTGTGGGGCTGCAGATGCACGTTCCCAATCTCGATACGGACGTCCCGGCGATCACCGCGAACATTGCCCGGCTCACGGCGCTCGGAGTGCAAGTGCACATCACGGAGTTGGACGTTTCTCTGCCTGTGGATTCCAATGGTCTGGTCCATGCAGAAGACCTCACCCGCCAAGCCGAGGTCTATCGCGGAATCGTTCGGGCGTGCCTAAATAGTGCGGGATGTACTGCGATCCAGACCTGGGGATTCACGGACAAGTACTCATGGATTGGATCGCATTCGCACGGCGCCCGGGGGCAGGCGCTGCCGTTTGATCGCGCCTATCAGCCCAAAGCCGCCTATCGCGCGGTGTTGGAGGAGCTCTCGGCCGGGCGTCCTCCGGCCCATTGACAGGCTTGGGAGCGGGTCCGCTCGCAACGCATTCGCCTGCCGCAATTGTGCTTTCCGGCCATTGAGGCGTCTTTGGCGGTGGCCGCTGCATCTATAATGACTTCCGGTCCATCCAAGGCTGAAGGCCGCGACTGAACTGCGCGGCTGGACCTCTGAATTCGCGTGGTGCAGACCGTTCCAACTCGATCCCCGAAAACCTCCAGCCGCAGGCAGGTCATTATTCTGCTGGCGATGTCGGTTTTCCTGCTGCTCGCGATCCTGGTTTCCCAGACGGCGTTCGATCTCACTTTCCTGCGGCCTGGAAATAACCAGCAGATCGTGGTGTTCGCGGCGCTGTCGGCGCTTATCTTTCTTCTGTTTGTGGCTCTAACCTTCGTCCTGTTTCGCAATCTCCTGAAGTTGTTCGCCGAACGCCGCCTGGGAGTGTTGGGCTCGAAGTTTCGCACGCGCATGGTAGCAGGCGCGCTGTTGCTGTCCTTCGTGCCGGTCATGGTGATGTACTGGTTTTCTTACGGACTGATGAACCGCTCCATTGACAAGTGGTTCTCCACCCCGGTGGAAGAAGTTCGGGCCGACACTCACGCCATGGCGTCCCTCTTGAGCGAGTATGCGGCACAGAATGCGCGCGCCGAAGCGTCGGCGATTGCCGCCTCCGCCGATACCCAGCGCGGGTTCTCCGGACACGGATTCTCCCCAGTAGTAAGCGCATTCCAGGATCATGAAATTACTTTGCAAGGCGGATTCGCCGTGGCCGTGCAAGATGGCAACGCCGAGGCCAGCTTCAATGCGCCTGCGCCGTGGCCACTCTTGAAGTCCAGACTTCCTTTGGCAGAAGCAGCCGCCGGCCGGCCCGGGAATTTCATCTGGGAGCAGACGGAATACACCCTGGGCAGCGCCCGGGTTGGGAGCGACGGATTGATTCTGGTGGCGATTCCCCTTCCGCGGGAATTTTCGCAGACTGTCAAACAAGTGGAGGATAGCCAGCAGCAATATTTCGAATTGGCTCATGAACGGCGGCTGGTACGGCGTACCTACATGGGCTTGCTGCTGTTGCTGACCATGATAGTGCTCTTTGTGACCACGTGGCTGGCGCTGTTTCTCTCGAAGCTGGTGACTCGTCCGCTGGCTGCTTTGGCCGAGGCGACGCAGGAAATCTCTCGCGGGCGTTTTGACTACCGGATCGACGTGAGCGCTGCCGATGAAATTGGGGATCTAGTCCGCTCTTTCAACCGTATGGCGGAGGAACTGGAGACCAGCCGCCGGCAAATCGAAGCTTCCAGCCGCGATGCCAGCGCCGCCAATGCCGAACTCGACCGGCGCCGCCGCCAGATGGAGACAATCCTCGAGAGCATCCCGACAGGAGTCCTATCGCTCGATGGCGACCGCCGCGTAACTCACGCCAACCAAGCCCTGCTGCGCATGTTCCATCCGGAGGGCTATGCGCCGGGACAGCATATGCTGCGCGGGGCGCGGCTTGCGGAGGTATTTCCGCTCGAAGTGCTGGAGGATCTGGAACCACTTTTGCGCCGGGCCGATCGCATGGGCATGACCACCAGCCAAATGGAAATGCCGCTGCAGCGCACGTCTCTGAATGTTGCGGTCACGGTGGCCACGCTGCGACATCAGGACGAGCGCTCGGGATACGTGGTCGTTTTCGAAGATCTCTCCGATCTTCTGAAGGCTCAAAAACAGGCCGCATGGCGCGAGGTGGCGCGCCGCGTCGCGCATGAGATCAAAAACCCGCTTACCCCGATCGCACTTTCGGCGGAGCGGATTCAGCGTCATCTGGAGCGGGCCGCACCTCCCGACAACGCATCGCTGGATATCGTTCGTTCCTGCGCCGACACGATTGCGGGAGCGGTCGAAACAGTTCGCCGATTGGTGGACGATTTCTCCACGCTAGCGCGCTTCCCCGCATCCAACCCGCGCCCGGCCGACATCAACGAAGTCATCGAGAGCGCACTCTCCATGTTTAATGGGAGACTGGACGGCATTGATCTGCACAAGTCGCTGGCTCCAGACCTGCCTAAAGTGATGGCTGACGCGGAGGCCATTAAGCGGGCGGTCGCCAACCTGGTGGACAATGCCGCCGAGGCTATGCAAGATTCGCTGGTGCGCGAGATACAGATTTCAACTGCGCTGCTGGCTAGCCGCGACGCGGTCGAAATTACCATCGCAGATACCGGCCATGGGGTGACCCACGAGCTCAAGGAAAGGCTTTTTCTGCCGTATTTCTCCACCAGAAAGCGCGGAACCGGACTGGGACTGGCCATCGTGAGCCGGGTGATCGAAGAGCACCACGGATCCATCCGCCTGGAAGAAAACCAGCCGGTTGGAGCGCGATTTATCGTGGAATTGCCGGTCGTTCCCGAGTTCGCGCTTGCCACTGCCGCGGTTCAACATGCATAAAATTCTCATCGTCGACGACGAAACCGGCATTCGCGAATCGCTGCAAGGAGTGTTGGCAGACGAGGATTACGAAACCGCAACGGTTGAGAGCGGCGAAGAATGCCTCAGGCTGCTGCGCCGCGAGCACGACTACGAGGTGGTATTGCTCGATATCTGGCTGCCAGGCGTCGATGGATTAGAAACACTGGAAAGAGTCCGCGAACTGGACAACCCGCCCGAAGTGATCATGATCTCAGGCCATGGCACCATTGAAACCGCCGTGCGCGCCACCAAACTGGGCGCTTTCGACTTCCTGGAGAAGCCGCTCTCCATCGACAAGACGCTGATCGTGGTCAAGAACGCGATCGAATCCAAGAAGCTGCGGCACGAGAATGTCGACCTGAGGAAGCAGCTTCACGCCAAGAGCGTAATCGTTGGCGACAGCATCCCCATGAAGGCGTTGCGCCAGCAGATTGGCCTTATGGCGCCCACCAACGGCCGGGTTCTGATCTACGGCGAGTCGGGCACCGGGAAGGAACTGGTGGCCCACGCGATTCACGCGCAAAGCCTGCGCAAGGACGAAACTTTTGTAGAGGTCAACTGCGCGGCGATTCCCGAAGACCTTATCGAGAGCGAGTTGTTCGGCCATTACAAAGGATCGTTCCCGGGGGCAACCGCCGACAAGGACGGGAAATTTCAAAAGGCGAGCGGTGGAACTTTGTTTCTCGATGAAGTGGGCGACATGAGTTTGAAGACGCAATCGAAGGTGCTGCGCACTCTCGAGGAGCAGCGCGTGGCTCCTCTCGGCGGCGACCAAACCATCATGGTGGATGCGCGCATCATCGCCTCGACCAACAAAGATCTGGAAGAGGAGATCTCCCGGGGTAATTTTCGCGAAGATCTGTTTTACCGGCTCAACGTGATTCCTTTCTTCGTGCCGCCGCTGCGCGACCGGAAGGAAGACATTCCGCTGTTTGCGCGACACTTCCTAAAGGACCTGGCCGCAATCTACGGGCGACGCCCACGCGAAATCACGGACGATGCGGTCGAGGCCCTGATGCGCTATTCGTGGCCGGGCAACGTGCGCGAGTTGCGCAATGTGATTGAGCGGATTGTGATCATGAATCCGCTGATTGCGCGGCTCGACCGCAAGCATCTGCCACCACTGGTCTACCGGGACGGCCATCGGCGCGCGGCGCGAAAGGAGTTCTCGACGCTGCAGCAGGCCCGGGACGCCTATGAACGGGACTTCATTCTCAAAAAGCTCGACGAGAACCATGGCAACGTGACCCGCACCGCCGAGGTGCTGGGCCTGGAACGCAGCCACCTCTACCGCAAGATGAAAACATTGGGCATAGCAGTGAAGGAGTGACCACAAAGCGAAGAGATATCTGGCTGCACTAAGAAATCCGGAGAACGGAACAGACTCTCCGGCTTCCTTATTCAGACTTTTTTTTAGTTACTTTTTGTATTTATCTTCCGGCTTAGCCAAAAGCTTGCTGCTCGGCGGCTTCCGGAACAAGCTCAGGAAGTTGTGCCGGGATGCCTTGGCCGAAGAACTCGGGTTATACGCATTCTGAAGCACGAAGGTGAAGATCTGATTGGTTGCTGTCAGGGGCTGAGGCGCTCCTTGTCCGGTGCCAAAACCGTGGCAGTCCATGCAGCTATGCGTTTGGAAGTACGATTCGACCGCCGTATTGGCAAAAACAGCCGTATCAACTGTGTTGGTGGGATCCTTGATCGGCGGGAAGATGTAACAGGGAGATTCTCCGGCAGCACAGGGATTCAACGTGTTTACCATCTGATAATACTGCCAAACCGTGCCCTGCAACTGTTGCTGCCAGGTCTGGTTGACCTGCTGCACGCCGGCGGGAACAGTTGTAACCTGGCAGAGGTTATTAGCGGCATTCGAGGAATTCCAAGGAATGTTCCCAGTGACCAGCTTCGGAGCAACGTTGTACTGGCTGGTGCAATTCCCATTCGGGGTGCCGGGTGTGGCGAGTGTCGCCGGCATTCCAGAGGGCGCGGATACGTTATCGACCTGTTCGAACGACGCCCAGAACCACGTGGCTCCGGTAGAAGGAGTCAGCCGAAGGATATGCAAACCGATTAAACCGAATAGAGTCGGACCCTGGCATGTTTTTCCATCCGGCTGCATAAAGTAGCCCCACTGGGTGAAGTACCTCGGAATAATCTGCTGGTCTTTAGACGGTTCCAACACTCTCCAGGCGGATTTCACTTCCAACGCGCCGTACTGCGCGTAGGAAGGCAACGGCGGAGTGATCCCCTGGCCATTTCTAGGGAACGGTTGCAGGTGTCCTGATTTTTGGTAGGCAGCCGCCTGATTTTGACCAAGGAAATATCCGTTCTGCTGGATGTATGCGTATTCCGACTGGTCTATCTGAATGTCGGTTACGGTGTACCAGCCTTCCTGGTCAACCAGGGGATTGCCCGTGGCCTGATTGATATAATCCTTCACGATCGGCGCCTGTTGAAAAGTGGAACCATCGATGAACAGGGGTGGGAAGCCCGGCGCAACAGGATTGCTGCCAATAGCGCTGCAACTGCCAGGAACGGAGATGGGCTGGTTCCATTGTTGCCCCGGATCGGTTCCGTTAGCCAGCATCACCGTGCTGAGGTTGCGGTAGGTTTCCCACACGGTAGGCACTAGCGCGCCGTTCGACGCAGTGGCCCCAATGGTTGAGTTTGTGTCCGGCTGGCCCAGGCTCCCTCCCGACGAAGACGAAAGCCCCGGCCAACTGACAGCCACCATGGTCTGCCATCCAAAATTCAAATAATCATTTTGAGTGGGATTGGAATTCACATCCACCGGCACCTGCCACGCATTGGTTGGCAATTTGGGGCCGGTGGTTTGCACGGCCTCCACACTCGGTTTCGGCGAAGGTGTTTTGGTGCATCCCAATGCGCCCGATAGGAGGGCGATTACTGTCACCATAACGATTCTAGCAATAGCACTCGTTCTCTTCATTCGCGGCCTCTCTTTCCACGTCTCGCGACGTCTTGGGTCCTGATTTCGCAGGACGCGAAGAGTAGCACCAAAACCTTTAACCGCAGAGAATGTTCTTCTTTTTGTTCGGTTTTCAGGAATTCACGGCAAAACAGGGGCAATGACACGCGGAGGAATTGCATGATTTGTGCGGAGTGGCTGAGATTGGCGCCCGCGACTCGAGAGAGCAGTAGCAGTAGAAATTTTGGAAAGGGTTAAAGAAGTCAGGGTCAACAGAAATTGTTTAGAGGAAACACCGGCGCCGATTACACGAAGTCCAAGCGATCGTAGATCGGCGATCACGGATCGGCTATGAAGGATCAACAATCATAGATCATCCTGTCTCTACCGCTTCACCATGTGGATTTCAGTGCCGTTCTTTCTGAACTCCACTTTGTCCATGAGCTGGTTGATGAGGAAAATTCCGCGACCGTGGTTGGAATAGACATTTTCTCCGACCGTGCAACTGGCAATGGCTTCGGGCGCAAAACCGGTGCCCGGGTCGCGCACTACAATCAGCACGCCGCGCTCTTCGTCGCTGCTCACCAGGCATTCCACTGTTTTGGTGGAATCTTCCTTGGCGCCGTGGATCACGGCATTGGCCAGCGCCTCCTGCAGAGCCAACTCGATCGCGTCTTCTTTGCCGTCCACGCCCTTCATCTCTCGGACTACAGCCATTACTTCTTGTACAACCGGATCCACGGCCTTGCGGTCGGCGGCAAGCGTTACCCGCAATAGTAAATTCAGCTTATCTGGATCAAAATCTTTTTCGGGAAGAGGTTCTTGGGGAGAATCCGCCGGCATGTTTAGGCTCGTAGTTTACTAGTAAGCGCTGCTCTTAATTGATTCTAGCTGGTAAGCACCCAGTACGACAAACCACTAAGAACACTAAATTACATGAAGGTATAAAGCTGAATCGTCCGCAGCGGATGTGAGGCTGCGCGCCGCCCCCTTTCGCCAGAGCCAGGTCGTGCCGACTCGGCTCGAAATGCCGCGTGTGAGGCTTTACGGCAGACTCTCGTGAATTGTTTTTGTGAATGTTCCGTCAGGATACCGGCTGCCGTGGCTAGTTACATCGTAGGACAATGTATAGAGCATAATGCCGAGTTTGTTTCCCGACGGCGGCTCGTACTTGCAAAGGGAAATCACGTCGTTGAGAGGTGTGTAGTCATTTTGGGAAGGGTCCATACAGCTAACACCGATAGCAATTTTATTGTAGGCGGGTTTGTCGGCGGTGCCGATTGCCCGCGCATACCCGACGTATGCGTCGATTGTCCCTTGCAGACTTCCGTAGGGGGTGTAATCCATCGTCTCTATATAGTCAAACTGAGCCGCGTAGTTCTTCAGCAATTCGTCCATACCGTCCCACTCAGAATATATCGGAGCGGTCATGATCGCCCCACCGCCGATGGCTTTACGTATGGCTGCGACGACATTGACAATGTTGGCGTCGCTGCTCGGCGGTTCGTAATCGACGGTCACGCCATCCACGCCCCAATCATCCATCGCAGCCTTGACGGTCTGCGCGAAAGTCGCCGGGTTTTGCGACGGGAAAGAATCACCGAGAATGCCAAGCGTGAATTTCGTCTTTTTAGGCTGATTCCGCTGGCGAGTGCGGATATCTTGCATCCAACCCTTGATGGTTTGCTTGCTATTGTGCAGAACGAGACGGTTGAAATTAAGTGTGCCGTCAGAGTTCAAAATGACGTAGAAGAGCGGAACGACATCAACATAATCCGGCGTCATATCAAGGGTAGGTGATTTCCCGGCTCCGGTCGGTTCTTCGCCGCTCCAATAGGCAATATAAAGTTCAACACTCATGTGATTCTCCTTCCCTTCGTTTCTGGCGGCGCATTTGGAGGTGTGACCCGCCCGCCAGTCAGATGCTCCAACTGTCTTCTCCAGTCGAGCTCTTCCACAAACCCACGCGACTCGCGCCAGTTGGGCTGTACTTTGACATAGAGCTCGAGAAAGACCTTCATCTCCAGCATGCGCTCAAGCTGCAGGCGCGCCGAAGTGCCAATCCGTTTCAGCATCTGTCCCTTCTTGCCGATCAGAATACCCTTCTGGCCTTCGCGCTCGCAGTAGATCGTGGCGGCAATGCGGGTCAGCTTGGCACCCTCCTCGAAGCTCTCAACGATCACGGTGGTTGCGTAGGGGAGTTCTTCCTCGGTCTCGACCAGCACGCGCTCGCGAACGATTTCCGCAGCCATGAATCGCGCCGGCTGGTCGGTGACATGGTCCGGAGGAAAATAAGGAGGCCCAGCAGGCAGAGCCGCGGTCACTTCCTTCAGCAGGATGTCGAGACCATCTTTTTTCAGCGCGGAAATTGGGATGACAGCGTGAAATTGATGCAGCTTCTTGTACTCCTCGATCAACGGCAGCAGCTTGCTCTTGCCACCGCGCAGCAGATCAACTTTGTTGAGGACAAGACAAACTTTCGTCGGCGAGTGCTTCAGCATTTGTATAGCGAATTCATCGCGCCGATCAAGCTTGCGGGTTGCATCCATGATCAAGAGGACAACATCACAGCCTTCCAGGGCCTCGCGCACTTCGACCATCATCTTGCGGCCCAGGGAGCTGTCCGGTTTATGCACGCCCGGCGTGTCGATCAAGACGATCTGCGCGCCGCTCTGGCCTTTGGCCTTGGGAAGGTTGACGATGCCCTGGATCCGGTTGCGCGTGGTCTGTGGCTTGGGCGAGATGATCGCCAATTTTTCGCCCACGAGAGCATTGAGCAGCGTTGACTTGCCAGCGTTGGGGCGGCCGAGAATGCAGACAAAACCGGAGCGGAAGGGCATAAGAGCGGGCTTCGGGCTTCAGCTTTCGGGCTTCGGCAAAATCCTAAGAGATCGAGGTTCGAGGGCCGACGCCTTACAGAGGAAGCTCGAAGTCCGCATTCCGACTATATCAGGCGGAGGTTTGCTGCAGCCCGAAAGCCGAAGCCCGAGGCCCGACTCAAATCAGCTTCAACTGGCGCGGCTGCACCGCGGTGATTCTCACCCGTTCCACCTTGCGGTCCGTCGACTCGAGAACTTCGAAGCGCAGGCCGTCGTCATCCACAGTTTCACCGCGCTTCGGAATGTGGCCCGCCAGTTCGCTGACCAGGCCCGCCACGGTGGCTGATTCCCTTCCCTCCGGTTTTGTTCCGAACAGTTCGGCGAGACGATCCACGTCCATGCTTCCTGAAACGATGAACGACTGATCGTTCTCCCTGACGATTTCCGGCTTCTCGCGCTCGTCCCGGATTTCGCCGACGATCTCTTCCACCAGGTCTTCAATCGTCACCAGGCCAGCCACGCCGCCGTACTCATCGACCACGATCGCCATGCGGATGTTGTTCTTTTGCATCTCCCGCAGAAGATCGCTGCCCAGTTTGCTCTCCGGGACGAAGTAGACGTCGCGCCGCATCAGGGTTTCGAGCGTGCGCGTGGAGGCTTCGGTATCCGGAACCTGCAGCACGTCCTGCGCGTAGACGATGCCTTTGATGTTGTGGATGCTTTCCGCATACACGGGAACTCGCGAGTAGTGCTTCTCGCCCAGCATCTGGATGAAGCGCTCAACTGTGGTTTCCACAGGTACGGCAAACATTTCCGGACGCGGCTTCATGGCTTCGCGCACCGTCTTGCCGCTGAACTCCACCACGGACTGAATCAAGTCGCGGTCACCCTCCTGGATAATTCCTTCTTCCTGGCCGGCTTCAATTAACGCATCCACGGCCTCGGCCGCGCTTTCCGGCTGCTCGCGTGTGTTCTGGCGCGTGAGCGATGCCACCGACTGCAGAAAGCCCAGAACTATGGTCACGGGCAGCACCAGGTAAATCAGCACGGTCAGCAGCCATGTCCAGCGGATGAGCCAGGCGCCGTTGGTGCGCGAGAAGAAAACAAACGGCAGAAACTGGTTGAACACGATGATGATCAGAATCAGACTGATGGCGGCCTGCAGGATCTCATAGATGCTCCACAACTGATCGCCGAAGACCGCGTAGCCAACAAGCAAGGCAATGGTCGCGGTGGTCAACTGCTTGAGCACTGCCATGGAGAGCGATGCCCGCGCCCGGCTGACGGGGAGACTGGGCTCGACCTTCTGCTCGAAGACGTCGATGTTGTCCTGAAAATCGCGCGAAAGAAATTTGCCCATCTCCTGGTAGACGCGATCGACGTAAGAAGCCAATGCCAGCAGGGCCAGGAGCGGGCTTAGCGCGAGTGCAATGCCCCAATTCATGAGGTTCTCCGCTTCGCGCCGGGCGGACGATTTCTGCGTGCTTTGCCGGTCGAGCTGCGGATACGTGGTTCAGCCCTTTCGATCAGGCCAACTTCCAGCTTGAGTTGCCGCCGCAACCGGCTCTCCTGGCGCGCCATCTCGCCATTATCGCGCTCGTGATCGAAGCCCGCCAGATGCAGAATGCCATGCAGCACCAGAATTTTCACCTCGTCGGCCACGGAATGCCCCAGTTTTCTCGCGTTCTCGCGGGCGATCTTTGCGGAAATCGCCACGTCCCCGGCGATGCTAGCTTTTGCCCGCTCCACCGCCGGCGATGGAAACGACAATACGTCCGTCGGCTTGTCTTTTCCCCGGAATCGCCGGTTGAGAGACCGCAATTCGCCGCTGTTTGTAACCAACACGTTCACCGTGCCACGCAAATGGACCACCCGCCGCGCCCGCAAAACAAAGCGTTCGAGCGTCGACGGGCTCAAACCCGCGATTCTTTTTCGGAGGATAACCAACCTGCTCCCGGTGCGCTTACCTGCGAATATTCTGCAAAATAAACAGGAGGGCCCGGTTTCGGCCCTCCCCGCCGCTCGCGATTTTATTCTCCCGATGCTTCTCTGGGCCTCTGATCTTGGTTCGGCGCCGGGTTCGGCGCCTCGGGGCTCTTGGCCTCGACGCTCTTCCCGCCGGCGAGCAACAGCATCTGCTGTTCGGCGACATGCGTCTTATGCTCGTCGTAGGCGCGAATGATGCGTTGCACCAAATGATGCCGCACCACATCCGACTCGTCGAAATGCACGAACATCAACCCTTCCACCCGATTCAAGATGTCGATCGCTTCCAGCAAACCACTGCGGCGCGCGTTAGGCAAGTCGATCTGCGTGATGTCTCCGGTAATTACCGCTTTGGAGTTGAATCCAAGACGGGTGACGAACATCTTCATCTGTTCCGAAGTTGTGTTCTGCGCTTCATCGAGAATCACAAACGAATCGTTCAACGTACGCCCGCGCATGAATGCGATGGGCGCAATCTCGATGACGTTCTTTTCCAGATAGCGGTCCACCTTTTCCGGCTCCAGCATGTCATAGAGCGCGTCGTACAGAGGACGCAGGTAAGGATCGATTTTATCCTGCAGCGTGCCGGGCAGAAATCCCAGCCGCTCGCCCGCTTCCACCGCCGGACGCGCCAGGATGATGCGGTTTACCCGTTTGGCCAGCAGCGCGGAAATCGCCATGGCCACGGCGAGATACGTCTTACCCGTGCCTGCCGGCCCAACGCCAAACACCATGTCGTGCTTCTCGATCGCCTCAACGTAGCGCCGCTGATTCACGCTTTTCGGCTGGACCATGCGCCGTCCCAGCGACCGCTGACGGCCGGCGTCGGCCAGTCCGCGCAACGTGGCGCTCGAATCGGCCGTGAGCACGCGCAGCATGCTGTTCAGGTCGCCATTGTTGAAGCTGTACCCCGAGCGCTGCAGGCTTTCGTAATCGGCAAACACCTGCTCGGCGCGAGCCACGTCCCGGGCCGCCCCCTCGAGTTCAATGGCGTTCGACCGCAGGTCAATGGTGATGTTCAGGCCGTCTTCCAGCACGCGCACGTTCTCATCGCGCGTGCCGAACAGAGTCTCTATGTTGGGACTAATCCCGATGCTTTTCTTCATTCAGTCTCTTTTGGAATGCACACACCACGGCCACAACGAAGACAAAACAGGATTATGCTTGGAGACGGGACCAGCCGGGATGCTCATGCCCAGAGGGCAAGTCACTACCATTACGTAAAGCCTACCCCGCGCCGGGGTGGGAGTCAATGGCCGCGCAAGCGTTTGACCGGTCGAGACTTAGTCCCGTACAATAACGTATTCGGTACTCACCGGAATATCTCGCTGTATACACAAAGGTACGAATCAGACATGGCTAATCATCATTCGGCGCTCAAACGCGCCCGTCAGACCGTGAAGCGCACGGCCACCAATCGCGCCAACACCTCCCGCCTGCGCACCGCGCTGCGGAGCCTGCGCGAGACCATCGAGAAGGGCGACAAGCAAGCCGCCGAGCAGACCTACCGCCAGACCGTGTCCGCGCTCGACAAGGCCATCCAGAAGGGCACCCTGCACGTGAATACCGCTGCGCGTTATAAGTCGCGGCTGGGCGTGCGCGTTAATGCGATGAAGTAGCTGGCGGCTCTTGGCTTTTAGCTCTTAGCTTGAAACTCGGAACGGCAGGCCGGCAAAGGTCTGCCGTTTGTGTCTGAGACGGTCACGCGGGCTCTTACTGAAAGCGCGGAAACAGAAACCCTGTGTGCCGGCAGTGTTCCTGAAACTCTGCCCCGAATTGCGCGGTCAGCATGGCTTCTTCTCGCCTCGCTTTAATCCAATAGCCCAGAATAATCAAGCAGACCCCGGCTACGCATCGCCATCGATCAATCGCCACGGCTGAACCGATTGCGGCCAGATCAAGTCCGGAATAGATGGGATGGCGAAGGCTTGCATACGGCCCGGTGCGAATCAGCTTGTGATCTTCTTTGATTGTGATCCGGGCGCTCCAATACTGCCCCAGGTGCCAGCGTGCCCATAGCGCCAGCGCGATCCCGGCCCAGGTGAGCGTGACTCCAGCGAGGCGAAGATCGCCAGTGTGAGGTATGACTCGCTGCCCGAGAATCCCGATCTCAGCGTCGTCACTGAATAGCAGAACAAAACCTGCAATTTCAATAAAAAGGATGCCGTAACGCGAGGCGAACGATTCCGTTCGCTCCGTGCGCCGCGTCTTGAGTGCGCCCACCGCCCAATAGACAACAAAGACAATCCAGGGTCCTTCGATGAGATAGCGCCAACTCATGTTTTTCCTTCGCTTAGAAGCTGACGTCTGAAAGCTGCTACACCGGCAGCTGATCCTGCATCCATCCCGGCGCTTCCAGTCTGGGCTCCGTGGTCAGATCCATCACTAGACGTTCCAGCACTATGCGCTTGCTCACGGGGTTGGAGCGCAGGGCGAGGTCGGCTTTGGCGACCAGGCGGATGGCACGCGTCAGTTCGCGGCGCGATTTATAGCGGCGGGCTTGCTTGATGATGTCGTCGGCAGCGAACGGAGGCACACGAAAGCCCTGCCATAGCGCGGCCCAGAGCATGCGCTGGTCGCGCACGTTGCGTTCGAGAATGACCAGCATCTGGCGGAAGGTCTTGGCCAGCATGTAGATGTGTCCGATAGCGGCTTCCTCGCCGTCGCCCGAAGACAGGATCGCATCCAGCACTTCCAGCGCGCGCACGCGGTCTTTGGCGGAGATGGCGTCGGTCAATTCATACAGCGAGCGCTGCTTGGCGGCGAGCACCATGGTTTCCACGTCACCCAGCGTGATGTGGTTCCGGGCGCCGACGTAGAGCATGAGCTTCTCCAGTTCATTGGAGATCATCATCATGTCACCGCCGAGTGCGTCGACCAGTTCGCGAGATCCGTCGGGATCGATCTTTACTGGAACGTCGCGGCTAGTGCAAAAGTCGGAGATCCAGCGCACGGCTTCGCCTTCCTCCACTCGCGCCAGTTCGACGATGCCGCAGTACTGGCCCATGGTCTCACGGATGCGCTGGTAACGCTCCTTGTCCTGCATTTCCATGCGGCGGATGTCGGCGGGAATGCTGATATGGTCGGCGACGAAAACAATGAGCGCGTCGGGATTCGGATTCTTGCAGTAGCCTTCGATAGCGGCGAGCTTCTCATCACTCGAGCCGCGGCCAAAAAGACTCTTTACGCCACGCACGAAGAACACCTGGAATGGGGCCATCAGCGAGGGGGTGCGGGCGCGGTCGAGAACCTCCGCGAGATCGTTTTCTGCGAGATCGAACTCGAACAGGCTGAAATCGCGGAGATCAGGCGAGACGAGGTGCTCGATGATGGCGTCGCGAAAGCGCTTGCGAAAGAAAGCTTCGTCCCCGACGAACACGTAGGCCGGACGAAGCTTGCGCGATTCGAGCTCGCTGACGAAACGTTCGGCCTGGGCGAAAGCCCGCATCAGAAGTTCTCCTCGGGATAACCGCTGGTCGCGGCGCTGCGACATTGGCTGACGACGAACGACCAACGGCTAACGACTGTTTGAAACTCTAGCATCTAGAAGCCCTCCAGAATGTTGGAGACGAGGGTTCGCGCGAAATCCTGGGAGAGCCGCCGGAAGGCGGGCGAGTCCTCCTCGAAAAAGCTGGTCAGGTCCTGCGAGACTTCGTACTGCTCGCGAAACAGATACGACGGATTCTGGTAGAGTACTTTGCCCTGGCGATCGGTGAGCTCCACCCTCATGCTCACCACCACCAAAACGCTGGCGGCCTGTCCGGTCGCGGAGTTGTAGGTAAGCGGCGTCGAAGAAGCGGAGACTACGGTGCCGCGGAGCGTGGCATCGGCTGCTTCGCCGGGATCATTGAGGATGTGATAATGCGTACGCGTGGTGAACTCGCGCACCACAGAGGCGGTGAGCCACTGTTCGATGCGGTAAGTGGTGGTCTCATTTACGAAAGCCGGGACGGCAATAGTTTTGACATTCTCCGGAAGCTGCACCGCGTGGCCGGCTGTGTGGTATCCGCAGCCGGCGCTCGTCGCAATCCATGTCAGGCAGAGCAATGCCAGCCAGGCGAACCGGCGGGCCTTCATTGAATTTTTCCCAGCGGGCGGGTTGGGATCATGCTCTCGGCGCATTCCACCGCGGTCATGGCCGCGATCCGCAGGTTGTCTGCGGCTGCCCACAACCAGATTCCATTGGGCCAGGCCGCATCGCTCTTGAGGGAAACCAGAATGTTGGCCTGACCTGCCGTATTCACGTTGCTGGGTTGCGAATCGTCTTCCGCTCCCGCCAGCGTCACGTGATCTCCGGCAAGGACTCGCGACAATCTTTCCTTATCAACCGCGTGCTCCATCTCCAGGAAGATGGCCATGGCGTGGCCGTGAAAAACCGGAGGCTGAAGCAGCATTACCGCGGGCTGCGGCGCGTCCGCTCCGGCAATCTTTTGGTAGTGGCGCCGCACGCGCGCTTCCAGCGACTCCAGCGACAGTTGCGATTTCTGCCCGTAGCGCGCAACCATGTTGAAGGCCACCTGCTCATCGAACACTTCCTTCGGCAGCGACTGGAACGACAATAGATTGACGGTTTGCTGATGCAACTCGTCCATGCCTTTCTGTCCCTGTTCGGAGGCTGGCTCGAAAATGGTGGCCACCGCACTCCGGATGGCGCCGGCCTTGCGCGCCCGCAGCATCAGCAGAGCCAGCGCCACGGCGGCGGGATGAGCCACAATGCACGGAGCCGGCTGCAGTTCCGGCTGCCACATCTGGCCGCGCTCGCGCTCCAGCCAGAGAGAGCGCACGGTGGCGCCAGGCTCTTCTTCCAACGCGCCGGAAAGATCAATAATTGCGCTGCCGGCATCGCGGGCGCGTTTCCAGTTCTGGCGCGTACACTCCGCGGCGGCGGCGAAAAAGGTGAAGTCCATGTGGATAAACTGCTCCGCTCGCACGCTCTGGATGAAGTTGATTTCGTCGCCGGTGGCTTCCAGTTGGCCGATCGATTCATCATCGTCGAGCAGGCGGACATCCACCGCTGGAAAGTTACGCTCGTTGAGCATCTCGGCGACTTCCTTCCCCTTGAGCGTAGCCGCGCCCACGATGGCCGCGTGGAAGAGCTGTCCGCGCGCAGAAGAAGACGATGCCGCGATTTTGGACGGACTGCTCATGAAGTCTGTGAAGCCTCCTTGTAAGTGGGCGGCGGGGGCTGGCTCCGGCGGCGGAACATCCACTGCAGGCGCCAGAACACGCCAGAAAACATATAGAGCAGCGCTATAGCGAAAAGGACTTTTTCAGAGAAGAAAAAGATCAGGGCAAACAGCGCACCAAGAAGAATGATCAAACGAAACGGATGGCGTGAGCGGAAATCGATGTCTTTGAAACTGTAGAAGCGCCAGGTGCTCACCATCAGATAACCAACGGCGGAGACCATAGCCAGCCAGGTAATGGACGTATACCAGGATTCGAGCGGAACCCCTTTCTGAAAATGAACCACGGCCGCGATCACTCCGGCGCCCGCCGGAATTGGCATGCCCACAAAGTACTTCTTCCCTGGACGCCCTGGATTGGAAGGCTGCGGGTTTGAGGTGATGTTGAACCGCGCCAGGCGGCTCGCTCCCGCCATCAAGAACAGGAAGGCCGCAATCGCTCCCAATTGCGTCAGCTTGATGTTCCATTCGGTGAGCGCGACCGGAGGCATCAAATGAAACCCCCAGGTCCAGGCCAGCATCGCCGGAGCCACACCGAACGTGATCACGTCCGCCAGCGAATCGAACTCTTTACCAAAGTCGCTGCTGGTTCCGGTCATGCGGGCGACGCGTCCATCGAGGCCATCGAATAAAACGGCGAACCCAATCGCTTTGGCGGCGTTGTCCAGGTGCCAGTAATTCAAAGCACTCGCATGGACCACCTCCAGGATGGCATAGAACCCGGCCGCCATGTTTCCCGTGGTAAACAGCGAAGGGAGAATGTACATCCCCTTGCGCAAACGGCGCGGGCGGCGCTCGTCCTGCCGGCGTCTTGGAATTGGAAGATCCATCAGCGCGCCCCTTCGCGGGCGGAATAACTACCCGCCCTAGCCAGTTCGCCTTTCGGCTGCAGGTAAGCCAGGATACTCGCTCCTCCGCGAACTCGGTCGCCGACTTTCACCTGCACGACGGCGGCGGAGTCGAGCAGCACGTCCACGCGAGAACCAAACTTGATGAGTCCCACGCGCTGGCCACGCTCCAGCCGATCACCCACCTTCGGATGAAAGACAATTCTTCGCGCCAGCAATCCCGCAATTTGCTTGAAGACCACCACCTGGCCGTCACCTTCCACGCTGACCACATTCTGCTCGTTCAGCTCCGCCGAAGCCTGATTCATGGCATTCAGGAACTTCCCGCGCTGATAGCGCACGTCGCGGACGACGCCGGCGATCGGAGAACGGTTCACGTGCACATCGAAGACACTCAGGAAGATGCTGAGGCGGGCGTATTTTTCGCCGCCCGCCGTCACGAATGAGACATTCGTAACTTTGCCATCCCCCGGGGAAACCACGGCACCCACCGTATCGGGAATAGTGCGCTCCGGATCGCGAAAGAACCAGAGAAAAAACACCGCAAGCAATAGAGGTGCGAGGGCCCAGGCAGGCTGCGCGAGCCAGCCAACCAGGATCCCAGCCGCAATCAAACCAAGTGCGTAAAAGTAGCCGTCACGAACCATGGGAGCAAGAAGCCCCATTATAGAGCAGAGGCCAGCGGCCCCGGTTCAGGTTCAATCAGAAATGTAAGTCCAAGTAAAGAAAGGGCGCTGAAGATCGCCAGGGGGCAGATACAAAACGCCTCTAGCGGCGACGGCCGCCATCAGATGGCCAAGAAATTATGCTACGTGAGTTCCGTACTGCTGCCGATACTGCCGCTCAATCGATTGCATCTGGTCTTTCAGACGCAACTTCAGCTTCTTAAGCCGGACTTCTTCCAGCTTTTCATCTTCGCTGAGGTAGCGCTTTTGGGTGAGAGAATCAAGACGGGTCGAATATTGCATATGCTCCTGAGCCAGCTTGCGAAATTCATCGTGATTGGTCAGGAGAGCGTCATTCGAAGTCAGCATCCAGGCAGACCTCCAATAGGGGATTCTAGGCCAAAGCTACCACAGCCCCAAAATCGGTTCAATGCCAAATTATGGTGCAGTCTCGTTATGAGAAACTTCAAAGAAAGTTAGCCGATAAAGCATTGCATCTTCCGCTGGATCGGCGTAGTAACCCTTGCGCAACCCCGCTTCTTTAAAACCTACCTTCCGGTACAGGGCTCGGGCACTTTGATTCGACTCGCGAACCTCCAGGAATATGGCGCTGACATTTTCTGCCCGGGCGTGGGCGATGAATTCACTCAGCAGTCGTGTGCCCACGCCGCGATGGCGGGCCACATCCGCGACCACAATATTCTCCAGTTCCCACTCCGCATCAACCCGGTGCGCGATGAGGAAAGCGAGAATTTTCGGCGCTTCGCGGGAAGGGTTCTCAGGCTGCGCCGCGGATTCATCTTCACCTACCCATGCGAATCGTTCGGACCGCCGCTGACTTCCTGAGGTGACAAACAAGCCCTCATACTGTTGCCGAGGCCAGTGGGCGGCGGTCGGACTCTCACGCTCCAGTTGGATCATGGCGGGAACATCAACGAGATTTGCCCGTCGCACGCGCAAGCTAGGAACCCTTCTCTCGAGCATCTCGGCGTCGGTGCGGCGAATGTAGTTCGCCTCCAAGTGCTCGGGCGTTACCGTCTCGCCGGACTGAATTTTGCGCCAGCCTAAACAGGCAACCGCGGCTGCCGAAATCGGCGCCAGAGCCACAACTGACAACCCGGCTGCGCCCGCCGCCTCTGCTAGAGCCGAATCCGGAGTCACCACTGTCCATCCTCGCGCCTGGACGAGAAATTCACCCCTGGTCAAAATCCGCTCTTGTGGAACCTGGGCGGTGGGGCTTGGGATTTCGTACTTCCCTACATAGACGTCACTCCGGCCCGCATCCAGCGCAGCCATGATCTTACCTTGGGCGCCGCTGGCAAAGACGCACACCTCCAGCAGCGACACCGCCGCAATCGGTTTGTTCAACACCTCGGCCAAAGCCTTCACCACCGCCAGGCCAATCCGCAAGCCGGTGAACGATCCCGGCCCCGACACCACGGCAAGAGCGCCGATGTCGCGCTTGGTAAGCTCGTGACTGGAGAGCAAAGCGGCAATCTGCGGGACGAGTTGCGCGGAAAATGTGCCGCCAGCCAGGGGCACAGTCTCGATCAGTTCTACGTCGTCGCCATCGGCAGAGCGCTCCCCGGCGCGCGCCAGCGCGAGGCTGCCATGCTTGCCGGAAGTGTCGGTGGCGAGAAGAAGCATGAAAGAAAACGTAACTTGATCTATCCGAGAAAATCCGTGGAGATCCGTGGCCGATTGTTTCTTGATCTATCCCTCGACCAGCTCCAGCAGCACGCCCCCGGTGCTCGACGGATGTATAAAGACGTACTTGTGCCCGCCCGCGCCCGTCTTGATCCCCTCTGAGACCAGCCGCACCCCGTCTTTCTTCAGACGTTCGACAGCCGCTGTCAAATTAGGGACACGCAGACAAACATGGTGCAGGCCCTCGCCGCGCTTGGCGATAAACTTCGCGACCGTCGAATTCTCCGAGGTCGCCTCTAACAGCTCCAGTCGGCTGTCGCCCACCGGAATCATCACCACTCGAACCTGCTCCTGCTCGACGGTTTCTTCGGGAGAAATGCTGAGGCCCAACTTTTCGTAGATCGATTTCGCCGCCGCCAGCGACTTCACCGCGATGCCGATGTGATCGATTTCAGCCATCAGGGTTTGCCCGCGTTAGCGGCGATCTCCTCAACCAGCGTATACGGATCGCGCTTGTGTTCGGCCACTTCCGCCGCCAGCCGCGCCAGGTTGCCGTCGCCGAGTTGCATCCGTGCCTTTTCCAGCATGGCGTCGCGCAGCATCTCGACCAGGCGCTCCTGCCAGTTCTCGACGCTCTTGCGCAGCGCCAGGTTTTCCTGCTGCAGGTGAGCCTCGTAGTCCGCAATTGCGCCCGCCAGTTCTTCGATTCCCACTCCCTGACTGGCGACTATCTTCACGATCGGCGGCGTCCAGCCATCGTGGCGCATGGCCAGCGACTGTAGCGTGCGGATTTCCCGTTCCACATGATCCGCGCCGTCTCGGTCGCTCTTATTGATCACGAAGATGTCGGCAATCTCCATGATGCCAGCCTTAATGGTTTGCACGTCATCGCCCATGCCCGGAACCAGAATTAAAATCGTGACATCGGCCAGTCGCACGATATCCACTTCATCCTGGCCCACGCCCACGGTCTCAATCATAATGAGGTCGCGCCCGGAAGCATCCAGCACCGTGGTGACATCGGCTGTGGTGCGCGCCAGGCCGCCGAGGGAGCCGCGCGTCGCCATGCTGCGAATATAAATCCCCGGATCGGAGAAGTGCTCCTGCATACGGATGCGATCGCCCAGAATCGCCCCGCCCGTGTAAGGGCTTGTGGGATCGACGGCGATAATACCCACCGTGCGCTTGTCTTTATCATTACCCCTGCGATAGAAGCGGGCAAGCTGATCGACCAGCGTGCTCTTCCCCGCTCCCGGCGGCCCGGTCAGCCCCAGCACACGCGCCTTCCCGCTGTGCGGGAACAACGCCTTCAGCAGCTCTGACCATTCCGGCGCGCGATTCTCCACGGTCGAAATGGCGCGAGCCAAGGCGCGTACGTCACCGGAGCGGAGTTGGTCGATCCAGGTCTGGATATCAGGGTTCAAGCGATCAGTGTAAAGCAGAGGACGAAGAAGAAGAAATCTGCAACAGAGTTGATAGTGGCCTAACTTGTATTTGCTAATCTTTGGCTGGTGGCGAGACAATTGGTCGACGGCGAGGCGATTACACCCGGAGTTTCAGTCTTTAAGCAACTGCCGTGCTATCACCAGTCGCTGAATCTCGCTGGTCCCCTCGCCGATCGTGCACAGCTTCACGTCGCGGTAATACTTCTCGGCGGGATAATCTTTGATGAACCCATACCCGCCGTGAATTTGCACGCCTTCATTGGCGCACCGCACGGCGACTTCGCTGGCGTAGAGCTTCGCCATCGACGACTCCAGCGTCGTCTTCATGCCGGCATCCTTCATGGACGCCGCGCGCATGGTGAGCAGCCTGGCCGCATCAATCTCGGTAGCCATGTCGGCCAGCTTCCACTGGATCGCCTGGAACTCGCCGATGGCTTTGCCGAATTGCTTGCGCTCCTTGGAGTANNCGGCCGCCATCGAGCACGCGCATCGCATCAATAAAGCCGTCGCCTTCCTTGCCCAGCAAATTCTCCGCCGGAACCACGCAATCTTCAAAGATCATCTCGGCCGTGTCGCTGGCTCGCAGCCCCAGCTTGTTCTCTTTCTTGCCGGGGCGGAATCCCTTGGTATCTTTCTCGACGATGAAGGCGGAAAGCCCGTGCGTATTCGCCGTCCGGTCGGTTACAGCGAGCGCCACGATCACGTCGGCATAATGACCGTTCGTGCAGAAAGTCTTGGTCCCGTTCAGCACCCAGTTGTTCCCCTTGCGCCGCGCGGTCATTCGGGCGCTGCCCGCATCCGATCCCGAAGAGGGCTCGGTCAATCCCCATGCGCCGATGAATTCGCCCGTAGCCAGTCTGCTGACATATTTCTTTTTCTGCGCCTCGCAGCCTGCGAGAAAGATGTGATTGGAACAGAGCGACGTATGGGCGGCGACGATGATGCCCACCGATCCATCCACGCGCGACAACTCTTCGATGGCGATCACATATTCCACGTAGCCCATGCCGGCGCCTGCGTACTCCGTGGGGAAAACCATTCCCAGCAAGCCAAGCTTGCCCAACTCCTTGATCGTGGCCAGAGGAAACTCGCACGCCTCGTCCCACCTCATGACGTTGGGCGCGATCTCGCGCTCGGCGAACTCGCGGACGCTTTTCTTCAGGTGCTGCTGCTCGTCACTCAGTTGAAAATCCAAGACTCCTCCACTGGCTCCGACTGTTTTTTGATTAGAACATAGGGGCAGGAGCGGGAAAAGTTACCTCAGGCAGGGGACATGGAGAGTGCGCCGATCCGCATGATCATTGAGGATTGCGAGCGTGAAGACTCTTAGCCCAACCGACCGGATGGTTTGGTGACAAGTTGTTCCATCAGATTCTCGACCCGGAGTAAGGTTCAGCGAGTGATCTCGTCGGCAACGATGAATCGCTCGAAAACTTCGTTCGAGAGCAGCCGCCCGCGCGTGGTTAGGCACACGAAGTCTCCGCGCTCTTGCATCAGCCCGTCGTTGACAAATTCCGCGACCGCGGCGCGGGCATTCCCGATCGCTGCCTCTCCGAATTTTGTGGTGAGTTCCTGCATTCTGACGCCTTGCGTCAACCGCAGGCCGAGAAAAAAACTCTCCTCCAAAGCTGCCCGCCGCGAGACCTCGGTCCGCTGCAAAACTGCCGTACTCATGAACTGTTCCAAGGAGTCGGCGGGTGCGAATCGCACCCCATCGATATCTGGTGTGGCAGAGAACAACATCGAGTGCGCGTCCACTCCAAAACCGAAGTAGGGCGACCGCGTCCAATACTTCAAGTTATGCCGCGACTCGAAGCCCCCGCGCGCGAAGTTCGAGATCTCGTACTGTGAAATCCCCGCCGTGCTGAGCCGCTCACAGGCCGCGAGGTAAAAGTCCGCAATGGCTTCTTCATCGGGGACAAAGTGCGCGTGATAGCGTGTGCCGCCTGCCAGGAGTTCGCGTCCCAGTCGCGAATCCTCGTCCACTTCCAGCATGTAGACGCTCACGTGAGGAGCGCCGGTCGCGATGGTTTCCGCCAAAGAGAACTCCCAACTTTCGGCGGTCTGGTGCGGCAGCCCAGCGATGAGATCGATATTGATATTCGCAATTCCAGCAGCCCGCAGCCGAGCAATATCCTCCAGCACGGTCGTGCGCTTGTGCAGACGTCCCACGGCCGCCGCTTCCTGATCCACAAATGACTGCACGCCGAGACTCACACGGTTCACGCCGCAGCGCAGCAAACTCTCTAACATGGCGCCGGTGAGCGTGCCGGGAGCGCACTCGACTGTGACTTCCGCGTCAGGGTTCAAGTCAAACCCGGACCGAACCGTCGCGAAGATTCGCTCCAACTGCACGGCTTCAAGCATGGTCGGGGTGCCTCCGCCCAGATAGATGGAATCCACCGCGCGCTCCATCTGCCCGCCCATCTCCGCCGCAACCTGGGGCGCGTTCTCAATGTCGGCGCAAACCCGATCCACATAGCGCTCGAAAACCGCCCGCGAAAATAGATCGGAGGCAAAATTGCAGTAGCTGCACTTGGTGCGGCAGAAAGGCACGGAAATGTAAATGCCGAGCGGCATGCCAGCTTATTATCCCATCTGCATCCCGTCTGCGGGACAGCAAACCTTTTCCATCCTCTCCCCGGCCTCGGCCATCCATATTGAGGTAGGCTGTTAACAGCGCCGCTGGCGCCGCTTCACCGCTCGATTGCTCAGAATCCGATGGCTCAGGAAGAAGAAGTATTAGGTAAAGCTTACGACAGCCGCCTGATGGCGCGGCTGCTGAAATATCTGCGTCCCTACCGCTGGCAGGTCGCGATTGCCCTAGCCTCGATTGTCCTGAAGTCTTTCGCCGACGTGCTCGGCCCGTATCTCACCAAGGTGGCGATTGATCGCTATCTTGCTCCCGCGCAAGGTTCGTCTGCCGGCTTCTGGACTTGGCTCAGCCCGCGGGCCGGCACCGGCATCGCGCAGATCGCGGGCATTTATGTTGGACTGCTGGTGTTCAGTTTTCTGCTCGAGTTCCTGCAAACCTACTTCATGCAGTGGACCGGCCAGAAAGTGATGTTCGATCTGCGCCGCCAGATCTTCCGCCATCTGCAACGTTTGCATGTTGCCTTCTTCGATAAAAATCCAGTCGGCAGGCTGGTGACGCGAGTTACCACCGACGTGGACGCTTTGAATGAGATGTTTACTTCCGGCGTGGTGTCGATCTTCGAAGATCTCTTTGTGCTTTTCGGCATCCTCGGCGTGATGCTGTGCATGAACTGGAAGCTGGCGCTGATTACTTTCGCCGTGTTGCCGTTCATTGTCTATTCCACCAAGATTTTCCGCGACCGCGTACGCGATTCCTACCGGCGCATTCGCGTCGCCATCGCGCGCATCAACTCGTACTTGCAGGAGCACGTCAGCGGTATGGTGGTACTGCAACTCTTCAATCGCGAGCGCAAGGCCTACAACCGTTTCTCTGAGATTAATCGCAACCACATGGACGCGTACAAAGACGCGATCATGGCCTATTCGGTTTATTACCCCGTAGTCGAAATTCTCTCCGCTATCGCGATTGCGTCTGTTATTTGGTTCGGCGGCGGGGACGTGATGAGCAAAATTCGCGCTTCCAGCGTTTCCGTGAGTTTCAATTGGAAGACGCTAATTGCATTTCGCTTGGTGCCCACGATCGTATCGCTTGGCGTGCTCGTCGCTTTTATTCAGTATGCTCTGCGCTTCTTCCGCCCGATCATGGACTTCAGCGAAAAATACAACATCCTGCAATCGGCCATGGCTGCCAGCGAACGCATTTTCAAGTTGCTGGATACCCCAGTGCGGGTTGTCTCGCCGGCGGTGACCAAAAGGCCGGATGGCCCAGGCCGCATCGAATTCGATCACGTCTGGTTCGCCTACCGCGAAGTCGAACCCGGCAAGGACGATGTGGAAAAAGAAGCTTATGCGGGGACGGCCGCCCCCGGCCGTCCAGCCGAGCAAAGCTCGGCAGGCTCTTCTCTTTCCACGAGTACGCACTCTTCAAGCGATCCCGCCGCCCCCGACTGGGTTCTCCGCGACGTAAGTTTCACCATCGAACCCGGAGAAACTGTGGCCATTGTCGGCCACACCGGCGCGGGCAAGACCACGCTAATCTCGCTTCTGCTGCGTTTCTATGACGTGCAGAAAGGCGCGGTGCGGATCGACGGCGTTGACGTCAAAGACATGGATCTGGTGGACCTACGTAGCCGCTTCGGCGTGGTCCTGCAGGATCCGTTTTTATTCAGCGGCACGATCGGTGGAAATATTCGCCTGGGAACGGAGCGCATTCGAGATGCCGACGTCCAAAAAGCTGCCGAGGATGTAAACCTCGCCGATTTCATCCGCGCCCTGCCCAAGGGCTTCGACGAAGAAGTGCGCGAGCGCGGGTCTACGCTTTCCACCGGCCAGAAACAACTTATCTCGTTCGCGCGCGCGCTTGCCCACGAGTCGAAGATCCTGATTCTCGACGAAGCCACGTCGAGCGTAGATACAGAAACCGAATTCAAAGTGCGCGACGCCCTCAGCCGCATGGTCGAGGGCCGCACCTCACTGATCATCGCCCACCGGCTTTCGACCGTACAGCGCGCGGATAAGATTATCGTCATGCACAAAGGCCAGCTCCGCGAAATGGGCACGCACCAGCAACTCCTCGCCCAGCGCGGCATCTACTTCAAGCTCTACCAGCTCCAGTACAAAGACCAGGAGCTAAATGTGACGCGGG
>PMSQ01000124.1 GCA_003168355.1 Acidobacteriaceae bacterium | reverse complement strand
CGGCGGCCGCGCCACTCCCGCCAGCGAGACTCCCATCACGCCGATTATTATCGGCGACGGCAAGCTCACCATGGATTTCTCCCGCGAACTGTTCCGGGAAGGCGTCCTCGGCACCGGCATCGCCTTCCCCACAGTCCCCGAAGGCAAAGCCCGCATCCGCACCATCATGACGGCAACGCACACGAAGAAAGAGTTGCAGCAGGCTCTGGAGGTGCTGGGAAGGGTGGGGAAGCGGATGGGGATCGTCGCGTGATGCTAGCGCGCGGCCGCAGCTATTTCTCGTATAACGGCCCGTTTATTGGTCTGGGGAAACCTAGCCCTTGCCTCAATTCCGAGCCGCCCTGCGTAGTAGAGCAACTTGTCCACACTCTTGTTGGCGATTTTCCCGTTGAGCAGTTCGCTCACCCGCGGCTGCGGTTCAGCTAAGATTACCTGCAACTCTTTTGGCGAATACTTTCGCGCGTGCTTCAAAATGGCTTGGTATAAGTCCGCCTTGAATTTCAAGCCCGTGGCCTGCTCTGGCGAGAATCCCAGGTCATCCAGCAGATTGCCCCGCGTTACGTGAACTGGCTTACTGCGAGCCATGCTTCTTCTCCTCGATCATCCTCGCCCGAACTGCCTTTAGCCGTTGCCGTGCGATATTGATTTCCCTCATTGGCGTCTCGCGGCTACGCTTTTCAAAACAATGCAACACATGGATCACACCGCGAACTCTCGACAGATAAATCACGCGATACCATGCCCGCGTCTTGATCCCGCAGCTCGAAAACTCCCGGACCAACGGAGCTCATCGGCCGGTAGTCCGTCGGTTGCTGCCCCTGCTGCAACAACCGCAAGTCAAATCCCAGGTTGTATTTCGCCGCATCCGGAAAC
Organism: Acidobacteriaceae bacterium; assembly: GCA_003168355.1. Taxonomy (GTDB): domain Bacteria; phylum Acidobacteriota; class Terriglobia; order Terriglobales; family Acidobacteriaceae; genus Sulfotelmatobacter. The sequence goes on along the minus strand of PMSQ01000124.1, from coordinate 33,837 downwards.
GCGGTAATCACTTCCTTGGAATTACCCTCCCAAGCAATCACCGCATCTTTGGGAGCGCTGAACGCCATTCGTCACCAAGATAGTATAACTCTGATTGAGCCAGAAATATACATTTAAATGTATCGCTCAATCCTATTGGCCTGCCTCAATCTACCAGGTACACAACCCTCCCACCCACAATCGTCGCCACAACCCTGCCCACAAACTGCCATCCATCAAACGGAGTGTTATGCGACAACGACCGTGACTTGCCGGCTTCAAACGTCCACCGCTTCTTGGGATCAAAGATGGTTACGTCGGCAACATTGCCACGCGCCAGCGATCCGCGGCCGGGAAAATCGAACACACGCGCGGGGCCGGCAGTGAAAAGTTCCACGATGCGCATCAGCGGAATTTTGTGTTCGCGGTGAAGCTTCGTGATAGCCAGCGCGAGAGCGGTTTCGAGTCCGGTGATGCCAAAGGCGGCGCGCTCGAACTCAACTTCCTTTTCGTGCGTGGCGTGAGGTGCATGGTCGGTGGCGATGGCATCCACCGTCCCGTCGGCGAGCGCGACCAGAATGGCTTCGCGATCCGAGGCCGAGCGCAGGGGCGGATTCATCTTGAAGTTCGTGTTGTACTCGCCCACGTCTTCGTCGAGCAGGGTGAAGTGGTGCGGCGTTACTTCGCAAGTTACGCGGGCTTTGCCGCGCTTGCCCCGGCGCACGGCCTTAAGCGCGTCGGAAGTAGAAATATGCGCCACGTGCAGACGCGATTCGCGAAGCTGCTGCGCGAGATGGACGTCGCGATCCACGATGTTCGCTTCGGCGGCGGCCGACATGCCGCGCAGCCCGAGACGAAAGCTGGTGCGGCCCTCGTGCATCGAGCAGCCCTCCGTAAGGCGCGTATCCTCGGCGTGCTGCACGACCGGCAGGTTCAGCTCGGCGCCAAGTCGCAGCGCCGCTCGCATAATTTCGTCATCGAGAATGGGCTTGCCGTCGTCGGTAACGGCCACCGCGCCGGCTTTCTGCAAGGCGGCGAAGTCAGTAAGCGCCGTACCGCGCGAACTGCGAGTCGCGGCCGCAATGGGGAAGACATTCACCACCGCTCCACGCTCGGGATGCCGCAACCACGCAACCCATTCAGCGCTGTCGACCACCGGGGCGGTGTTCGGCATCGTGCAGACCGACGTAAACCCTCCGGCAGCCGCAGCCGCAGTGCCGGTCGCAATCGTTTCTTTGTAGCTTTGCCCCGGCTCGCGCAGGTGAACATGCAGATCGATAAATCCCGGCGAAACGATCAACCCGCGTGCATCAAACTTTTCGTCGGCGCCGCCCCGCACCTTGTTCGGCAAGGCGATCTCGGCCACGCGGCCATCGCGCAGCAAAACGTCCATGGGCGCGTTGATCTTCGCCGCCGGGTCGATGAAATGGCCGCCTTTGATCAGCAAGCTTGCGCTTTTTCGTTCTTGGTTCTTAGCCCTCAGCATTCAGCCCCGCACTGTTTCGTTTCATTGCAATAATCCGTGTTGATCCGCGCCCATCAGTGGCTCACCTGGCCTTGCCCAACGCCCGCGCCAAAATTGCCATGCGCGTGGGAACCCCGTTGTGAACCTCGTCGATAATCGCCGATTGCGGGCCGTCCGCAACTTCCGCGGTCAGCTCCAGGCCGCGAATGATCGGACCGGGATGCATCACGATGGCATCGCGCCGGGCCAGTTTTAACCGCGCAGCCGTCATTTGATAACGCGCGATATAGTCCTGCAGACGAATCTTCTGCCCAGCCAGGCGCTCTTTTTGCAGGCGCAAGAGCATGATCACATCCGCTCCGCGCAATGCTTCTTCAATGTGGCGACTGACGCGCAGGCCGGGGGCCAGGGTCGCCGAGACTTCAGGCACAAATTCGGGAGGCCCGCAGAGCGTAATCTTCACGCCGAACTTGGCCAGCAAATGGCAATTGGAACGGGTTACGCGGCTGTGAAAGATATCGCCGATGATCGCCACCTGCAAGCCTTTGAATGATTTCTTGTGTTTCAGGATGGTGAATGCATCGAGCAGAGCCTGGGAAGGATGCTCGTGCATGCCGTCGCCGGCATTGATGACTGGAATATCGAGGTGCTTCGCCATCAGGTGAGGCGCGCCGGCGGCGGGATGACGAATGACAATGGCGTCTGCGCCCACTGCCCGCAGGGTATAGCCCGTGTCGAGCAAGGACTCGCCCTTCTCAATGCTCGATCCGGAAGACTGCACCAGCGTGGTGATCGCGCCTAGCGACGTGGCGGCGATCTCGAACGAAGATCGCGTTCGGGTGGAAGCTTCGTAAAACAGCAGCACGATGCGCTTGTTGCGCAATAGCGGGCGCGCCTTGAGCGGATTCATCCTCCGGGCCAGCTTCAGCAGGCCCAGGATTTCCTGGTCCTCCAGATGCTCGATGCCGAGCAGTGACCCGCGTGCCGGTTTATTCATCGCGTGGGAAGGCAAACCGTGCATCATACGCGGCCAGCGCGGCCCACGGCAAGGCCCGGTTTCTGGCAGCGCAGAGACTCACGATCGGTTGCGACGGCCCAAAAACGCGCCAGTCAATGCTCCAGCTATGCTGCCCGCCGCAACGGCGATCAGGAGAAAACCTAACATGGCGAGGATCAACTTGGGGGCGAGGCCTTCTGGCTTCTTCAGCAGGTCGAGCGTGGCTTGCATTTGCGGATCATTGGAACGAGACGCCATCTGCTGGAGCGCATCAAGCGCTTGCTGGCGAACTTGCCCACCAGCCTGCAAAACCGCGAACGCGATGGCGGAGAAAATGGCGAGCACTCCAGAAGAGAAAAGTGCTGTAACTGCGCCGAGTTGTGCTCCGCAGCGAGCATTGGCTTTCCAGATCGGGTTCCAGTAACGGTAGAGAAATACGGCCAAACATCCAGCGCCCAGAACAGCCAGCAAAGGGACTATCAGGCGAATTGACATCACTACAACCGAGATCAAGGCGGCAACGGCGCAGGCCCGGCGAGCCCGCGGCCAATCGATCCCGGTCGAAAGCGTGGAAATACTTAGAGCGCCTGGGCTATTCAGCGGGTCGACGGAAAAAGTGGTCGGGTCATTAGACGCGACACTCCCGGCAACCGATGGCGCCGGCGATTCGGCCACCGCCACGCGAATCTGCGGGGCGCCGCACTCCGCACAAAACGGCTTGCCGTCTTCGATGCTGCGTCCGCACTTATGGCAGGGATGATCCATGACAGCTCAGAGTTGGGCTAACTTGAAGGTATCGCACGATGAGCGGCAGGCGCAAGGAACGGGAAGCCGCGTCTTAGTTGACAGAAGGAGTCGACGGACGACCCTCTCGTTGGCGTTTCAGATGTCGCCTTCTTTGCCGCGAGTGTGAACGTACACCAGGGTGAAGATTGAGCCGCTGCGGCCATCGTGCGCTTCAATGGCGACCACGTGCTGGTGGTCCTCCGTACCAACTTTCAACTCGGTGACCGGGCCCTTGTTGTCGCCTTCACACTTGAGCTCTTTGGAAGAGTGGTCGTCGGAAGAATGGTCGTCGTTGACGTCGGCATGAGCGTCGCCGCCGTGTTCACTGGTATGGCATTCGAGCACTTTGCCGTATTTCTTCAGGTGCTCGCGGTAGTAGTCAATGACCTTACCGGGCGCATCGTCGGAATCGTATTTCGCCACCACCAGCTTCACTCCGAAAGCCTGGGTAAAGAGGCTGAGATTAGCACCCGTGTTCTCTTCGTCGTGCCGGAGCCGCGCCCCTGGGTAGAGCGGCAATCCGGCTTTGCGAGCGTCCGCATCGGTCCCCATGTGCAGATCGCCGACTGAACTTTGGATGTCCAGATGCTTGTCTTGATCGCTGTCTGGTTTTTGAGGCTGGGCGGCGAAGCCTGCCATAGTCGCGGCGGCCGTAACTGCTGCGACGAGGATCGATCGAAACGCAATCGATCGAAACATGATGGGTCGAAATATGATGGATCGAAACATGACTTCCTCCGAGGTCTCAGAGAACAAAGTTAGAAACAGAGCCGCAGCCAGCCGCGTCCCTGCGAAAGGCGCATCTGTTAAATGTCGGCATCCTTGCCGTGGGTGCGCACATAAACCAGCGAGAAGCTCGATCCCTTGCCTGTCGGCTGCACGGCCACGATGTGCTGATCGTCTTTCTTCCCCACCTTAAGCTCGATGTTGCTGCCGTGGTCGCCTTCACAAGTCAACTCGTTCGAATCGCTCTCGGATTCGTGCGTTCCCAACTTGGTCTCCACGTTCACGTGGCCGACCTTCATGTCCAGATTCAGACGCGAAGTGTGGCATTCGAGCACATTGCCATACTTCTTCAATTGGTCTTTATAGTAAGCGAGCACCTTGGCGGGCGTGTCATCAGACTCATATTCGAGTGCCACCACTTTAATTCCATAACCAAAGCCGGAAATATTCACATTGGCGCTCTTGTCGCTGCCATCGTAATCTTTTTCCTTCGGCCGCGCCCCGGGATAAACCGGCAGACCCACATCGGAGATGTCCGCCTGATTGCTGACGTGGACGCCGCCCAGAAGTGTGTGGATGTCCACCTGCTTGTCTTGTCCGTTGGCTTCTTTCTTCACGTTGATGCTGCACGCGGGTAGCAGCAGGAATGCAGCCAGGCCGGCTGCGGCCATCACAAATGCAGAGAGTTCATTTCTGCGCATGGTCCAACCCTCCACTGGCGACCTGCGCCGGACGCTCGATTCCCGCTCCACGCTGAGCAACATTAGGAATGCTCACGGGAAGATGCCCACGAATGGCGATTTCTCCAAACAACGCCTTGACTGCGGCCATCTCCGACACCGTCGCGTTGGAAAATGTACACATGTAATTTTCTATCTTCGGGAAATCCGCCGCCAGGTATGGATTCCCCATGGCGACGACGGCGGTCTTTCCCGCAGCATGATCCAGCAGTTGCTGCAACAGAGCACCGGTCGCATCCGCCATCGCGACCGTGTTCCCCACCTTACCCGCCGTTGGAACCACATAAACGGCGGCTACCACAGTCCTGGCTTCGTCCACCGCCTTCAGCACTTCATCGCTCATCCCTGCCGCGATGCGCGGATCCACATAAATCACGCGGGCATCGGGGATGCGAGCCCGAAATTCGCGACCGAAGGCGCGCCCGGACTCTGTCCGTACGTCGTCGGAGAAGAGCACCGCCACAACTTGATTGTGTGTCTCCTCTTGTGTTGTATACGGAAGTCCGGCCTTCGCGGTTCCCTGGTATTTGAGCGAAGATTTCAAAGGCAAAACTTTGCCGTTGTCCCGTACCAGCGTGACCGCGGCATCGGCCACCTGCTGCCCGAAAGCGAGGTTTTCCGGCTTGCCCACCCCAGTGGAGATGGCGTTCTGATCCACCAGGCGCGCATCCTGCAGCCCCAAAGAAGCCTTTGTCGTCAGTATCTTGAGCACGGAGTGGTCGAGCCGTTCGCGGGAGATTTCGCCGGAACGAACCGCCTGTACCATCGCGTTATACGACGCCGGAAAGTCGGCGGGAATCAGCAACAGGTCGTTGCCCGCCTTGAAAGCCTCAACGGCCGCACGGCCGATGTTGTTGGAGAAAAGATGAGTAAGCCCCGCCATGTCGAGCGCATCGGTGACAACAATTCCTTTGAAGCCGAGCTGTTTTTCCAGCAGGTCCGAGACGATCACCGGAGAAATCGTGGCCACGTGGTTGGGATCGGAATCGAGCGCAGGCACAGTAACGTGCGCCACCATCACGGCATCCACCCCTGCCGCGATCGCATCGCGGAAAGGTGGCAGTTCAATGGAGTCGAGATGCGCACGGTCAACGTTCACGCTGGCGACTCCGAGATGCGAATCGGTCGCCGTGTCGCCATGCCCGGGGAAGTGTTTGACGGTGGTCAACATTCCCCCTTCATGCGCGCCCTTGATGTACGCCACGACTAGATCGCCGACTTGCCTGGGATCTTCGCCGAACGAGCGCGTGTTGATGATGGGGTTGGCCGGGTTCGAGTTGACATCGGCATCTGGAAAAAAGTTCCAGTGAATGCCAATGGCGCGCGACTCTTCGGCGGTAATGCGGCCGAAAGCCTCGGCGTCTTCGATTTTGCCGTCTCCTCCGAAAGCCATGGCATGCGGAAACACCGTTGTTCCCATCAATCGCATCGAGACGCCGCGTTCAAAATCTGCGGCGAACAGCAGCGGTAACTTCGAATCGCTCTGCAAACGGTTGAGAAGCTCGGCGGCCTCGTAAGGCTCGCTGCGTAGAAGATACGGCCCATCCACATGCACCGTCATCGCGAACGAGCCCACGTGATACTTCTCGATGGCCTCGCGCAGTTGCAGGTATTCCGGATTCTCCACGTTGAGAAAGCTGGCGCGGCACCAAATCATGAACACCTGTCCGACTTTCTCTTCGAGGGTGAGCTTGTGCAGCGTCTTCTCGGCCCATTTTTCGCCGGCGGAGGTTAAACGAATGGGGCCGGGCCGCTGATATTTGTCTTTGTCCTTGGCAGATGCTGCCGTTGTAAACAGAAGAGTAACCAGCAAGAGTGCCAGTGCGCGATTCATGCAAAAAACGATAGCAGAAATCCCGGCGTTAGACGTTCTTGTGGTTGATCCGCGTTGATCCGCGAAAATCCGTGGCAAGTAAGGTTTCAATCTTGACTGCGGCTTGGTCCTGAACCTGCGCATCGTCGCCAAACCCGCGCAGCCAGTGAACCTCCGACTCGCGCCGAAACCAGGTCATCTGGCGCTTGGCGTAGTTGCGGTGCGCTTGCTGAGCGGCCTGCAGCGCCTGCTCGCGCGTAAGTTCTCCGCGAATCAATTGCACTGCCTGCTTGTAGCCTAGCGAAGACAGCGGCCCCGCAGCCACACCGTACTCCTCAAGCAGGCGCCGCGTTTCTTCGACCAGTCCGGCTTCGAACATCTGTTGCGCCCGCCGGTTGATTCGATCATAGAGAGCCTGACGATCGGGATCGAGACCGAGACGCAGAATGCGAAAGCCCCGCAGGGGGTCGCGACCGCGCTGCCAGAGTTCCGTCATCTTCTGGCGCGACGCCAGGCAAACTTCGATGGCACGAATGAGCTTGGGCGTGTCGTTGGCATGAATCTTTTCCGCCGCCGCGCGATCCAGGTGGCGCAACACGCGATGAAGATATTCGCCGCCGCGGCTCGCGGCCTGTTCGCGCAATCGCTCGCGCAGTTCCTCGGAGCGTTGCGGGCCGGGAAAAAGTCCCTCGAGCAGCGCGCGCAGGTAGAGCCCGGTTCCACCCACGAGAATAGGCAAATGGCCGCGCCCTTTGATCTCTTCGAGCACTTGCCGCGCCTGGCGCGCATATTCGCCGGCCGTGATGTGGCTGGTCGGCGCCACGCAATCGAACAAGTGATGTGGTGCCCGGCCTCGTTCCGAAGACGTTGGCTTGGCTGTGCCGATATCAAACTCGCGGTACATGGCGACGGAATCGCAACTCACGATCTCGCCGTGGAAGCGCTCCGCCAGCGCTAGAGACAGAGCGGTCTTTCCGCTGGCCGTGGGGCCAAGCACGACCACCAGCAACGCTTCAGGCTGCGCCGGCGCCACCGTCAGCGCACGCTCCAGTGGATAGCATGCCAGTAGCGAATGAGGGTGAGGACGAGCAACAGAAACGCGATCACCAGCAGGCCGCGAGTTTCCGTGGCATAAATCGGCTGCCGTTCATGCTTGGGGAGGGAGTCGTTCTGGCGTCGAACGTCAGGCACGAAGATATTGTACGCTCAGCACCAGGCACGCGCGGCCAGTGCTACACTACGCGTCGTCAGTCATTGTCCATCGTCCCATGGCCTCTTTTCAGGGCAATCACTCGGGCAGAATCGTGCGGTTCGGAGTCTTCGAGCTCGACCTCGCCGCGGGCGAGCTGCGCAAGAACGGCGCCAAACTGCGCCTGCAGGAGCAGCCGTTCCAGGTGCTGGCGTTGCTGTTGGAGCGCGCCGGCGATGTGGTGGCGCGCGAGGAGTTGCGCCAGAAACTTTGGCCGGCCGACACCTTTGTGGATTTCGACCACAGCCTGAACACCGCCGTAAACAAGCTGCGGGAGACCTTGGGCGATTCCGCCTCCAGTCCGCGCTACATCGAGACCGTGGCGCGGCGCGGCTATCGTTTTATCGCGCCGGTTCAGAACAGCAGTGTGGAGAAAATTAATGTAGGGACAGCCGCCCTCGGCTGTCCAGCCGAGCGAAGCTCGGCGGTAGCGGCGCAGGATTTCCCGAACGCCCTGCATCCTGAGCTGCAAGTTCCAATCCCGCGTCGAAGCCTGACGCGCGGATTGTTTGCTCTGGCCCAGTTGATGTACCTGATCTTCTACCTGGTCGCGCTTTTTCGCATTCATGCCGTCGAAGGAATCGCGGATTCATTCTTGTCCGGATGGCGTGCGACCGCGCTGGTCGCCGCGGTGATGGTGACGGCAGGTGTGGGAATTCCGCTGCGCTGTTATCTGCTCTCCGCGGTCGGATTCGACTACCAGCGCCTGGGCGAAAAGTTTCAGCAGATGTTTCCTTTCATTCTGGCTCTCGATCAGCTCTGGGCCGTGGCTCCATTTCTGCTCATGCCGAAGATCGGACTGGGCGCGGCTTTCGCGGCCAGCGCGGCCCTGCTCTATGTGCCGTTTTCCGAACGGACTCTGATTCGCATGGCGTATGTTAGGACGGCGGTCACAGGCGTAGACCACGGGCCCGATTTTCCATGGAACTAAACTAACGAATCACGCGTAATCACGTCTAAGAGGCTGGGCAGTAGTGTGCCTGGCGGAGGACTTCTATGAAACGAATTGATATCAAACACTGGTTGTTCCTGGCTCTGCTTCTTGGCGGCTTTGTTTGCTCGCTGGCCGCGCTGCCAGCGCGGGCCGACGATTGGTCGAAAACCTACACCCTCACTGGCAAGCCCGATCTGCGCGTGGACACATCCGACGCCAACATTCACGTCTCCACCTGGGACCAGAACACCATTGAAGCCAAGGTGACGAGCACGCACTACAAGATCGGCGATGATGGCATCCGGATCGAAGAACACCAGACAGGGGACGTGGTTGAGATCGATCTGCACTTTCCGCATCACGGCGTCACCATCAACTGGGGTGATTCATTCAGCCATCGCGTGGACATCGACATCCACATGCCGCGCGAGGGCCGCGTGGATTTGCGCACCGGCGATGGCAAGATCGAACTCGGAAACTTTAAGGGAGAGATGCAGCTGCGCAGCGGAGATGGCTCCCAAGAGATCGACGCGGTGGATGGCAAACTCCGGGCGACCACCGGGGATGGCCACATCCGCGCCACTGGCCGCTTTGACGAGCTCGAGCTCAAAACCGGCGATGGGCACGTAGATGCGCGCGCGGCGGCCGGCTCGGCGCTGGCCACGGGCTGGAAGCTCGAAAGCGGAGATGGCACGGTGACGCTGGAAGTACCGGAAAACCTGGCGGCGGACGTGGATCTGCACACCGGCGATGGCCACATCGATCTGGATATGCAGGTCACCACCGAAGGCAAGATTCGCGAAAACGAAGTTCGAGGCAAGTTGAACGGCGGCGGAAATCTGCTGGTGATTCACACCGGAGATGGATCGATCCGGCTGCGCAAGGGCTAGCGGGCTTGACTCAGAGCCTTATACTCTTGGGTCGCATCGTTTTCGATTTCAGCACGATCATTCTGCCTCGACAGTGTCTCCAAGCAGGCAACGGAAGAGGATCTTTGATATGGCAACCCCCCGTGTCTTTGTTTCTGCAATCGTGATTGCGTTCGCGGTTGCGTCCCCGGCCAGCGCACAACAACAACCCGCATCTCCCGCGTCCAAGCCCGAACCCGCGCTGGATGTAACCTCGATGGATCGTAGCGTCGATCCTTGCGTGGACTTCTTCCAATATTCCTGCGGCGGGTGGATCAAGCACAACCCAATTCCTCCCGACCAATCTTCATGGGACACGTACTCCAAAATGCAGGACGAGAACCGCGGCCGGTTACGCGGAATCCTGGAGGCCGCTGCCGCGCCCGATGCCAACCGCGATGCAGCCACGCAGAAGATTGGCGACTACTACTCTTCCTGCACCGACGAGAAGGCAATCGAGGCCAAAGGGGCGGAGCCGCTCAAGCCCGCGCTGGATCGCATTGCCCAGCTTACCTCCAAAACAGAAATCGCCGATGTGGCTGCTGCCATGGTGCATGACAACGTTCTGTTTCGCTTCGACTCCAGCCAGGACTACCGAGATGCGAGCCAAGTGATCGCGGAAGCGGACCAGGGAGGACTCGGCTTGCCCGACCGCGATTACTACGTGAAAGACGATAAAAAGTCAGTCGATCTCCGCGCGGAGTATGTCACACACGTGCAAAAGATGTTCGAACTGCTGGGGGACCAAGCGGACGTGGCCGCCACCGAAGCGCAGACCGTGATGCGCATCGAAACCGCACTGGCCAAGGGTTCGATGACGCGCGTGGAGCGGCGCGATCCCAAGAACCTGGACCACAAAATGACCAGCGGCGAACTGGAAAAGATTAGTCCTGATTTTCGGTGGCAGGTCTACTTCACCACGGTGGGTCTACCGTCGCTGGGCTCGTTGAATGTTGTATCCCCCGGCTTCTTCAAGGCGATGAACGAGCAACTCGAAAAAGAAGGCCTGGCGGACTGGAAAGTCTACATGCGCTGGCATTTGGTGCATGCGGATGCCCCGTTTCTCTCATCAACATTTCTGAACGAGAACTTCGCTTTCTATGGAAAAACTTTGCGGGGCCAGCAAGAGCTGCAACCGCGTTGGAAGCGCTGCACGGAATATGTGGACGATGACCTGGGAGAAGCGTTGGGACAAGTGTACGTCGAAAAGTATTTCAGTCCCGCGGCCAAGCAAGAGGCACTGAAAATGGTGAAAGAAATCGACACAGCCATGGCACAGGACATCGACGCGCTGCCCTGGATGTCCGCCGTCACCAAGCAACAGGCGCTAGTAAAGCTGCACGGCATGGCTAACAAGATTGGCTATCCCGACAAGTGGCGCGACTATAGCAAGCTGGAGATCGTCCGCGGAGATGAACTGGGCAACGTGGAGCGAGCCCGGAATTTTGAATTCGCCCGGCAACTCGCCAAGATCGGCAAGCCGCTCGACCGGGGCGAGTGGGACATGACTCCGCCTACGGTGAACGCGTATTACAACCCGCAGATGAACGACATTAACTTTCCCGCGGGAGTGCTGCAGCCACCGGCGTTCGATCCGGCCTCCGATGCGGCTCCGAATTATGGCGATACCGGCGGCACCATCGGCCACGAACTCACGCACGGCTTCGACGACGAAGGCCGCCAGTTTGACGCTCACGGCAACCTGCGCGACTGGTGGACTGCGGACGATGGCAAGGAATTCGTGAAGCGCGCCAGTTGCATCTCCGACCAGTATTCCACTTACACGATCATCGATGACATCAAGGTCAACGGCAAGCTGACGCTGGGCGAGGATGTTGCCGACCTGGGTGGACTGATCCTGGCTTACATGGCCTGGAAAGAAGATACCAAGGGACAAAACCTGCAACCCCTCGACGACCTCACTCCCGACCAGAGATTCTTTGTGGGCTATGGGCAAAGCTGGTGCGGCGAAACCCACGATGAGACCAAGCGCCTGCGCGCCACAGTAGACCCTCATTCTCCGGAAAAATACCGTACGAATGGCGTGGTCTCAAACATGCCGGAATTCCAGGAGGCGTACCACTGCAAGGCAGGATCGCCAATGGTGAATCAGAACCGCTGCCGCGTATGGTAAAAGATTTTTGGGAAGGGGACGGCTTTACAGTCTGCGGAAAAACTCTGCAATGCCGGTAGTAACGTGGAAGAGCGGCGCTTCAGCGCCGCGTAAAGTCCACAATCAATGCGGGCTTCAGCCCCTGAGGGAGCTAGCTCTTCCCACTGAATCGGGTAGACGAAACTACCGCGAGCCGTGATACGTCCATGGATCTTGCGATGAGGAAAACCCTACTGCAGTTCTACTGCAGTTCTACTGCAGCTCTTCTTTCGTGGGGTTGTAGAAGAAGCGGAAGCGCAGCGCCAGATATTGCCCTCCAAATTCTCTGGGCAACGCAGGAAACGGGTCCGATGCCGTGATGCCAGCCCAGGCCGCGCGATCAAGCGGAATGTCCCCCGACGGAACCACCAGCTTCATCCCCGCAACTTTTCCATCCTTGGTAATAGCGAATTCGATGATTAGGCTTCCGTGTTTCATCTGCGCGGATTCCGGAATTGCGTTGTACCAGTTCTCGCGAACATCGTGCAGAACACGCTGCAAGTAGGGGCCGAAGTCCACTCCCATCGTATCGCTAAGAACCTCAAGATTGCCCATCTGGCGCCCGTGCGCGCCGGTACCTAAGCCAAAATCACCGCCGCTACCCTGGGAGCCTCCGCTTCCCGGTTTGGCCGCCCGCGCCGCCTCCTGAATCGCAGAACCCGCGGACATGGAACCGCCGTACTTCTTAAACTCGTCACTGATGTTCGGCGTGGCCGGCGTTTGCAACTGTGCAGTCTGTGGATTGGGCTCCTGCTGCGGTTGACGCGCGGGTTGGTTTTGCGCGAATCCGGCGGACGACTGCGGCGGCGGCGCCATTTGGGGTGCACTCGATCCAGGCGCTCCCGGCGGCGGTGTGGCCAAAATCTTGCGCAATTCCTTGACGTCCAGTTCCGGGTGCCGCGTCATTGCGATGCGGTCCTTGTCGGAGGCAATGTTCGTATTCGGCTTGTGTTGCAGCTTCTGCAAGTCTGACGGAAGCTCCAGGTACGTAAGATCCTTGCCCAGCGTCAGATTTTTCGCCGTGACCGCCGTATGCCACGGCAGGTATTTTTCGAACCACTCAATTTTGAAGAGAACAAAGATGAGGATCAGGTGAACAATGATCGAAATCCACGCCGCCTCGCGCCGCCGCGACCGCGCCAGATCGTCCTGCAATTGGATGAGCAGGTGCGGCACGCGGGCAGCATCGTCGTCCAGATCGCGGTACGCCGTTTCCCATCCCTGCGCGTCGTAGAGGCCAAGCTGTTCCGGCTGAGGCTTCTCGGGCGGAGCCACCGGATCCTGGAATGGAATTTGCGTGATGGGCATGAACTGAGCTTGTCTGCGCTCGGGCTTGTCCGGGGCTAGGGCCTGTCCGTTAGACACGGATTTCCCTCGCTACGTTGCATCCGTCCTTTTCAGGACGCCTGCAGCGCACAGCACCGAGCAAGCTGCCTTCATTTTCGCATCTTTCAGGGGATTCTGCTCACTCACAAACGGGGTAGGACTTACGTGTGTAAACATTTGTAAAACGTAGTCAAATCTGCGGCTTCTACAGCTTTCAGAAAAATTCGGGAATGCGGGCAGTAACGTGGAAGAGCGGCGCTTCAGCGCCGCGTAAGTGTTCAGAATCACTGCGGGCTTCACCCTCCGTGGTCGCACTCTTTATCCAGAACAAAGATTTTCTGCTCCCCTGTTTAGCCGCTGAGGTCCGGCCGGCGGCGCAGGAAATACTTTTTCTGCCGACTGTCTACCCGCAGCGGGAAGCACCCGGGAATCCCTTAACCATCCTTGCGGTAGAGGAGGTCGCGCATCGCTCGTCTCCGAGCCTCATTCGCTTCCGTCAGGGCCTTGCGTTCGTCTGCGTCCATGCCCTGTTTCGCTACGGGTTCATCGTGTTCGGGTTCGCTGCACGCCGGGCAGCGGTTCGCAAAGCCGGGCTTATCCGGCTTTAGCTCAAACTCCTCTGAGCAAACGGCGCAGACTTTGATAGGAAATGCCATCCATCTATCATGATACAACTCACACGCAATGATCCAGATGTAAGCACGTCTACTGCTTTACGCCTGCTTGCAGCGAATTCGGTCGAATCGGTATCGTGAGCGTCCCCAGCAGGCCGGTGCGATTGTCGCGCACCGCGAGTCGCAACTCGCCGTCTTTCCGCTGCAAGTTGATTTGCATGCGAAACGGTAGTCCTCGTTTGCGAACCGCTGCATACTGAGAGGCTGGAAGGGCAGTGTCTACGTTCTTGACCACGGTATTTGTTAGGTTTCCATTGGGAGCCACAGTGAATGCGGCGAAGTCTACATTGCAATCGTGGCGTGCTCCGGTCTCCGCGAAAGATATCGTGTTGGCGTCCACCAGGAACTCCACATAAGCCGACGCGTCCCCATTACGAGGGGGAATCAGGTGAGCCCAAAAGGTGACTCCAGTAGCCGGCAAAGGATCCTTGCTGGCGCGAAGCAACTCCGCCAGCCGATTTTGCTCTCGCCGGTTGTCGGGTGGCCCAGTGGGTACGGTGGAATCAAAAGCATAATAACCGGGGCGATAGCGTAGCCTCAGGTCTTTCCGTTCCGCCTTGAGGGTTATCTTCCGGAACTTGCCATCCCAGTTCTTGTTCTCCGGATAGTAGCCAACGGTGTAATACGAACCACCATCCTTCACGCCGGTCGCCACTGCCGTTGCGAGATCGTTGGCATTGTAGAATGCACGGCCGCCGGTATCGCGAGCGACTTGTTCCATCGCGAAATGTGAGTCCACAACCAACGGAGCGATCCGGGTCAGTTCATCGGCGCCGAAAGTTGGCTGGTCCGAGGTTTGCACTGTAGGAACAATTTCACTTGCGTCCAATGGATCATGGAAGGTGTTTGGTCTTTCCTGGAGGTTGCTGATCAGTCCCCGGGCATCCACCGGATAAACCGCAACCTGCGCCTGCGATAAGAGCGCAGCCGTACTGGTCAAGTCAGCGGCATAGCTCCGCGAGAGGTCAGAATTCCTGTTGCCCAACTGAATGGATACGGGGAAACCGGAGGACACCCATATGAGATTTTTGCGGCCGGGATAGCCGATCATGGCTCGTGCAACCGCGCGCAATGCCGCGAGCGTGAGGTGGACCCGCTCATCATTGGCATTGACCGCGTTTTCCTGGTTGAATCGGATTAACTGTCTCAACATGTCAGGCGCAGCCGCCAAAGCTTCGGCCATTTGTGGCGTGATCGTGGCCGGAGCGCCCCGGGCCAGCAGGAGCGAGTCATTCGACGAATACTTCTCCAGAGCAGAGATCAGCACCTGTGGGTCGCTGGTGAAGTCCTGCAAGAGTAGCAGGTCGCTGGTAAGCGCGAGTATCGCCACCCGTTGATTCAATTTCAAAGTGCGAAGGTAGTCCAGCATCTGCCGGCGCGCGTAAACCTGATCGTCCGACGCCGTATTGACACCGTCCAGCAACAGCAAAACCAGCGGCCCAGCGGCTTGGCGGTATTCCGGACGATTGGAGTAAACATTCGCCGGAAGCCCCGGTGGAGACCGCTTGCCGTCGCTGGCAGTCTCGCTTGAAGCGCGAGAGAAGAGCTTAACTTTTTGCTCCCGTCCATCCTCCAGGACCTCAATGTCAGCGGGTTGAAGATCCGCAATCGGTTTGCCGTTCTTGTCTGTTGCGACTACATCCAGAAGCACCATGCGAGTCGTAACCCGCAACGAGATGGCAGGCTCATTGGCGCTGACAGCATGTTCATCAAAGTCCTTAGCAGCGGTCGGAGACTGCGCAGTGGAGCTCTCTGCGGGCCGCTCCTCGGTGGGGATGGGTTTGCCCCCCTCGGCAGAGCCGGAATCGAGATCCGAGGGCACAACTTGTGCCAGTTCGTTGCTGATCTGGGAGGGAAGTATTTGTGTCGAAACGGGTGTGCAGTTGTCCCCGTAAGTATCTTTCAGCCGTGCTGCTTTGCGCGACTCGATGTTGCTTTTTAGCCATTTCTGCAGAGGACTGACCAGATCTGCAGCGCTGTCGACGTGCCGAGTACCGGCGCCTCCAGCGGAGATGATCGTCTGCAGATTGTCCACTCCGAAGTAGGTCGCGAACGTCAGCCGTTGCAAGCTGTCATTCCGGGGAATGAACACAAAGCTAATGTCCGCATCGCTGTAGTGGCCAGTGGGCAGGTTCGAATGGCGAGAGGCTATGAGGTCGGGATTATCCAGAAGCTTGCGTAGTTCCTCGGTGGCGCTCGAATCCAGGACCTGCTCGAAAACATCCGCTTTGATTTTTCCACCCAGACCCTGGTACACCGTGTCGAGCTGATAGACGCCCTCAGCGTCGTACTTTTGCCGGCTCTTCTCTAAGTGGTAGAAGCCATTCGGATAGACGATCGCGCAGGTGCGCTTGGCCTCGCCAGGGCCCACTTGGTCCATGAGAATGCGCAGCATGTAGGAGGTAGGGAGGAACGGAGCGGCCTTGACTGACGCGGGGACAGAAGTTTCTTCACGCCCAGTCAGCCGAACATCTTCCGAGCGCGGCGGCAAACAATTGTTTTTGCCCTCATCTTCACTGATCCGAGTGCGATTCTGGGCAGGCAGTCCATCAAGCCATTTCAACAATGGATCGAGCGATTGATGAAAGAACTTTCGGGACTCCTGATCGGGGAACCGCAGCAGTTGCCATTGTGTGACACGCGCAACACGAACGTCCAATTCATCGCGCCTCGGAGCCACCAGATGTGCGGAAATCTTTCCCTGGGTCAGATTCAGCAACTCGTCGTTGTTGATAGCGGCTTGAACCTCCTGCAAACTGGCGGAGGAAATAGTGCCCTCATAGACAGCAGCTTTCTCCGAGAGGACGCGTTCAAAGTGATAGTGCCCGTCCCGTTGCAGCAAGACGCAAACATCTTCGCCCTCGGTGACATGCTCCAAGCGTAGAACATAAGGGTAGTCGCTGCTGCCGGACTGGCCCCAAGACAGGATTAAGGCCGAAAGGAGCAGCACGGCTGCAACGGCAAGACGCACAAACGGCACCAGCCAAATCTAGTACAAAGGCAACGCCTGGACAAGGGCCGGCACTGGTAGTGGGCTAGGTCCGCTTCGCCTTCGCCAAGCCAGCTAGCCCGACTTTCTTCCCATGCTCCCGAATCGCGTCGACAATGTCGAGTGCCAGTGCCAGCGCGCGCCGCCCATCCTCGATCTGGACCACCGGCGTAGAGCGCGCCCGCACGGCATGCAGGAACGATCTCAACTCCGCGTGCAAAGGTTCCTCTGAAGTCACGGGCGGTTTGCCCACCTTAATCTGCGGGTTGACCGTAGGAGTACTCGAAGCTGTTCCATCTTCTCCGACGGTAAACACGAGCACCTCCTGCCGTCCATAATCGACCGAAACATACTGCCGGGGCTGGAAGAACCGCAGCTTGCGCACGCGTTCGGTGGAGACGCGGCTGGCCGTGAGGTTGGCCACGCAGCCCGATTCGAATTCCAGTCGCACATTGGCGATGTCAACTTTGCCGGAAAGAATCGGCAGTCCCACAGCGCGAACCTCTCTCACCGGAGAATCGGCAAACGAAAGCACGATGTCCAGATCGTGAATCATCAGATCGAGAACGACATCCACGTCAAGCGAGCGCGGCGTGAAGACGCTCAGCCGGTGTACTTCGAAAAACATCGGCTGGGTAAGCAGCGGGATTGTAGCGCGTACCGCCGGGTTAAAGCGCTCGAGGTGTCCAACCTGGGCAATCCGCTTGTGTGCAGTAGCCAGCTGCACCAACTCGTCCGCCTCCGCCAGCGACGCGGCCAACGGCTTCTCGATCAGCACATCCACACCGGCTTCCATAAGTGCGCGCGCCACTTCCAGATGATGAATCGTAGGCGCCGCCACCGACGCTGCGCGGATCTCGCTGTGCGTAGTCAGCATCTGCTCGACCGATCCGAACGCACGGCAGCCAAACTCGCGTGCCACCGCATCCGCGCGCTCCAGATTAGGATCGGCAACGCCCACCAGCCGAACCGGTTCGCCTTGCTGCTCCAGCTCTCGGTACACCCGGGCGTGGTTGCGTCCAAAAACGCCCACCCCCACCACCGCAACGGAGATCGAATTGTCAGAATGCAGGGAGGAACTCTCGCCTGGCCGGTTGCCAGCAGGAACAACAAATTGTAAACGCAAAGCCCGGAAAGAGCATCTCGAATAGATTGAGTGATTTTATAATCGGGTGATGGAGCAATTGGAACAAGGGTTTTTCAATCGCCAGATGACCCGATCGCCCGATCACCAAATTCGACGAAATTTCAGCCCCCACGAAAGGATTCCCCTCACCCCATGCGAACCATTGTGCTGCTTACCATTTCCAACATCTTCATGACCTTCGCCTGGTATGGCCACCTGAAATATCGCGAGGTGCCCCTGTTCAAGGTGATCGTGATCAGTTGGATGATTGCTTTCTTCGAATATTGCTTCCAGGTGCCGGCCAACCGCATCGGCTCCTACGAGTTCAGCGCGGCACAACTCAAAACTATCCAGGAAGTGATTACGCTGCTCGTCTTCTCCGTGTTCTCGGTGCTCTACCTGAAGCAGCCGGTCAGATGGAACCACGCCGTCGGATTCGCAATGATCGTGGCCGCAGTGGCCGTGATCTTCAAACAATGGTAAGAAGAATCTTGTTGCTGGGTCATCAAGCAGTCGAGAATCTCCAGGGTATTCCTAAATCGATTCGGGAAGGGCACGGCTTCGGCCGTGCCATCAAGAACCAACAAAGATGCGGGCTTTAGCCCCTGAGCGCCACGGCCGTTTATTCCTTCACGCTTTTTTCAAGATCGCGATCTGCCCAGCGTGATAGAGCTCGTGCTGCGCCACCCCGTGCAGCATGTGGTAGAAATCGTATCTCTTGCCGGGAACGCGCTCGCGCAAGCGAGACTCGGGCAGCCCCGCAACCATCTTCACCAGCACATCGTGTGCGCGCTTCACCTGACCCACGGCCTTGCGCCACGCCGCTTCGGTCGGTTTGGGAACGAGAGGAAAATTCGCGGTGCCTTCGGGCTGGAATTTCTCCCCGGCCAGCCGGCGGCACGCCGCAGCGTCCCACACAGAGATGTGCAGCACCAGCTCCCAAATGCTGTGCACATCGGGCAAAGGCTTAGCCGCAGCCGTGGCGGCATCCACATCGTCCAGCAACTCAAGCAGAGCGGGACCATGCCAGGCGTCGCCTTCGAATGCGCGGCGAAGTTGATCGGCGATGAGGGCGGACTCGGAATCTGGGGAAGTCATGACCCTAACTTCGCCGATTGAGCAGTATGAGTCAATGGATTTATGGATACACGGTAATCATGTATACTATGGACGATGATTGTCTCCTTTGGGGACAAGACGACGGAAGACATCTTTCACGGGCACGACACAAAAGCCGCCCGAAGAATTGCTCAGGTTTTGTGGACACGAGTCCAGGTAAAGTTAGACCTGCTGAATGCCGGCACGGCGCTGGAAGACTTACGCGTGCTGCCGTCAAACCGGTTGGAGAAGCTGTGGGGCGATTGGGCGGGGTTTTACAGCCTACGGGTGAACGACCAGCATCGTGTGGTGTTCCGTTTCGTCAGCGGCAACGCAAGCGACGTGCGCTGCATGGATTACCACTAAGGGGAAAACCATGTTGCCGAGCCATCGTATCGCGACTCATCCCGGACAAATCCTATTGCAAGAATTTCTCGCGCCGCGGGGCCTGACCCAGGCCGAGCTGGCGAGGTCACTCGCCATCCCCGTGAACCGCGTGAATGAGCTGGTGCGCGGAAAGCGAGGAGTCACCCCGGAAACGGCCCTCCTTCTGGCCAGATATTTCAAAAACTCCGCCGAGTTCTGGATGAATTTGCAGACCGCGCACGATCTCACGCGAGTTCGCAATGAGATGCGCCACCGGCCGGTAGCACCCGTTCGGGGAGCGCGTCGCTCTGTGAGAGCCGACTAGCCCGGGGGGGCCGTTTACCCAGTTTTCTCAATCAGGCCGGGTCTGCCACAACCGTAATCCCCGCTTCATTCGCCGCATCAAGAATCTTCCCCCCATCCAGCAGCAAACACTTTCCCGCATCCAGCGCAAGGCAGGACGCACCCGCGGCCTGCATCACCTCTATGGTTTTCACTCCGATCACAGGGACGTCAAAGCGCATATCCTGATCAGGCTTGGCGATCTTCACCACAGTGAGAGCGCGGCTGAGCGTGGAAGCGGCGCCGTAGAGCGAGCCCATGATGTGCCCGGCGCGCTCGATGGTGGCGTCGGTGCCCTCCATGGCTTCGACCGCCACGCAAGCCATTTCGGCGATCACAACGGTCTGGCCGATATCATCCTGCGCCAGCTTCCGGGCCACGGCGCGGCCGTAGTCAATGTTCTTGCGTTCCTGCCCGGTGGGTGCGCGGCGCGTCAGCACACCGGACTTCACCAGCAGCGGTTCGAGCAGCGATGTGGAATTCTCCAACGTGATGCCTTCGTCCGCCAGAACCTTGGCCACGGCGCCGAGCAGGCTGTCGGTGTTGCGCGTAGTGAGTGAGAGCAAGAGCTTGGCCAGCCGCCAGTCCGGCCGGATGGCGGAAAAAATCTGCTTATGCTTCACCTGACCGGCCATAACGGCGTGCCGCACGTCTTCCCGCTGAAAAGTTTCGATCAGCTTTGAAAGCTCACCCAGCGACAGCCAGTGAACCGAGGTCGCGCCGCGGGATTCTATCTCAGGCGCCGCTTCCTCTTTGATCGCAACGACGACAACTTCGTATCCCGCCGCCCGCGCCGCGTCGAGCACGAGAAGCGGAAACTTGCCGTTGCCGGCGATAAGGCCAATGCGTTGCATAATAGAGCAGTTGCCAGTAGCCAGTTGCGAGTACGAAGCGCCTCGGCCTAAATTGATGCTATAAGTCCGTTCAGAATACGGCCTAACTCTCCCGACAGCTTGAGTAGGCGGCCAACATGCTCCTCTGGAAGATAGTTCAACCTACCCGCCATTAGGAGCTGAGTTTCAGTCTCCAACAGAGACCCTCGCGCATGACCAAGAAACTGCCTGAATTCTCCGGGAGTTAACCGTCCTTGCCCCTCCGCGATATTGCTGGGTATAGAAATTGCAGCACGTCGAAGCTGGCTGGTCAGGCCGTACAACTCGTCCTTAGGAAATTCACGAGTAGCCGTGTAGGATCTCTTCTGCGAGGCTCATCCCCTTTTGCCAAGCAATCAGGTCTTGATACGAGAGACCCATGATGCCCACTCCTCGTAACGACTGGCAACTGACAACCGGCAACTGGCAACTGCTACTTAACTACTTAATCACTCCCCGTTCCGCCGCTTCGATGAAACGGATCAGCATGTCCACATCGTCGCCGCGGTCGGTCTCTGCCTTCAGCTTCTCCAGCGCTTGCGACGTGTTCCTCTTTGAAGCCAGCAGAGTCTTGTAGGCATGGTGAATCTTGCGGATGCGCTCCTTGGAAAAGCCGCGCCGCTCGAGGCCGACCTTATTCATTCCATACGCGTGCGTGTCGCGCGCAGCCGACGTCATGGAAAATGGCAGGACATCCTGCGTGATGGTTGTGCCCCCACCGATGTAGGAGTGGGCGCCGATGCGCACAAACTGATGCACGGGGCATAGCGCCCCCACCACGGCCCATTCTTCCACAGTCACATGTCCGCCCAGCGTCGCGCCATTCACCAGCATGCAATGGTCGCCGATCACACTGTCGTGTCCAATGTGCGCATAAGCCATGATCAGCGTATGGCTGCCAACTTTGGTCAGTCCGCCGCCTTTCACCGTGCCGCGGCTAATGGTGACGCACTCGCGAATCTCATTGTGGTCGCCGATCTCCAGCCGCGTCGGTTCGCCTGTGTAGGTGGTATCCTGCGGAGCCATGCCAATGGCACAAAAAGGAAAGAACGCGTTATCGGCGCCGATTTTCGTTGGCCCTTCGAGCGCCACGTGCGACACAAGATGGCATCCCTCACTCAGTTCTACTCCGGGGCCGATCACGCAGTACGGGCCAACCTTGCAAGATGCGGGAACCTTGGCTCGCGGATCGATGATAGCCGTGGGGTGAACATTCATGGTTGAGTCATTGCATCGTCGGAAGACTGACTCATCGCAGCGACTGCCGGACTCAGGTTCATTCCGCCGTGCCGTCGCCCGAGCCGTCAGAGCCCTGGCCGCGCCCGCGCGAGCTATCGATGAGCTGGCAGGAGACTGTGGCTTCTGCCACGCGCTTGCCATCGACGTACGCCTCGCCCTGCATTTTCACTGCAATCATGCGCGGCATAGCCCGCCAGCCCTTCACTTCCACTTCAATTCGCAATTGGTCGCCGGGGCTCACGGGACGGCGGAACTTGGCGCGCTCGATGCCAGTGAACACCATCACCTTGTCCGTCCGGTCTTCTACTTCGGTCAGCAGCAGCGCACCTCCGGCCTGCGCAATGGCTTCCACAATCAGCACTCCCGGCATGATCGGCAACCCGGGGAAGTGGCCGTTGAAAAACGGCTCGTTGATGGTTACATTCTTAATGGCCACGATGCGCTCTTTGCGTTTCAGCTCCAGAACCCGGTCAATCAGCAGAAAAGGATAGCGATGCGGCAGAATTTTCAGGATGTCGTGAATATCGAGCGCCGTCTTGGCTGCGGCCGCGTCGGTCACGGGAGGAGTGCTTTCCATCATGATTCGTTCAGTCGGATCGTCTCAGCCAGCCGTCTCGATCAGCCTGAAGATTATACTGTACCGCGTTGCATTCACGGCGGACCGGCGACTCCGGGTGGTGGTGCAGTTTGATTGTCATTCCGAACAAGCGTTCTTTGCGCCGTGAGGAATCTGGGCGAGCCGCGCGACGCGTCGCGTTGTTTGCGACGCAATAATCGCGCGTTTGGCTCGCTTCCTTATCAAACTGCACCACTACCCGACTCTGGGTACAATCTCAGTTTGCGAAGATGCTCATGTGGGATAGCCGCCCTCGGCTGTCCGGTCGAGCGAAGCTCGACTGCTTTCGTCACATGTCGGCAAACTGAGCCGCTACTCAACTTCGGCCAGCAAGAGGGAATTGTGCCTGTTAAGAAAACAGAAGAATCAGCAGGGGCTGTAGCTGAGCCCGCGTGGGCCGATCGCTTGCGCTACTTCTCCGAGCATCAGGACGGCATAGTCCAGACGATTCGCGAGCTTGTCGAAATCGAATCCCCCAGCGACAACAAGCCGGCGGTCGACCGCATCGCCGCGTTCCTCGCGGCAAAATTCGAAGCCCTGGGCGGAAGGACTCAACTCCATCGCAGCAACGACTTCGGCGACAGCTTACAGATCGACTTCGGCGGTCCCGCTCGCTCCGCATCGGCGAATCGCAAGCCCGTCCTGCTGTTGGGGCACTACGACACCGTCTATCCCTTGGGCACGTTAGCCAGCATGCCGTGCGATATCGACCGCGACCGCCTGCGCGGCCCCGGCGTTCTCGACATGAAGTCAGGAATTGCGCTCATGCTCCACGCCATCGAAGCGCTGCAGGCATGGCACGGCGAACTGCCGCGTCCGGTCACCGTTTTTCTGGTTTCCGATGAAGAAGTAGGCAGCCGTTCTTCGCGAAAGATCACGGAAACGCTGGCCAACGGGTCCGCCGGAGTGCTCGTGCTCGAGCCTGCCGCCGGACTTCGAGGCGCCGTCAAGACAGCGCGCAAAGGCGTCGGCGAATATACCCTGCGTGTGAAAGGAGTAGCAGCGCATGCCGGACTTGACCCCGGCAAAGGCCACAGCGCGATTCTTGAGCTGGCGCACCAGATCGCGGTAATCGCCAAGCTGAATAATTTGCGGCAGGGCTTATCGGTAAATCCTGGCGTCATTCGCGGCGGCACGCGCACCAACGTGATCGCCGCCGAGGCGTCCGTGAGCATTGATGTGCGCATCAAGAGCGCAAAACAAGCCTCCGGCATCGACCGCAAACTGCGCTCTGTCAAACTCTTCGACAAGCATTGCAAACTCGAGATGACCGGCGGCATCAATCGCCTCCCCATGGAACGAACTGCCGGAGTGGCGGCGCTATACAAAAAGGCCCAGGCGATTGCCACGCAAGTGGGATGGAAGATCGAGGAAGCCGCCGTGGGCGGCGGCTCCGACGGAAACTTCACCGCGGGTATGGGCGTTCCCACACTCGACGGCATGGGCGGCGTGGGCGAAGGTGCACACGCGGCGCATGAATTCATCGTGATTTCCGAATTGCCGCGCCGGGCGCTGCTGCTCGCCGGAATGATCGAGAGCGCTTAGGCGATCCCTTCTTTGACTCCGCGCGCAGGGTAGCCTAGACTTTTCCTAGAGCGCGTTTCACAAACCGGTTTGAAAAGCTTTAGCCTCTGTGGCAGATGGAGGAGTTATGGGTGAGTTTTCGCCCTGGCATTGGCTTTTGGTTATCGCGATTGCACTCCTGGTTTTCGGGACCGGCAAATTTACTGCCGTCGGCAAGGGACTCGGCGAAGGCATCCGTAACTTCAAAGCCTCGATGAAAGACGGGCAAGAGCCAAAGAAAGAAAAAGAGGAAGAGAAGAAGTCACAGCCGGAGAAGTCCTAGCCCAAGAGTAAGTGGCCGCAATTCACGCCAATCCTCGCTCGCGCAGCATCGCATAAACCAGCGCCACGGGTAATCCAACCACATTGCTGTAATCGCCTTCGATGTGCGGGATCCAGCGCGAAGCGATGCCTTGAATCGCATACGCTCCCGCCTTGTCCATAGGCTCGCCGGTCGCAACGTAGTCACGGATCTCATCGTCGGCAAATTCGCACATGGTCACGAGCGTGCTCTCAGCAGCGGTCCTTAGTGCTTCGGTTTTACCGGCAACGGGCCCCACTAGGCAAACCCCAGTAATCACTGCGTGCGTTCGTCCCGACAACCTGCGCAACATGCGCGCAGCATCGTCTGCGTCGCGAGGCTTGCCAAGGATGGCGTCATCGACCACAACGATCGTGTCCGCGCCGAGAACATAACTTTGCGGATGTTTTTGAAAAACTGCCAGTGCCTTCTCCCGCGCCAGCCGCTCGGCGCACTCTCGCGGAAGCTCGCCAGCGAGCGGTGTTTCATCAATGTCAGCCGGTTGCACCGTGAACCGAATCCCCGCATTGCGCAGCAGTTCCTGGCGGCGAGGCGAGGCGGAAGCAAGAATGAGCATGCGAACCCGATTCTAAAGGCTTGTACCGGCCACTGAACACTGACCACTGGCCACTGCAGTTCATCGGCTTCCCACCACCCCGCGCACCGATTCAATCAGCTTGCCGGAATCGTAGCCGATTCCATCCTTGAACACGGTCTCCACGTTCTCGATGTCTTCAATCTGCTTCGACGGATCGCCCTTAATCACCACCAAATCCGCCTGCTTGCCCGGAGCAATCGTACCAATCTTGTCAGCCTCGTTTAGAAATTGAGCACCGTTGAAAGTCGCAATGTGAATCGCTTCCAGCGGCGTGAATCCCGCTTCCACCAACAACTCCACCTCGCGCTGATCGCCAAATCCCGCAATCACGCCTCCCATCCCGGTAGGGTCCAACCCCGCCAGCAGCAGACCGCCCGCTTGCACGAAAGCATGCTCGAACTCCAGCTCCTTCTGGAAAGCGGCTGGCCAGGGAGAGACGTCGCTTCCGTACGCCTTACGCAACCCGCTGGCATCGCTCGATCGCACTCGATTCCACAGCAGCGCACTGCGCGCATCGGGAGAGAGCGCATCGAGCACCCGCTTCTCGATCGTCGGTCGTCCCGCGAAGCTCCCCATCTCAAACACAGGAAGCGTCGAGGTCACCGCGACATGGCGCTGCACCAGGTCAAGAAGCATATCGCGCAACGGACCTGTCTTCACGTCGAGCTTGGCCATGAGCTGGGGATTCTCCGACGACTCCGGACATTCTCCCGGCTTTTTCGCGGGAAGGAATTCCGTATCGACGAACAGGCCGTGCTCAAGATCGTCGATGCCGATTGCCGCAGCTTCCCGAAATCCGATGGAGCAAAGATGCCCGGTAACTTTCGCGCCGCGTTTGTGCGCCGCAGCCACGGCAGCGGAAAGCTCCGCCGGAGTGATGAACATGTACGCCTTGAAACTGTCGACGCCCTGGTCTAACCAGAAATTAACTGTCTTCGTCGCATCGTCAGGTCCGGTGAGCTGATGCATCTGCAGCGCCCAACTGCCCGCCCCTTCCAGATAAGGTCCGGTCACGTGCATCTTCGGCCCCGGCGTTTCTCCCTTATCAATCTGTTTCTTGAGTTCAAGATCGGTGTAGGGTTCGAGCGCACCCGTGGTGCGGATGGTCGTCACCCCGCCGGCAAGGTATAAGCGCGGAAAGCTGAACGCCATCTCGCCAAAAATACCGTTGCCCATGGGATAAAACATGTGGTCGTGCATGCCGACGAGACCGGGAATCACGCTGTAACCGTGCAGGTCGAGCACCTGCGCATCTTTTGGGACATTCGTCGAAGCCACATCAGAAACGGACTCGATCTTTCCCTTGGAGATCACGATGATTTGATCTTCCCGCGCAGCCGCGCCCGTGCCGTCAATCACCCGAACATGCGTCAAGGCCACCACAGGCGCGTCCACTTTCACAAACTCTCGCACCTGCGGTGACAGAGTTTGGCCCGAGCCAACTCCAACCGCAACCACGACGAGACAGCAAACCAATACAAAAGCAGCCTTCCGCATATGCGCCCTCGATTGAGAGAAATCCGGTCGGAGGATTGTAACGGATGGAAGAGTTATCGGCGAGTTACAGGATTCGCGCCCCGGGGCGTTTGACCATAGCCCGGCGCGTTCAGCGCCGGATAAAGCCGGTAAATCGTGACGCATCCCGGAGGGACGCCTGAACTTTGCCCCACGTGGGGAGGAAAGCAGGATGTCAACAGCCGACTGTCTCCTAGCCAACTAACTCCAGCCGATTCCCGAACGGATCGTGCACATGGCAGCGTCTCACTCCCGGGATATCATCCGGCTCGTTGACCTCGACTCCCGCATCTCGCAGTCGCCCCACGAGCGCCGCGTAGTCACGGCAGCGCAAGCCCGGATGCGCCTTCTTCGCGGGACGGAAATCATTCTCGACTCCAAGATGAAGTTGCACCCCACCGCTCTCAAACCAGCATCCGCCCCGCTTGGCCAGCTCCGCCGGCTTGGGTAGCTCCTTCATTCCCAGCAGAGCTCCGTAGAAGGTGCGAGCTTGCTGTTCTTCGCCACGAGGCATTGCGAGTTGAACGTGATCGACGGCGGTGAAAGATGATTCAGCCATGCTAACATGCTAGCTGAAAAGCACCAGAACTGAGAACCGCTCCCCGCCTGCTAAAATCAAAGATTAGCCCGCAGATCTCAAGAACAGTTGCCGGACGCCGGTGCCAGGTCGATTTTGATTTGCTGGCAACTGACAACTGTCAACTGGCAACTGACTTATGGACGCCGCTTTCCTCCGCAACTTTGCGATCATCGCGCATATCGACCACGGTAAATCCACGCTGGCAGACCGCCTGCTGGAGCTGACCGGTTCGCTCACCGCGCGCGAGATGCAGGCGCAGGTGCTCGACTCCATGGATCTGGAGCGCGAGCGTGGCATCACCATCAAGGCCCACGCCGTCCGCATGATGTATACCGCGCACGACGGTCAGACCTACCAGCTTAATCTGATCGACACTCCCGGCCACGTGGACTTTTCCTACGAGGTCTCGCGCTCACTGGCCTCCTGCGAAGGCGCGCTGCTCATCGTTGACGCTTCCCAGGGGGTGGAAGCGCAAACCCTCGCCAATGCATACCTGGCGATCAACAACGGCCTCGAGATCATTCCCGTCATCAACAAGATCGATCTGCAAAGCGCCGACATCCCGCGCACCAAAGAAATGATCGAAAGCGCCGTCGGCCTTGACGCATCCGATGCCGTGCTCATCAGCGCTAAGACCGGCCAGGGCGTGCCCGATGTACTGGAAGCCATCGTCAAGCGCGTGCCTCCGCCAAAAGGCAACCCGGACGGCCGTCTGCAGGCGCTCATTTTCGACTCCTGGTTCGATGCCTATCGCGGTGTCGTCATTCTCACCCGCGTCTTCCAGGGCACGCTACGCAAGGGCCAGAGAATTCGCCTGTGGTCGAATGGCACAACCTTCGACGCGGAAACTCTCGGTGTGCTCACTCCCAAGCCGGTGGAGATCGACGAACTAAAAGCGGGCGAAGTCGGATTCCTCATCGCGAACATCAAGAATGTTGCCGACACAAAAATCGGCGATACCATCACCGATGACGCAAACCCCGCCTTCGAAGCGCTCCCCGGCTTCGAAGAAATCAAACCCATGGTCTTTGCCGGCCTCTACACCGTGGATGCGCACGAGCACACGCGCCTGCGCGAAGCTCTTGAAAAACTCCGCCTGAATGACTCCTCGTTTTTCTTCGAACCGGAAAGCTCCGTCGCCCTGGGCTTCGGCTTCCGTTGCGGCTTCCTCGGTCTGCTGCACATGGAAATTATTCAGGAGCGCCTGGAGCGCGAGTTCGCGCTCGAACTCATCACCACCGCTCCCGGCGTGCGCTACAAGATATACAAAACCGACGGCGTGATGATCGAAGTCGACAATCCTTCGCGCTGGCCAGATCCCAGCGAAATCTCGAAGATAGAAGAGCCAGTGATCCTGGCTACGATTCTCACCAACGAAGAATATGTCGGCGGCATTCTCAAGCTGGTCGAAGACAAGCGCGGCAAGCAGAAGACCTTCGAGTACGTCAGTTCGTCGCGTGTGATGTTGCACTATGAGTTACCGCTGAATGAAATCGTGCTCGACTTTTACGATCGCTTGAAGTCAGTCTCGCGCGGCTACGCTTCGCTCGATTACCACCTCGCCGACTATTGGGAGTCGCCGATGGTGAAGCTCGACATATTAGTGGCCGGCGAACCGGTGGACGCACTCTCCATCATTGTCCATCGCGATTTTGCCTACGACCGCGGCAAAGCGCTGGTCGCCAAAATGAGGCAACTCATTCCCCGGCAAATGTTCGAAGTAGCGATCCAGGCCTCCATCGGCGCGAAAATCATCGCCCGCGAAACCGTCTCCGCCATTCGCAAAAACGTGATCGCCAAGTGCTACGGTGGTGACATTTCGCGCAAACGCAAGCTGCTCGAAAAACAGAAGGAAGGCAAAAAACGAATGAAGCGGATCGGTCGCGTCGATATTCCCCAGGAAGCTTTCCTGGCTGTGCTGAAGGTCGGCGAAGACAGCAATTGAGTAGAAGTAACGTGAAAGAGCGGCGCTTCAGCGCCGCGCAAAGTGTCCGCCGTCGATGCGGGCTTCAGCCCCTGAAGGACCCGGTATCCGGCCACGCGTCTCGTCACTTGGGCTGCGGAATCAGAAGGTCAGGAACCGCCAAATGTGCAAATCCCTAAACTGAGAGTTGGGCTGGCTTCCACTGGTTTTGACAATGTTAATATCAAGTGAATTGCCTAAATGGTTACTATTCAGGGCCTTACGGACCAGAAAATCTGCCATGGCGATACCGATCACTGGCTCTTGCCGTCAGTCATTTTCTTCCCATCCAGCAATTCCACAAGCTTTTCCACAGCCTGCTTCAACGCCTGCAACTCACGCCGCGTAAGGTACTTACCAGAGTAAAGTACAGGAATTCCTGTACCTATGAAATCACTCGTCCGGCGACATCCCGCCCTCCACCAGTGTCTCGAATCTGGTGCAGTTCTTGATGAATGCCAACTGGATTTTCCCGGTCGGACCGTTGCGCTGTTTGGAGATGATGATCTCAGCTTTCCCCTGTAGGTCAGGATCGTCCTGCCTGTAAACTTCCTCCCGAAAGATGAACATCACCACGTCGGCATCCTGCTCGATCGATCCCGATTCGCGCAGATCGGAAAGTTGCGGACGATGGTCGCCCCCGCGGCTCTCCGGCGCGCGGCTCANNCGGCTCAACTGCGAGAGCGCGATCACCGGCACGCCGAGTTCCTTGGCCAGCGCCTTCAGCCCCCGCGATATCGCCGACACTTCCTGCGTGCGGTTTTCATAACGTTTGCTGCCGCCCGACATCAGCTGCAAGTAGTCCACGATAATAAGATCAAGTTTGCCTTGCGATTGTTTCAAACGCCGCGCCTTGGCCCGCATCTCGCTCAGCGAAATGCCCGGCGTGTCGTCGATGAAAATAGGCGCGTGCGCCAGCTGCTCCATCGCGCGCACCACCTTCCGCGTGTCGTCCTGCCAGAGCGACCCAGTACGCATCTTGTGCGCGTCCACTCTGGCCTGCGAGCAAAGCAGGCGCATCAACAGCGCCTCGCGCGACATTTCCAGCGAAAACACTCCCACCACCTGCTGGTCTTCCACCGCGGCGTTCTCGGCGATGTTCATGGCGAACGCCGTCTTGCCCATCGAAGGCCGCGCCGCAATGATCACCAGGTCCGAACGCTGCAGTCCGCTGGTCATCTCATCAAGATTTTCGTAGTGTGTCGCCAATCCGGTGATGCGCTGGCCGCGTTGCAGCAGCGCATCCACCGAGCCGAATGACTCGCGGACGATCTCCTGCACGCCCATAAAGCCGCGCCCAATGCGCTTCTCCGAGAGCTGGAAGATCGCTGCCTCGGCGTCGCTGAGCACGTCCTCGGCGGCATCGGATTGATCCGCCGCCCGCGCAATCGCCGTATTGGCCGCGTGAATCAGCCCGCGCAGCAACGCCTTGTCTCGAACAATTTTGACGTAGTGCTCAATACTCGGCCGGTCCGGAACTCCATCCAGCAAGCTCGACACATAGCCCACGTCGCCGATCGCCTGCAAATCCTTGTGCCGATCCAGCTCCTCGATCAGCGTGATCATGTCAATCGGCCGCGACGACTCCGCCAGATCCACCATGCGCCCATAAATCCGCCGGTGCGAATCGAGCATGAAGTCTTCGATCCGCAAATGTTCGGCAGCCTGGTTATAGGCAAAATTGTCCAGCAGGATCGCGCCCAGAATCGAGCGCTCTGCTTCTACGTTCGCCGGAAGAGTACTGATGTTGTAGTCAGTGGTCGCCATGGTTCCGTACGACACTGTGCCGCAGTCCCTCGACTAGCATAAGCGAACACAAAGCGAAGTTCCAAATGAATTGTGCAGAAGCTGTGAACCCCGGCGATATATTGTGGAAACCCCGCGAAAACGCGCCCGTTACCTTGTGGAAGATTCGGAAACCGCAGCGCGACAACACGACCTGCTGAAAAAACAAATGCGGCCCGGACCAGCCATCCGAGCCGCATCGTTCGTGGATCTCTCGTCTTGCCTTCCCGCCGCTAGGAGCGGCAGGACGATGGTACTGGTCCGAAAGCACTCGCGAGGAGCGCCACATTTACCAGTACTGGCTGCAGAACCGTGATTCGAGAATCACTTCTCTGCCACCCTGCGGCGGCCAGCGGCCCAACCTGCTCAAAGAGCGGGCTGTAGAGGAGGCCGCAATGCCCGGGCAACCGGTACGCGCTCACGCGCGCTTCCAATTTTCCCCCGGCAATTCACCCTCGAGAATTGCCAGTCTGCCACCGGCTCCGCCGCAATCATCATTCGGCAAGCCTTGAGAATTACCACGTATTCGCTGAACCCACTCTGGGGCAGAATGTTGCGACCCGCAACAGAAAAACATTTCGCCCTTGTGCAGAAACTGTGGACGATGAGACTTCCCTGTGGAAGGCTGAGGAAATCCGCGCAACAATCGCCGCCAACGTGACCGGGAGTTCAATAACTTAAACGCTGTAAAGGAATAACCCCCCGAAGAAAGGCACTGCCGAACAGCTTGCGGGAAAACCAACAAATGCGTGTAGCACCGTGGAAGAGCGGCGCTTCAGCGCCGCGCAAAGCCCATAAAATTAGTGTGGGCTTCAGCCCCGGTGGACGCGCTCTGTGTCCACAAAGAGTTCGTCCGCAGCGGCGAACCGCGCCTCATTCAGCCGATGCTAATGAGAATTCTTCAGCGCAGCCCTGGATGCTGTCAATGTGTCCTGCCGAGTGAGCCTCGGGACCAAGCAGATGCCACGCCTCGCGGTACTTCTCATATTTAGCTTTCGATGACTTGGGGTAGAGCGTAACGCATTCCTGACCTTGAATTTTTTCCTCGGGGATGATGTACCAAGCGTCCTCGTGAACGACGTAGGCTGCGAGAAAGTCGAACGAGCCGGGTGGATATGGCTTGTTGCCGCCGCGTACGGTGCAGACGTAACCTGTGCCTAGATCAGCGATCGTGGATTTTACCTGCACGCATACGAAGTGACGCGGGCGGCCAACGATAAAGTCGTAGCTCCTCATCTCTCCCCAGGGCTTGCTAATTGGTATTCCATGCTCGGCGGCGCGGACCATGAAGCGCATCTCGGCCCACTCACCGCGAAGTTTATGGTTGCTGATTTTCGGTTTCTGTTTCTTGCGGTTCTTCCAGTCTTTCGGTTCGGTCATGCCGCTGCCTCAGAACGAGAAAAGCAGCATTCGGGGAAAATTCGCGAATGCCGCCTCATGTTTTTATTCGACAGGAATAAAAAGCCGAAGGCAAGAAACTTCCAAGAAAAAAGTCGGGACGATTCCCATAGCGGGAAAGCGGACATCGCGGAGGCCAAACGTGGATCCGCCAGGACAGCTCCTGTTGACTTTATGTATCATGTATCGTTACACTATACGAGGTGATCAGGAGTTTCCGGCATCGAGGCGTGGAGAAGTTTTTCCGCATGGGGTCCAAAGCTGGGATTCAGCCGAAACATGCCGGCAAGCTGCGATTGCAATTGTTCGCGCTCGACAATG
Source organism: Acidobacteriaceae bacterium (assembly GCA_003168355.1). Lineage (GTDB taxonomy): Bacteria > Acidobacteriota > Terriglobia > Terriglobales > Acidobacteriaceae > Sulfotelmatobacter. The sequence goes on along the minus strand of PMSQ01000124.1, from coordinate 1,416 downwards.
CAAGCCAGCCGACGGACCTGAACGCTCCCGGATGGAAGCTGCATCGACTGGCTGGCGAACTCAAGGATCACTGGGCGGTCAGCGTCAGCGGGAACTGGCGTTTGACGTTCAAGTTTGAAGGCGAGAACGCAGTCCTCGTTGATTATCAGGATTATCACTAGTGCGGCGGGCGCAGTTCAATTACGGTCCTCGGGACCGACAACAGGAGAAAGCCATGCGAATGCACAATCCGCCCCACCCGGGGCACGTCCTCCGCGAATATCTGGGGGATCTGGCTGTGACCAAGGCAGCGGCCCATCTGCGGATCACGCGGGTAACGCTCTCACGCGTGCTCAACGGCAAGGCCGGAATCTCCGCAGCCATGGCGATCCGGCTGGCGGCCGCCTTGGGCACCACGCCAGAGTTGTGGATGAATATGCAGTCGCAGTACGACCTGTGGCGGGCGCGGCAGGGACGGCAACCGGCGGTGCGGAGGTTTGCGCATGCTGGCGTGACTGCCGGACTGCCTCGGGGAGTAGATTTATCTGTTTCGTAACATTCCGTTTCGCCACTGACAAGAGTTGCCTCGACCAACTGACAAAGATCCTGGCGGAGTACCACCTCCCTCTCAAGGTCGCGGAGGATGAACCTAACAGAGGGCGTCCAATCTCGAAGAAGGTGGCGGATACGATGCATGAGTGCGGCGCTGCGATACTCATATTCTCTGCCGACGAGGAGTTCCCAAATAAGGACGGCGAGGTCGTGTATCGGCCGAGTGAGAATGTCGTGTTCGAACTTGGTGCTGCAAGCGCGCTGTACGGTTCGCGGATCATCATTTTCCGGGACTCGCGTGTCCAGTTCCCGACGAATTTCCGCGAGATTGGTTACATTACGTTCGAACCGAACCAGCTCTCCGCGAAGGTGAATGAACTGTTCAGGGAGCTCATCGGGTTCGGACTGATTAAGATCAGTGTCGCCTAGATTGTCGTCTTCCGCTCTTTCGGGGCTCGATTTCGCGCCTCTGAAAGAACACCCAGGGCCTACGGCCTGGGCTGTATTCTTGCGCCGTTTCGCGGCTAGAAAGGGGCAGGCACATCTTTGCGCCGCCACGAACGAGGCACCAAGAGCAAAGCCCCGAGATTCACTCGGGGCTTTCGTACGAACGACGTTTGCCAAACGCTTAGTGGTACTGGACGACGCCTGCCAACTCCAATCCTACCAGCCGAGACGACTATGTCAACGGCATCTGCCTCATGCCGCGAAAAGCAGGTTCCTCGTCGGGCCTTCGGCCCAATTCGGAATGACGAGTGTGTGGGGCTAGTCCCTGACTCCATCCATAAACGCCCGCAGCTTCCGCGATCTCGACGGATGACGCAGCTTGCGCAGCGCCTTGGCTTCGATCTGGCGGATGCGTTCGCGGGTTACCGCGAACGACTG
>PMSQ01000183.1 GCA_003168355.1 Acidobacteriaceae bacterium | reverse complement strand
CAACAATCCCAGCCCCGATCCCAACTGCCCTTGCGCGGGAGACCCGGTTGACTTCGGATCAGGAATCTTGGTGGAAACCAAGACCGACATCGCCTTCGGCAGCGCGCTCGGGCAAATTGCATTCGCTCGAACCTACCGCGAAATGGCTACGACGACCGGCCCTGCAGGTATCGGGACGAATGGGCCTTTCGGTCTCGGGACGAATCACAATTACAACTACTCTCTGGACACCAGCTTTGTTTCTACTGTGTCTCCCGGGGCGCTGAGTGTAGTCGGTTTGTTGACGCCGGATGGGAATGAATTCTGGTTCTCTGGGCAGGTCGGCGGAACGTTTACAACTTCCTCGATACCGACCGTCGCCGGCGCGACCATCAGCAACATTCAATGTAACAGCTTCAACGGCTATGGCATTCCCTGCTCCGGCACACTCCGCTGGAAAGATGGAACAATATATAAGTTCCAACCGCTATTGGAAGGACAGCCCTGGGTCGGCTTCCTGATGTCCATTACTGACCCCAATGGGAATACGACAACGATCGTGCACGACCAGGGTGTGCCCAGTGAAATCGATCAGATCGTCGATCCCGCCGGACGTGCGCTCACCCTTCGCTATGATGGCACCTTACGCATCGTGTCGATCACGGATCCGATTAGCCGCTCCGTTTCGTACACCTACAATTCGATCGGAAAACTGGCCACCGTCACAGATCCGAAGGGAGGAGTCACTACTTATACCTACAACAGTCAGAACCAACTCTTCACCATAGCTGACGCGCTGGGTAACACGTATCAGAACCTCTACGATCCGAACGGGCGCGTTATCCAACAGACGGCGCCAGACGGTGGAGTCACTCAATACGCATATACGCTGCTGAATCCGCTGGTTCCGACAAGTCCGGTCAGCGTTACCACGGTTACAGACCCGCGGCTTAATACGAGTACTTATTACTTCAACCCCGCGGGATTCCTTGAATCTCTGACGGATGCCATGGGCAACCAAACCGTCTATAACATAAATCCGGCGACGAACCAGAGGATGAGCGTTACTGATCCTCTGCAGCGCACCACGGCGTATACCTATGACTCTGCCGGAAACACGAGCAGCGTTACACTCCTGGAGGCGGTGCCATCCGGAGAATCCGTGGGCGGAGGGTCAGCGGATGTGGTTGGCCCTACCACGACCTCATACATTTACGATCCGACATATAACAAACTCACCAGCGCGACTGACCCATTGGGGAATGTGACTACCTATGGCTACGATGGCCACGGAAACCTGCTCAGCGTCAAAGATCCGTTAGGGCGGCAGACTTCGTATGGCTACGATCCATTTGGCGAAAAGGTGAGTTCCACTGATCCCCTGGGAAACGTGATGCAATATTCCTATTCCAATGGATTTGTCAGCAGTGTCACCGACCCATTGGGGAGAGTATCAAGTTACGTCAGCGACGGTATTGGACGGCGGATTGCCCTAACTACTCCCTTGGGGCAAACCACGCAGTATCAGTACGATCCTCTGAACAAGCTGGCGAGTACGACCGACGCGGCGGGCAACCGGATCTCCGATGCCTATGATCTGAACGAGAATCTGCTCAGCGTCACCGATCCGGCGGGGAACGCGACCAAATTCAGCTACGATTCAATGAACCGGCTCTCCACTCGCACTGACGCCTTGGCGCACATCGAAACGTACCATCACGACTTCAACGGAAACCTCACGCAGTTTACCGATCGCCGGGGAACAGTCACCAACTACACCTACGACGTCCTGAACCGGAAGATGTCAGCAAACTACGGTTCGGGAGGGGGATCGGTGAACTACAGTTACGATTCCGTGAACCGCCTCGCGCAAGCGATCGACTCCATGACGGGACCAGTTTCCCGCAACTATGACTTGCTGGACCGGATGGTTCTCGAAAACGCCGCGAACGGAAGTGTCAGTTATGCCTACGATGCCACCGGGCGCCGAATATCGATGCAAGTTTCGGGGCAGCCAACCGTCGCTTATACGTACGACGCCGACAACGAGCTGACACGGATGATGCAGAACAGTTCGGTAATAACTTTCGCCTACGATGCAGACGGGCGGCGCACAACATTGACGTTGCCGAATGGAGTCGCTACCAATTACGCCTACGATGCTGCTTCCGAATTGACTGCGGATAGCTATCAACTGGGCAGCACAACTCTTGGAAATCTAACTTATGGCTACGATGCCGACGGGCGACGGGCCGCGGTGGGCGGGAGTTTTGCGCGGACGGGATTGCCGGCTGCTGCTTCAGCTGGCCCCTACGATGCTAATAACCAAGTCACGCAGTGGGGCGGCAGCAATCTCACCTACGATGCGAACGGGAACTTAACATCGGACGGAGTTAATTCGTACACCTGGGACGCGCGGAACCGGCTGGTAGCCATCAGCGGAGGGGTGTCGGCAAGCTTCAAGTATGACCCATTCGGGCGGCGCGTCAGCAAGACCATCGGCGTCACGACGACCAGCTATGTTTACGATAGAACAAATTCTGTCCAGGAGTTGGTGGGAGGATCTCCGTCCGCAAACATGCTGGACGGCTTGGGTATGGATGAGTACTTCCAACGGACGGATGGATCGGGAACCGGAGACTTTTTGCGCGATGCGCTGGGTGGCACCGTCGCCCTGGTGGGAGGGGGCGGCAGCACCATAGCGCAGTACACGTATGAGCCCTTTGGCAACACCACCTCCACCGGTGCGTCAACGAATTCCAATCAATACACCGGCCGGGAAAATGATGGAACAGGTCTCTACTACTACCGTGCCAGATACTACGACCCGAAAATCGGCAGGTTTATCAGCGAAGACCCGAGTGGGTTCGCGGCGGGTATTAACCTCTACTCCTACGTGGGTAATAGTCCGCTTAATTTCGCTGATCCATCCGGAATGTGTCCGCCGCCGAACCCATGCTCCCCGACAGGAAAAGCTCCGAGTCCTACTGATTATGAGGCGAAGGGACTCATCGTGCAGGTCATGGAGACGAGCGGCTACCCTCCAGAGGCAGCAGCCGGTGTGGCACTGAATTTATACAACCTTGCAAGTTTCCATCGCGGTGGTTCACTCGATGCGCAGGCAGCGGGGGGATCAACCGCCTATGCGAACTATGCATTCGGGGATTATATGAGTGCCGCAGGATTCTCGCTTTCGGAGACGCTGGCAGCCGCGAACGCGTACGCGGCGGGGTTTAGTAACTATGGTCCTACCATTCCGATGGACCCAAATTACCCGTCTTTGCCGGCAGCCAACGTTGCGAATATCACTAAGGGCTTTAACGACGAACAGAACGGAACTCTATGCTCGCCTGCGAGTTGACAGCCGCAACCGATTTGCGCAAGGGAATCATTATGCGCGGTGCAGTTGACCACCCTGAAATCCGCAAGTCTCGATTTCCAAGTCGTCAAATACGGCAGCGCACCGGGTGTTTGGTTCAAGTGGCGATGCGGTAAATTACATGCCCGATAATGGGACATTACGGTTGTACCGAGCAGCAAGAGTTGGCGCCGTGATCATTCTGCTGTTGTTCACGGTCGCGTTGCCGCTTGTTGGCCAGAACAACGGCATTCAGTACTTCTATGATGACCTGGGTCAACTCATCCGCGCAGTGGATCAGAATGGAAACGTCGCTACCTATACCTACGATGCCGTTGGAAACCTACTCTCGATTACGCGGTCAACGCTTCCTCCCGCCAATGGGTTGGCAATTCTAAACTTTACGCCGCAGAGCGGACCTCTCGGACAAAGCGTGACGATTCAGGGTCAGGGCTTCAGCACGACGCTTTCCTCGAATGCCGTGCAATTCAACGGAGTCACTGCCAGCGTTTCGGCAGCGACCGCGACCTCTCTGACGGTTACCGTTCCTTCCACGGCAACCACCGGTTTGATCTCTGTTACAGTCAGCGGACAATCCGCGAGTTCCAGCACAGTGTTCACCGTGACGGCTGGAATATTGGAATCCATTGCCATTTCGCCTGCCAGCTCTTCCATCCACATCGGAGGGCAACAGGAGCAGCTTACAGCGATCGGAACCTTTGCCAACGCAAGTCAACAAAATCTTACGACATCGGCACAGTGGGGTTCCTCAAATCCAGCCGTCGCCGCCGTAAGCAACACGGCGGGCAGCCAGGGAGTGGTGACCGCTGGGGTCGTCGTGGGTGTCGCGACGATCACGGCCACGAGTGGCGCGCTCAGCAACACGGCGACGGTACAGACCGTTGGCCCAACCAGCCTGACGATCGCGCCCACCACAGCTTCGATGTTTGCGGGGAATTCTCAGCAGTTTTCGGCCGTTGCGACGTTCCAGGATGGAACTTCACCGAACGTAACCACAGGCGCGACCTGGACTTCCACAAACAATTTGGTGGCGAGCGTCAGCAATGCGCCTGGAAGCCAGGGTGTGGTCACCGCGGTGAGCGTGGGCACGGTGACGATATGCGCCATTTATCAAATCGAGGCTTGTTCCAATGTGACGGTTGTGGCTGCAGTAACCGCAGTGGTGATAACGCCCACAAATGTCACAATTCCAATCGGGGTTCAGCAGTTCACTGCTACAAGCGGGATTGGGCAAAACATAACGGCAATAGTGACCTGGAGTTCATCAAACTCGGCCGTGGCGACAATCAGCAATACTTCTGATACCCAGGGACTTGCGACCGGACTGAGCGTGGGCACGACTACCATCACAGCGACCGCCGGAGCGATCAGCAATTCGACGATACTGACGATAACGGCGGCAGTTCCTACGGTGACTTTGAGTCCAGGAAGGGATCTGATCCAGCAGGGGAGCTCATTCCAGTTTAAGGCTACGCTTACCAACACGAACGGAACTACGCAAGATGTAACTCAGACCGCAACTTGGGAAAGTTCTGTTCCCAGCGTAGCCACGGTCAGTAGCCAGGGCCTTGTTACCGCGGTGAGCATGGGATCCACCACCGTTACTGCTACCTCCGGATCCGCCACCGGTTCAGCGAGCGTGATCGTCACCAACTCGGCCCAGTCGGCGGTTCCCCGATACGTATACACGAACAACTACCCGGATAACGGCAGCGTAGGCACCCTTTCGGTCTACTCGGTGAATGCCGCCACGGGTCAACTCCGCTCGCTCGGCTTCGTTCTGGAATCAGGAGACTCACTGGCCTTTGCTCCGGATCCGGCGAGCCAGTACCTCTACATAGCGAACACAACTTCAACAAGCGTACCTAACACCTTGTCGGCCTATACAATCGGCGCCAACGGCTCTCTGACGCCTGTTACTTCATCGCCGTTTGCTACGGGAAACTATCCGAATGCGGTTGCGACCGACCCATTGGGTAGATTTGTCTACGTAGTAAATGGAGAGGACGAAACGGTGTCTGGCTTTGCAATTGGGCCGAGCGGAGGACTGACGCCGGTTTCGGGTTCTCCGTTTGGCGCGGGCACCGGCGCGCTGCGGGTGGTTGTCGATCCCTCTGGCCAGTTTGTCTATGTCATGAACAGCGGCGAATCAACAGTCTCTGCTTTCACGATCGACCCCAATAGTGGGGCTCTGAGTCCGGTACCGGGATCGCCTTTCGCGACAGGGACAAATCCTCAGTCCATCACTGTGGATCCGTCGGGCAAGTTTGTCTTGGTGGCAAATGAAGGTCAGAACACTTCATCTTCGCAGGTTTCGCCACCGGCTCTCCCAGAGTTCAGTTCAAACGGTACTTTACTGCTCGCGTCGCTTGAGCCTTTCCCGCTGGAAGGCTTCAACTCTCTGAGTGCGACGATGCATATGACAGAAGGGCGGCCCTATATCTTCGACACGGTTGGTCGGTCGCTCAACTTTGGTGACGCTGTGCCCCTATTACTGCCAGGGGAAGGCGCGGTGTCACGTGCAGCGAAAGTTAAGGCTGCCACACTGGTTTCTGTTGCCCAGCAAAAATCCACACCCAAAGCCGATTGCGGTGGCGCTGACTCCGTTAGGCACATTGCCCAGGCCAACGGCTGCGGTTCCTCCAATTCGTCGATTTCGGTGTTTTCGATCAATGCATCGTCAGGCGCCCTAACGCCAGTGAACAATTCACCTTTCTCCATTTCCGGTATTGCCGACTCCATCGCTGTCGATCCGACCGATCGCTTTGTCTACGTAACCTATGACAGCAATCTGATTGATGGTTTTGCGCTCGCGGCCAGCGGAGCCTTGACCGAGCTTTCCGATGCTCCCTATGTCGCGCCGGAAAGCTTCGTCTCCTTCGTCGCTGTCGATCCCTCCGGCCAGTTTGTTTACGCTTCGGGAGGAACCAATATCCTTGGCTCTAATGTCCTTGTCTTCGGTCTAAATAGCAGTACGGGCAGCCTGACCTCATTGGGGAACATTCCAGGCGCACCTGGATTCAACGAACTTGCGATCAGTAAAGGACCAACAGGTGTAACCTATACTCCGCAATTTGCATATGTTGCTGGCGGGGGCGGAACAAACGGCGCCAACAATATTTCGGGATACTCAATTAGCCCGTCTTCCGGTGCCCTCAGCCCGCTCCCAGGCTCGCCGTTTGCGGAAGGACTCTCGCCCGTAGCGACTACCCTGGATCCCTGGAGTCCTTTCTTGTACGCAGCAAACAATTGTTCGGACACTGCGTGCGCGGCGCCCGCGGGGAGTGTTTCCGCGTACACCATCGATCCTGGTACCGGCACGTTGACGGCAGCTCTCGGGTCGCCTTTCCCGGTGGGTTCGAGTCCTTTTGGCATCGCGGTTGACCCATCGGGCAGCTTCGTTTACGTCGTGGATAACCAGGACGATAATATTTGGGGCGATTCCATCAACGTGCCGGCCGGGAGCCTGACGACTTTGCCCGGCTCTCCCGTTTACGCATCGGAGAATGGCTCAGTGGGCGTGGCTGTTGACTCTGTGGGCGGGCATACTTATACGGTTGCAAGTTTCGATTATTATTTTGACAAGTGCACACAAAGCTGCAGCAACGGACACTTGTACGTGTACAACTATCCCCTGTTCGGTCCGACGACCACAGGGCAGATAATTCCCCCCGACAACACGATAACGGTTGGTCCTTCTCCAAGTTCGCTTGCTCTGGACCCCGCCGGCTGGTTCGCACTTGTCACGGATGTCACAACCAACTCCCTGTATGTCATCTCAACAATTAGTCAATTTCAGGTGGCAGGATCTCCGTTTGCCACAGGACAGAGTCCGCTGTCCGTCACGGTGGATCCCAGCGGAAGGTTCGTTTACGTTGCAAACCAGGGATCCAATAATGTATCGGCGTACACGATCAATCAAACCACTGGAGCCTTGTCTCCCATTCCTGGTTCGCCGTTTGCCGTGGGCAATGGTCCTGTTTTTGTAGCGGTGGATATGTCTGGAAGCTTCGTGTATGTGACGAACCAGGGGGATAACACTGTTTCGGCCTTCTCCATCAACCCGGCCTCGGGAGCGCTAACACCGGTCGCGGGTTCACCCTTCAACACTGGAACCGCTCCCGTGTCGGTAGTAACAACCGGTATAGTTCAATAGTGAAACCAACGGCCGAACGTGAAATCGATTAATTGGCGAGCAGGAAGGTATCTGTGCTCAGCCTCAAGGCGGAATCGCGTCTTGAGCGCGCTGATGTTATTCGTGGGCACGCTGTTGGTGGCCCAGGACAGCGGCCTGCCCAATCCCGCCAGGCACGTGGCGAAGACGCCTGTAAACCATCTCCGCGATCTTCCAGCAGATTACCCGCCCGTGACCTTTACCGACGTAACCGAACAGGCTGGAATCCACTTTCAGCACTTCCACGGTGTGCGTTCAACGCAGTTGCCCGAAGATATGGGGTCCGGTGCAGCTTGGGGGGACTATGACAACGACGGCTACCCCGATCTCTACGTTGTTGACGTAGCGGCGCCCCTGACTGCCACGGCGGAAGAACTGGCTCACTCACCGGGAGGTAACCGCCTTTACCACAACAACCGGAACGGGACCTTTACCGATGTCACCGAGAAGGCCGGAGTTGGGTTCAAAGGCATCGGCATGTCGGCGGCTTGGGCTGACTATGACAACGACGGTTATCTTGATCTGGTCGTCACCAGCTTTGACCGCATCGTTCTCTATCACAACAATGGCGACGGAACGTTTACGGATGTAACCAAAAAGGCCGGACTGGATAAGTACCGTGGTTTTTGGACAGGAGCAGCGTGGGGAGACTACGACCGCGACGGCAATGTGGATCTGTTTATCTGCGGCTACGTGAAGTATCAACTCCACCCGGAGGACGTGAACAGGCCCTCGATGCAGTACAGCACACTGGTGCCCTTCACTCTAAATCCGTCGGCTTATCCCCCCGAACGCAAGCTGCTCTTTCACAACAAAGGCGATGGAACCTTTGAAGAGGTGGCAAAACAGGCTGGTGTGGATGACCCGACCGGCCGCAGCCTTTCGGCAGCGTGGTACGACTTCGACGGCGACGGCTGGCCTGATCTCTATGTCGCCAATGACCTCTGGGGGAGCAAACTTTATTTGAATCTGCACAACGGCAAGTTCAAAGACATAACCCGCGAGGCAGGCGTTTCGGACTTTCGTGGCGAGATGGGGATTGCCATCGGCGACTGGGACAACGATGGCGATCCCGATATTTTCGTTACCCACTGGATCTACCAGCAGAATGCGCTCTTTGACAATCTGCAGTCCATTCCCGGGGAAACTCACAAGACCGGGCCTCTATTCTTTGGAGATATCGCGGAGACAGTGGGTTTGGGACCGATTTCGCGGAACTTCATCGGTTGGGGAACTTCATTTTTCGACTACGACAACGACGGCAAGCTCGATTTATTCGTGGTGAATGGAAGCACATTTCAGGACGATAAGGACCCTCGCCATCTGGTCCCCATGAAGAATCATCTGTTCTGGCAGAAGAGTCCGCAAGATGGGTTCTTTGAGGTTGGTGCCGTAAGTGGCGCGCCATTTCAAGAGGCGCACGTCGGCCGAGGGGCGGCCTTTGCGGACTACGACAACGATGGGGATGTGGACGTTTTCATTGTGAATCAGGAGGGGCGCCCGCAACTTTTGCGGAACGACGGCGGTAACAAAAAGAACTGGATTAAGGTTCGTGTGAAGTGTACGAAGTCCAATCGCACAGGGTTTGGGACAAAGGTAGAAATCCAGGCTGGCGGCGTGACGCGGAGCCAGGAAATCGGGGGACAAACTTCTTATATGTCGCAGAACTTCCAGGAAGCGCACTTCGGTCTGAACACAGAGAAAGAAGTAAACCGCTTGACCGTGACTTTCCCGAGCGGCGTTGTCCGGACCCTGGAGCACATCACGGCCAACCAGATTGTTACGGTGACCGAATAAGCGAGCACGCTTTCCTTCTCGGTTACACCATATCTGCAGGCTCTTGCTCTTATGAGATCCCGGCCCGACCACGCCTGTACAAGCGCGCTTATAAAACCTCTGCTGATGTGACGTGATCCTGATGGCGCATGTATTATTTCGTTTCAGAAGGTGCGGAACCGCGTGGTTGTAACCACCGGCAAAAATGAAAGGTACATATGCTCCTCTGTCGGTCAAACCTCGCTAATCACCTCTTCTCGGCATGCACAGTTGCAAAATCGTTTTCGGCCTTTAGCCTGGCCTGCCTGTTCCTACAAGGCGTGTTTGGCTCGGTAGTAGGGCAAGTCAAGAATGCACCTTTTCCGGACCTTCACATTTCGTCGCAATCGACCAAGTCCGTGGCGGCTCGTCTGGCCGCTCAAAACGATCTGTTCAGGGAGCAGTTCGAAGATGACTTGAGGACTTCTCCAGAGAGCGAGACTGCCAGGGGAGACTACCGGGATAACGCAATGCTGGATGACTACTCTCTGGCAGCCAGCATTAAGCAAAACGCATTCGATCGTGAGTATCGCGAGAAGCTCGCAGCCATTTCTACGGAGGGATTTCCCGAGCAGGATCGTCTCTCACACGATCTCCTGCTTCACGTTCTGGATAATCGCATTGCGGATTACGCGCTGAAGGATTATGAGATGCCCATCTCGCAAATGCAAGGCATCCACAACAGCCTTGCCGATCTTCCGAACTCCGTACCGCTGGATACGGTTAAGCATTACGAAGATTACATTGCCCGTCTCCACCAAATCCCCCGTGCTTTCGAGCAGACGATCGACGTGCTCCGCCAGGGAAAGAAAGACGGACTGATGCCGGTCCGGATTCTGCTCGAGCAAATAACGGCTCAATGCGAGGGCACGATTTCCGAAAATCCATTCCTGGCCCCGGCGAAGAAGTTTCCCGCTTCAATCTCTGCGGAAGACCAGAAGCGCTTGACGGAAGAGATCGAGCAGGCGGTGAACTCGGAGGTGCTGCCCGCTTATCACCGCTTCGCGGATTTCATCGCAAAGGACTACGCTCCGCACGGCCGCACTACAATCGGGCTGAACAGCATGCCGGATGGTGCCCGGCGGTATCAGCAAGCCATTCGAGAGCAAACCACCACAAACATGTCCCCGGCGGAGATTCATGCGCTCGGACTTCATGAGGTCGAACGAATCAATGGCCTGCTCACCAATCTTGCGATCAATGCAGGCTACAAAGACCTGAGCAGCTTTCGCGCCGCGCTCAATAGTGATCCTAAATACATACCGAAATCTGCGGATCAGATCGTGGAAGACTTCCGCCGCTACGTTGGCCAAATGCAGCCACGGCTGCCCGAACTCTTCGGAGTGTTCCCGAAAACGCCGCTGACTGTGGAAGCTGTGCCTGCCTCCCAACCTAACAATCCCACTCACTATATTGGTGGCACCCCGGATGGATCACGGCCCGCTCGCGTTGTCGTAGCTACTTCCAACTATGCCCATCGAAAACTGCTCAGCGACGAGACGCAGGCCTACCACGAAGGTATCCCCGGCCATCACTTGCAGATTTCCATCCAGCAGCGGCTCACCGGTCTGCCGGAGTTTCGTCTTCACGTCATCAACAACGCATACGCTGAAGGCTGGGCGGTCTATGCGGAGGCGCTCGGTAAGGAGATCGGATTTTTCCAGGATCCGTCGTCAGATTACGGACGGCTCAATCTGGAGTTGATGCGTGCAGTTCGCCTGGTTGTCGACACCGGCATTCACTCCGAAGGTTGGACCCGTGAACACGCAGTCGCCTACTTCCGTGAAAGCGGCGCCGCAGATGAGCCTACGATCCAAGCTGAAGTTGACCGGTATATTGCATGGCCGGCTCAGGGCCTCAGCTACCAGATCGGTAAGCTCAAGATTCTCGATCTCCGCAATCGTGCCAAGCAGCAACTTGGCCCCCACTTCGATATCAGGGCCTTCCATGATGAGATCCTCAGTGGAGGAAGCCTGCCGCTCGACATGCTGGAAGCCCGCGTCGATAGCTGGATTGGGAGTCAGCTTCCGAATCACGCTAGTAGATGAAGGTCCCGGATAGCCGGCAACTCGGAATGTATGGTCCGCCGCTTTGCCGCAAGCGAAAAGTCAGAATGACCCCGAATGACCACGGAAACCGGTCGCGACGAAGTAACGGTTTCAGACAGCTCCGCACGGGTTGAAGCGCCAACCGAGACTCTCCCGCCGACAACAAGTTGTTCTTTTTGTTTTCACGACACGGCCCGACTGCCGGTCGTCGAGGTCTGGTGAATGGCGCGGCAGATGGCCGGCCCATCATCGTCAAAGCAACAATCGATTGCGCCCGCATCCATGGCCTCGGTCCACATCCCGTCGTCCGGGGTGTGGTGAGTGCAAACGATTTCCATGCCCAGTTGGCGGCGCAGGTGGACGATTTCTTGAAAAGTTATCAACTCCAGGTCCAGGACTCCGATTGGAATGGGAAACTGGGATACCAGCGCTTGAAGTTCTGGCAAGGACTGCACAATAAACACAGCCTCTGAGACCGACTTGAACCCGGAGACCAGATTCTCCGCGCGCGCCGGGTCGTTCTGCAGAATTACGATCGCATGGTGCATGAGGCAACTCCTTCCGTCCGCCGGGTCTCTAGGTGCTCGGTCTCCGGGCAAAACTCTAAGACAGCCCCTGAGACCCAAGACCCAGCAACTGAGACCTAAGATCGAGAGCCAAGCCGCTTCACGACCCAGCTCGTTCCGCCGAGCGCCGTTACCATGAGGATCGCAAGTCGCTCGATGTGCCGCCGGCTGCGGGAACGTAGCATTTCAGCGTATAGTCCATCACCATGCGATCGGCATTGAAGCGCCAGCCGAGAGTGCGGATGGTGCGCTTCATGCGCTTGATCCAGCCACGCGGCAAACCGTCTCGATCACGCTGGTAGAACAACGGGATCACTTCTTCCCGAAGAGTGCGGTGCAGATCCTCTCCGTCGCGCTTGTCATGGACATTCATATCGGAGTGTGTTCTGCCTGTCCCGATGGAAAATCCATTCATGCCGTCATAGGCCTCGGCCCACCAGCCATCGGGAACAGAGAGGTTTAGTCCCCCATTCAACACGACCTTTTGACCGCTTGTACCTGACGCCTCGAGGGGACGTCGCGGGTTGTTCAGCCAGACATCGACGCCTTGCACGAAATAACGCCCGACGTTGATGTCATAGTCTTCGACAAAGACAAACTTATCGGCGAAGCGCGCGTTGCGCATCAATTCGGCAATCTGCTGCAATACCTTCTTCCCCCCTTCATCATGGGGATGCGCTTTGCCGGCAAAGACGAACTGCACCGGGCGTTTAGGATCGTTGACCATGGAGGCCAGGTTCTCGATGTCGGTCAGAATCAGGTTGGCTCGCTTGTAGGTGGCGAAGCGGCGGGCGAATCCGATGGTCAGTGCGTCTGGACTGAGTACGCTGCCGAGTCTCTGCAACGCCTCGCGGGATTCAGAGCGGCGCCTGGCTTGTTCCACGGCGCGGCGGCGCACAAACTCGAGAAGCTGCGATTTCAGGCTCAGGTGCGTCTCCCAAAGTTCGCCGTCATCCACGTTCTCAATGTTTTCCCAGGTGCGCGCGTCGCTGCTGCGCTGGTGCCAATTCGTACCGAGATGGCGGTCATACAGGCGGAACATCTGCGGAGCGAGCCAGGAAGGAACATGAACTCCGTTAGTGATGTGTCCGATGGGAACTTCGTCTTCCGGCTTGCCGGGGCAGAGCCCGGTCCACATTGCGCGCGAAACTTCGCCGTGCAGGGCAGACACCGCATTGGCCCGGCGTGAGAGCCGGAGGCCCAGGACGGTCATGCAAAACGTCTCCTGTTGGTTGCTGGGCTTCTCGCGTCCCAACCCCATCAGGCTTTCCGGAGAAAGACCGAGCTCTTCGCGCAGAGGTCCAAGGTGCTCTTCGATCAGATCCGCATCGAAGCGGTCGTGACCGGCGGGCACGGGGGTGTGGGTGGTGAAGACCACTTCGCGGGACACGCGGGGCACCGCGACATCGAAGCCGATACCTTCATCCTGCATGCGGGTGCGGAGCGCTTCCAGCACGGCAAATCCGCTGTGCCCTTCATTCAAGTGCAGCACTCCCGGCGTGATCCCCATGGCCGTGAGGGCGCGGAAACCTCCAACGCCGAGCACCAACTCCTGCCGAATTCGAGTGCGCGCGTCTCCGCCATAAAGACGGGATGTCAGCGCCCGGTCGTCCGGAGCGTTCCCTTCTACATCGGAATCCAGGAGAAACAAGTCGCAGCGTCCAACTTTCACGCGCCAGACTTTGGCATGAATGGAACCGTCGCGGGTTTTGATCTGAACCGCGACTGGCTGGCCGTTCTTGCCGATCGCGATCTCCAAGGGCAATTGATTGACGTCGGTCTCCAGATATTCTTCCTGCTGCCAACCGTCACGATCCAGGCGCTGGCGAAAATATCCTTGCCCGTAAAACAATCCGATGCCGACGAGCGGAATGGCGAGATCGGACGAGCTCTTAATATGGTCTCCGGCGAGGACACCGAGGCCGCCGGAATAGACGGGAAGCGATTCGTGTATTCCGAATTCGGCGGAGAAATAGGCGACAGGGCAGGGCCGCAAGACTCCGGCGTGCCGGGCTCCCCAGGTCCGGTCTGCCTGCAAATACTCCTGCAACCTGCGATAAGCGTAGTTAATGCGGCTGTGCAGTACGAGTTCCGCGGCGCGACTCTCCAGTTTCGCCAGCGGGAATTCCGCCAGCAGCGAAACCGGATTCTGGTTTAACTGCCTCCACCGCACCGGGTCGAGATCGCGGAATAAGCTTACGGCATCGTGGTCCCAAGTCCACCACAGGTTGCGAGCCAGTGCCCAGAGACGTTCTTGCGCGGGAGCGATGAAGCGATCCAGCGTCCGCGCCTCGCTCACCACCGGCGCCACCTGGGCCGCCGCCCGGGCCAGCATGTGAATCTCATCTTCGCGGAAAATCCGAGGCTCGATAGTTTGAACCACCAGAACGCCCTGCAGAACCCCTCGGTCAATCAGTGGAACTCCGAGGAACGACTGGTAGGCATCTTCGCCGGCTTCCCGAAAGTATTTGAAACGCGGGTGATTGTGCGCCTGCTCCACCGCGACGGGCCGCACCTGTTCCGCCACCAGGCCGGCCAATCCTTCGTTGATTGCCATGCGTAGATTGCCGATGCAATCCCGCTGCAGGCCCACGGTTGCGGCCAGCACTAAATTAGCCCGATCGGGCTCGAGCAGGTATGCCGAACAAACCTCAGTCTGAAAACGCTTGGCAATCAATGCGACGACGTTCATCAGGGTCTCGGCAGGTTGGCCCTCCTCCGCCGCGAGGTTGGCGATCTCCTCCAGAGTGAGGACGCGCGTGACCTCGCGCACATGGCTGGTTACCTCAGACTCTTGAACTCCGTCGTGATTCTGTTCCAATTCCAGGCTCTCAGGTTCCATTCCTAATCTTATTCTCACCTCTACGTTTTTTGGGTAGTACTCTTGGTCACGTCCGTCGGAGCACCTACTTGAGCATCCCCGCCAGCTTGATACGACCCTCTGGCGTTTTCACCCTGAGAGACGATGCTTCTACGATGCGTATCGTTAACCGACAAGCCCACACCCGCAGTCGGCATCGCCTGCGCGCGTGCCTCCATCCGTGGATTAACTCTAGGTGCGCGCGCACACCGAGTCCAATCGAAATTACTGATGGTGGTCATGAGGCTTTAGCGAGACCGACCCCGCTCGACGAACTGCTGCAGGTCCTGTCCTTTACGCCCAAAGCGAACTCCAGCAGGGCCTGGGAGCGCTTTGTGAGGCAAGTCATGGGGCAACTAACGACGGCGAAGGGAGTATCATGCGGATGACTAACGGAGTGAATGAAAATAATGCCTGAGTCCATTGACTGGCCGCCGGCGCTGACGGGACGGCCACGCCGTAGGGGTCGTCTCTTTCTCTTTCTCGCCGTACTTGCTGGAATCCTCTTCGGCAGTCGGACCGCGTTCTCTTATTACGTGG
>PMSQ01000061.1 GCA_003168355.1 Acidobacteriaceae bacterium | reverse complement strand
TCACTCTTATCGAGGGCCACCCTCGGGGTTGATTTAGTCTGGGCCAGCCCCCACCCTCCGGGTAGATTTAGTCTGGGCCAGCCCCCTACTTCATTTCTCATTACCCGGACCAAAACCGCCCGCCTGACTAAAATATGATCTGGCCGCTTTGTCTGTTGGATCAATCTCTAGACAACGACGGAACTCGCTTTCTGCTTCTAACTTTCTTCCCTGTCTTAGCAAGACTGCACCAAGTTGCACATGGGCCCTCAGGAACTGAGGATCTATCTGGATAGATTTCCGTAGTAGCCTTTCCTCCTCCTCCGGGTCGCCCGCCCCGTTGGCGAGAAGACCCAAGTTGAAGTAAGCCTCCTCACACCGGTCATCCACTTCTATCGCTGTCCGCCATGCCTCCTCCGCTTTTTCCTTTTCCTTGAGAAAAAAATAGACCCACCCAAGAAGACACAAAGTTGGAGCAGCTTTGGCAATTTCCACAGATCGCGAGAGCCACGTTCTAGCTGCCTCAAGATTGCTTGCGCGGTCACCGTCTGTGCGTTTTAGAAACAGGGCTCCGAGCATTCCTACTGCTATCGGGGAATTTGTGCCGCCCTCCAAGGTGCGCAACAGCGCACTTTCAGCCATTTGCCATTTCCCTAACATAAATGCGATACGCGATAGCTGAAAATACGCCTCTGGGGTCTCGTTTCTCGATGAAATCTCCAGCCAAAACCGATAGGCGGTATCGAGATCTCCCGATCTTTCGGCTTCCTCCGCTTTCCCGGCATTAGCGGAAATCAACTCCGACATGTTATCTCCTCGCCCCGTCATCCTAAATGTATATCAAACTGCTCATCGCCCTTTCTTGGCACAATTAATCAGTGCCTGAAAGCTCTTTCCGGATGATGCGTTGTAGCCTTCGGGTAAATAGCTAAGAGCAAATTCCAAATCCTCTAGTTGCTCAAATGCATCTTCAATACAGGTGAACTTGTTTTCATAGACTTCTGTCTCTTCCACCACTTCCGCGTCTATAATCTCGTCCTCTTCAAGGCCTAGACCCGTGGGATCGATCAGATTGATCGGATTACCGGCAGCGTAGAGGTACTTGTGCAGCGTACGGGGATCGGCGACGCTCCCAGCCAATGGGTCCATGGTCTGGAAACGACCGGTGAGCATGTTGTGGTAGCGGGCGCGCAGGTGGTAGAGATTCAGATTGCTGTCGAATCTCTCGGGGCTGGCCCGCTCAATCAAGTTCGAGGGTACCCCTCGGGAGGTTGCGCACATAAGAAGGGCGCGCCGATTAGCACGCCCTTCTTGCCTCTGACCTTCACTTCGTTTACATCAACAACGTCTGCAGATTAGTGGTGGCCTCCGCCGCCCGAATGGCCGCCGCCACCAGAAGAATGACCGCTACCGCCGGAACCCGGTGCGCTGTGGGAAGCGCCTCCGCTATAGCCGCCGTGGTAGCCGCCATAGCTTCCAGAAGATCGCGGCTGCACGATGGGTTGCCTCATGTTGAGCTGTGGCCGCGAAGAACTACCTCGCTCGTAGGCGCTCGAACCCGATCCGCGCGAGTAGCTGAAGCTCGGCGCCGTGCGATTCCAGTAGCTACCGCTCTCGCCCCGGCTCGAAGCCTCCGCGCCACTCCCTCCACGATCTGCCGACTCAGCAGTATGCGATGGCGGCGTAAACGTCTTCCATTCACCGCGGTTCGGTTCCCCGCGGTTGGACGATGCCGATTCCGCACGGCTTGCGGAACCATTCATTTCCCTAGCTGACATTTCCCTACCTGTCGGGGCCGTGCCCGCACTGGGCTTTGCTCCCGCTGCAGCCGACGTGCCACGAGATTCCGTGGTGCCTGCGCCAGACGAACGCCCTGCCGTCACCGGACTGAAGTGGCTCTGCTGCATCGACTGTTGCAGGTGCGCCGTCTGCTGCCGGAACGATTCCGGGCGCGCCGTGCTTTGCGTGCCGAAGAAATGCTGCGACCCGCCGTTGTGAATTGTCGAAGGAGCCGCCGCCCGTCCACTGGCCGATAAACTGGCGCGCGAAGGCACGACTGGCAGGTTGCCGGTCATCATGTGAGCGCCACTCAACTGGGCATGAGTAGCAGCCACCGCCGTAGTTCGGCCGGCTCCGAATTTCCCGGCACCCACCGTCGACACCGCGCCTCCGATGTGCGCATCGTTGATGTGCGCCAGGTTCGAGAATCGCGTGCCGCCGTGTAGCGGAGCGATCCCACCGAAGCGGTTGAGGGTGCCAAATCTGTTGAAACCCACGACGCCGAACCGACCGCCATATCCACCCCACCACGGGAAGAAGCGGTCACAAGGGCCGATCGGTAACCAGCCGAATCCGCCCCAGCCACCCCATCCAAAACCAAAGCCCCAGCCTCCTCCGAATCCAAAGAACGATACATACGCCGGCGCCCAGAACGGACGGTAAAATCCCCCGCCCCAGACCGGTCCAGGCCACCAAGCCCACGAATTGCCGTACCACATCCAGCGCCCATAGTGATAAGGCGCCCAGCCCCAGGGCTCATAGCCAACCCACGTCCAGCCGTAGTAAGGCTCATACGTCCAGTTTCCATCGCGGTACGGAGCCCAACCGTCGGGCTCATTCGGCACCCAGACCTGTCCGTAGTCCGGTGCATTCTCCCATTGCCCGTTGGCGTCCAAATCTTCCGCTCCAACGTAATACTTGTTGGTGTGCTGCCAGGCGTCCGCATTGTGGATCATGCGGTCGCGTTCGCCATTCCAGCGGTCCCAGTCATCCCGGTCGGGAGCGGCGCTGATTTTGTACTTCGCATCGGCGCCGGAACCGCGTACCGTCGCCATCTCCCCCTGCTTGAGCTCGGCGATGCCCTGTGGCGTTGAGATCTGCGCCTCACCCCTGCGCGCGATGACGATGCTGTCGCCATCGGGCCGCACTTCGATGCGGAATATGCCATCCTTATGCGCGGGGTGAACTGCGACATTAGGCGTATCGATCTCCGGCTCAGCCTCGCCCTCACCAAAGACGGAGTAATTGGCCAAGCCCTGCCCGACCTGAATCTGGATGTATTTTTGCGTAAAGTTCGCGATGTTGGCCTGCGCATTCGATCCCAGGCGAAGAATGTTGGCGTAGTCGAGTTGCACTTCGGCGCGTCCGCCAGCCCCGGTGGAAACTTTGTCGCCATTGACTACCGGCTGATTCAAGATGGCGGCCGACCACGTACCTGAATCCCCGCGCTGGGTCGACACGTCTCCATGAATCATGCTGATACGGCCCACACCTTGATCAGTCTTTGCCGGCCCCTCACCGGATGGGCCGCCGGGTTGAGCCTCTTCTCCGAGTTGAGGTGGCTGACCGGCTTGCGGCTGACCGGGCTGAGGCGGTTGCCCGGGCTGTGGCGGCTGCTGCGGCTGTCCTATTTCCATCGGCGCATTCGGTTGCTCGGTCGGTCCCGGACCGGGCTCAGTGGTTTGCGCCTGAACACCGGTCGAGAGCGCACCAGCCAGCGCAAAAGCTAAGACTGCCAAATTCGATATGAGTTTGTTATTCATACCCACCTCTTCCAAAATCTTTGATATGGACGCGAACCCGAACTTAGAGAATTGACTCACTACATGAGAAGCAACTTCCATGCCAAATTTAAAGCGTCGGCAAGTCGAGTAAATCTTTTGTTTTCAGAGGATAAGATGGGTATCTTCGAGGGAACGGAAGCGGCCGAATCCGAGCCGGTGGCCGCAATGGGCCAAGGTGGTGGTTTTGAGCCAGCACGGTTATCTCTCTTTAACCGGGATTCAGCCGGTAACATGCGGGACGCCCATGAACTTGAGGGCTTCCCTACTACGTTCCTGAACTAACGCCCGCTCTGCCTCGCTCAAAGTCGCTCCGTCATCCCATTTGGTAGGTTGCGAGATTGCCACCAGCCACCCATGGCTCCCCTTGAATTCGCCTTGCTCAATGATGGCCGGCTCTGCGCAAAACGTTACCGCCCTCCCCGGCTCTGAATAGCGGACCCTAACCATGCCCTTAAACTCAACCTCGAACCCATCACTACGGACTGCGCGGGGACGGAGGAGCTTGCGATGGAATGCGTGCGGCATCATATAGTCACCCAACCAATCCGTCGCACTCGTTAAGCTTCCTTCTCCCCTTCATCCGCAATCCCAATCTTAGACAACCGGTACCGCAGCGCATTCCGAGACAGACCCAGCAGCCGCGCCGCCTGACTCTTATTCCCATTCGCGCGCCGCAGCGCCTCGCGGATCATTTCATCCTCCCAGTGTTCTAGCGTCATGCCCTCAGGAAGGAAGTGGCTGGTGCCATTCGTGGTTTTCGCCGGACGCAAATCCAGGTGAATATCCGCCGCTTCCAGCACCGTGCCTTTCGCCAGCGCGCAGGCCCTTTCGATAATGTTCTGCAGCTCGCGCACATTCCCCGGCCAGTGATAGTTCACCAGAATCTGCATCGCCTCCGGCGTAATGCTTTTCACCGGCTTGCCGGAATCCCCGGCAAAGCGTGAGATAAAAAGATTCACCAGATCCGGAATGTCTTCCTTGCGCTGGCGCAGCGGCGCAATATCAATAGGCACGACGTTTAAACGATAGTAAAGATCCTCGCGAAACGTGCCCTGCTCGAGCGCTTCGCGCAGATCGCGGTTGGTGGCCGCGATCAGCCGCACGTCCACTCTCACGGTTCGCGTGCCGCCAAGCCGTTCAAACTCGCGCTCCTGAAGCACCCGCAACAGCTTCACCTGGATCACCGACGGAACATCGCCGATCTCATCCAGAAACAGGGTTCCCTTGTCCGCCAACTCGAATTTACCCGGCTTGCTCGCGGCTGCGCCGGTGAACGCGCCCTTTTCATAGCCAAAGAGTTCGCTCTCCAGAAGATTTTCTGGAATCGCCGTGCTATTGATCTTGATGAAAGG
>PMSQ01000068.1 GCA_003168355.1 Acidobacteriaceae bacterium | reverse complement strand
GTGACCAGGCTGCGCAGGCGCGGCTTCACCAGCAGATGCGCGGCGCTGACGGAGGCGTTCTGAGACACGCCAGAAAATGCATTCTTGGTTTGGTTCCGAACTTCGCTCTCGGCGTCGTTCTGTGAGCTCGGCACAACCGCGGGCGAACCGATCTTCGAAAAATAGTTGCGGATGGTGGCGGGCGGCAGACCGTCCAAAGAAGATTGCGGATACACACCGCGGTCCGCGACTTCGACACTGCACGGCAGCAAGTCGCTGCCTACGATGTGAATCGAGCATCCCGCGCTGAGATTGGATTGCGCTGGCGCGGTCTGCGAATTGTCGGCAATGCCTCCGCTTCGCGTAGTCGCCTTGCCGTTTGCATTGCCGTTACTGGCGCCGTTGCCGCTTATCGCGGAACTTAAATTGGCGGGGTTTACTCCGTCGCAGACAGCCATGGCGATGGAGTAGGTTTCCTCACCTGTGCCGCAGCCCGCGCTCCAGATGCGCACGGGGCTGGGACCGTCGGCGGACTTGCGCGCGCAGAGCTGGGGCAACACCTGCCGAGTCAGAGCGTTCAGCGCTCCGGAATGGCGGAAGAATCCGGTATTGGTATTGATCAGACCATCGAGCAACGACGGCAGACTGGAAGGATCCTGTTCGCAGGAGCGAAGTCGTTCCAGCAGCGTGGCCGATGATGCCAAATCCTGGGCCTCGATAAACTCCGCGACATGCGCGGCCAGAGCGCTGTTGGGACAATCGAGAACCAATCCGGTTTGACGCTCGACGAGCAGGCGCAGTTCCGAGAGCTCGTGCTCCAGGATAGTGTTGGTGGCGACTAACTTGTGCATAGGGCCTTTCCCCACAAACGCAGCGAGAAACCTGTTACGCCCGCCAACCGATATCAGAATGGCATATCGCCGGAGGATGAGTTGAGTTCTCAGTTCTCAGTTCTCAGTTCTCGGTTTCTCGGTTCTGCTTCAGTCGCCTGCGGCGGCCGCGGCGACGCGGCTTTTGCCCGAGTCCCGTTCCGCCTGCTGAGCGACCACGTTCATTTCCTTTTCCAGCGACGAAAACCGCTGCAGCACCTCATGGATGCGCAGCGTCATGTTACGAATCGTTTCAATCTGCGCCCGGGCCTGAGCCGACAGGCTGCCGGGCTCGATCAGCAGCAGATCGGAATTGCCCAGCAGCGAAGTCAGTGCATTGTTCAGCCCATGCCGCATCTCCAGCATGTAGCGGCCGAGCATGGCGTGGCATTCCAGTGTGGAGCAGGTTTGTTCGGCGGCGCGGGCGCGGGCTTCGGCTGCGGCCCTGCGCACGGCTTCGCTTGCGGCCAGGATCAGGACATCCAGCCAATTCTCGTCACGCCGAAGCACCGAAGTGCGTGGCCAGCGCTCGCGCACCAGTTGCGCGGTGCGGGCATCCTGGCAAACGCAGAACAAAGGCTGCAAGGTGGAGTGCAGCGGTTCCAGTACCACCGAGAGCAGTTCGCGGCGCAGCGGACCGACAATGGCCACCTCAAAAGTATCGACGCTGCGTGGCCATAGATCTCCGCTGAGCATGGTAAACGTGGGTACGTTGCGCTCGGTTTGCCAGCGCGCGGTGATGCTCCGGGAAAATTCCACGTCGTCGGAGATAATGAGTACGGTCGGATGTTCCACTTGCACGCTTCCTTTTGTCTGGAGTCCCGCATGTTTCGCGGGAGTCTTTGGAGCTTGAATCTGGCTCTCGAATCTGGCTCTCAACCACAGTTGTTTTGCTGCTGCTTCGTTTGTTGCGGCCGGACAAATTCTGCAACCTATTTTTTCTTCTTGCCCGATTGCGGCTCCTCGTCCGGGTTCCACTCTGGAGCTTGTGCGGAGATCTCAAATTCAGGAGCATCCGCTTGCGCCACGTCTGCCTCGGCTTCTGGCTGCGGCTGTGCTTTCGGTGCGGGCGTCGGTGCGGCTATGGGTTTCGCTCCTTTCGCACTGGCAGCGGCGGCAACGGTCCGCGGCTTGGCAACAGTCTTGGAAGGCGCGGCTTTCGCAGCCGCAGGCGCCACCGCTTTGCCGCCATCTTCGGTGGCCGAACCGCGGCCCAGGGCAAAGTCAACCGAGGCCCGCAGATCCACCAGCATGCGCAAGGGCTGCCCGGAAGAATACTCAGCCTGGAACATGACTTTCCACGACTGGCAGATCATGCGAAGCCGCACGATCGGCTCCTGCGCCGAAAACTGCGCCCGCCGGCAGTCGATGGTCTCGATTCCTTTTTCATCCAGTTCGGTGAGGCCGTCGAGAATGTTGTTGAGATCGGTGAGCATGAGGCGGAAAAAGACGCGCCGCATGAGATATCCGAAACGAGTAAACGCCACCAGCGCGATCGGCAGGTAGAACAGATCGCCGGCCTGGGCTTTGGCTTTTCGTCCCTGCTCGAGCACTCCGCCGTGCAGCAGTTCGTCGAGCGAGCGGCAGCGCCGCGCAGCATCGAGAACGCGATCCAAAGCGTTCAACCACACCGGAGTCTTCAGCTCTACAGGTCCGAGCACCGGCTCCAGGCCCTGCGCAATGTAAGCGAGATCGGCGCTCTGGTCGTCGAGTTCGCTGGGCGCGCCCTGGCTGAAATACTGCACCAGCAGGAAATCGATCTTGTCGCGGGAGGCATCGGTATGACTCGTCTTCGCCAGGAAGTGCCGCAACAGAATAACCATTCCTTCGGAATCCACGACCGTACTGGTCTGCAGAAACTGGCGCAATTGGTGAACCTGGATGCGATCATCCATATCGTTCAGCCACTGCTGGGCCTGCTCCACGGATTCGCGCCCCGGGGTTTCCGCCTGGACCTCGAGATCGGCGCAGGCCGGCACGTCGATCACGAACTCGCGCGCGAGCTCTACGTAAATGGGATGAAGGCGGCGCGCACTCGACCATAGAGCCGCGAAATCTGGAGTGGATGGCTGCGATGAAGTTGGTTGTGATGGAGTCATGGTTTCACGATCCAGTTAGGAACTGAGGTGAGAAAACGTGCCGCTACGATGGTGGCACCCGGCTGGTACTGGACGGCAACAACGGACGCTTCCGTATCGAGTGAACCGTCGGAATTGCGCAGGCGCAGCACGTCGGCGAATTCCAAAGGCGTAGTGCAGGAGAATAGCACTTCGCGGGACGTGCCAAACTCAATGACCGTGCTCTCCTGGATGCCAGGGATGCCGGCCGCCTCGCCGCCGCCGGTGCGGGTAAATTGCACCGGAATTCGTACGGGCGTGGCTTCGGGGAAGAACCGTGCCAATTCCGCGACCGTGCTGGTTTGCACCGTGCGCGCCTTCGCTGTACCTATTTGCCCCAAAGCGACGACCCTTTCCCCCAGACTCGTTCAGAACCGTGTGGGGACAGCCGCCCCTTCGACAAGCTCAGGGCAAGCTCTCGGCTGTCAGCCGGGCGAAGCCCAGCGACTGCATCCACCCAATCTGATAATGCGGGTTGGGCTCCCCCTCTTCCCGGTTAGGAAGAGCCTTGGGGAGCCAGAACACGCGGTTATGTCAGATAGAGAAGCACGACCGAGACCACAGTGCGGAACGGAAGGATTAGCACTCAGGCGCTATAGTTTTCAGCAGCTTATGAGCACTTCGGACGGGGCGCAGAGGGCGTGGAGAGAACCGGCGTCTCAGGCTGAGACGGAAGTCTCAAGTGCATGCTGAACGTTTATTTGAGTTTGGCTCACGAAACAGACTCAGCGCGAGCAGCATCGCAGCAAAGACGGTAGTGATGCAGTTTGAAAAGGGCGGCTGTGTGCGCACGGGAGATCCCTCGTCCCGCTGGTGAAAACGCGGGACTTCGGGACGACGCCTGAGGGGTGCAAATCGCTGAAGAGTTTCAAATTGCACTACCAAAATCAGAGACAGCTGACGACGATGAAGCAACTAATCTGTTATCCTTGGGTTCCACTAAACAACCCACTGAGCATATTGCTGAGCGCGTTCGCCTGTTCGTCGCGCTCGTCCTCGCTCATGGGCACGCTCGGGGAAGTCCTGTTCGCAGCGGCGATTTCCCGCATCAAATCTCGACCGCGAATTCCGCGAGGCTCGGGTCTCGCGAAGAAAGCTTGGGAGACATACCTTTTATGAAAACAATTCTGAAGTTAGGCTGGTGCAGCGCTGTGCTCGGAATCGCGCTCGCAACCACCGTTTTACCGACTCGTTCAGCCGCTCAGGATCAAGACGATCCACCCGGCCGGGTCGCTCGCCTCGGCTACCTGCAAGGTTCGGTTTCATTCCAACCCGCCGGCGAAAGCGATTGGGTTGGCGCGGTTCCCAACCGTCCCATGACCACGGGTGACCAGCTCTGGACCGACGAGGGATCGCGTGCCGAAGTGCAGTTGGGATCGGCGGTGATCCGTATGGCGCCGCTTACCGGCTTCTCTTTCCTGGACCTCGATGACAGTACGGTGCAGATCCAGCTTACGTCTGGCGCGATCAATGTTACGGTGCGCAGACTGGGGGAGGACGATGACTTCGAGATCGATACGCCGAACCAGGCGTTTACGATCACGCAGCCCGGTCACTATCGCGTGGAGGTCAGTGCGGACGGGAACAATACGGCGATCAGCGTTCGCGCAGGCGAAGGCGAGTCGACCGGCGGCGGACAGAGCTACGATTTGCACGGTGGACA
The DNA here is from genome assembly GCA_003168355.1 of Acidobacteriaceae bacterium. Lineage (GTDB taxonomy): Bacteria > Acidobacteriota > Terriglobia > Terriglobales > Acidobacteriaceae > Sulfotelmatobacter. Next base: position 2,646 of record PMSQ01000068.1, on the reverse strand, counting down.
AAGAGCCACGTTAAGCGGAACCGACTCGCTTTACGCCGATGTCGAGCAGCTTTACGCTCCCGACGATTTCGACACCTGGTCTGAAGGTCGCGATCACCGCTACGACTTCTCGCGTTCGGCGCAGTATCTTTCGCACGACGTGGTCGGGTTTGACGATCTCGATGACTACGGCGACTGGCGCGACGATTCGAACTACGGACACGTCTGGTTCCCCAACCGAGTCGATGTCGGCTGGGCGCCGTATCACGCAGGCCACTGGGATTGGATTTCTCCGTGGGGATGGACGTGGGTGGATGACTTTTCGTGGGGCTACGCGCCCTTCCACTACGGACGCTGGGTGAGTCTGGGCGGACGATGGGGCTGGGTAGCCGGTCCAGTGGCGGTGCAGGCAGTTTACGCGCCCGCGCTGGTGGTCTTTATTGGCGGGGGTCCTGGCGGTTTCGGCGGGAATGTCGGATGGTTTGCGCTGGGTCCGCGGGAAGTTTATGTGCCGTCGTATCACGTGAGCGAAGCGTACGTGAACCGGGTCAACATCAGCAGCACAACGGTGAACATCACCACTGTCACCAACGTTTACCATACGACCATCATCAACAACACCACGAATATCACGAACATTACATACGCCAACCGGACCGTTCAAGGCGCAGTGATGGTGGTTCCGCAGCATGCGTTCGTGAGCGCGCAACCAGTGGGGAAAGTGGCAGTTACCGTGAGCGCACAGCAGATCGCGGCCGCATCACTCAGCGGGCGCGTCGCCGTGGCTCCAACGCGCGAGAGTGTTCTGGGCGCGAAGGCTGCAACGGCGGGTCACGTGGCCGCGCCTCCGGCAGCGGTAGCGAGCCGGCAAGTCGTCGCCAAGAAGACGCCGCCTCCGCCACCGGTGCCTTTTGCGAAACAGCAACAGGCTCTGGCAGCGCATCCCGGACAACCGCTAGCGAGGAGCGAAGTGCAGACGCTGCGTCCAGCAAACACAGCTGCGGCACGACCGATGGTGAAGCAGGCGCCGCCGGCGAAACCGGCCACGGCGAATGTGGGACATCCGGCCAACCCGCCGAACGCAGCGCGGCCCGGCCAACCTGCAGCTCCGCCGAACCAGCCGAGCCGTCCCGGGAATCCGCCGGCTGCGAATGAGCGGCCCGCTGCGGCTGCACCGGCTCAACCGAGTCGCGCACCCGCCTCGGCGCCAGCGCCGGCGCAGCCAAGTCGGCCGGCAATGACGCAGCCGGATAATCGTCCGGAACCAAACCGTCCGGCAGCTACGGAGCCGAATCGTCCTGCGGCGGCACAGCCGAATAATCATCCCGAACCCGCGCATCCCGAAGCCACTCGGCCGGAAGCTGCGCGGCCAGAAGCCAAGCCGCCGCAACCGAAGCCGAGCGAACCGGCTGCGAGGCCGCAAACGGCTCCGGCAAACGCGCGTCCCGAACAGCGAACGCCTCCTCCGGCGGCGAAGCCTGCTCCAGCTCCGCCGAAGCAGCAGCCAAAGCAGCTAACGCCTGAGCAGAAGAAGCAGGAAGAAGAACAGAAGAAAAAAGAGGAGAAGTCTCCCGGCGAGTAGAGGCTGAGTTGCGGGATAACTTTGAGCACCCTGAGTTTCTCAGGGTGTTTTTTTTCGGCTGCTGTAGAAGAGAGACGTAGATGGATTGGATTCTTGATCGGACATCACAAATCTAGAAACTGCGCCCGGTTATGACATCGGCGCAAAGGGGTTCTCTACGCGGACGCCTGCAATCCTCTGCTGAGCGTTCAGATCCTCGGAGAGGATTCGGGTGGCTCCGCACTTGGCCGCCGATGCGACGATCAGGGCATCCCAAAATCCGATGCGGGATTCGTCCTCGATGCGAAATGCGGCTGAAATTTCGGCGGGCGTGCTCTCCATGCACCAGGTAGCGTAGGTGTTCACCAATCGCCGCGCTACGTCTTTGGGAAGGGGAGAAGCTATCTTGCGTGTGACGTTGACATAGAATTCCTGCAGAACTTGCATGCTGAGAACGCCAGTGCGCTGGCTCCATAGTTCGCGCAGAACGCTCTTTGCCGTCTCGTGCTTCGCCTGGGCGTCTACGTCGTGCGCGTAGATCAGGACGTTGGTATCGACAAAAGTCTTATCGCTCATGCCATTCGTCCCGGCTGGCGCGGATCACGCCGCCCAGATGAAAGCCCTGAGCGAGCAGATCCATGGCTTGCCGTTGGGCCTGCTCGTAGGCTTCTTCTTCCCCGACGAGGGTCTCGATCTGCTCGGCCAGTAAGCCACTGATCGAGGAGCCGCGCCGGGCGGCCAGGATTTTAGCCTTTCGCAGGGTCTGTCGACTCAGGCTAACGGTAAGATTTTGCTTGTTCATAGGGCAATCTCTCAGTTCCACGTATTATACGTGTATCACGTAAAATACGTGCTGTCAAAGCGGAACCCACAGCCGCAAGGAAAAAAGCTTGAGCAGAAGAAGCGGGAAGAGGAACAGAAGAAAAAAGAGGAGAAGCTTCCGGCGAGTAAAGGCTGCGTTGCGGGATAACTTTGAGCACCCTGAGTTTCTCAGGGTGCTTTTTTTCGCGTTGGAGGGCAAAGTCTACGGGAGGTCTCACGGCGTTCGCAGTTGTGGAATCCCGCCCTTTGCAAAGAACGCAATGGACTGATTGGATAAGAGTGAA
>PMSQ01000187.1 GCA_003168355.1 Acidobacteriaceae bacterium | reverse complement strand
ACTGATCGGTCCCAACTGCCTCGGCATCATGAATCCGGCGATTGGCCTGAATGCCACGTTCGCCAAAGGCACGCCCAAGGCTGGCAACGTTGCGTTCCTGAGCCAGAGTGGTGCACTGCTGACCGCAATCCTGGACTGGAGTCGGTGCGAAGACGTGGGCTTCAGCGCGATCGTCTCGACCGGCTCAATGTTGGATGTGGGCTGGGGCGACTTGATCGATTATTTTGGCGATGATCCGCACACGCATAGCATCCTGGTTTACATGGAGTCGGTCGGCGATGCGCACTCGTTTCTTTCTGCCGCCCGAGAAGTATCCCTCAGCAAACCCATTATCGTGATCAAGGCTGGCCGCTCCGAGGTCGCTTCTCGCGCCGCGGCATCGCACACGGGTGCCCTCACAGGAAGTGACGAGGTTCTGGATGCGGCGTTTCGACGCTGCGGCGTCTTGCGAGTGCACAACATTGCCGACCTTTTCTACATGGCAGAAACTCTCAGCAAGCAACCTCGACCCAAAGGGCCGCGGCTCACGATCGTAACCAATGCCGGTGGACCCGCCGTTCTCGCGACGGATGCGCTTATTGCCAACGGCGGTGAGCTGGCCACACTTTCCGAAGAGAGCTTGCGGAGCTTGGATCAATTTCTGCCACGGCATTGGAGCCACAACAATCCAATTGACCTTCTGGGCGACGCCGATTCCGAGCGTTATGCGAAGGCGCTAGACATCGCGTCGAAAGATCCCGACAGCGACGGTCTACTAGTGATGCTATCGCCGCAAGGAATGACTGACCCGTCTGAAGTCGCTGAACGCCTGCAACCCTATGCCCAAGCCTCTGGAAAGCCTCTGCTGGCAAGTTGGATGGGAGGGGTCAGCGTCGCCTCAGGAGTAAAAGTCCTCAATACCGCAGGCATTCCGACCTTTCCTTATCCCGACACTGCCGCGCGCGCATTCACCTACATGTGGCGCTACAGCTATAACCTGCACGCTCTCTATGAAACTCCCACGCTGGTGGAATCTCTGGAGCCTGAGGGCGGTTCTCGGAGCCGCGCGGCGGAGGTTATCGATAAGGCCCGGAGCCGGGGGCGGGCGCTGCTCACAGAACTCGAATCGAAGCAAATTCTGTCGTATTACGGAATTCCTACGGTCGAAACCCGAGCCNNAAGGTTTTCTCCGAGACGATCACGCACAAGACCGATGTCGGCGGCGTCAAGTTGAATTTGCACGATGAGCAGTCAGTGCGATCCGCTTTTCGCGGGATAAAGTCTTCCGTCACAGAAAAAGCCGGTCCTGACCAGTTCCTGGGCGTTAGCGTCCAACCCATGGTGCGAATCGAAGGCTACGAATTGATCCTCGGGAGCAGCGTGGATTCCCAGTTTGGGCCGGTGATCCTGTTTGGTTCCGGCGGGCAATTGGTCGAGGTCTATCGAGACCATGCGGTGGCCCTGCCGCCGCTGAACAGCACGCTTGCCCAGAGATTGATGGAACAAACCCACATTTTCAAGGCGCTCAAGGGCGTTCGTGGGCATCTGCCCGTTGATTTGGTTGCTCTGGAAAACCTCATGGTTCGTTTCAGCCAGCTTGTGGTGGAGCAGCCCTGGATCGCAGAAATTGACCTTAATCCTCTGCTCGCCTCATCGGAAGGTCTGTTGGCTCTGGATGCGCGGGTTCTTTTACACGACCCGAGCTTGCGTCCAGATCAACTGCCAAAGCCGGCGATCCGCCCCTATCCGTCGCAGTACGTTTCACAATTCACCATGAAGGACGGCGCGGAGGTCACGGTCCGGCCGATCCGTCCCGAAGACGAACCGCTGATGCGCAAATTCCATGAGACGCTTTCTGACCGTAGTGTCTATATGCGATACTTTTCCTCGCTGAGCCTAAGCTCACGTGTGGCGCACGAGCGTCTGGTTCGCATTTGTTTCGTGGACTATGATCGCGTGATGGCTCTGGTGGTGGACCACAAAGACAAGGTCACCGGCCAGCATCGGATCCTGGCGGTCGGCAGGCTGATCAAATTGCACACGAAGAATGAGGCCGAAATTGCCATCCTGGTGTCAGATCAGTGCCAGAAGCAAGGCCTGGGAATCGAATTACTGCGCCGCACCGTCCAGATCGCGCGCGACGAGAAACTAAGTAGCGTCTCCGCCGAAATGTTGCGGGACAATTTTACGGTGCAAAGGCTTTTCAAGAAAGTTGGGCTTCGTGTGCGACTCGTGGCCGACTCCTCTTCCATATCGGTCGTGCTTGACCTCTGAATCCTGTAACGCCAGTCACAATCCACCGGAGGCCTCATAGCTTCCTTCCATCCGGAAGAGCTACGCTGTCGGCTGCATTCGGTGGTAAGCAGCACATCGCCGCGCCGGCCTCCCATTGGCTAGGTTCACGCAACTGTTCCGAACAGCCACTCCACGCCTGCGGTTAGCGCCATGGCCAGCGCACCCCAGAACGTGACGCGTATTGCACCCATCGCTACTCCTGCGCCGCCCACGTGCAGCCAACCCGCCGAGAAGAGCGAGGAACATCAGTGAAGTTCCAGGGACACGGGGGATCACCCCCGCCGTCGGAGCTATGGCAGTGACCAAGAGAGGCATCGCTCCCTCCGACAGCGAAGCACCCCGCCGACGCCAAGGCAGCCTGAATCGGACGGCCGCGCGTCGCCAGCCGATGCGTCCTGTGCGGTGTCGTTCCTTGTTGCCTACAGGCATTCTTGAGGCTGATTGGTAGATAAAGATGAAACATCCATCACATTATCGGCAGACGGCTCCGGCCGTGTTGTTCGAATGCTAAGTCCAGCGAGGAGTGCGTGGCGTACAAAAGGCTGAACTCAACGGAAACGTTGATTCAGAGCACAACCACGGAGGCTCCTCAACGAATTATGTATTACTTCGGGCGGGATGTTCACGAGAAGACGATAAGCTACTGCGTCAAGGATGCTAGCGGGCAGGTCCACCAAGAGAGCAAGATCGGAGGAACGCGACACGAACTGGATGGCTGGATGAAGGCTTTTCCGCAACCATGGACAGTAGCCATGGAGGCAACGATTTTCACCGGCTGGAGGCGATAATTCGTGTCACCCTCACGACCGACAAAACAGATCTCCAGGAATTACTTGAAGCCTGGCTTTCTCCGCCAAGTCTCAACCCTTTCCTTTTTTGGCACTCTGGGTGATCCCAGACACGTTGTTTGGTGACCTGGATCACAGAACTGCACAGGTCTGCCATAGATAATTGGCCTGCGGAGGCTACTCCCACAAATCAACCGACGGCCGAGACCAAATGCTGCATTTAGATACGTGTCTCTGTTTGATTCTTGAGAGTTGAGCAATTGTGAACAGTCCTCGAATTGTAATCACATTAGAATTTGTGCAATTTCCAGGAAATCAAACTGGTGACTACGGGGATCCTTGCGCTGCGGAATGACGGCCCTCGTTGATGAGATAGGACTAGTGGATGAGATGAAGCTGAGGGACTCAAACTTGTGAGCCACAAACTTTGTCACCAAGCCTGTCGAGTTCTTCTGTTCTCGGCGCTATGTCTTTTCGTCGCGCTCGTTTTTGCCGCTGGCCAGGCTAGCCAGCAGGCTGCTGGTAAGAACGCCCAATCCACCAGTGCACCTACGGTCACTGCGCCTTCTTCCGAAGCTTCCAAGTACGTGGGAGCGGAGACCTGCAAAACCTGTCACGAGGAAATTTATAACGCATGGGAGAAAACGCCGCACTGGAAGACCACACTCAACATAAAGGGCGGACCCTCAAAGCAAGGTTGTGAGGGTTGCCATGGACCCGGAGCCGACCACGTGGCGGGCGGCGGCGACAAGACCAAGATATTCGTGTTCGAGGGGAAGTCACGGCAGGAAACTAGCGCTCGCTGTCTAACCTGTCACGGCGAAGCGCACGAACAATCGCACTTCGCCGAGTCGGCTCACTCCAGTGGCGATGTCGGATGTCTCGACTGCCACTCTCCCCATCACGCCAAGGAAAAAGAGTTCCTGCTAGTCCGGGAGCAACCCCAGTTGTGTTACGGATGCCACACCTCCGCCAAAGCAGACTTTGCCAAACCGTATCACCACCGTGTTAACGAGGGCTTGGTGCAATGCGTTGACTGCCACAACCCACACGGAACAGCGACCGTGCGGCAGCTACGGAGCCTGCCGAGCGGCGACGCCATTTGCTACAAGTGCCATGTCGACAAGCAGGGTCCCTTCGTCTACGAGCATGTGCCGGTAAAGACCGAGGGCTGCACCAGTTGCCATTCGCCCCACGGATCCACCAATCCGAAGCTACTCAACGTGATGCCGGTGAATATACTCTGTCTACAGTGCCACACCTTCTCTACCACGTTGACAGCCGGGGGGCCAATCGGTCCGGCGCACAATCAGTCGGCGAAGTATCAGGCCTGCACCATGTGTCACACCCAGATTCATGGCTCCAATTTCAGCGATGTGTTTTTCAAGTAGGGAGCACCGATGGAGCCGACAAGAAAACTCGTCCTGCAATCTTCGCTAGCACAGAGACGGGCATCTCAGTGCGCGCAATCGAAGCGCAGTTCGGAAGACGCTAACAGGAAACGTCGGACGGCGATAACTCTCATGGTGCTTTTGTGCGCAATGATCGTTTGGTCATCAGAAACACTCTTCGCCCAAACTCCCACCGCGAGTCCGACCCCGGCCGAAGCTCCGCCTGCCGAACCTGACGGCATAACCAGCGGCGGGTATCAGATTCACTCCTCCGTCGAGCTGGGCTACCGCTCCAACGACGTGAGCGGAAGCGGCGATATGTACGACACACTGGTGAATCTGCAGACCGGCCCACGAATACTCGACCAGACCCTTACGATGCAGTCGGTCGATCACCAGGGCCTGTTGTTCGACGATCTTTACCTCAACAGTTTTGGTTGGGGAGGCGATCCCAACAACGCTTTGCGCCTACGGGCGGACAGGAACAAGTGGTACAACCTGCAAAGCAGTTTCCGTCGCGATCAGTATTTCTCTGATTATGACTTGTGGGCAAACCCACTGAATCCCCCGCCTCCACCCGCTCCTGGGGGCTCCACTCCGTCGATTCCGGCACTGATTTCTCCCCACTTGTTTGATACGACGCGACGCATGAGCGACGTCGACCTCACGCTGCTTCCGCAGTCCTCCGTGAGCTTCCGTTTGGGATATTCGCATAACAACATGACCGGGCCTTCGTACAGCAGCATCCACGAAGGCACGGAAGCTTCGCTCCTGCAGGGCTGGAACACAACCATGAGCTCGTACCGCATGGGAGTGGACTTTAGAATCGCGCCGCGAACCGTCCTCAGCTACGACCAATTTCTCGACTACTACAAGGGAGACACAGACTATCAACCGGATCCTATCAATGAGGTACTCCTGCCCACAACGCCGGCAAGTTCTGTTTCGTTGGGCTTGTCCATCGACACTGCGAACAAGGAACCGTGCGCCGTAGTGCCGCCGGCAACCAGTCTGATTGTCGGTGGGACCCTGACTAATGTCACATGCAGCGCCTACTCCAGCTATTCGCGGAATCAGCGGATTCGCACTTCCACGCCCACCGAGCGCATCAGCCTGCGCAGCAATTACTTCCGGAAGTTAGAGGTACTCGGTTCTTTTTCCTACAGTTCCGCGGTCTCAAGCACGCCGTTGGACGAGTCCTTCGCGGGCCTGATCACGCGCACCAATACTCGCGCCTTCACCGGCTCTGGGACTGCCGCCGCAAACCGCGTTTCCGACGTGGTCGATCTCGGGGCCACATTGCATCTGACCCAGCATCTGCGCCTGATCGAGAAATTCTATTTCTGGGCCTACCGCATTCCACAGAATGGAAATCTCAACGAACTCGATTACAGCTGCGCAGCGCCACCATGCACTCTGCTGAGCACGCCGCTCACCACCCCGGTAGCAACGCCAACCGCAATCCAGTCGTCCTTCAACCAGACCTGGACGAGAAATCAAACCGAACTCGGATGGGACATTTCGAAAAAGGCCGGGGCTCGTATCGGTTACCGCTATGGCGACCGCGACTTCAACCACTTCAATGATTTTCTGCCCGGAGACCTGGACCATTTCGTGGGTCTGGAAAAAACGGCGCTCCTCGGGTTCTGGGCACGTCCGACCCATGCCATGCGATTGAATTTCGACCTGGAGCACACGAACTACAACGCCGTGTTCGTCCGCCTATCGCCGCGCAAGGACGCGCGCTATCGCTTCCAGACGACCTACACACCGAGCTCGTGGGCGACCCTGAGCGGTTCCATCAATATCCGGCAAGAATCCAATGCCGACGCACAAACCCAGTACGTGGGCCACAACCAAAACTACGGACTTACTGCCTCGTTGGCGCCGCGCGAACGCTTCGGAGTGGATCTGGCGTACAACTTCAACAGCGTGATCCAGAATGCCCTGATCTGCTTCAACGACACGCCGCCAACCGGGGTGAACCTTCCCTTCGTGGCCGATGCCACTAACAACAATTGCGCGGGGAACGATACGGCCAATAACCTGATGGCCAACTCGTTCTACACCAACCACACTAATTTTGGAATGGCCGCCATCAGGTTCAGGCCGGCAAAGCGGGTAATGGCCAACGTCGGTTACAGCATCAC
>PMSQ01000072.1 GCA_003168355.1 Acidobacteriaceae bacterium | reverse complement strand
GATCCAAGTCCGGGCGTATCCACAAAAGTGATGCCATCCCGAAGACGAGGTGAGCCAAGCTGGGCCACGATTCTCGTTACGTGTTTCTCATTGCCTGGATTGAGCTGCTCGGCGACGAATTCCGGTAGGAGGGAAATTTCATAACGCTCGGGTGGGCGGTTGGCAAACCAGACGTTGACCGAGGGCGATTCGGCATAGGCAAGCCGCGTCGGAACCGCAGTAATGGGAGTCACTCCGACCGGAAGTACGTCGGTTTCGAGGATTGCATTCAGCAATGACGACTTGCCGGAACTGACGCGACCAAACATGGCGATTTCGAAACTATTGTCCTCAAGCCGATCGAGAATCATCGACAACGTGGACCGAAATTCCACCAGTCCGTGTTCGGTGATGATTATCTCCAGCTTCCGGAGAAGTGGCACCTCGTCACCCGTTTGCTCCAACTTCTCCAGCCGCAGCTGCAGGTTCTCCCCTGCGCCACGCATTAGATAATGATCCAGTTGTCTCACCAGGCCTTGCAGTTCGCCGGCGATTCCGTTCAATTCGACGGCGGCTTGGGGTGGGACTTCACCGTAGCCGCGCATGTATTCGGGCTTCAACTCCTCAACCGCGATGTCTACGAACGTAAGCGTCGAGTGGAGCGACCGTCCCACAGGAATATCAGCCGACGGCCGTTCGATGTTTTGCCCATCCAGCACCCGAATCAGCTGCGCCCGGATACGGCTGATGTAGTCCTCGACCACGCGCCGTTGGGCAGAAGTGAGATCGGGAGTGTACTGCGGGAAAGCGAGCTTGGACGAGGAAACACTCAATATGCTCTCCATATCGGCGAGCAGCTTATCGATATAACGACAAGTCACGCTCAGACGGCGCTCATGATTCGCGTTGAGCGAATTTATCGACTCTTCGGGCATCGCGTCACATCACCTGTAGTGCCTGAACTCCGTCTTACAAAGAACCAAGCTGCCCAGTTGCCAACAGAGGCCCATTCATCGCTAATCATCCAGCAACTTTCCAATTCATACGAAAGTCAATGTAGAGTGGGCTGATCTTGATGTGTTCGTCCGAACGATATTTGGGGTGCTTCGCCGTCTCCACCAGCGCCACAATTGCTCCTGGGTTCCCCTCGCTGAACTGCAGGATCTTGTCGAGGAACTCATTCATGTTTGATGCCGTAAGATTTGTGCGCCCGACCACCTCGCGAGCGAACTGCTCGGCCACTGACTTCTCAAAGTTTCGGATTTCGTATTTTTCGGAACGGTCTGAGTAAAGAGGCTGAAGAAAGCCGGTATCCTCCATGTGACATGAGCGCGCTACGGCACTTACCGGCGTCGATCCCCACCTCATCATTTCGCGAACCGCTGCCGCGAAGGAGTGGGAAGGATGTCCGAGGTGGTCCAGGACAATCGTGTATTTCCCCTCATTTAGGGCATTCATCACAATTCCTTTCAGGGAAACCGCCGACTTCGTCTTGATGGCCTCCTCGTTCCGGAAAGCGGCCCGCGCGTGTGGGCTGCGGAGGCGTAGCAAGCTGTGCGCCAGACTGCGAAACACCATGTGTGTGGTAGCGGAATCTTCACAGTAAAGGACTGACGGGAATTCCGGCAGCAAGCTGCACAGCAGGAGAGTCTTGCCGACATCCGCGGGTCCGTGAATAAGGAAGGGACGATTCTTGGCGAGGCGCTGCCTGATGGCCTGTCTTTCTTCTTCACGGTCAAAGATAAATTCCGGCATCATGTGATCTCGCGCAGATGCGCCAGGTTCGCGGGCGGCTACGTATCCCTCACCCAAGCTAGTGAACTACCATCACTGGACAATGCGCATATCTCAAGGCTCGCTCGGAGACCGAACCTAACATCATCCTTGAGATCATGGAGCGCCCGCGTCGGCCCAAAATGATGAGGTCAATGCCGTCCGCCTCCGCCCGGTGGATGATTTGTTCTGCCGGATGTCCCACCGCCATGTCGGTCTTCACCTTGAGGTCGCGCCCGCGTGCCCTTTCCATGATCTTCTTAAATCCCTCTTCAAAGTGTTCCTTCGCATTGTCCAGCACCGCTTCCAATTCAACCGAAATTGCGGGTTCAGGCGGCCGCGCAACCGCAAAGATCAGTACCGTCGCATCCAGACACTCTGCCAACGAGAAGGCCACATCCACTGCTTTTTCCGACTGCGGAGATCCGTCATAGCCCACCAGCAGCTTCCGAAAATACGCGTTCTGGCGTTTTCCCGTCATGCTCCCTCCTAGCTTGCGTTTTCGCTTACAGGTTGAGGTAACGCCGACTTTTCCTTTGCCTCAGTGGCTAGCAAGTGCCTCGGCATGAACCAAGCGTTGGCAATCATAGTGGGTATCACGGCACTCCCGATCACCGTGGCGACCAAGTATGAATACTGCGCCTGGGTTATGACACCGTGATTCAGTCCGAAGAGCGCAGAAATTGTTCCAAAAGTCAGGCCGGTCGACATCATCAGCGTGAAGTACAGCCCTTCTTCCTTCTGATAGTCAAAGGCCTTCACCGTGGGGTACAGAGGAATTACTTTCGACAGCATCTTGGCAAAAAACAACACCGTGAATACGAGCGGGGCCGCAATTAATGCAGCCACGGACACAAACGATCCCGCCCGAATGAAGTAAAACGGCGTGAGCAATCCGAACGTCANNAGGCTGGCAAGACTGCTTCGCTACCGGACCAGACCGCCAATCCCCCCATTGCGAACAGCAGGAAGAGTATGTACTTGGCCTCCAGTTCGGAAACACGTCCTCCGTACTTCCTGAAAAATCGAGGTGTGAGAAAGGGAAGGATAGCGAAGACCACCACACTGACGCTGATAAAGATCAAAGTCTTCAGGGTAAATGGCGAGAAGATCAGCCCCAGAGCAATCACTGTTCCCAGGTCGTTAACGAAGCAGGCGGCCAGCACCGCCTTCCCAAAATCGGTAACGTTGAACCCAAGTTCCAACATCACCGCATAGACGACCGCCACAGAAGTGGTCGAAAGGGCGACGCCCGCCAGCCAACTGGCGCGGCCCTCCCAATGCAAGACGTAGTGGGCAATTGCCGTGCACCCAAGAAATGGTCCAAAGAAACCCACCAGTCCAATAACCGTCGCCTCTTTCCATTTCGTCCGGAAGATCTGAGGATCGAGTTCGGCTCCGGCGAGAAACGTAAGAACGATGGCACCGGTACCGGCGAGAAAGCTGATCCAGCTTGTCTTCCCACCAAGTTCAACGTGTACGAAAAGTGCACCGATCACCAATTGGGCGACAGTGCCGACAACAATTTCACTCAGGGCTGTGGAGATCCGGAACCAGATGGCAACCAGCGTAGCGATTAAGGCCAGGCCGACCCAAACAGCGGCCATTACCCACACGTTCTCCATAAAGCGCCACCTCCACTAGTTCTGCGGATCGTTGCCGGTACCATGACTCCGCGACAAGAACAATCCGCTTGTCAGGAGTCATCAGCTGTTCCGGCTTAAGAATTGGGACAGCGGTTGGCGGTGAACTCCTTCACCGTGGTTAACAGTTCAAGTACAGCAAAAAATACCTGCCCAAGTCAATGGCATTCATCACAGGCAACTGGCCAATCCCGGTTCCTCCGTTTGGCACTGATCTGGCCGGTCTCCTCAAGCGGATTTTCGCCATCGATCGGCCAAGAGTGGGCGCACTGAGTGCGGATTCCCGCCTTCTCTGCAATGTCACTGAGATCAACGACTATCAGCCCGAAGCCGCCGCTGCTTTGCAAAAGCATGTCTGTGACATTGAAGGCTTGCTCAAGCGGGCGTAACTTTTGTTTCGTCTTCCCACACCGTACCCAAAGCAGGCGTGACAAATCCGTCCCGGCCGCCTCTGCGCCTACGGGATCAAATGCGTCACTGGCATCAACTAGGGCGCAGTGATGCTCTTGTGAGGCACGAGCCAACAGAGAAACGAGCACTGACGTTTTGCCTGCGCCGCAGATTTCAGTCAGGGCGTGTAATGGAACACCCTGCACGAGGACATCAATCGAGGCAATGCCCGTAGGAATGCTCCCGTGTTCTGGCCGCTTGTAGGTCGAGAAAGCGGCTGGAATTCTTTCTTCGATCTGGGCACGGAGCAGAGTCGTAGAGATTCCGTATTCGTCTTTTATTCGCCCCATAGAAGCAGTACACTAGACCCAGGGAACTGCCCTGTCAATCCTCAGATTCGAGGATCGGCTGTAAACCATTGAGGAAAATGGGAATATTTTCTTGGAGCGGGCAGGGTGGACAGCTTCAACGCAGGTTTGAAACTATCAAAGTGCAAACGAGGAAAGCAGCCTAGTCGATTGAGTCACTTTGTACAGGCGGGATGACCACAATCGCAAGCAATCTCGGTCTCGCTCGAACCAGCCTCTTTGCAAAGCTGACTGCAATATTTCTCTCCGGCTGGTGGTACACAAACGCATGGCAGGTGAGCGCACTTCCCAGAACTCTGGCTAGTCATCGTCATCATCCTTTCGGGTTTTGGCCATGCTTTAGGGTGCCAGGAAACTAACAAGGGTTGTGGGCTTTCTGCTCCTCTGTAAATCCATCACGATCCTGTGGCACACTATAACGTGGCGATTCGTAATCTTCGTGTTAGCAAGTGGATCGGTCCCGTACCCGCCGTGGGCGCGTGCTCACTGTGCGGTCGGGAATTCAAGGTTCCACTAGCGTCACTCAAGCGAACAGCAGACGCGCAAGAGAGCCTTCGTAAACAGTTCGCGGAACACAAATGCCCCAGCGAGGTCAAAGACAAATAAATGTGTGGACGCTATCGACTGTCGCGGCGCAAGCAGATTATCAAAACAGATCCCTGATTAAGGAAGGTTAGCCGACCATCCGCCGAGAACCTTGAGGCTAGCCAAGCGAACCGAGCAATGCAGCATTTCCCTGAAGTAGGGTTCCTGGCAAGCGCACGGGCTGAAAAGAGGTTGGGCAAGTCCCCGCCGCCCGGTTGAATCGTCTGATCATTTCCCGGATGAGTGTCGGTTGACTGCACCACTCATGCCAACAGATTCGCCCAGGCTGAAGTAAAACGTCGCTCCCTTGTTGGTCTCCGCTTCGGCCCAGATCCGTCCACCGTGCTTTCGGAGGATGCGCCGCACCGTGGCGAGTCCCACACCAGTGCCCTCAAACTCTTGGTCAGCGTGAAGACGCTGAAACGCTACAAAAAGCTTCTCTGAGTATTTCGGGTTGAATCCGGCGCCGTTGTCCCGGACGAAAAGCACGAGTTGGCCCTCGACTGTTGACTGGTCAATCTCAATGACGGCCCGCTCACGGCGGCACGTATATTTAACGGCATTGGACAGAAGGTTCACGAACACCTGCTGGATCAGTCCGGGATCGCAATTGACAGAAGGTAGTGACCCTACACGCCACTCAATTTTCCGGCCGGCGGTTTCGGATTCGAGGTCGTGGAGAACGTTCTCAACCAGTGAATTTAATGACGTCATCTGCAGATTCATGCTACGACGATCCAGCCGGGCCAAATTAAGTAGATCGTCGATCATCCGGGCCATTTTCTGGGTGCCTTCCTGAATGCGATGCAGTTGGTGTTGAGCCTCGGGTTGCAATTGAGCGCTATGTTCCTCCATCAGCGTGCCGGCAAATCCATTGATATGGCGTAGAGGCGCTCGGAGGTCGTGCGAAACTGAGTAGGAGAAGGCTTCCAGTTCATCATTTGCCGCTGCAAGCTGTGCAGTACGCTCAGCCACGCGACGCTCCAGGTCTTCATTCAGTTGCTTAATCTGTTCTTCAGCCCGTTTGCGCTCGACCAATTCAACCTGCAACTGCTCGTTGGCTTGCCCCAGCTCAGCTGTGCGCTCGGCTACCCTTACCTCCAAGGTCTCTTTGGCTTGCTGGAGTTCCTGTTGTTTGATCTCGAGTTCTTCATTAACCTGGACAGCGCCTTCGTAGGTCGAGATCAGCAAATCCAAAATCTGCTGTTTTTCTGCGGTGATGAAGTGCGATTGGCCACCAAACTGGAGTTGCACTCCCACCTGCAATCGTTCAGTCCTGCGCAGCTCCACGTTCGTTAAGATATACTCGACCCGCGAAAGCAGGTATTTGTCGCTATACGGCTTCCGGATGAAACTGTCCGCACTGCATTCCAAGCCCTTGACAATGTCCTGCGGTCGAGAAAGTGACGTGAGTAGGACGACTGGAACATCGCTGAGGGCTGGCAAAGACTTGATCTCCTTGCACAATGTATAGCCGTCCATCTCCGGCATCACCACATCCGTGATGATCATCGCGGGCTTGCTGCGGAGTGCTGCGGCGAGCGCTTGCTTGCCATCTTTGGCGACGGTTACGGTATAGCCACGAGTGCTTAAGTAATGAGTCAGCTGCTCGGCCTGGGTTTGGCTGTCTTCCGCGATAAGTATCTCGGTTCCGTTGAGATTTTCCTTGCTCTGGCCCATAGATCCCCTGACTCCCTTAGCTTCCAGAAAGATCGTGTTCGGAAAAAACACCGTTGATCTCTAAGTCGCCCTCTTGCCTGTTTGTCGTTGCAGGTTCGTTGGTTTCCACAGTTTTGGTGGCAAGGTTCGCCAACGCTAAGCGAATCTTTTCCGGTGGGAGAACATAGGTTACCCCGCCTAGTCTTATTGCCTCGCCTGGCATTCCATGCACCACGGATGTCTCCCGGTCTTGGGCGATGGTGACCGCCCCCTGTTCCTTCATCAACTTCAGCTCCCACGCGCCGTCTTTCCCCATTCCCGTGAGCAGCACGCCGACTGCACTCGGGCCATACGCTTTCGCGACGGAACGAAACAGACAAGCGACAGATGGCCGGAGTCCGTTCTCGTGCTCGTCTGATCTGAGTTGTATCCGGCCATCTGCTCCCACCGCCATGTGCAACCTGTCCGGAGCCACGTACACATTTCCCGGAAGAACGGATTGGCCGTGCGTGGGTATGTGAACTGGCAGACTTGACGATTGAGCTAACCACTCCACAAGACCTTGGGTAAAACCTGCCGCAATGTGCTGCACAATCAAAACTGGAACAGGAAAGTTCTTAGGCAACGCCGCCAGAATGGCTCGGAGTACAGGCGGCCCACCAGTTGAGGCTCCGATGGCTACGATCCTAGGTTGCGATTGAGTTGTCTGGAGCCGGATTTCCTTGCAGAGTGAGGTCTCCGGATCAATTGCTGCCGCTCGATAGCGCGGCCACCGCCTCACAACCTTCACTTCCGACATCAACTTCACGGTGCGGACTAACTCT
Organism: Acidobacteriaceae bacterium; assembly: GCA_003168355.1. Classification (GTDB taxonomy): domain Bacteria; phylum Acidobacteriota; class Terriglobia; order Terriglobales; family Acidobacteriaceae; genus Sulfotelmatobacter. Next base: position 1,976 of record PMSQ01000072.1, on the reverse strand, counting down.
GCGGTGCTCTGTCGATGGGCCGGATGACCCACGCCCGCAGGCTTCGATAACACAGCGAGTGCGCCAGACTCTATCGCCCGAAAGGCCTTGGCCGTATCCGTAGCGTCAGCCGCGCCACTCACGATGACAATCGGCGTGGGATGGGTTTCCATGATCCGACGGGTTGCATCGAAGCCGTTCATCCTTGGCATATGGATATCCATCGTGATGATGTCGGGTCTGAAGCGTTCCACCGCTTCGAGCGCTTCCTCTCCCGTCTTCGCTGTCGCAACAACTTCGATTGCAGGATCAGAGCAAAGAGTCTGAAGCAGAAATTCCCGCACTGTTGGTGAATCCTCGACGACCAGTACTCGAATCATTCCTCGCCCCCGACCATTTAGATCAACCTACGAACAACTTCCAGCAGGTTGCCTTGATCAAAACTGCTCTTCACGATGTACGCATTGGCCCCGACGTCAACCCCGCGCTCCCGGTCCTCGCGAGAGTCCAGCCCCGTGACCAGCACGACGGGCAACTGGGCAAGCCTTTTATCGGCCCTGATCCTCGCTGTCAGATCAATGCCACTCATCCTGGGCATCTCGACATCCGATACCACTAAGTCAAAGGTTTCGGTCGCGAGCACTGTCAAAGCCTCAGCGCCGTCGATCGCTGTTTTTACCTTGTATCCGGCGAATTCAAGGATGTTCTTCAGCAGTGTCCGTGAGGTGATCGAGTCTTCCGCCACCAGGATGGACTTAGGAGCTTCCTCGGTCTCATGGGCGGCACTAATGGGTGCCATTTTGACTGCGGAATGCATCAAGTCCGCGATGTTTAGTACAGGCAACACCTTGCCGGTTCCAAGGACCGTAGCGCCGGCAATATTGCGCACACGCAGAAGCTGCTTCCCCAAGCTTTTCACCAAGACTTCTTGTTCATCGAGAATCTCGTCGACAAAAAATCCAATTTGCTCACCCGCCCAAGCAAGAACAAGCACCAGTACCTTGCGTTTCGGATCGATGTCTGTGCTTGTCTGAGTAATTTCCAAGACGTCACTCAAGCGAACCGCCGAAGCGGCGCGGCCGTTGATCTGAATGGTCTCCCGGTTTTCCGCGCTCTTAATTTCGTCGCGGCTCACCCGAAGAACTCTTTGTACATAACGAGTTGGAAGCACAAACAACCTCTCCCCCACCCGAACCAGGACGCCTCGGAATCTGGCGAGAGTAAGTGGCAGAATGAGTCGAAACGTCGTGCCGCTTCCCGGGCTGGTTTCCACCGACACGGCCCCGCCAACCCTTTCGACCTTCTCCCTCACAATGGCCAGTCCCAAACCGCGGCCTGAGACCTCGGTGATCATTGGGCTGGTGGAGAGCCCCGACTTGAAGATGAGCGTCGCGGTTTGCCGGTCATCCATTTTCTTTGCATCTTCTTCAGAGACAAGACCCAGCTTTAGAGACGCTGCTCGTACCTTCTGGACGTCGATGCCTGCACCGTCGTCCGAAACGACGATCTCAACCTTGTCGGCGCTCTTGGGAAAGATGGCGATGTGGATGGTTGCCCGCGTTGGTTTCCCTCTCTCTTTCCGCTGTTTTGGAATTTCGATACCATGGTCGATGCAGTTTCTTACCAGATGAACCAACGGATCTTTCATTTCCTCCAGGATTCGCCGGTCGATTTCGATTTCGCCTCCAACAATCGTCAACTCCGCCTCCTTGCCGCAGTCTCGGCTAAGGTCGCGCACAAGTTTGGGCAAGAATTCGAGCAGCGCGGCAAAGGGAAGCATCGACACGCGTTTCATATCTTCCACAAGATCGTCCACTCTTCGATCGAGCGCCCGCCGGTCGTATTCGAGATGTTTAGTCAGGGCCGCGACCTTCTGCTTGACTGAGTTTAAGGCGCTCTCATTCCGGTCGAGAAAGGCCGTGATCTTCATAATCCGGGACCGGTTAGCCGCGTGTCCTTTTGACGACGGGTTGCGTCCATTGGACCGATGTTCCCCA
>PMSQ01000177.1 GCA_003168355.1 Acidobacteriaceae bacterium | reverse complement strand
ACGACAATAACTTCTACCGCACAGTCATCCGAAACGGTCAGAAGGGAGACGAGACCAAAATCCCCCACAAAGGCGACAAGAAAAGTTTCCGGGCACTCCAGATCCGTGTAGGACCGAATGAGATCGTCCACCAGATCAGGCAAGGAGACAGCTGGGTGGTTCTGGATCGCTGGACTCAGCCCGGCGGCAACTTGGCTCTCGGCAAGTTTGGCTTCTACATTCCCGGCAATGACCAAGTCGCGCTCTCCACTTTCGGTCACTATTTGGACTTGAACACGCGCTAGCCCAATTCTCCTCCTCGCACGTCCATTCGGCTTCTCAACCCAGGGTTCTACGGGTGTAGCATTGTAAAAGCGACCATGAGAATGCACTTTCAAACCCGCACTGAGATTGGGCTGACGGTGTTCTTGTGGAGTCTCTTATGTGTCCACGCAGTGACGCAGGCGGGTCCGTCTGACCCAACTATTTCCTCGGCCAATCGCGTTCCCCTGCCGCTCGATCGGATAGTCAATAATCTCCAGGAGAGGAATGCCCAACGTGCCGCTGCCCTCGATGAGTTTGTGGGAACGCGTGTCTACCGTATGCAGTATCGGGGATTCCCCAGCGATCGCGATGCCGAAATGGTGGTCAACGTCGCCTATCGTTCTCCCGGTGCGAAGCAGTTCACCGTAGTTTCGGAGAAGGGATCACAGTTCGTCGTCGACCACGTTTTCAAAAAACTGCTGGAGGGTGAACAGGAAGCAGCCAGCGACGAGAATCGGCGTCGCACAGCCCTAACTACAGAAAACTATGATTTCTCGCTGGCCGGGTACGAAGCCACTCCCGATGGAGGCCGATACGTCCTCGACCTGCGTCCAAAAACCAAAGACAAGTTTCTCTATCGCGGCAAAATTTGGGTCGATGCCAGAGACTTCGCCGTCGTACGAATCGAAGGAGAGCCGGGAAAGAATCCATCCTTCTGGATCAAGAAGACGGAGATTGCTCACCAATACGTTAAGGTGAATGATTTCTGGCTACCGGCCGAGGACCGCACGGAGAGCGTAGTCCGACTCGGGGGACGAGCTGTCCTGTCCATCGAGTATCGGGATTACAAGATTACAAAATCGACTCCACTGCCTGGAATTCACTGAGTTAAAGCTCCCTCTTTAGGCTCCGATGATAAGGAGTCCGGGACAGCGCTTCAATGTTGCGTGGTTTCCAGCAACTCCTTCAGATACTGCTGCCACACCTCCGCCCAGGTGTGAGTACCGTGGCCATGGGTTTGCTCGGAGATTGGAATCAGCACGAAGCGGCCATTCTTCACTCGTTTGATTTCACGCTCTGCGATTCCAAGTTCCGGCGGATTGATGAAATCGTCGGCTGAATTCACGAACATCACCGGCGCCGAGATTTTCTCGAGCTGCGGCGAGGGATCGTAATTCCGCGAAGCATCCAACGCGTAAAGCAGGTCGTTGGCATCGTGCTCCGCGCTGAACCGCTTCACGTAGTCACGGCTGGCCGCATCGGTCGCGTCACGCGTGGGAAAGCTCTTCTGCATCTGCAGAGCTGAGCCCGCGGCAATGTAAAACATCTCCGCACCGATTTTCAGCGCGGCCCAGGGCTGGGAAGTGTACTCGCCGTTCTTCCAGTCAGGATCGTCACGGATGCCCTCGATCACCATCTTTCGCCAGATTCGATTCCGTCCTGCAATCGCCACGGGCTGGCAAGCCAGCGGCATAAGCGCGTCCATAAAATCGGGATAGGTTTCGCCCCAAACCCAGGAGTGCATGCAGCCCATGGAGGTGCCCAGGATCAGGCGCAGGTGGTTCACACCCAGTCCTTTTTCCAGCAATTCGTGCTGCGACCGAACCATGTCGTCATAGTCATAGCGAGGAAAGTGGGCGTGCAAGCCGTCGCTGGGCTTGCTCGATTTCCCGTGGCCAATGTTATCCACCAAAATGATGTAATAGCGCGTGACGTCGAGGAGTTGTTCCGGCCCAAATAACACGCCCACAAACTGCGGCGCCAGGAATTGTGCGCCGGAACCGGTGGTGCCGTGCAAAAGCAGCACGGCATTTGTAACCCGGCCGTTCGCGTCGCGCACCGGCGTCCCAAGCGTCGCATAGTGGATTCGTAACTCCGGCAGGGTTTCGCCTGATTCAAAATGGAAATCGTGAGAGACGTAGCTGCCCTCCTTAGGCGCCGGCAACTGGCTCTGCTGCTGCGCCGGCAGAGCTAATGCGCAAGAAAACAGGAAAACTACAGCCACAAACTTAGCCGCCCGAATGCAAGCCCACATGTTCAAACCTCTTTTCGAGGCAGGGTATCACAGGATTGGAGTGCGGCCGCAAAGCGCCGCTCAATCGTGCCTTTCTCTGTCGATGCCCGGTTCTGCGAAGACAGGAAGGCCCCGAGAGCCACAGGTGCGCGTAGCGGATTCCGGCAGAAGAGCTTTGGTAGCGCTACCGGGAATCGAACCCGGGTTTGAAGATTGAGAATCTTCCGTCCTAACCNNCCAGGCGGCGACCTATCTTGCATGCACTATCCCAGCAGTTCGTCAGCTTCAGTGGTCGCGCTCTGTTCCTTTTCTGAAGATTGGCAAGCGCATCGTTTTTGATCGCGCTGACCTCGATCACTACGTCGATGCGCAGAAAACCCTCAGCAGTTAATAGCAGAACAACATGCACAAAAGTGAAAAAGAAGTTCAAGACAAACTTGAGCAAGAAGGCTGGGCTATGGCGTCGGCATACGGTTCAGGTCCGCTGTCGCCAGTCAACTACGACTATTTCTACAATCGCTTCACTGGCTGCCTTATCCCATCAGTCACAGGCGAATACACTATCGGCTTGAACTCTGATGACGGCGCTAACCTGTACATCGGTGGTCAACTCGTTGGGTCGGATAATCTCGCTACCCAACGAGCCATGTCTGCTAATCTGACATACTCCTCTGGATCTTCTGCTCAGATTCTTCTGACGGCAAACGTTCCTTAGCAACGCACTATTTAGGACTGACGATTCCCTAACGATCTCCGAACATTCGATATAGTTGGAGGCGTATTATCGTGCTTTGGGAGAATGATTCGGTTGGAACGGCTAAGGTAGGCTCAATTCACAGCAACTCAAAGATTTGAGTGATGAACCAGCAGCCCTCATGAAGCAGCAGTCCGATGCCCGTCTGACCGAAGTTTTCTTTCGCATGCACAGCGCCGTGGTCTCGTTAACTGCTGAGGGGAACCGTTTCTTGTTTCACCAAAAGTTCCAGCAATTAGGGCTAAAATGAGCTAAAGGTCTCTAAGACATTCTCGTTCGTTTTCAATCACTTACGCTAAAACAGCGGCGCAAAATAAGCTTGAGAATCTTCCGTCCTAACCNNCCCCTAGACGATAGCGCCATCCGGAGAGCTCCGATTATAGCAAAGCCATCCCTGCCAGCTTCTTCGAGAAAGCAGGTTTCCACAGCCTCCGGAGGTCTATACTAAAGTCAACTCTGCCACAAAAATTCTAAATTTTCTCGAACGTTGCGGGGCATAGTGTATGTGGTTCGCTGAACAACTCAACTCATTCTTAGACTTAGGTATATGTAAGGAGTATCCGAATATGGCGAGATCCAAATCTACCTCAGGCGGCAAGACGAATCGTACAAACAACGAGCAAACCAGCACCGGCCGTCCATCCAACTTACCCGACGTGAAAGCAGTCACGGCCGAGGCGGCAACCACCGGCATCGTGCCCGAAGCCACAATCACGTCAGAAACCGGGAAGTTCGAAGTCAGGAAGCCCGGGCCTCGTATGCCCGAGCCTCGCAAGAACGTCGTTCCCATCAACCTGGACGACGAAATCCGGCGCCGCGCCTATGAACTTTACCAGCAGCGCGGGACCGCATCCGGCAGCGAGGCCGAGGACTGGATGACTGCGGAACGCGAAGTACTACAGCGCTACCATCAGCAGAGCGCTTAGCTCTGTCGCCACCCGTTCAGGAGCAGCGGCGGCCGGATTTGAGTGGCCGCCCCGCTGGGGTTGCACCGGGATTCCGGATTTCCGTAAAGTTTCTGGATTTTTTCGAGCGCGCCCCGTTTCGCCGATATACTACCGAGCATTGCGCCAACAGGCCGTCGCGGTTGCCTCCTGGGTGCATTTCTGAAAAAATAGGCCGGGGTTCCCCCACATGGCGGAAATAGGTAGTTTCGCACTCCTCCTCGCTTTAGCGTTGAGCGTTTACTCGTTCCTCGCCGGGATCATCGCGCTGGTCTTCCAGAATCGGAATTCGCAGCAAGCCTCGCAACCTGTAGGCCACGCTGCTCGACGCGCCGCCGCTTCTTCCGGCAGCGGGACTTCGCTGGTCGCGCTGCTTCGCCGGGGTTCGGAACGCATCGGCGAGACTGCGCGCCGCGCCGGCGTCGTCACCTTCGCCGCGGTCTTGCTCGCATCCGCGGTCCTCGTCATTTGCGCCTTCCGCGATGACTTCTCCATCGCCTACATCTTCCACCACAGTAACCGTGATCTATCCGGTCCTTATAAGTTCGCCGTGCTGTGGTCCGGCCAGGAAGGTTCGCTGCTGTTCTGGTCGCTGCTGCTTGCCGCTTATGGATTCGTCTTGCGCCTGCGCTATAAGACCGATCCGCGACTCTTTGCCTACGCCTCGGTGGTTCTGGCCGGTGTACAGATCTTCTTTCTGTTGCTGGTAAACTTCGCAGCCAATCCTTTTGGCATTCTTGAGGGCCCGCTCCGTCCGGAGGGCAGCGGCCTGAACCCGCTGCTGCAGTATCCCGAGATGGTGATTCACCCACCCATGCTCTATCTCGGTTATGTCGGGTTCACCGTTCCCTTCGCCTTCGCGCTGGGCGCGCTGATCATGAAGTATCCCGGCGAAAAGTGGATTCAGATCACACGCCGCTGGACCATGGTCACCTGGGCCTTTCTCACCTGCGGAGTCTTTCTCGGAGCGCATTGGGCCTACTCCGTGCTGGGCTGGGGCGGCTATTGGGGATGGGACCCCGTCGAGAACGCTTCGCTCATGCCCTGGCTCACAGGTACCGCTTTCCTGCACTCGGTGATGATGCAGGAAAAGCGCGGCATGCTGAAGATGTGGAACATGTGGCTCGTCTTCGCCACGTTCTGGCTGGCGATACTTGGAACTTTCTTGACACGCAGCGGTATCATCAGTTCCGTACACGCCTTTGCTCAGTCTTCGATCGGCGACTGGTTTGCCTGGTTCCTCGCGATCACCTTGATCGTATTCACCTTTTTCTTCGTTAAGAACAAGTCTCACCTGAAGAGCGAGCACAAGCTCGAATCGCTGGTGTCCCGCGAGTCCAGCTTCCTGTTCAACAATCTGCTTTTCGTTCTCTTGTGCTTCACCGTGCTGTGGGGAACCTGGTTCCCGAAAATCTCCGAACTGGTGCAGGGCAATAAAGTCACCGTGGGAGCACCCTTTTACAATCGCGTCGCTATTCCCGTGGCCTTGCTGCTGTTGATACTGACCGCCGTCGGTCCATTGCTGGCTTGGCGCAAGACGTCCCTTGAAAGTCTCAAACGCAACTTTATGTGGCCGGCCATCGGTGCCATCATAGTGGCAGTCTTTCTGATGATCACACCACAAAGTTGGGGCTCGGTTTTTGGTCTCAAACCCTGGCAGGACATCTCTTACTTCTATTCCCTAATAGCCATCGCACTCTCGGTGCTGGTGACCCTCACCGTGGCCAGTGAGTTCTACCGCGGCGGCCGCGTCATCTCCAAACACACCGGCCAGGGCATGTTCGCCTCGATGGTGCAGCTCACCCATCGCAACACCCGCCGCTACGGCGGATACATCGTCCACTTCGGCGTGGTGGTGGTCATCATCGGTTTCGCCGGGGCCGCTTTTAATCAGGACAAAGAGATGGAGATGAAAAACGGTGACAAGATGACCATCGGCGCCTACACCCTCATCTGCCGCTCTTCCACCGAGGACGACAACCCCGACCATTACAGCCAATGGGCGATGCTCGACGTTTACAAGGGCGGCAAGCAGATCGATACCATGACTCCCGAGCGCCGCTTCTACCATGCCAGCCAGCAGACCTCGACCATGCCCGACATCCGCTCCACCCTCAATGAAGACCTCTACGTCGTGTTCGAGGGAGTAAACCAGGATAACGGCCACCCGATTCTGAGGGCGCATCTAAACGCGCTGGTGATGTGGATCTGGATGGGCGTGTGGGTCATGCTGATAGGAACGGTTCTGGCCCTGGTTCCGAACGCGCCCGCGCCAGTCCGCGTTCCCGCGCCCGCGCGGCTCGGGCAATCGACCCCCGCCCCGGTCGCCACTGGAGACTGATGTTAGGGTTTAGGTGTGAAATGTGGGGACAGCCGCCATCGGCTGTCCGCCGGGCGCAGCCCGGCGCTTTTCGATGTCAGCGCTAGCGAAGATGTCCCAAGCGAAGCCTTGATGAAAAACTCGAATCCGAAAGCGAAGCCAGCAAAACCCGGCCGCAAGGCCGCGCAAGCGATTCTGCTTTGCGCCGCCGTCTTCGCCCTTCTTGGCGCCGGAGATCCTGCCACCCGCTTCAACGAGATCGGCCACCAGATGATGTGCATATGCGGGTGCAACCAGATTCTTCTGGAATGCAATCACGTCGGCTGCCCTGACTCCGACGGCATGCGCAACGAACTCATGGCCTCGCTCACTCGCGGGGATAGCGACAGCCTGGTCGAGCAAGGCTTCGTCCAGAAGTACGGACCAACCGTTCTGGCTGCTCCCACCACTCGAGGTTTCGACCGCGCCGCCTATATCATGCCGTTCGCCGCGCTGATCTTCGGCTTCGGCCTGGTTGTGCTCGTGATTCGCGCCTGGAAGAACCGTCCGGCCCCCGCCATCGCAGATGGCCTGCGGCCGGTTCGCGGCGCCGAACGCGAACAGTTCCGAGACCAGGCCGGCAAGGAGACTGACTTATGATCTGGATCGTCTGCGGCCTTATGTTCGTCGCATCTATCCTCTATGTTTTCTACCTGCCCGGAAAAGTCTTCCTTGGCCCGGAGAAGACCCGCGCCGGATATCTGCGCGAGCGCAGAGACGCCGTCTACGAGAACCTGCGCGATCTCAACTTCGAGTACAAAGCCGGTAAAGTTCCCGACGCCGACTTTACCTCGCTGAAGTCTTCCCTGCAGGACGAGGCAGCCACCATCCTCGCCGAAATTGCCCGTCTGGAAAAGAATCCCGCGGTACAAAGAGGAACCAGATCTTGAAAGCAACCCATCCCGCTGTCATCTTGAGCGGAGTGAAAACTTCGCGAAGCGAAGCTCCCACGCAGTCGAAAGACCCCCTGCCCGCCGGCAGCACTGCGCGTCTTAGCAAGGAATCCTCTCCTCGCTCTGTGTTGGCGTTCGCTCGAACAGCCTGCAGAGAAGTGCTTTTAAAATCGGCAGCGGCCTTGGCCGCAGCGCTCTTCCTCACTTGCTTCGCCGCCGCGCAAACTCTCACCGGCACGGTCAAGAATGCCACCACCGGCAAGCCCGCCGCGGGGGACGAAATCGTCCTGCTCAAGCTGGGCCAGGGTATGGAAGAAGCCGGCCGCACCAAAGCCGACGCCAAAGGCCAGTTCAGTTTCAAGCTCGACGACGCGCAGTCCCCGCACCTGGTCCGCGCCATCCATCAGGACGTCACCTACCACCGCATGGCGCCTCCCGGAACCACCTCCGTGGAACTCGATGTTTATGACGTCGGGAAAAAGATAGAGGGGATCGCCGTCATCGCCGACATCATGCGCGTCCAGGCTACGCGGGGTCAGATTGCGGTGACCCGCGAATTTGGAGTGCAAAACACCTCCAACCCGCCGCGCACCCAGATGAATGAGCGCAACCTTGAGTTCTACATTCCAGACGGAGCGCATGTCATCGATGACTCCGCAACCGCTACCACTGAAAACGGCAACCCGCTCAAATCTGCGCCTGTGCCGGAAGGCGAGAAGAATCGCTACTCGTTTATTTTTCCGTTGCGGCCCGGGCTCACCCGATTCGAGGTGACCTACGAAGTTCCCTACAGCGGCAGCGCGAATATCGATCCCAAATCGCTGTACCCCTTGGAGCACTTTGTCGTGATGACTCCCAAGGCGATGCAGTTCGCCGGAGCCAATTCAGCAACCTTTAAGTTGATTAACTATCCAAACGAGCCCGACGCGAACGTGCAGGTAGCTTCCAACACCACGGCTGGCCAGAACCTTGCATTCAAGGTTTCCGGCGAGGGCACGCTTGAAACCGGCCAAGAGAGCGGCGCCCAAGGATCCAGCGCAGGCGAGCAAAGTTCCCCGCCAAACGCAGGCAATGCTCAATCGAATGACCGTCCCGGCGGCGGATTGGGCCCGCCCATCGACGCTCCCGACCCGCTGCAGAAATATCACTGGTGGATTCTCGGAGGCCTCGCTGCAGTATTAGTGATCGGCGGGGTTTACGTGGCATCCCGGCAGCAGTCTGCGGCGCGCGCGCTGGCACGCCAAAAAACCTCCGGACCGGCCACCATGCAGGAAGAAGATGAATACGAGCCCGCCGAAGTTCTCGCCAAGCCCGGTCGGCCTGTCTCGGCGGCACGTCCCTCCTCCATGCTGCTCGAGGGACTAAAAGAAGAACTCTTTCAGCTCGAAGTCGAACGCAACCAAGGCCAAATCTCGCAATCGGAATACGAGAAGGCCAAGTCCGCTCTGGACCAAACCCTCGAGCGCGCGCTGAGGCGCGAAGCCCAGAAAGCGTAAGCCCCGTTTGTCGCCAGCATTCCGGCTCAGTTAAGGATTGTCATTCCGACCGGAGCTTTCCGTTCCCGCAGGGACGGGAAAGCGGAGTGGAGGAACCTGCTGTTTCCCGCCAAACCACAAGCTCATAAAGTGCTCTAATGTCCCATGGCCTACACCTGGTTCATACTCCTGCTCACAATCGCAGGGACGGCTCTCATGTTGTTGCTGGTCCAGGGAACGCCCCTGGGCCAGGTTGTTCACGAGCGCATTCCCGACCGGCCGCGGCGGCGGCTCTTCGTGGCTTCCGTAAGTTTCTTCCTGACGTTCGCCGGAGTGCGCGCCGTAGTCTTTGCCGTTCTGCACAACATCCCGCCCTTTCATTTCATCGAGCACAGTGGACGGCATATTCATCACCTCGTCTTCGGCATCATCATCCTGCTTGCGGTGGGATACGGCTGGCTGGCCGACTTCGGCACCGGCGAGGACGACTCCTCGATTCTTCTCAGCCGCCTGATGTCGATCCTCTACGGCGTAGGCGCGGCTCTTACGCTGGACGAATTCGCCCTCTGGCTGAACCTGAAGGACGTTTACTGGTCTCCCGAAGGCCGCTCCAGCATCGACGCCGTGATTCTCTTCGGCGCATTGCTCGCCGCAAGCGCCTGGGGCTTCCCCCTGTTTCAATCACGCGGCAAGAGCAAAAGAAAGAACCAGAGTTAGCCACATCACCGCGAGTTTCCGCTTGCGGCAGTCCCGAAATCCGCGACCCCAACCTTAACCACCGTGCCGTGCGACTTGGGCGGCTCGGCTACAGACTTAGTCTCCGGCTTATTCGCGGCGTCAGCAACAACTGCCGGCTTCTCGGTCCAGACTCCATAGACGCGGCCGCCGGATGCGGCAATCCCCGAGTAGTCGCCAAAGAAGACTTCGCCCACTTCGAAGGCTTCCGTAGTCCAGGCATAATTCTGAAATGTACGTCCGCCATCGGTTGAACGTGCCAATGTAACCGTCTGCATTCGATTCTTCGGATCTCCGCGCCGGTCATAAAAAATGACATTGGCCGAGCCATCGATCGGATCCACCGCCAGCCATTGAAAAAACTGGTCCGCGCCATCGTGGAGAGGATCGTTATTCACCCGCACCGGCGCGCTCCATCTTTTCCCTCCATCGTCGGAGGTCGAACAGAAAACATCGAGATCCCCGCTGCGGTAGTCGGTCCAGCTCACATAGAGCCGCCGGCTTCGTGGATCGATGGCAATCTGCGGAAAGCCGTTCGCCCGCTCCAGCGTGTCCACGGCAAACATAATGGGAGCCGTGTGGATGATGGGATGCGCCCGCGAGAATGTTTTTCCGCCATCCCGCGAAGCGGTAAGCATAATGTCGTTGTCCTGGCTCCAGACCGCGTACAGCCGACCATCCGGCCCAACCGCGCCCGCAAATCCCTCGGCCGCTCCGTTGTCGTCGCGCGGCAGCCCGGGATGGCGATCGATTTCGATCGGCTTGGACCACGTTTGTCCATCGTCGGTCGAGCGCGACAGCAGTATCTCCGAGCCCGTCGGCGTCCATCGAGTCCAGCCCACGTAGAGATTTCCCGCATAACGGCTCTTCTTACTGCCTGACTTCGTGTCCGGCGTAGGAGTGCCCACCGCGGTGTCCGACACGATGTAGGGTTTGTCTTCAAACGGAATTCCCGGATCACTAGCGTACTCGCTGACCGCGACCTGTTTTGCCTCCCAGGTCTTGCCGCCGTCGAGGGAGCGACGCACGAATATACCGTTGCGCGATGCATTGTGCGCCCAGTAGTTGAACGTGCCCAGTTTGTCGAAAGCGATGTAGCAGACAAAGGCATGCCCCAGGTTGTCGTAGGCCGTAGACACATCGCCGGACACGCGATAATTCTCTGGCGCCACGCCTTCCGCCGCATGCCAGGTGTGCCCCGCGTCTTGAGAATAGGAGGCATGAACGTTGTCCTGAAAAACCGCAACAACTTGCTGGGAATTCGCGGGATTGACCGCAATCGCCGGTTCCGTAAAAGGTCCAGGCGTTGGAGTCAACGAAAACACTTCGGCGCCAGGAGCCTTGGGCAGAACTTGACCGTGCAGCAATGTGGCCAGACCGGCAACCACAGCCAAGGCAGGCAGTAATCCAATCCGGCGGCCAAGTTGTCGGGAGAACGGCGTTTGCAGTACGCAGGACATGTGCCGGGATAGCGCTTTCGATTGATTGTTCTGACGCAACCAGCTAATTGTCCCACGTCTGGAGAGATTTGGCCGCAGCCCGGCGTTTAAGGAACTCAGGCAAGGAAAAGCGGCGGTGATTCGTTCTAAGCAACTCGATCCGAAGCACTTAGAGTGCGTCTGGCGACAGTTCGTCCGAGCGTTGCCAGCCGTTCGCAGCCAGATGCATCCCCCCAGACGGCGTAACATCCAATAAGCTGAGACCGAATCTATGGGAAACACATTCAAGACTGCGTTTCTGCTGACCGCGCTTACGCTGCTGCTGATGTTCTTTGGCCGCTACTTTGGCGGCGAGAATGGGATGCTGCTGGCGCTCGCATTTGCCGCCGTGATGAACTTCGTCTCGTACTTCTTCTCCGACAAGATCGCGCTGGCCATATACCGCGCCCAGCCGGTGACGCGCGAGCAACTGCCGCGCGCTTACGAAATTGTCGAGCGGCTGACGCAGAAGATCGGCCTGCCTATGCCGAAGATTTATGTGATCCCGACCGAGTCGCCGAACGCATTTGCCACGGGACGCAACCCGAAACATGCCTCGGTGGCCGTGACCCACGGAATCCTCGGCCTGCTCAACGATGAAGAACTCGAAGGCGTGCTGGCACACGAACTGGGGCACGTGGGCAACCGCGACATCCTGATCAGTTCGGTGGCGGCGACCATTGCGGGCGCGATCACCATGCTGGCCAGCATGGGACGCTTTGCCATGATTTTCGGCGGCATGGGAGGCGGCAGCCGCGACCGCCGCGGCGGTGGCCTTGCAGGGCTATTCATGCTGATCGTTGCTCCGATCGCCGCCGCTCTGATTCAGATGGCGGTGTCGCGCTCACGCGAGTATCAGGCGGACGCTACCGGCGCGCATTACACCGGCAATCCTTACGCACTGGCCAACGCCTTGCAGAAGCTGGACACTTACTCGCGGCGGGTGCCGATGGCCGCCAGTCCCTCGACTGCACATCTGTTCATCATCCAGCCTCTGCTGGGGATGAATTTCGGCAACCTGTTCTCGACTCATCCGCCGATCGCCAAGAGGATCGAGCGGCTGACGGGACGCCCGGCGCAGTTTATGCAGTAAGCGGCTTTTAGCTGTTAGCTCTTGGCTCTTAGCTCAACCATCTTTAGGTTTGGGACTGTGGCGCTTGTTTGGGCCCGCAAGTTTGTGACATGTTGGCGTTCCTACTTTCAGGCCGGCGGTATCGAGAGTCTGTAGAAGCTAAAAGCCAAAAGCCGCATGACATCGGTAACTCCGCCGCGTCTGCGCCAGATAGTAAAATCCAAACAATGTCCCCTGAGACTGCCATTGCCGTATCCCACAAGGCCGCTGAACTGGAAAAAGCGCTACGCCGCGTGATTCGCGGTAAAGACGATGTCGTGCGCCTCGCTCTGGTCAGCATCTTCGCCCGCGGACACTTGTTGATTGAAGGGGTCCCGGGTGTGGGGAAAACCACGCTGGGACACGCACTGGCTCGCGCCATCGATTGCACGTTTCAACGCGTGCAGTTCACCAGCGACATGCTGCCTTCCGACGTGCTGGGGATCTCGGTGTACTCGGCTCTGGAGCAGGAGTTTGAGTTCAAGCGTGGTCCCGTGTTCACCAACGTCCTGTTGGCGGACGAGATCAACCGCACCACACCGAAGACGCAATCCGCGCTGCTGGAGGCCATGAACGAAAGCCAGGTCACCGTGGACGCGCATTCCTACGAACTGCCGCAGCCGTTTCTGGTGATCGCCACGCAGAATCCCGTGGAGCATCACGGAACCTATCCGTTGCCGGAATCGCAAATGGATCGTTTCCTAATGCGCGTGCGCATGGGTTATCCCGAGGCAGCGGCCGAGCGCGAGATTCTGCGCTCCGAAGCCGGCGCCGCTCACTTACAGGACCTGCGGCCGGTTCTTACGGGCGCTGATGTGCTCGAGATGCAGGAGGCCGTCAAACACATTCGCGTGGATGAATCGCTGGTGACCTACGCTTTGGAAATCGTGCGCCGAACGCGTCAGTCGGAATATTTATCACTCGGAGTTTCGCCGCGGGGCGCGCAGGCGCTTTACCGCGCAGCGCAGGCCATGGCGTTCCTCGACGGCCGTAGCTTCTGCACTCCGGAAGATTTCAAGCCGCTCGCCGTGCCCGTCTTCGCCCACCGCGTGGTCGTGAACAGCCAGTATGCCTCGACCCTGAAGAAGTCCGAGCAAGCGGATCAGGTGCTGCGCGAGATTGTGGGAAGTGTTGCTGTGCCGGTGTAGAGAAGAGGGCAAAACACAATGACCGTGGGCTTCCCGGTAATCGTATGCCTCGTAGGTTGCATATCATCGTTTTGGGTGACGGTAAAGTTACGGACCTTTAAGGTTTCGGCCAAGCCGCCCGCATCCCGCGCCAGCCTTTCAGTAGAAGAGAGACAACAGAAAATCCGAATAGCGAGTTGGATCAGTTTTGCCATGGGTTGCGTTATGTTGGTCGGAGCAATCGTTCTTGCGCGACTTGCTGGCGGGATTTTTAACTGATGTGCAGTCCAGTTCCGCTCTCTAGTTCTGCGCCCCTCGAGCGTGAGCATATAATTCTCGCGTCATGTCCTTCTTGCGTTTTCTTATGCTGCTGTCACTCGTCGTCTGGATCGGCGGGCTCATCTTTTTTGCTTTCGTCCTCGCGCCTACGGCATTCACGATTCCAGCAGTGCTGCCTAACACCCATCTGGCGGGTAACGTGGTCGGGCGAGCTCTGGGCAAGCTGCACTGGATCGCCCTCGTTTCTGGAATTGTCTTCCTGATCAGTTCGTTGCTCTACAGCCGTTTCACCGACGGCACGGCGCACGTCTTTGCCGCGCGGCACCTGCTGCTTTGCCTGATGCTCGCCCTTACGCTCGTCTCTCAGTTCGGAATCATTCCTCGCATGGACGTTTTGCGCGCGTCGCTCGGTGACGTGGCTTCCGCGCCGATAGACAATCCCGAGCGCATTCAGTTCGATGCGTTGCATGTTTGGTCGACGCGCATGGAAGGCGCGGTGCTGCTGCTGGGGTTGGTGGTGACATACCTCACAGCGCGCCAGTTCGGATTGAACTAGCCGGTCTGCCCATAAGTTCGGACGGGCAAGAACCGACCTCAGCGGCTAAAGCCGTTAAATTGTGCCGGCTATCGGCACGACTGAAGTCGTGCCCTTCCCGATCTCATTTCGTGCCCTTCCCGATTTGTTGAGTTCCTCGCGTTTGGGCAATCCTCGCTTCATCATTTATCCTGAAATGTTTGGCGATGGCCGCCGGTCGCGCTGACGGCACGAGGATCCAGCTAAGAGCCAAAAGCTAACAGCTAAGAGCTTTCTTATGAAAACTGGAATCATTGGCCTGCCTCAGGTGGGCAAGACATCGCTGTTTCGCATTCTGACCAAGGCGCATCTTTCGGATCAGGCGCGGGCCAACCCGCGCGAGGCGCACATTGGCGTGGCCAAGGTTCCGGACAACCGTCTCGACCGCTTGGCCACACTCTACAACCCGAAAAAACTTACGCACACATCGGTGGAGTACGTTGACGTGGGCGCCATCGGCCAGGAAGCGCTGAAAGACAGCGCCTACGCCGCACATCTGCGCAACGTGGATGCGCTCGCCCACGTCGTCCGCGTATTTGACGATCCTTCTGTACCGCACACGGGAGAGATCGATCCGCTGCGCGACATCAAGAATGTGGAATTCGATCTTCTGGTCAGCGATCTTGGGCAGATCGAAAAGCGGCTGGAGCGGCTGGAAAAAGATCTCAAGAAGATGAAGACGCCCGAACTCGAAAAAGAATTCGAGTTGCTGAAGCGTGCCAAGGTGCAGGTGGAATCCGATAAGCCGCTGCGCGAAATGGAAATGACTCCCGAAGACAAGAAGCGCATTAAGGGTTTCATGTTCCTGAGCGAGAAGCCCATTTTCTATGTGCTCAACATCGGCGAGTCGACCGAACTGGGCAAAGAGCTGGAAGAAGCCGTGAGCAAGTACAAACTGACCGAAATCGCGGCGCGGCCAAACGCCGCGGCCACGGCCATCTGTGGCAAAGTTGAAGCCGAACTAGCCGAGATGAGTGACGCGGACGCGGCCGAGTTCTTGTCAAGCTATGGGCTTAATGAGAGTGGACTGGTGCGGCTGATACGCACCACTTACAAACTGCTCGGCCTGATTTCATTCTTCACCGCAGGCGAAGATGAGTGCCGGGCCTGGCAGGTTCCCGCCCATTCCCGTGCGCAGGAAGCGGCGGGAGCGATCCACTCCGACCTGGAAAAACATTTCATCCGTGCTGAGACCATCCGCTGGGATCAGTTGCTCGAAGCCGGGTCTGAAGCGAATGCTCGTGCCACGGGCACGCTGCGGTTAGAGGGGAAAGATTACATTGTGCAGGATGGGGATGTGATGCATATCCGGCATAGCGGATAGTGGCGAGGCGGCCAGTCTTCCTTTGTACCTTGACCTCGGCTCCAAAAGACAAGGGTTTGTACCGCCGTATACTCTTCCACATATGCTCACTCGCCTGATCTTGCTCGGTTCAGCCCTGGCCTTTATCAGCGGCCTGTTCGCGCAAGCGAACCCTGCACCGGCTAAGCCCGCGCAGGGCAATGCCGCGCAAGCTAACGCCGCGCCCCCTGGTCCCCCGGACTGGAGTGAACCCTTCCCCTCACACCGCATAATCGACAACGTCTATTACGTGGGCAGCCAGGGGCTGGCCTCGTACCTGATTACGACACCCGCCGGGCACATTCTAATCAACAGCGATCTGAAAACTTCAGTCCCGCTTATTCGGGAGAGCATTGAGAAGTTGGGGTTTCGTTTGAATGACGTGAAAATCCTGCTGATCAGCCATGCTCACTTCGACCACGATGGAGGCAGCGCCGAGGTGAAAAAGCTGACCGGCGCCAAATACATGGTTATGGATGGAGACGTAGGCGTCGTCGAAACGGGCGGCAAGAGCGACTTCCAGTACGGCGACGATGCGACGCTCTTGTATCCGGCGGCCAAGGTGGACCGGGTGCTCCATGATGGTGACGAGGTAAAACTCGGCGACGCCACACTAACTGCTCACAAGACTGCCGGGCATACACGGGGTTGCACCACGTGGAGTTTGAAAGTACGTGAGGCGGGTAAGACCTATGATGTTGTGATCGTAGGCAGCCCTAACGTCAATCCCGGATACAAGCTAGTCGATAATGCGCGCTATCCCGAGATCGCCGATGACTACGCGCGTGGCTTTCGCGTGCTCAAGTCGCTACCTTGCGACGTTTTTCTGGGCGCCCACGGCAGTTACTACGAGATGGAAGAGAAGTACGCAAAACTGAACGCCGGGGCCAACCCATACATTGATTCCGAAGGCTATAAGAACTACGTAGCCGACCGGGAACAAGCATTTTTTTCCGAACTTCAGAAACAAACCGCCGGCGCGAAAAAGCAGTAATCGGTACTCTGTACTATTGCCATATGCATCCCATCGCCACCAGCATCCTCCTCGGCCTTACCGCCGCCGCCGCTAACGTTTTTGGCGGCGCGATTATTGTGCAACGCAGTTGGGAGCGGCGTTATCTGCGCTACTTTGTCGCACTGGGCGCGGGATTCATGCTGGCCACGGCTTTGGTCGAGATGGTTCCGGAAAGTCTGGAACTTCGCGGCAGATCGGCCGCGTATTTGATTCTGCTCGGTTACCTCATCATCCATTTCTTCGAGCACACGGTCACGCCACACTTCCACTTCGGCGAGGAGACGCACAAAGACGAGTTCATGCACTCCCACAAGGGATACTCCGTGCTGCTCGGGCTGATCATCCACACGTTCTTCGACGGCATCGCCATCGCGTCTGGATTTCTGGTTTCGAACGCTCTGGGCTGGATCATCTTCCTCGCCATCTTCCTGCATAAAATTCCCGAAGGCTTCACGGTGAGTTCGGTGATGCTGGCCAGCGGACGCAGCCGCGGCACGGCATGGGGAGCGTCAGTGATTCTGGGCGCAGCCACGCTGGCAGGCGTCCTGATCATGGCCGTCTTTCGTCAGCACGTGGACGCGGGATTGCCGCTTGCAGCCGGGGTCACGATCTACGTGGCGGCTTCAGACTTGGTTCCCGAGGTTAACAAAGAACCGGGTCCGAGAATGGCGTTACTGGTGTTTGTGGGAGCAGGAGTTGTGTTCCTGCTGGATGCGTTATTCCACGGACATTGAGAACTAGCCTCAGTCCACCGAGTGCTTGGCAGTGTAGCCGTCGCGGGCGACGACTTCAGCCGGTTTTTCCTTGCCTTTCTGGTCCTTCACCTTCAGCGGGCCGCCGTCGGGCGCTACGACCTGCACTTTCAGCTTGCGGTAGGTGCCGTCGAGTTTGCTGTTGGTGGGATGGTAGGCCAGTGAATATTGATTGCGGATGTCGCTGCCAATCTCCAGAAAGTCCTCGCCATACTCTGCCTGAAACCGCGGAAAGTAGGCACGTCCGCCGGTTATGGCGGCAAAGGTTCGCATTTCGTTGTCGGCCTGCAGGTAATCCATGTTGCCCACGGGGATGCCCATGCCGTGTGGCGCGGAGCGGCCGCGGGCTTCATACATTTCCCGGATGATCCATCCTACGCTGACTGGGAAGATCGTCACGTCCTTCGTGTCCTTGATCTTCTTCGTGATCTTGTCCAGTGTCAGCTTGCTGAAGGTATCGACTCCGGTGGTGACAAGAATGACGTACTTTTTTCCCTCAACGCGGTCCAGACGATCCAGAGTGTCATATAAGGCGTCGAACAGATTGGTCTCAGAAAATCCCGGAATGCGCAACTCGTTCAGCGCTCCGTAAACCGCTTTCTTGTCCTGGGTGAAATCGACAAGAATGTGCGGCTGCATGTCGTAGTAAGCGACCGCGATCCAGTCGTCTTTCCGAAGCGTATTGGCAAAGGCATAGGAAGCCTGCAGCGCGTCGCGCAAGAAACCATAATTGGTGGAGGCGAATTCCACCAGCAGCACAGCTGTGATGGGCGCTTGCGATACGTTGAAGCTGGTGATCTGCTGCGCCGCTCCGTCTTCGAAAACCCGGAAGTTTTCTTTCTTCAGGCCGGGAACAAATCCTCCCGCCTTGGTGGTAACCAGCACATCCACGTTCACCAGCGGCACGTTCACTTTGATGGAATAGTCGGGCACGCCTTCGACTTTCCTGGCGGAAGTGGGCGGAGGAGGCGGTGGAGGTTCTTCCGTTGTCTTTTTCGGGACAGCGTACGGGCCTATGTCGCCGCCCGGACCCCCGGCTTCCGGTGGAGCGTCCTGCTTCGGCTTGCCGTTATCTTGATCTTGCGGCGGCGTTTGCGACTGCGCCAGGGCCGACGCGGGAAGGACACCGGACACCAGGACCAGCGAAAGGGACATCGCCAGCATCCACCGGGTGAAATTCTGGAAGCGCGAGCGCCGGCTCGGGACCATCCATTGGGTGAGGGCATTGGCGGACCTATTGGCAGATAGCTTGGTAAACATGGCAAACCCCTGAGGAGGAAGACTCTACGGGAGCGAAAATCCCTGTGCTAGTATAGACGCAGGGATTCGCGATTGGGATGTTTTGCCCGGCTCCCATTATTCCCCCTCCTGGCAACGACTTACAATCTGGCGGAGTCTAATACAGATTAAGGTGGGTTCATGCACTCCTGCCGGGCTTCGTTCATGAAAAAATTAGCTTTTGCGCTTCTCCTCCCTTGCCTGTCTTTTCCCTCCTTTACGTCTGCGCAAACGTCCGCTTCCGCGCCAATGGCGCAAAACCCGCAAACCATTGCGGTCAGCCAGATTCATGCCGGCATGCGTGGCGTGGCCTATACGGTATTTGAGGGCGTTAAGCCCGAGGCCATGGAAGTGGAAGTCCTCGGCGTACTGCACAACGTGAATGGGCCAAAGGGAGACATTATTCTCGTGAGGCTGCACGGGCAAAAAGTGGAATACACAGGCGTTGTGGCGGGGATGAGTGGCAGTCCAGTTTACCTCGATGGCAAGCTCGCGGGTGCGCTGGCCTTCCGCATTGGAGAATTCTCCAAAGAGCCGATCGCCGGGGTTACGCCTATCGCCGACATGCTCGAGATTAGCGCGCTCGATCGCTCACCGGCGGAAGAGACCTCCGCCGCCAAGCCCTCGGTAAACACGGTTGGCGGCAAAACCGCTGCACCGGGCGAAGCTCTTGCGTTGCCGGGGTCGGCTCAAGATCTCGTAGGGCAGGGTTCCGCTGGGAAGGACTTTGCCAATTACCTGAAGCCCATTGAGACTCCGCTGGTATTCAACGGATTCTCCGAACAAGCGATTCATCTTTTCTCGGGACAGTTTTCCTCCGCCGGAATCGTTCCGGTAATGGGTGCGGGCTCGGTCAGCGACGAGAAGCAGCCTGAACCGCTGGTGGCCGGCTCCGCGGTCAGCGCCATCCTGGTGCGCGGCGATATGGACATCGAGGCCACCTGCACCGTGACTTACGTGGATGCGCAGCGATTGCTGGCCTGCGGACATCCGCTGCTGCAGTTTGGCGCGGTCGATCTGCCCATGAATAAGGCCGAAGTATTGGCGACCCTGGCCTCGCCGCTCAACGCATTCAAGATCATCAACACGACCGAGCCCGTGGGAACATTTGTCCAGGATCGCCACACCGGCATCATGGGCGTCTTCGACCGGCAGCCGGAGATGATTCCGGTCACGCTGAGCATCCATAGCTACACAGGAGTGAAACAATTCCATTACGAAGTGCTGAACAATCCGAAACTGACGCCGGTCGCTCTGATGGTGACGGTGTTCAACGCGCTGCACGGCGTGAACGAGTTCGGCGAAGAGATTACCTACCGGCTGGCCGGCAGCATCAGCGTGAAGGGATTTCCCGACGTCACCATGCGCAACATGTTCGCTCCGGCGGAGAACTCACAGCCGGCGGCGATGCAGGCCGCGATCTCGCTGGGCGAGCGCTTCGGCCGCATCTATGACAATCCTTATAATGCTCCGGCCATCGCGGGCGTGAAGCTCGACTTTGACCTGGTCCGCGAACGGCGCTGGGCGCGCCTGGAGAGCGCCCGCACCGATGTCACGGAAGCTCGCCCCGGCGACGAAATTATGCTCGAAACCGTGCTCGCTCCCTATCGCGGAGAGCGCATCGTGCAGCAAATTCCGGTGAGGATTCCAACCTCGGCGGGCAAGGGAACGTTGCGCATCCTGGTAAGCGACGGCGATACTCTCGACCGCATGGGACATTCGAATCCGGCCTTCGGCCGTAAGCTCGACTTGGCGTCCACCATCGCGGTGCTGAATAAAGAGCACTCGAATAACCGCGTTTACGTCTCACTGCTCGAGGCCGACCCCGAGGCCCGCGTTGCCGACAAGGTGATGCCCACGCTGCCCATCTCCATTATGAATGTGATGGACGGCATGCGCGGCAATCAGGAAATGGTGGTCAGCGGCGAATCGAGCGTGGATGAAACGGCAACGGCTCCGCTCGATTATGTGGTGTCGGGAGCGCAGTTGCTGACGGTTACGGTGAAGTAGCAAGAAGTGGAAATGTGGCGCGGGCACTCCTGCCCGCGAAATCTAACCACGAGCAAGCTGAGTAGTTCCATTTCGGAATTTCGGTCAACAAAAATCTGCAAGCCACCAAGGAAGATTCCTCCTCCCGCCTTTACGATTGGCGAGTGAGATAGTCGCTCCGTGCCCTCCGCAATATTTCGCCGATACGAATACCGCCGTCGTCTGCCTCACTATCAAAGGGATGACCGGCCTCTCTTTGTTACCTTCCGCACGCGAACTGCATTCGAACTCATTTGATGCACGAACACTAGCTCTTCAACATTGTCTTCACGACAACGGCAAAACAATTCAGGCGCATGCGATCGTAATCATGCCTGACCACGTGCACCTTCTGTTTACCGCTCTGCGCGATGCCGAAGGCTGGACCTTCGCACTTCCCGAGATCCTGCGCGCCATAAAAGGATCCTCTGCCCGCAGCATCAACAAACTCACCGGAAGAACGGGGCCGGTGTAGCAGGACGAATCCTTCGACCATGTGCTGCGAGGGGACGAGAGTCTGCGAGAGACGATTGAGTATATTCGGCAGAATCCGGCAAGAAAAGGGCTGGTAGAAAAACCAGAAGAGTACAACTGGTTGTGGGTTGAGTGTGGCGCGGGCACTCCTGCCCGCGAAATCTAACCACGAGCACAGTGCAGGGCTAAATTCTGGACCCGGCCAACGGAATACCAGAGGCTTGAACCCGGAGCAGACACCAGCTTCTCATCCGCTGCTGGCATTTCGCGGGCAGGAGTGCCCGCGCCACACATTCAAGACCTACGCATTCAAAACAAGAGAACCCCTGCCTTCTCCATGTGTCGGAAGCCGTCCGTGGCCCAGGCGGCCAGAATCATGAGCGTTCCGTTGTAGCCCACGTGCGCCAGAAAACTTGAGGCTACGGACTTCGTCACCGCTCGCACCGTGGTGAGAACAATGCCGACCAGAATGATGATCAGCACCGCCGACCAGGACCGATATTGCACGTAATGCATCAGGCCAAAGGGCAGCGCGGTGAGAAGGATTCCCCAGAACGCTCCCAAGCGCCGTGCCACCACCGGATAGAGAAATCCACGGAAGAAAAGTT
>PMSQ01000143.1 GCA_003168355.1 Acidobacteriaceae bacterium | reverse complement strand
TCATGATGGGGCGGAAGCGCAGAAGGCAAGCTTCATAGATAGCCTCAACCGGTTTTTTCCCCTGTGTCCGCTCCACTTCGAGTGCCACATCGATCATCATAATCGCGTTCTTCTTCACCAGTCCGATCAGCAGAATGATGCCGATCGTTCCAATCACGTTGAGTTCATTGTGCGTCAACAACAATGCCAGCAGCGCGCCCACACCGGCCGAAGGAATCGTGGAGAGAATCGTGATCGGGTGAATGTAACTCTCGTAAAGCATCCCCAGCACGATGTAAACGGTAATCAGGGCGGTGATAATCAGGATCTTCTCGTTCGAAAGCGCATCCTGGAAGGCAGCCGCGGTACCCTGGAAGCTGGCCTCGATGGTACTCGGAAAGCCGATGCTGCGTTGGGCGTTTTGAATCGCTTCTGTAGCTTGGCCGAGAGCGACTCCAGGCGCCAGATTGAATGAAATCGTGACCGACGGAAACTGGCTCTGGTGATTCACCGCCAAAGGTATGTTGGAGGGCGTGAAGTGAGCAAACGCCGCCAGGGGTATGGGAGCGCCGCTGGCGGAGCGCAGGTAAATATTCTGCAGGGCCTCTGTGGTCTGTTGGAACTCCGGCGCAACTTCCATGACCACGTGGTATTGGTTGAGCGGCCGGTACATCGTTGAAACCTGCCGTTGTCCGAAAGCATCATAGAGCGCGTTGTCGATGTCCTGTGCAGCAACTCCCAACCGGCTGGCGGTGTCGCGGTCGATCACCAGTTGTGCCTCTAATCCGCGATCCTGCTGGTCGGTATTCACATCGCGCAGTTCTTTCAGGGGGCGCATTTTTGCTAACAACAGCGGCGCCCAGTTGTTGAGCTCATTCAGATCTTCACCCTGCAGCGTGTACTGATACTGCGCATTGCTCTGGCGTCCGCTGATGGTGAGGTCTTGATAGGATTGCAGATAGAGCGTGGCTCCCGGCACGACCGCCAGCTTGCCACGAAGACGGTTGATCACATCGTCCGCGGTAACGTTGGGGCAAGATTGCCAGAAATGATGCGCCGGACACTTGGCGCGTTGCGCCAGCGGCTTCAACATGATAAAGAACCGGCCCTGATTCGAAATAGTATTTCCCCCTGCGAACCCTACGACTGTGTTCACGGCTGGGTCAGTCATCACAATTCCGACATAGCGCTCCATCTTGCCGCGCATGGCTTGGAATGAGATATCCTGCGCCGCTTGTACCGATCCTCCGATGCGCCCTGTATCCTGCTGTGGAAAGAAGCCCTTGGGCACGATCTTGTAGAGGTACACGCTCAGGCACGCCACCAGGATGGTCACGATCAGCGTGACCAACTGATATTCGAGAACCCACTTCAGAGCATGACGATAGGCCGCCAGGGTCTTGTCAAAGACCCATTCGCTGGCGCGGTAGAAGCGATTGTGGCGCTCATCCTGCGCCGGCGGACGAAGGAACTTAGCACACATCGTAGGAGTCGTGGTCAGAGAAACCAGTAACGAAACTCCGATTGCAATGCTGAGCGTAACCGCGAATTCGCGAAACAGCCTGCCGACAATCCCGCCCATCAGCAACAAGGGAATGAACACCGCCACCAGCGAGGTGCTCATGGAAAGCACGGTAAACCCAATTTCCGAGGCTCCTTTGAACGCCGCCTGCACCGCGTTCATGCCGTGTTCCACGTAACGCGTGATGTTCTCCAGCACCACAATGGCGTCATCCACCACGAATCCCGTGGAAATCGCCAGCGCCATGAGCGACAGATTATCCAGGCTATAACCCAGCAGATACATGCCCCCAAACGTGCCCAGGAGCGAAAGTGGCACCGCGATGCTGGGAATAATCGTGGCTCGCACGGTCCGCAAGAAGGCAAACACCACCAGGATCACAAGAATGATCGAGAGGATCAGTGTGAATTCAATGTCCTTCACCGAGGCCCGGACCGTGACCGTGCGGTCCATGGCGATGGTGAGCGTGATCGCCGGGGAAATCGAGGACTGCAAATACGGCATCAAGGCGACCACCCGGTCGACGGTTTCAATTACGTTCGCCCCAGGCTGCCGGAAAATAATAATCAGAACGCTCGGTTTTCCACCAGTCTCGTGCGAAGTTTGCTCCCTGCTGCCAAGGAGTCCAATGTTGCGAACGTCTATGACCGAATCTTCGACATCGGCCACATCTCCCAGCCGCACGGGGCCGCCGTTATGGTATGCGACGATCAGGGGCCGGTATTGGTCCGCCGTAAAGAGCTGATCGTTGTCGCTGAAGGTCCAGGACGTTGTGCCGTTCGACACTTGCCCTTTGGCCTGGTTCGCATTGGCCAGATTGAGCGCGTTGCGCACCGTGTCCAACCCAACGCCCAGTTTATTGAGCAGCATCGGATTCACTTCCGCGCGTACTCCGGGCTGGGCGGCGCCCCCCACAAATACCGTGCCCACGCCCGCCACCTGAGCCAACTTCTGGGACAGAATGGAGTCGGCTGCATCGTACATCTGCGGTACCGTCTCCGTATCTGAAGTAAGGGCCAGAATCAGAATCGGCGCATCCGCTGGGTTGGCTTTGCGATAAGTCGGATTGCTGGGCAGGTTGGCGGGAAGTTGGCTGCGTGCGGCATTAATCGCCGCCTGCACATCCCGTCCGGCCGCGTCGATGTTCCGGTCGAGATCAAATTGCAGGACGATGCTGGTTGAGCCGAGCTGGCTCGTGGAGGTCATCTGATTCACGGCCGCGATGCGCCCAAACTGGCGCTCCAACGGCGTGGCCACGGCGGACGCCATGGTTTGCGGATCTGCGCCAGGCAAGCTGGCGCCCACGCTGATTACCGGGAAATCCACTCTGGGCAGCGAAGACACCGGCAAGAAATTGAAAGCAAGAATCCCGGAGAGCAGCAGCGCCGCTGCCAGCAGCGATGTGCCAATCGGACGCCGGATAAATGGAGACGAAATATTCATCGCCTAATCCGCTGACAACTCCTGCGGGATTGGATTGCCGATCTTGTACTTCTCAAATCTGTGCGCCAACCGGTCAAACCACAGGTAAACCACCGGCGTGGTGTAAAGCGTGAGCAACTGACTGAGAATCAGACCACCCACGATCGTGATTCCGAGCGGCCGTCGCAACTCCGCCCCCGTCCCTGATCCCAGCGCCAAAGGGAGGCCGCCGAGCAGCGCCGCCATCGTCGTCATCATGATGGGGCGGAAGCGCAGCAAACACGCTTGAAAGATCGCCTCTTCCGGTGGTTTATGTTCCACGCGCTCGGCTTCGAGAGCGAAGTCGATCATCATAATGGCGTTCTTTTTTACGATGCCAATCAGCAGAATGATGCCGATCAACGCAACCACTGTAAGGTCGTTGTGCGTGAGTTGCAAAGCCAGGATCGCGCCCACGCCGGCCGAGGGCAGCGTGGAGAGAATCGTGATGGGGTGAATGTAGCTTTCGTACAGCACTCCCAACACGATGTACACCGTGATGATGGCGGCGAGAATCAGGAACGGCTCACTCGAAAGCGAATTTTGGAATGCCGCAGCCGTTCCCTGAAAGGAAGCGTGAATGCTCGCCGGCATCTGAATTTCTTTCTCCACTTCCTGAATCGCCCGCGTGGCATCGCCCAGCGACGCGCCGGGAGCAAGGTTGAACGAGAGCGTAACCACCGGGAACTGTCCCTGGTGGTTTACGGCGAGCGGCGTGTTTGTCGTTTGCATCCGCACAAAAGTTGAAAGCGGAACCGGGGTCCCGCTGGTTGTCGCCGTGGCCGCATTGGCGCTGGGTGCGCCGGAATTCGGCGTCGTGCTGCTGGGGCGGATGTACACGTCGTTCATCGCATCGGGAGTCTTGGCAAAGTTCGGCAGAACTTCCAGCACCACGTGATACTGGTTCAACTGCGTGAAGATGATTGAAACCTGCCGCTGCCCGAAGGCGTCGTACAGAGTATTGTCGATGGCCTGAGGCAGGATTCCCAGCCGCGACGCGGTATCGCGGTCGATCGTGAGTGCTGTCCTGAGCCCGCCGTTGAGTTGGTCAGTGGCTACGTCGCGCAGCGCTGGCGCCGCGCGCAGTTTGTCCACGAGCTTCGGCGTCCATTGCGCCAGTTCCTGCGCGTCCGCGTCTTCAATGGAGTACTGAAACTGCGTTCGGCTCACGCGATCTTCGACGGTCAAGTCCTGCACCGGCTGCATATAAAGGGTGATTCCGTCTACCTTGGCGAGCTCCGGCTGCAGCCGGCGGATGATCCCAGAGGCGTCCGCGTTACGTTCGTCGCGGGGCTTCAAGTTGATCTGAATGCGGCCGCTGTTGGGAGTCGTGTTCGTGCCATCCACACCAATAAAAGAGGATAGGCTCTCCACATCTTTGTCTTTCAGAATCACCTTCGCCAGTTCCTGCTGGCGTTGCGACATCGCGTCAAACGAAATATTGTCCGGAGCTTCCGAAATTCCCAGGATCACTCCCGTATCCTGCACCGGGAAGAAACCCTTGGGCACAACCACGTAGAGAACCAGGGTCAAAATGAGGGTTCCGAAGGTTACGAAGAGGGTCGCAGTCTGGTGCTTCAACACCCATTTCACGGTGCGCCCGTAAAATGCAATCACCCGGTTGTAATAGTCTTCCGTGACGTCGTAGAAGCGGCCCTTCTCGCCCTCTTTGCGATGCTTGAGCAGCTTGGCGCACATCATCGGGGTCAAGCTAAGAGAAACTCCCGCCGAGACCAGGATGGTCACCGCCAGCGTGACCGCAAACTCCCGGAACAGCCGGCCGACAATGTCCCCCATGAACAACAGCGGGATCAGCACCGCAATCAGCGAAACCGTGAGCGAGACGATGGTGAACCCAATTTGCCCCGACCCTTTGAGCGCCGCATCCAGCGGCGAATCTCCGGCCTCCAGGTAGCGGTCGATATTCTCGATCATCACGATGGCATCGTCCACCACGAACCCAGTGGAGATGGTCAAGGCCATGAGCGTCAGATTATTGAGGCTGTATCCCAACAGGTACATCACACCAAACGTTCCCACAATCGACAGCGGAACCGCGACGCTGGGAATGAACGTGGCCCGTAGGTTCCGCAGAAAAAAGAAAATAACGATGACCACCAACACGATGGTCAGCGCCAACTCAAACTCAACATCCTTCACGGATGCGCGGATGGTCGTAGTCCGGTCGGTGAGAATCTGCATCTTCACCGCGGACGGCAGCGACGCCTGCAATTGTGGCAACAACTTCTTGATCCGGTCGACTACGCTGATGATGTTCGCCCCAGGCTGGCGCTGGATGTTGACGATGACTGCCGGAGTCTGATTCATCCATGCCGCGAGGTGAGTGTTTTCCGTGCCATCGATTACGTTTGCCACATCGCTCAGCCGCACCGGCGCACCGTTGTGATAAGTAACGACGATCGGCTTGTACTGCTCACTGGAGAAGAGTTGGTCGTTGGCTCCGATGGTGTACGACTGGCGCGCCCCGTCGATGACGCCCTTCGCCTGATCCACATTGGCCTGGGCCAGCGCCGTTCGCACATCCTCGAGACTCAACCCGTAGGAAGCGAGTGCGGTTGGGTTTACCTGAACCCGCACAGCGGGCTTCTGTCCACCACTAATGGAAACCAGCCCCACGCCCGGCAACTGGGAAATTTTCTGCGCCAGAGCAGTGTCGGCAAGATCCTCCACCTTGGACAGAGCGAGCGAGTCCGAAGTCATGGCCAGCGTGAGAATCGGGGAATCGGCTGGATTGACCTTGTTGTAAATCGGAGGATTCGGCAAATCCGTCGGCAGGTACGTGGCTGCCGCGTTAACCGCGGCCTGCACCTGCTGCTCTTCAACGTCGATATTCTGGTCGAGGGCAAACTGCAGCGTGATCACCGAACTGCCAAACGAACTCGTCGAGGTCATCTGGCTCAGTCCCGGAACTTGCCCGAATTGCCGCTCCAGCGGCGAAGTCACCGACGATGCCATCACGTCGGGGTCCGCACCGGGATAAAACGTCACAACCTGAATTGTCGGGTAATCGACTTCCGGCAGGGCGGAGACGGGCAGTTGCAGAAATGCAACCCACCCCACCAGCAGCACGCCCACCATCAACAGCGTGGTTGCCACCGGCCGGAGAATGAATAACCGGGAAGGACTCATGAAGGCGGCATTCCTGACGCGGCAGCCTTGCCGTCGTTTGTTCTGCTGGTATTGCTTGCTGGACCGCGGTTCCGTGGCTCGATCGTGCTTCCGGTTTGCAGTTTGTCCTGGCCGTCGGTCACCACTGTATCTCCGGGGTTCAGGCCGCTGGTAACGGCCGTGATATCGCCTTGGGTGAGCGATACGGTTACGGTGCGCGCTTCGACCGTGTTGTCGGGCTTTACCAGATAGACGAATGTTCCCTGCGGACCGCGCAGCAGCGCGGCCGTGGGCAGAATTGTGCTGTTCTTCCGCGTCTCGAGTAACAGGTTTGCGTTCACGAACTGGTTGGGCCAAAGCTGGTTGTCTTTGTTATCGAAGACGGCCTTTAGTTTGGCGGTTCCCGTCGTCTGGTCGATCTGGTTATCGATCGTCTGCAGTTTGCCTGTCGCCAGCTTGGTCTGATTGTCGCGGCTGTAAGCCTCCACCGCCAGCGTCGAACTCTTCATGTGCTGCGCCACAGTCGGCAACTGGTCCTCGGGCAGAGTGAAGATCACCGAAATTGGCTGCAATTGCGTGAGGACTAGCATGGCATTGGTGTCGGCCGCATGCACTATATTCCCCGGATCCACTTGCCTCAAACCCACGCGGCCGGTGAACGGCGCCGTGATGTTGCAGTAGACGATCTGCAGCTTTGCGGTATCGATTTGTGCCTGATCCGTGCGCACCTGGCCATCGAGTTGATCCACCAACGACTTCTGCGTATCCACCTGCTGCTGCGCAATGCTTCCCGACGGAATTAACGTGGTATAGCGCTGCAGATTCAGTTGAGCGTCGCGCAGCGACGCCCGGTCCTTGAACAGTTGCGCCTGCATCTGCTCCACTTGCACTTCGTAGGGGCGCGGGTCAATAACGATCAGCAAGTCGCCCTGCTTTACCGTTTGTCCTTCCTGGAAGTTGACACGCATGATCTGTCCGTCGATGCGGCTCTTTATATTTGCCGTGTAAAACGCTGTCACCGATCCCAGGCCAACCAGATAAACCGGCACATCCTGCTGTTGCACCTTGGCCACAGCAACCGAAACCGCATGCGGCGCAGCCGCTTGCGCTTTCTTCTGGCTGGAGTCGGCACTGGTGCAGCCGGAAAGGAATGCGCAGAGCACGCCCAGCGCAACCGCCAGTAGCAATCGACGATGGATGGCGCGCGACGGGTTTTTTTGAGAACAACTCGAATCGATCATGTTCAAGGTTTTAGTCCGTTGCAACTCTTCATCAGATCGGCGGTGAACCCGCCATTTATTAGACGCATTCATTTCGACTCGGTTGCGGCAACTCCACTCAGGAAAGGGAAAAAATCGTCTCACGCCAGGGTCCTCCCGCTGGAGAGGCTCAGGTAGGAACCGAAACGCAGATGTAATACTAGAACCGTACAAAACCAGCATCAACTGCGGTGCCGTGGCAGGTCAAGGCCGGGGGCGAAGGTTTTACAAATCTTTACGCGCTTTGACCGTACTTTTACGGTCGAGGCGGTTACAGTGTTGCCGGCGCCGGGTGCAGCTCTTCGTAGGCGGCAATCTCCACCTCGTGCTGCAACGTGAGCCCGATGTCGTCCAGGCCATTGAGCAGGCAGTGACGCACGAATTCATCGATTGAAAACTTCGCGCGAAAGCCTTGATCGTCGCGTACTTCGCATTGCTCCAGGTCAACGGTGACTTGATAATCGTTTACCTCGTGGGCTCGCCGCATCAGCTCCGCGACTTCACTCTCGCTTAAGCGCACAGCGAGGAAACCGTTCTTCGCACTGTTATTGGCGAAGATGTCGGCGAACGAAGATGAGATCACGGCGCGGAATCCGAAATCCGCCAGCGCCCACACCGCGTGCTCGCGCGAAGAACCGCAGCCAAAATTCTTTCCCGCAATCAGAACGCCAGCGCCTTCGTAGCGCGGTTCGTCCAGTACAAAACCCGAGTCCTTCTTCTTCCCGTCAGCGGCGAACCGCCAGTCATAAAATAAAAATTGCCCAAAGCCGGTGCGCTCAACCCGCTTTAGAAACTGCTTGGGAATGATCTGGTCGGTGTCCACATTGATGCGGTCAAGCGGAGCCACGCGGCCACGATGTGTGCGAAACGCTTTCATCGCGCCTCTCCCTCCGCGCCGATCCGAAGAAATTGATCTGGACTGAAGCGCCTTTGGGTGGCGCAGTGCTTCCAGCGCTGCGATACGTGACGCACTGGGAACAAGGGCTTTAGCCCCTGAGGTACCTGCTGTCGAAGTCGACTATGAACCAAATCTTCCATCACCGAAACTTCCAATCCCGAATATCAGTGAAGTGCCCCGCGATGGCCGCCGCTGCCGCCATCATCGGACTTACCAGATGCGTCCGCCCACCGCGGCCCTGCCGTCCTTCAAAATTCCGGTTGCTGGTGGAAGCGCAACGCTCGCCCGGCTGCAAAATATCGGGATTCATTCCCAGGCACATCGAGCATCCCGACTCCCGCCACTCGAATCCCGCATCCAGAAAAATCCGGTGAAGACCTTCGAGTTCCGCTGCTCGCTTGATTGCCTGCGATCCCGGCACCACCATGGCGCGCACCGTCGCACTCACGTGATACCCCTTTGCCACTTGAGCCGCCGCCCGCAGATCCTCAATGCGCGAGTTTGTGCACGATCCAATAAACACCCTGTCAACACCGATCTCTTCAATGCGCTTTCCCGGCTCCAGCCCCATGTACTGCAAAGCCAGTTCGGTCGCACGCTGGTCGGATTCTCTTAGGCTGCCGGGCTCGGGCACGCGCCCCGTCACCGGCGCCACCATCCCCGGATTCGTGCCCCAGGTCACGAACGGACACAACTGCGCGGCGTCCATCTCCACCACTTTATCGAACCGCGCGCCTTCATCTGTCGGCAAGCCGCGCCAATATTCGACTGCCATTCCCCATTCACCATCACGCGGGGCAAATCGCTTTCCCTTCACGTACGCGAACGTTTTTTCATCCGGCGCAACCATGCCAGCCCGCGCCCCGGCCTCGATGCTCATATTGCACAGCGTCATGCGGCCTTCCATGGAAAGCCCGCGCACCGCATCGCCGGCGTATTCAATCACATGCCCTGTTGCACCGTCGGTGCCGATCTGTCCGATGATCCCCAGCGCCAGGTCTTTCGCTGTCACGCCCTCCCCCAGCCGCCCGCGCACGTCGATCTTCATCGTCTTCGGCGTCTGCTGGGCCAGGCACTGCGTCGCCAGAACGTGCTCCACTTCTGACGTTCCGATGCCAAAGGCCAGCGCCCCGAACGCGCCGTGCGTGCTGGTGTGGCTGTCGCCGCACACAATCGTCATCCCCGGCCTCGTCAGCCCCAGTTCCGGCCCGATCACATGGACAATTCCCTGCTCCGGTGAATCCATATCGAACAATCGGACGCCGAATTCCTTGCAGTTGGCCTGCAGCGCCGCAATCTGCTTGGCGGCAATCAGATCGGTGATCGGAGTTCCGCGCGGCTCGGTTGGAATGTTGTGGTCGACGGTAGCAACAGTTCGCGACGGTTGCCGGACTTTTCTTCCGGCAACCCGCAAACCGTCGAAGGCCTGTGGCGAAGTCACTTCATGCACCAGATGCAGATCGATATAAATGATCGGCGACCGGCCGCTCGGTTGCGCCACCAGGTGCGCATCCCAGATCTTCTCGAAAAGTGTTCGTTTTGCCGGCATGAGTACGTTTCTGCGCAACCCTGAACAGTTTTTCACATCCCCGAGCGCCGGAGCAAGATGGGCGGAGACTGGGGTAGTGGTGCTTTGACCCCACTACCGGAGACTGGCACACCAATGCAGGTGCAGCTTCGCCATGCCCAAGATTCCACAAAGACAGCAGCGCGTCGAATCTCCACCCGCCCTACTGTGACATCTGACCTTGCGCACAGCCTCCCAATCGCGCAATCATGATCGAGGCCGTGACGGTCCGGTCAGAGGCAATTGGCCGTGTCCTATGGCCTTTGTTTTCTAGATTATGGTCCTTAACTTCATTGCCATCCGGATTTTCCGGGGAATTTCCTGTTAACTCGATAATTCCAAAGATTGGGGGGGGAGGGGGGATACCCCAAATCCCCCGCCGTTCCGCCCCCAGCTACCCCGCTTTGGCGCCGCCAACAGAAAATTATTTCGCTGTCCCTCAGGTATCATGGGAGCGTTGGCAGGTTTACTCTGTGTTCCTCTGTGTACCCTGTGTTAAAGAATCTGTAGTTCAGGAATTTCAGAGGACTCGGCAGCACCATGATCCACAGCAAGCGCATCGCGGTCGTAATGCCCGCCTACAATGCGGAGAAAACTCTGGAAGCCACGGTCGGGGAGCTCCCCGACCTGGTGGATATCCGCATTCTAGTGGACGACCACAGCTCCGATCTCACCGTCGAGCTCGCGCGCCGGCTCGGCCTGCAGGTTTTCCAGCACGACCGCAACTATGGCTACGGCCGCAATCAGCAGACCTGCTATCGCGAAGCCCTGGCCGCGGGAGCCGATGTGGTCATCATGCTCCACCCGGATTACCAGTACACTCCCCTGCTAGTCACGGCCATGGCCAGCATGGTGGCCTATGGCGTTTATGACGTTGTACTGGGGTCGCGCATCATAGGCGGGGCGGCACTGCGCGGCGGCATGCCGACCTACAAATACATCTCCAACCGGCTGCTCACGGCCTTTGAAAATCTTTTTCTGCGCGCGAAGCTTTCGGAATATCACACCGGTTACCGTGCCTTCAGCCGCCAGGTGCTCACCGAACTGCCTTTGCTCGAGAACTCCGATGACTTCGTCTTCGATAATCAGATGCTCGCCCAGTGTATGCACTTCGGCTTCCGCATCGGCGAAGTGTCTTGTCCCACGAAGTACTTTGAAGAGGCCTCATCCATCAACTTCCGCCGCAGTGTGAAGTATGGTTTCGGCGTGCTGGCCACAACCCTGCAATTCGGGTTGCAAAGGGCCGGCTTGATTCATTTGCCCCGTTTCAGCGACAAGGGCCGCAAGCTCGAAGCCGGGTATCCCACCTACTACGCCCGCAGAACTGAGAGCGCACGACCCGCATAGAGGCCGCATTTTCGAGTTGCGATTGCATGCGATTCAAGGGTTCGGAGATGCACACACTGGCCCAGCAGCGGCCTCGTGGAACGCTCCAATCTAGGGAATCCTGCAAACCTGGAGCGCACCGTTCTGGTAGACGCAATCGAGCGCAGCAGTTCCCGGCTGT
This sequence comes from Acidobacteriaceae bacterium, assembly GCA_003168355.1. Classification (GTDB taxonomy): domain Bacteria; phylum Acidobacteriota; class Terriglobia; order Terriglobales; family Acidobacteriaceae; genus Sulfotelmatobacter. Next base: position 27,537 of record PMSQ01000143.1, on the reverse strand, counting down.
TGCATCACCACCCAGCTCACGCCGTACTTATTCTTCAATCGCAAGAAGTCTGCTGACCCGAAACTCTGCCATGGAGTCTGCGCCTGAACCTGCTCCCACCATTCCTCGGCCAGCGGCGGGAACATGCTCACCACGCCATTGTCCTTCACCCCGTCGGCCAAGCGGCTTCTCTCCGCGAGACAGCGAAATCCGATCTCATCCTCGCCGGGGAGATGCATATATTCCGGATTGAGAGCGAACACCGCATCGGTCGGCGTGTTCTGCCGAATCCAGAGAAACGCCTGTGCCCAGGGATTCCTGGAAGTGGCCCCAGGCCATTCCACTTGCGCACTCGCCGGAAACAGCGCCCGCTGCCCCAGGAACATCCCTAAGCTCAATGAGCCGAAAAACAGCACCCAGCGCCACGCGCGATTCTTCAGCAGGTATTCGCCGAGAAAGCCACCCAGCACGACGAACATCACGATGTAAAGCAGGTGCAGGCTACGCAGCGGCTGCAGACGAGCGAGAGCTTCAAATCGCGCCGGTAGGTCCACTACCAGCGCCACCAACAAAAAGAACAGGCCATAGACCACGCCCGTACAACTCACGCGCTTGACATTAGACCACTGCCGCGGTCGCGCTATCCGTGCGAACCACCAGAGCAACAGTAGTGGTGCGACGATTCCCAGCCACTCATACCATTGCCAGTTCTGGATGTAATGATATCCATGCCGTTTCGCAGCTTCGTGATAGGCCGAGGTCGTCGCAGGGGCCAGAGGTATCCCCAACCAGGACAGGCCTGCGAACCCGGACTTGGTCATGTTCTTCCACCGGCTTTGGAGTGTGTCCGTCATCACGAGCAGGACACAAAACGAAAATGGAAATACCCACATCAGCGGGTGCATGCAAGCCGCGAACAGCAGCCACAACAACGCCTGCACATATTTCTTCTCCAAAGTCCGCGCCACCGTAAAGACTCCCGCGAAAGCCGCCAGATTCCGCGGGTTCAGATACTGGTCCATGATGTAGAGCGCTGTTCCGGCCACCGGAATCGTCAGGAGTGCGGCCACCAGGCACACTCCGCCCCACCGGGCGCTCGTGTTCGAAAAGAACAGCCCGCCCAATTCCCAACAGGCAAGGAGCAGCAGAAAAATGGACGCCACATGCCATAAGAACAAGCCGGTCTCCATAGGCAGGTGAGTCACGCGCAGAGAAAACGCAATCAAATTAGGGAAAAGTGTCAGGCGGGCGTGCGACAGGAAGAATTCTTGCCCTGCAGGAAACAGCTCCGGATGAAAAATCTTCTCCACTCCCGGCAAGTAGATTTCCGCATCTTCTGCGTATGGATGGTATCCTGCTACCAACAACGCGCCCAGCGTCAGCAACCACAGGATAACCAACGTCTTGGGCTTGTTAGAAAATGGTTTGCTCACTCGTCTGTCACGGCCGGAACCTCTCGGGGATGTCAGCTCGCTTTCGTTCTACGCGCCACGAAGCGACCGCCCAGGCCACTAGCTCAATGATTCAAATGATTCCTGGCAGTCTGAGCCGTTCGCCATGGAACACGAGTATGCCGCCAAAGGCGTCCCAGCAGGAAAATGTAGTCCAGACCCTCTTTGATCCCAGCTTTGCTGGCGCCCGCTTTCCGCTGGCCAAAGGAAAACGGAATTTCTACAGCCGACCTCACTTCGCCGCGCACCAGGATCTCCAACAAAATCTTGAAGCCATGCGTCTCAATCGTGATATCTCGAATACAAACCCGCCGCACGAGAAAGAATCCCGTCATCGGATCCTGAACGCGAATTTCCGGTTTCTGCAAGGGCTGGGTCAGCCAAATCGCCAATCGCGATAACCCGCGCCGCACCGGGTTCCAGTCTCGCAGCCCCCCTGGCGCGGCGTAGCGACTGGCCAACGCGAGATCTGCTCCGGACTCTATCGCCTTCCATAACTGCGGCAGAAGCTCGGGGGGATGTTGCAGGTCAGCGTCGATGACGCCAACAATTTCCGCCTCGCTCCGCTCCCAGCCGTGAACCACGGCTCCTCCCAGACCCCGCGCATTTCTCCGCACCAGGAGCCGTACCCTTGGATCGGACTCACTGATCGCATGCACAATCTCAGCCGTTCCATCCTGGCTGTCGTCGTCCACTACAATGACTTCGTAGGGAATTCCAAGCGGATCGAGGCTGCTCCGAACTCGCTGCAGGACGGCCTGAATGTTGCCCGCTTCATGCAACGTCGGCAAGACCAGAGCGAGTTTTGCCTGTGTTTGAGGAACCTGCAATTGAGGAACATGCAATTGAGGAACAAAGACCGGCGCCAGCGTTACGTGCGCCGCATCTTCGCGTTCCAGAATCTGTGGATGTTCCATTGCACCTTTCGGGTAATTCTATAAGGGATAGGCATGAAAGACCATTCTGCGGGCAAAATTCTGATTATTTTGTTTGGCCTCACGCTGCTTGCCCTCTTGGTTCACGGCTATCACCCCGGTGCCGAAGACGACGGGGTTTATCTTCCCGCTATCAAGCACGACTTGAATCCCGCACTCTATCCCCACGACTCAGATTTCTTCACCCTGCAACTGCAGGCTACCGTTTTTGACAGGCTGGTCGCCGGCACAATCCGGCTAAGCCACCTGCCCCTCGCGGTGGTCGTGCTGGCCTGGCACTTCCTGGTTATCTTCATGATTTTGTGGGGATGCTGGCGGATCGGCTGCCATTGTTTTCCCGAATGGCCCGCCCGGTGGGCCGCAGTGTCTACCGTGGCCGCTCTCCTCACTCTTCCCGTGGCCGGCACCGCACTCTACTTGGTGGACCAAAACCTGCACCCACGAGCCCTCGCCACCGCTGCTATTCTTGCCGCCATCGCGGCTGCCGTTGAAAGAAGATTCTGGATGGTGGCGATACTTCTCGCTGCGGCCTGCGCAATACATCCCATCATGGCCAGCTTTGGAGTTTCCTATTGCATCTTTATTCTATGGAAACCAGCCAGCCAACCAGAGACTGCCCTCGCTGCAGTCGCCTATGCCCTACCCCTGAGTTGGATCTTCGAGCCCACTTCTCCGGCATGGCAGCAAGCCGCTCGCACTCGAGATTACTTCTATCTCTCCGCCTGGCATTGGTATGAGTGGGTCGGTGTATTTGCCCCGCTGCTTCTACTGTGGTGGTTCAGCCGCCTCGCTCGGACTGGAAACCTTCCAATATTGGCCCGCCTGAGTTCGCGGCTCGTGTTTTACGGAATGTTCCAGCTTGTGGTCGCTCTCATCATCGTGCTGCCGCCGCAGTTCGATCGCTTGAAACCTTTCCAGCCCATGCGTTACCTGCACCTTCTGTATTTGCTGATGTTTTTATTTGCCGGTGGATTGGTGGGGCAGCGCTTCCTGCGCACGTCCTGGGTTCGCTGGGTGGCATTGTTCGTGCCGCTATGCGCCGGAATGTTTCTGGCGCAACGAGCCACGTTTCCCTCCTCGAACCATATCGATTGGCCCGGCGCGACTCCGCGAAACCAGTGGCTGCAAGCGTTCCTCTGGGTTCGCCAGAACACCCCCCAGGATAGCTTCTTCGCTCTAGGGCCCAACTACCTGCAAAGTCCCGGCGAAGACGCCTATAGCTTCCGAGCCTGGGCCGAACGCAGCGTCCTGGCCGATATTGGCAAGGACGCTTCCGTCGCCACCCAGGTCCCACGCCTCGCCCCGCGCTGGCAGCAGGAGGTGCGAGCGCAAACCGGTTGGGAACATTTCCAGAAAGCAGATTTCGAAGCCCTGCGTTCCCAGTTCGGCGTGACCTGGGTCATCATCGAACGATCCCATGGCCCCGCACTGCCATGTCCCTACCAGAACGCGATCGTGATGGTGTGCAGAATTGAGTAGTTCCAAAAGATTCTTACCTCTGTGCACACCTGTGCCCTCTGTGTTGAAGAATTTTAGCTGTTGAAGGTTTAGGATACCCGTAAGTTTGCGCGCGCCCACCGTCAAGCCGTAGCATCAGTTATCAGAAGACCATGGCCGTCGCCGCCACAACCCGTTCCCGCCTCCGCCCGCAAATGGCCGTTGGCGAAATCATCGCCTTCTCCTACGACACTTTTTGCAGCAACAAGATACGCTTTATCCTGACCGCCCTCGGCATGGTGATCGGCACCGCGTCGCTCATCCTTGTCGTCACCATCGGAATGACCGGCCGGCAATTCGTGCTCAACCAGATCCAGGCCATCGGCACCAACGAGATCTGGGCGGAATACCTCGGTGGCGCACCGCACATCAGCAACTCCAACCCCGACCCCCTCACCATCGACGACCTCCACGCCGTCCAGCAAGTCGTGCCCGGCATCGTCGCCTCCTCGCCCGTCACCACGCTCTCCGACCGCGTCCCCGTCGGCAACGGCAAAGAGAAAGACGTATCCATCCTCGGCGTCAATCCCGAATACCGGCAGGTACGCAACCTGGTCATCCCCTCCGGAAGATTCTTCGACCAGGAAGATTCCCAAGCCCATAACAAGGTCGGCGTAATCACCGAGAAAATGGCAATCGATGTTTACGGCTCGGCGCAAGCCGCCGTCGGCAAAGTCATCAAGCTCACCGGACTGCCCTTCACCATTATCGGAACCTTCAAGGAACGCGTGGAAACCTTCGGTCAGTCGGAGATCGTCGATAACACCATGCTCATCCCCTACTCCGTGAGCCGCTATTTCCTGGAGACCCCCAGCGTCAAGCTCCTGTATTTTTCCATGGCAGACCCCTCGATGGTGCCCGCCGCGAGCGCGCAGATCAAGCGAGTGCTGCAGTCGCGCCACCGCGGGGAGTCGGTGTACAACGTTTCGAATCTAACCGCGCTTCTCGTCATGACCGACCGCATCTTCACCGGCCTCACCTGGATGCTGCTCGGCATCGCCATGGTGGTGCTGCTGGTGAGCGGCATCGGCATCATGAACATCATGCTGGCCACGGTGAATTCGCGCATCCGCGAAATCGGCATCCGCAAAGCCGTCGGCGCCACCAACCGCGAAATCCGCTTTCAGTTTCTCGCCGAGGCCATCCTTATCTCGCTTATCGGAGGCTCGGTCGGCATCGTCGTCGGCCTCGCCATCCCCTACTCGATTCGCTTCCTCACCGAATATCGAGTTCCAATTTCCGGCTTCTCGGCAATCATTGCCATCCTGGTGTCGTCCCTGGTCGGCGTAATCTTCGGCACCGTCCCCGCCGCCCGCGCCGCACAGCTGGACCCCGTCGAAAGCCTCAGGTACGAATAATTAAAGAACAAGGGTTGACTACGACCCACTAGGGGATGCTCCGTCCTTAGTCTCTGCGTTCTTTGCAGAGATAGGGCGGGGATTTTGATCTTGACTATTCGACACGCGACGGGAAGGCCGGATCAGTCCCTTCACTTACCAGATGTTTCGCGCCCCGTACCTCATACACGGTGCGTCGCCCTCGTTCCAACGTTGCAGAGTCGAACCAAGGGACGTACTTGCAAGGCGAGCGCTCGCCCGCACACAGTTGTAGCGACAAGGGCCGGCCAGCCCCAACCCTCCTCTCCGTCAAAGGAGACCAGTTCGATGAAGAGACTTATAGTTCTGAATCTCATCTTCTGCGCCCTCGTCGGGAGGCGTGTGCGGGCTCAGTTCACAACAGGGTATCCGGCGTACGGAACTGGGAGCGCTTATCAGACGGTCGACGAGAAGGTCGATATCAGCGTAGGTCAAGGAACAACCGACCCTTGCACGCAATCAGCAACTGCTGCAAGTTCCGAAGTTACGGCTGGAAACACGGCCCCGATCCTGGACTGGACAGCGGCTTCAGTCGCCACCGCTTGCACCACCACCGACCCAAATGCAACTACAGGAGTTGCCGCCCAGACGATAATCTTGCCGGCAAAGACGGTCGTGATCAACCTCCCCTGGACGATTGGGGCTGGAAAGCGCGTCCGTGGCCAGTTGCCAGGAACGAGCACGGTACCGGTCAGCGTGCTACAAGCGGGTCCGTCCTTCCCGGTCGGCTTCGGTACACACCTAGCAACCGGCAGTGGCACGTTGGTGAGTCTCAGCAACAGCCCGGCGACAGCGAGCTTTTTTCTGAGCGGGGTCGCAAAGTCGGAGACCTGGATCCAGCACCAATTCCTGCGTGTCTACAATGCTAGCAATGGCACGGTGTACTACGGCACGATCACGACCAACTCAGGCTCGGGCATGAGCGTAGATCTCGATCCGCCTCCTACAGCGGCCGCCGCTGCCGCTTGCCCGTCCCCGCCGTCTACACCCTGCAGCTATATGGTCGAGACACCTTTGATTATTTTAGGCTCACCGCAATCCGCTCCGACAAATGCCCAGACCTACAATAGTGAGCTATCGGGGGTGCTACTCGACTGCAATCACGTGGCTGGCTGCGTTGGCTGGGTGGACGTTCCCGGCCAAGAAGGCACAACTGTAAACTTTGTGAGCACCATCAATTTCACCGCAGGATGCGGGCGAATCGTGGCACCCAATTCCGGCCCTTACACAATACTTGGGTGCAGCGGGAACACCAGCGACCCGGTTGTGGATACGCTGCCCCTGCTCGTCTGCACAACTCCAAGCGCGTCTCGCGAAATCCGGGATTTTACCTTTAAGATGGTTACTGGCCAGACCCACCAGCCGAATGTGGGGGTAGACATAGAAGCCACTTGTGCAGAGTCGAACGGCACCACAACCGGCGGCGGGCAGACTATGATCGAGGCGGGACACATTGAGCGTGTGACGACGAGCTATCTCATCGGAGCGGGGGGGAGCGGAACCAGCAGTGGCGCAGTCAACAACGTCATCATTCGCGACGTAAATCAGGCTAACGGCTCCCAGCCTACCACGCAGGTCTTGATCTCCAACAACGCAACTAATACCGGCAACATCATGCTGGAGGGCTTCACGTGCGGGGGATTGACCACCGGTACCCTCCTCTCGGATCTAATCACCGGCAACACCGTGAGCTGCAACGGCGGAGGCGGCAGCGGCGGGGCGGAGAATATGGGCTTCTACTTCCTCGGAGAAGTTGCCTCCAGCGGCCTTCGCACGGTCCTGAGCAGCTTTTCCAGCGTCACCAATCGGATGACAAACTTCTATGCAGAGTCGGTGCTGAGCGGACCAGCCCTAAACCCGCTCCTTCTCATATCGTCGACGGCCCCGCTAATTTACTCCGGGTTTGGAGCGTCGGCCTCCATCTCAAGCAGCAACGGGACGGCGGCATTTACGGTGAATGTTGGAACCGGAGGAACGGCAACCAGTGGCGAGGTACAGCTTCCTGCGGCCAGCACTGGATGGAACTGCACATGCGCCGACCTAACCACTCAGACGACAACGGTGTTCCTGTGCAAGCAGACCGCTACGAGTTCGCCCATGACCACCGCAGGAATTGCCAATTTCAACACAGCAGGCGGAGCTGCGGCCTGGGTCGCCAACGCACATTGACAGTTGGTTTGACGTGGCCGACAATCGAGGATGAGCGTACGCTCGCAGCCTACGCTAGAACCTCGCCACGAGGTGTTCGCCATGAAAATACGGAGCCGTCTCGGCTGGAAGAATTTGTTCCTGTTCTGTTTGGCACTGTCCATTGCCTCTTCTGCGCAGAGCTTTCAGGTTCTAGTGGAGCTGGACGGCTCGAACGGTTCTCGGCCTGATGGGTCGTTCATTCAGGGACTCGACGGCAATCTTTATGGGACGACAGAGAATGGCGGAGTCGGAGCTTTTCAGTCCGGCACGATCTTTAGTATTACCCCACAGGGGAAGCTGATGACGCTCTATAGCTGTGCGTCTGAAGTTTGCCCGAGCCCCGTCGGGGCGCTGGCTCAAACGAAATCCGGGGCCCTCCGCGGCACTGCCATCGGAAACGCCAGCCCGGGCGTAATCTACAAGGTTATGCCCGAGGGCACGGAGACCACGCTCTACCGGTTCTGCTCCAAGGCCAACTGTGCCGACGGCGAAAATCCCGTGGGCGGGGTGGTTCTCGCCACGGACGGAAACTTCTATGGGGTCACGCTCGAAGGCGGCGCCGGAAACCTCGGGACGGTATTCAAGATCACCCCCGATGGCGAACTGACCACCCTGCACAGCTTCGACGGCTCGGACGGCGCCTTTCCCTATGGGGGGCTGCTTCAAGCCACGGACGGAAACTTCTATGGAACCACGCCATCGGGCGGCACCGGCTACGGGACGGTATTCAAAATTACCCCTCAGGGCGTGTTGACCACGCTGTATAGCTTTTGCGCCCAACCGAACTGTACCGATGGTGTCGGCCCTGAGGCCGGACTGGTTCAAGCTCCCGGCGGGAACTTCTACGGAACAACGCAGTTCGGTGGGTCCGGCTGTTCAGCCCCAGGATGCGGCACGGCGTTCGAAATCACGCCCGAGGGCAACCTGACAACGCTTTACAGTTTCTGCGCTCTGGCGGGCTGCCTTGACGGATCCCAGCCTTCTGCGACGCTGGTTCTTGCTACGGATGGCAAACTCTACGGGACGACTCAATTCGGCGGTTCCAGCAACTCGGGTACGCTCTTCCAAATCACTCTAGCGGGTGCTCTGCTCACGCTGGAGGACTTTGGCGGGTCCGACGGCGTGTATCCCCTCGCCAGCCTGTTTCAGGCGACCAATGGAGTGCTCTACGGAACAACTGCAACTGGCGGAACCAGCAACGATGGCACTATCTTTGCCCTCGCTCTGGACGTGGGCCCATTTGTAGAAACACTTCCCAGATCCGGCAGCGTGGGAAAGACGATCGACATTCTCAGCCAGGGCCTGACCGGAACAACCGCCGTCTCCTTCAACGGCACTGCGGCCAGCTTCACGATCGTTTCCGACACGTACCTCACTGCCACAGTGCCCAGCGGAGCGACCACAGGCTTCGTAACAGTCTCTATCCCCGGCAAAACGCTAAAGAGCAATCAGAAATTCCGGGTCACACCATGAATTAAGTCCGCGCCGCAAATTTTGGGTCGGAAGCTGCCTTCCGCGTCCATGCACTTGTAAAGTCCAGTAAGCGCCGGTCAAGCCTACTTCCGAAGCCCACCAGACTCCTCGAAAGTAGACATTTCTTCCACAACCTAACCTCTTGCATCCATTGATCCGCCCAAAAGGCCGCACGATAAATCAACGACTTACCCCGCAGCTTTTCGCCATTTTAAAATGTTCCGATTGGAACATTAGGCCAATTTGCCAGTGCCCAGACGCCACAAAGCCGGGCTGGTTGGCCCGGCTTTCTCCTGCGTGGAACTGGTTCGGTCAACCTCGTTTCGATCGACCGATCCAGAATGTCAAAATCTCAAAGCTCTTTATCCCGAATCTCTCTCTCGCATCCCCCGACTTCGCGCACACGCGCGGGTTCACCGGCCCGCGCCGCGCAAGCCTTACATCACCAGCGCGAGGTTCTCCAGTTCGAACTGCAGCACCGGCAGAGCGCACCCGGCCATCTCGACGCGGCCCGCCGCATCCAGAGCTGCCTTGGGCGAAACCCCATAGCCCCGGCCCATCAGGAAAACCTGCAGCAGTTCGGCGGCTTCGTAGGAATCGATCATGCCGCCTTGCAGCAGATCGCTGCGCAAGGCAGCCAGTTCGGTCGCCGTGAACCTGTCTTTATCGTTACCAACTCTATCGTTCATCGCCTTTTCCAGCATGGCCGTCATCACCTCCGACTCCGACCTTCCCACCACGATTAGCTATTAGACTCATCGGCAGCCACTCAAGTTGCATGCAATTTAACTGCCGCGGCTGCCCCTAAGTTTATATACGGAGAGCAGACCGGTTTAGATTCATAAACCCCTCTGGATATCGGAAGTTGCAGGCATCGTAAGAAAAGCTGCTTCTTTCGGTAAGGTTCCTTTGGTACTCTCGGCAGTCTCAAAACTGACACTTAGTGTCATTCCGGGCGGGAATCTAGACCTCGATCCCCCAGTCCCCCGCACGTCGAGAAACAGCTCTTGGACGTCCAAGAATAATAGTGAGGGTACCGGTAGGAATGTTTCAGGCGTGTGAAATAGACGTAAAACTTGAGGCCAGTACCCCGGTGTCAAGCGCTCTCGATGATTGCCTCATCCAGCAGCATGATCGGGATATCGTCCTTCACGGCATAAACCCTGTGGCACTGCTTGCACTTCAAGCTCTCAGGCTTCTCCCTGTACTCGAGGGGCAGCTTGCACGCCGGGCAGACCAGGATTTCCAGCAAATCCTTGGCAATCATGACAGGCATTGTACGACACAAATCCAAAAATCATTCACCACAGAGACGCAGAGTCACAGAGAAAAACAAGAATCGGGCTTTCTCCGTGCCGGAGCTTGCCCTGATCAGCCGAAGGGTGCCTCTGTGGTGAATGATTTCCTCGGGAGCCTCGGCGGTGTAAGATTTTCTAGCCGAAGCCCGAAAGCCCACGCCCGGAGTCCGCATGCCCGCCAGAATCCTCGACGGTACGAAGATCGCGCACGACATCCGCAGTGAAGTGGCCGCGGAAGTGAAGGCTATGGCTGCCGCCGGAGTTCGCCCCGGCCTCGCCGTCGTCCTTGTCGGCCACAATCCGGCGTCGGAGATCTACGTGCGCGGCAAAGTCAAAGCTTGCGAAGAAGTTGGCCTCTACAGCGAGCAACACACGCCGCCCGAAACCGCGACCACCGCTGAACTGCTCACTCTGGTCGAAGACCTGAACCGCCGCGACGAGATTGACGGCATCCTGGTGCAGTTGCCCCTGCCTCCGCAGGTGGACTCGAAGCGGGTGCTGATGGCCGTCGACCCCGCCAAGGATGTTGACGGATTCCATCCCGTCAACGTCGGCTTTCTCTCGACCCAGCGCCCCGGTTTGGTTCCGTGTACGCCGGCCGGAGTCATCGAGATCCTCAAGCGCAGCGGCATTCCCATCGCCGGGCAGGAAGCCGTCGTCGTGGGACGCAGCGACATCGTGGGCAAGCCCGCGGCCATGCTGCTGATCAACGCCAATGCCACGGTCACAGTCTGCCACTCGAAGACGCATGATCTGCCCGGAGTGTGCCGCCGCGCCGACATTCTCGTGGCCGCCATCGGCCGGGCCGGCATGATCACCCGCGATTTCGTGAAGCCCGGCGCTACCGTGATCGATGTCGGCATGAACAAGGTGACTGAACCCGCGGAATTCCAGCGCTTGTTCGCCCGCGGGTTAGCCGACAATGCCAAGCGCGAAGAAACTTTTCACGCGAAGGGATGGACGCTGGTCGGCGATGTTCATCCCCAAGTGGCCGAGGTGGCGGGAGCGCTAACCCCCGTCCCCGGTGGCGTCGGTCCGCTGACCATCGCCATGCTGATGTACAACACCGTGAAAGCGGCAAAGCTGCGGAGATTCAGTGGCTAGTGGGCAGTGGCCAGTGGCTAGTGATGAGTGCCAGCACCGGATTGTCGTTCTGTTTCCACAAGGATCTCATGATGTGCGAATCGCGCTTACTGACCACTGGCCACTGCCCCCCGGCCACTGAACTATGCTGAAAGTCGGCCTCACGGGGGGCATCGCCTCCGGCAAATCCGCGGTTGGAGAAATGTTCATCGCGCTTGGCGCGCGTCTGGTCCAGGCCGACCGCATCGCCCACGAACTCATGCGGCCCGGCCAGCCGGTCTACAACGAGGTGGTGCGCCATTTCGGCGGAGGCATTCTCAATCCCGACCTCAGCGTGAACCGCGTCAGGCTGGCGGAAGCCGCCTTTGGCTCAGCCCAGTCCGCCCCATCTCGAATCCCCTCCCGTATTGAAGAGTTAAACCGGATCGTGCATCCCGCGGTGCTTCGCAGCCAGGAGGAGTGGATGGCAGAGATGGGACGGCAGGATCCGCACGCCGTCGCCATCGTGGAAGCAGCGCTCATTCTCGAGGCGGGCGCGGCAAAACAGTTTGACCGCCTCATCGTGGTCACCTGCAGCGACGAGCAGCGCGTCGCCCGCTTCGCCGCACGCCAGAAACTGGCGCTCGACGCCGCCCGCAAAGAAGTCGCGCGGCGCATGGCCGCACAACTCCCCGAAGCAGAAAAGATCAAAGCCGCCGACCACGTGGTCGACAACTCCGGCGTGCTCGACCAGACTCAGGAGCAGGTGCGGCAGGTTTGGGAAAAGCTGCGTGCCGAGGCGACTGCCAAGCGCTAAAGGCGAGCGAGGTTACGATGGGCGGCCGGGCTTGGTTGCACGTTCCTCGAATGCTTCCAAACCGGGCGCCCTTTTTCCCATTTCGGGAACGCGGGATTGGCTGCTGGAAAGGTTGGTACGATTGGGCTCATGCGATTGGGCTGGGGTGCCGATCTCCCCTTGGTAAGAGGGAAAGGAGCTTTTTATGAGTATTTCCATCTCTAGCTCGTTACCAGCCGCGCCCGTCGCGGTTACGAACTCTTCCGCCCCGTCGGCGGCCGCCCAGCAGGCTCAGCCCACGCAGACTCAGCAAACTACGAAAGCCTCGGCGGACACAGTGAGGCTGTCGGAGTCGCAACAGGTCTATCAGCTCTATAATCAGGGAGAGAAGATTTCTCAGATTGCTTCCAATCTCAGTCTGACTGTGAGTGCCGTGAATAGCTTTTTGGGGATTTCTGACACCACGAGCTAAACCTCGCGCAGCCGGCGTTGACTCCGAACAGTTCGTCGGAAGTGCCCAATGCCCGCGTGGCTTCCGCAGAGGTTTGGATTAAGGGAAGAATTCAGCCGGTTACTCTGAAAACGCTTCTCTCACGCAACGAGTAAGCACCGCAGCAAGACTCTCGAAGTGGGTGCCGATCATTCCTAGATGATCGCCTGGGACGGTCTCGACCTCGAGTTCCGCTGCCAGATTTTTCCAAATCGCGGTGGGATCGGTCGGAAGGTAAGAGCTGCTGGCCGGCCGCACGAATTTTATTTTGCCTCGATAAAACCGTGGCCGATAACGTCTCATGGCCAGGAAGTCGCTTTCTCGATTGCGCGAGGTTGTCAGGGCGAAGGATAGACGAGAGGTTTCTGGAGGAAGTGTGCGGAGTCTGTGGGCTTCGGCGACGTGCAGGCGACGTTCGATGCCGTCAGCCAAGTAGGAAAATGCGCGACCGATGGGCATCTGCGCCATGCTGGAGAGGTGGCCCAGTACCCGTCTTCCAAAGAGCCATAGGCGCTGACCTATTGCCATGTAGCGGGGATGCGGGTAAGTATCGACCAGCACCAGCAGCGCGACCCTTCTGCCGGCCTCGGACAATCGCTGTGCCATTTCCAACGCCACGAGCCCGCCAAATGAGTAACCAATGAGGACGCAAGAATCTTGGAGGTGCAGCTGCTCGAGCGCATCAAGATAGAACGCAGCCATATCCTCGATACGATCGAACGGTAGCTCCATTCCGTCGACGCCCTTGGCCTGAATTCCGTAGATGGGATGCGAGGTGCGCATGTGCCTGGCGAGCTCAGAGAAACTTGCACGGCCACCGACGCCGTGCGCGATGAGAATCGGCGGGTTCTGGCTGCCGGCCTTCAGAGGGACGAAGGGTGAAAACCGGGGAAGAGCAGGCTGATCCAACAGCATAGCCAGCGCCGCGATCGTGGACGCGTGGCAGATGGTGGCGCTCGGGAGCTCCCGCCCACACACCTGCGCGATCTCGGCAAACATGCGGTCTGCTATCAAATCATTGCCGCCGAGATCGGAGAATTTGTCTTCGGGCCCGATGGGTGAGCGTTGCAGAACACGCTGCCAGATCTGCGTGAGCACGTCGACCGTCGCGGCGGTGGAGTTATTGTTCACAGTGGCCCCAGTACAGCACAGCCGCACCGAGCACGCATACGCGCGGCGCGGATGAGACCAGAATCGACTCCACGTTACTCAAGACTCCGCCGCTCATGAATGCGCGAAGGCCCAGTAGAGTTCTCGGGCCTTCGTATAGACGGGGCCGAATGGCAGCGGACGGTCACCGATCCGAGTCACCGGTACTACCTTGGAGTAGTTCCCCGTTGCGAAAATCTCATCCGCCTTCTCGAAATCCTGGTAGGTGAGAGTTTTCTCGACCACAGTGACGCCGGCTCCGCGTAATAGTCCGATGACCCTTTGCCGGGTAATGCCTGCGAGGAAAGTCCCATTCGGGATCGGGGTCAAAACCACGCCATCTTTGACCATGAAGATATTAGAGGTAGCGAGTTCGGCGACGTTGCCCAACATGTCGCAGACGATCGCATTGTCGAAGCCCCGGGCGTGCGCTTCAAAAAGCGCACGAGAATTGTTGGGATAAAGACATCCAGCCTTCGCATCGACGGGCATCGTGTCGATGCTTGGGCGGCGATAGGGAGACAGGGTGAGCGAGAAGCCCTTGGGTACCCGCATGGGTGCTTCGTAAATGGAGAGACACCATCGGGTGGACTCGGGGTCGTGCGCCTGAACCCATGGTCCTTCTTTTTCCGCCCAGTACATCGGTCGAATGTAGAGGGCAGCGTCCTTGTCGAATCGCGCTATGCCTTCGCGCGCGAGCTTGACCCACTCTTCCGCTGACACCGTGGGAGTGAGAAAGAGCTTCCTTGCGGAATCGTTAACGCGCGCACAATGTAGGTCAAGATCGGGGGTGACGCCTTCAAACGCTCGGGCGCCGTCGAAGACAATGGAGCAGAGCCATGCGGCATGGGTGCGTGGACCCATGATGGGCACGTTGCCTTCGTGCCAGGCTCCCTCGAGATAGGTCCAAGTCTTGGACCACCCGCTTCCGAGTCCCATTTCTTCTCCCCCACTGTCCGTTGATGGTACCCTACGCTACTCGAATTTATGTCAATAATTGTAAGTCGCTACCCTCATTTCGGTCGGCTGGCATAACCGAAGATGGACTTCAGCTCAAGAAATTCTTCCAGCCCAGCCTCGCCCCATTCCCGGCCGTTTCCCGATTGTTTGTAGCCGCCAAAGCAACCAGCGAAGTCGACTCGGGCGTTGTTGATGTGCACATTGCCCGAGCGAAATCGTTTGGCAACGCGGCGCGCGTGTTCGAGATCTCCTGAACTCACAAAGCCTGACAGTCCGTAAGGCGTATCGTTAGCAATTCGGACAGCGTCGTCTTCATCTTCGTAGGGGATCATGCAAAGAACAGGGCCGAAGATTTCTTCGCGGGCGATGGTCATGTGGTTGCTGACCTCGGCGAATACGGTCGGTTTGACGAAGTAGCCTTTATTGATGCCTTCGGGACGTCCGAGACCACCTGCGATCAGCTTTGCGCCTTCTTCAATACCTTGAGTGATCAAGCGCTGCACTTTTTCGAACTGAGCTTTGCTGGCGAGCGGGCCGAGGTGCGTGGTTTCTGAAAAAGGGTCGCCGACTTTGGTGGCATCCGCGGTTTTCTTCGCTGCCACAATCGCTTGCCCCATCTTCGACCGCGGAACCAGCATGCGGGTGGGCGCGTTGCAGGATTGACCCGTATTGCGAAAACACGCTTGCGCCCCATCTTTGACCGTACTCTCGAGATCGGCATCGTCCAAAATGATCCAGGCCGATTTACCGCCGAGTTCCTGCGTAACCCGCTTTACGGTGGGAGCGGCAGCTAAAGCCACGGCGACACCTCCGCGCGTAGACCCAGTAAAGGAAACCATGGCCACGTCAGGATGCGAGGAGATTGCGGCGCCCACCGTGGGGCCATCGCCATTCACCAAATTGAAAACCCCGGGTGGAGTTCCTGCTTCATGGAGAATCTCTCCAAACAGATAAGCGGAGAGAGGCGCAATCTCGCTCGGCTTGAGGACCATGGTGCATCCCGCGGCAAGAGCGGGCGCGACTTTGGCGGCAATCTGGTTCATGGGCCAGTTCCAGGGGGTAATGAGGCCGCACACCCCGATCGCTTCTTTTCGCAAGAGGGTGGACCCCTTGAGATCTTCGAACTTGAACTGCTCCAGCACCTTGACGATCGCGAACAAATGTCCCAGACCCGCGGGAGCCTGCGCCGATTGCGCGAGAGAGATGGGACATCCCATTTCCTGCGAAATGGTCTGAGCCATTGCTTCCGACTTAGCCTTATATACCTCGATGATCCGCCGCAGCAAAGCCAGGCGCACTTCGACTGTGGTCTCCGAGTACGATTCAAAGGCAACCTTGGCTGCGGCCACGGCCTTGTCGACATCGGACGCGGTTCCGAGCGAGATGATCGCAATGGCCTCTTCATTGGCAGGGTTGATGACCTGGTAGTCGTGCACTTTGGCTGGATCGACCCATTTCCCATCGATATAGAACTGGCGGCAGTTCTTCATGTGCGTCTCCCTAATCGGTAATGCGAAATGAGTGCAGCGGTCTCCAATTAGCAGCCTCAGTTAGCAGTCTTCGCTTATGTTACCGCGAGTTTGCATGGAGGCTTTCCAAAGTCTTGGAACCAAGGTTTTTCTTGAAGGAAGCTGGTGGTGTTAAGGTGAAACGGAACGCCCGCAGTTAGGTAACACCACGCGGGCTTGTGGGTACATTGTGCAGCATACCTCGAACCGGGAATCGATCTCCAAATTATCGCCACTCCTGGCTTTTTCTATGCTGGGAGCAGTTTCTTTCGCGATATGGTGGGGTCCGCTCGCGTCTTCATTCGCTCTGGCCCTGCGCGACGAGCAGTACACACACATCCTGCTGATTGCCCCCATTAGCGTCGCCTTGACGGTCCTGGATTGGAAATTGCCTGAACCCTCCTCTGTATTGAGTGGGAGTATTGGGTCAAGTTTGCTGGTGGGCGCTGTTTTACTCACTTCCCTGGTGAGATGGAACGTGGTTGCGCTGCCAGTTGATGTGCAACTTTCGGCGAACATGCTGGCATTTGTGGTGTGGTGGATTGCCGCGTTTGTTCTGTGTTTTGGCACGGGCGCCTTCCGGCGTGCGTTGTTTCCTCTTTGCTTCTTGTTCTGGCTGGTTCCTTTTCCCGGCTTCGTGTTGGAACCGATCGTAAGCTGGCTGCAGCGTGGCTCGGCTGCCTCCGCCCATTTGCTTTTCGCGGCGGCGGGTGTTCCGGTGGAGCAACGCGGCATGCTCTTGCACATTCCCGGCTTGACGCTCGAGGTTGCGCCCGAGTGCAGCAGTATCCGTTCGAGCTTGATTTTAGTCGTCACAACCATGGTTCTGGCGCAGCTCCTGTTGCGTTCTCCCTGGAGAAGGGCCGTGGTGATCGCGGTGGCAATTCCTCTTTCGGTCGCCAAGAATGGGCTTCGGATATTTACTCTGGGAATGCTCGCAACGCGCGTCGATCGGAGTTTCCTGACTGGGAGACTGCACCGGCAGGGCGGAATCGTCTTCTTTCTGATCGCTTTGGCAGCGATATTCCTACTTATTTGGATTGCGCGCTGTGGTGAAGAGAAACCAGGAATCGGGGCGAGGAAAGCCTCACGCGAATCAATCGAGAATTAATGATTCCTGATTGTTGATTGAAACCTAAGACCTACTCGGAACTTGATCTTCAATCCAATTTATCGATGAGCAAGGTCAAAGGTCACGGCGGTCGCCGAGGAACCGATGTTCAGCATGGAGATGTACCGCTCCATTTTGTGATGTCCGGTCTTGTGGAAGAAGTAGCTGAGACCGACGACGCCCGCCGTCTCACCGGCGAAGTTCACGGCGAGTGCGGCGGTGCTGCCGCTGAATACACGTGTAACGGGGTTCAGTTCCTGCCCGCCGCCGCGCAGGTTGTCCCGGGTTACAACGAAATCGGCAGCGCTGAAGGCTGCATCGGTGACAAAGAGAATGTTGTTCTCACGGTCCCAAAAGCGGTGGCTGGGCGCTTCGGGCAGCGGAGCGGGTTGCGTGGAGTGCACCATCGGGGCAGGTTCCATCGCCTCGGAATGAAGTAGCGCGAGTGAGACCTGTTGCGCGAGCACCGGCCGGCAAAAACCCAACACCACCAGCAGAAGTATTGCCCTGTAGCTGAGAATCCCGCTGAACCAGTTTATCTGCATAACTTTAGTGAGTGCCGAGCATCGGCCATCTGTACTAGTACTAACGCAAGCGCGGGGCCAGGGAGAATGGCCCTTATGTGCCATTAAGGTGTTTAGAATGATTACTTTATATGTTACGGAGGTGACTGAGGTAAACTCGCAGTGTGCAAGAAATTGCACACAAAGAGCTTCTCTCGTGAACCGATTAAGGTAACTGGGTTCGCTCGCAGGCGCTGCAGCGGAGACTTCCGAATCCGGTAGAATGCTCCATTCCCAGGGTTCAAGGTGAATACCAAGCGTGCGCTGCGTCGGGGAAGAAGCTACCGATGAGAGGCTTATCGATCCCGGCCAAGGGATGGCGATCAGTTCTGGCAGTTGTGTTTCTTACGATGAGCGGCATGAGCCAGGCGTGCAGCCATGCCAAGCAAACTCCCAGCGTGGGAGATGCCCAAGCGGCGCCGCAGCCGGCGAACATCCCATCGTGTAACGGAGTTCCCTCGGGTTCGAGCGCGGCACCTGCGCCCCTGCAGATCAGCCCTCATGCGCACTCAGTGACCCTCTCGTGGAATGCGGCGACTCCCGCGTCCATGTCACCGCGAGATGCAATCAAGGGCTACTACGTGTATCGGAGTCTCTCGTCGCGCGTCTACGCCGAGGGCAGTAGAATTAGTGAATCGCCCGTGCGGGGGACCCGTTGTGTCGATACCAAGGTCGAGGCGCAAAAAACGTACTTCTACGTAATCAAAGCAGTTACGGAAAGTGGAAAGCAGAGCGACGCTTCCATCGAGATCAAGGCAGTAGTTCCGTTTCCTTGACGCGGTTCCAAGCTGTCTAACCTTCTGAAATCTCCCTTATGAAGCGCGCGGCTATGGGATCGCTGCCTGCACAGGGGGCGTCGAGCGAGCGCTTTCCTGTCCGGCGGAATTCACCGATGTGGCAGCGTAGTAATACGTCTGGCCGGAGACGACTGTGTTATCGGTGTACGTAGTGCTAGGCTGCAAAGCGGAATTGACTTTGGAATATGTGCCGTTCGCGGCGGCGCTGCGATAGACGTTGTAGCCCACCACGTCCGTGCTGGAATTCCAGAAAAGATTGACGCTGTACACAGGCACGGTGCCGGCGCCAGTCAGCGATTCCGTCGTCCGCGAGGAGGAGGCGTTGCTGCCAAACGCGAGGGAACCAGACACAGTCCCGCTGCTTTGCGGCGTGAAAGCCACATTGAATGACACACTTTGGCCCGCGGGGATCGTCAACGGGAAAGAGGCTCCGTTCAGGACAAATTGAGAACTGCTGCTGCTGGCAGAAGAGACGGTCACACTTCCACCGACGGCGCTCATCGTCATGGGCTCAGTCTCGGTTGTTCCAACCGTGACGTTTCCGAAGTTCAACGGCGCCGGCGCGACGACTAGCTGGCCCGTGGCGGTTCCTGTGCCAGTCAGAGGGATGGTCAGCGGCACGGGACCCATAACAAGCAAGCTCCCGCCGACCATGCCAGTCGATTGCGGCGTGAATGTGACGTTGAGAATAACGCTTTGCCCCGCAGCCAAAGTCATAGGCAAGGTGGGCCCGCTCACGGAGAATGCGTTACCAGTCGTCGTGATCGCCGAGAGGATTACCTTCCAGGAACGATCGCTCTTAAGTACGACAGGAACAGTGGCACTGGTTCCTACCGCCACCTGGCCAAACGATGCCGTCGACGGAATGGCGGTCAAAGCCTCGCTGGTCACGCCGGTACCCTCAACTTGAAGCGCAAGAACAGCGTTCGACGCGTTGCTGGAGAACTTGATCGTTCCGCCCGTCGATCCCATCGCCGTGGGACTGAAGCTTACGCTCAGCTCGACACTCTGCCCCGGTGCCAACACCAGTGGCAGACTCAACTGGGACAGGGTGAATGCCGGATTGCTCGTTGTGATTGCCGTCACCGTCACACTCGTTTGTCCGGTATTCGTCAGGGCGGCCAACAAGGTTTCGGTCTGACCGGCAACGATGTCGCCAAATCCGAGGCCCGTCGGAGTGCACGCGAGTTGGGTCGGGCCTTGGGGCGGGGTCGTCACGGCGCGCATGGGTATTACAGCGAGCAGCAGGATTGCCAAGCAATCGGTTAGAAAGTGGACTGTTCGCACGGAAGAAGGCTGGATTATGGACTGGGGGGGTCTCATGCCATGAAGTATGAAAGCTCTCTGGCGAGGAGAGTAGATTCCGGCAGTACATGCACCTCCTCGGCGATCGGCCAACGGTTCTAAACTGGGATTTCCGCAGCCGGTTCGGTAGATGCGACCGCCCTCTGGGCACCTGAAATCAAGTGGCGGCTGAAGCCGCCGCTGATTTTGCTGCACTTACGGCGCGGCTGGAAGCCACACCGTTTCAAGACTTAGGCACAGGCGAACTGGGCCGCAAGCCGAGTTTTTCAGCAGTCTCTTAGGCGGACAAAATCTGCTTCTGGGCAATCTACGCTTTTGCCAAGAATTACATCTAAGCTGTGCCTGAGATTGTTTTGTGCGCGCCGCATGACGTTCGATCGGAAGGAGAATTCTATGAAGACGTTTTTTACCAGACTTCTTGTAGGAGTGGCGCTATGCGGGTTGTCGCTAGCAAAGGACACGTCGGCATCGCGAAGCAACACCACAGAATCACAGAGCGAACCAGGTCCCGCGACTCAAGCTGCTCAGTCCCAGCCGGAGCAGACAGGCGGGGCTCCCCGGATCGCACCCGGCAGCGTCATCCCGGTGGAACTGACAAAAACCATCGACGCGAAGAAGGTGAAGACGGGTGACGAAGTCGAAGCGAAGGTTACGCAAGACATGAAGGCGGGCAATGGCGAGGTGATCATGCCCAAGGATACGAAGGTGATGGGTCGCATCACGGAAGCGCAAGCCCGCAGCAAGGAGCAGAAGGAATCGCAAGTCGGCATCGCGTTTGATCATGTGGTCATGAAAAATGGAGCGGGAGGGCCGTTGCCGTTGCCGATGTCGATACAGGCGATCATCGCGCCGTTGAATCCAAACAACAATGACAGTGCAGGAACGGCTCAACCTTCATCGATGCCGAATGCCGGCGGAGCTTCGCCTGGCGGCCGAGCAGCGGGGATGGGAGCGGGGACGCCGCCACCAGTCTCCAGTCCTTCTGTAGCGACTGAAGAGTCGCCAACGAACTCGCAAAGCGGGAACAACACGCGCCCACCCATCACTGGAAAAACTCAGGGGGTTGTGGGAATGTCAAACGTGCAATTGTCGATAGCGGCGAATCCAGCGGAAGGTTCCATTGTGAGCTCCGAAAAAAGTAATGTGAAGCTGGAAAGCGGCACAATGATGCTTTTGAAGGTAAATCAATAGGCGGGGGTTCCGGTTTGACCATGACGATTGAACTGCTGCACGAGGAACGCCCCGCTCCCTCAACGGCTAACGCCGCGGTTGATTTTGACGGGCTTACGGCGCGGCTGGAAGCCACCCTTTCAAAACCGTGCCCTTTCCCTTGCGCTTACGGCAGCGCGCTCTTTTGTGCCGTGGACGGAGAGTTGAAGGCCCAGGCCGCTGACCATACAGAGTGGGAGTACCTGACCCGAGTCCGCGAGGCCGGAAAAGAGCAAGTGAAGACGGTGTTTGAGACGCCGGAAGGCGATCTTGAACGGTTGCGGTCAGCGAACGGCCAGCCGCTCACTCCGGAGCAAGAAAAGCGAGAAGACCAACGCATCGAAAACCTGATACGCAACCGGCGTCAGCAACGCAGGCTTCGGCAAGAAGAAGACGAACAAAAACTGAGCGCTTGTTCAAGATACTGCCCGAGGCTGTGACAGCGCGCTACGGAAGCCGTCAAGGTGATCTTGTGGAAATCCTTTTTACGCCGGATCCCAATCCGCTCCATGAGCGCCCTGGGCTGCACCCGTTTAGGCTGGCTGTTGACTACTTGCGTGGTGTACTATCGAACGTGAAATGAGCTGTGTTGTTCAAAGACGTGACGTGCCTCGTTGATGTCGCCCCACGGTGCCTCCAAACGTGCAATGGTAAGCAACTATGCAACGTCCATGTAACGACTCTTTGGTAGCCAGTATCCGAGATGTTATTTAGTAAGGCCGGAGAGGTGGCAGAGTGGCCGAATGCGGCGGTTTGCTAAACCGTTGTACGGGCTAACACCTGTACCGAGGGTTCGAATCCCTCCCTCTCCGCCACGCAGTTCTGGACTGCAGAGAAAATCCACCCCCTCTTTGCTCTGGAATTCGCAGAAAATGCCCATATTTCGCGATTATTCCCAGACAAACCGGACTGCAGAGAACGGACTGCTCGGCATCGAATGCGGTCACTGTCCTGGCTTTTCTCCGTAAGGCACGTGCGCAGTCCGGTTTCCAGTGGGGCATTAGGCGAATGCAATGCGATCAGAAGCCGGGGTCGGCCAGGTAGTGGCTGAATTTAAGCCACTCCCGATCGTAGTCGAAGGGCTTCAACAATTGCCCCGTCTTCCAGCGAGAACAGGGAAATAGCCGGGGTCCGAGCCTTGAAGTCGGAGGTACTGAGCACCGCAGTTTTGCCGTCACGCGCGACATCGAAGCCCCCGTACGCTTCTGCTTTCGCGTTCAGCCAGGGTTCCGAGTTCCCACCACTCAGCGGTACTTTCATATACGCGTTCTGAATCAGGTCCACGTAGAAGAACCACTTTCCGTCCGGAGAACAGCTGGGTTGGTCGTCATTTTTGCTGGTGGCGCACAATTATGACCGCGAAACCGGTGGACTTCTGGCGCTGCAAAACGAATTGGGTAGGGCCATCGCTCAACAGGTTCAGGTGAAACTCGCGCCGCCTTAGGGAGTTCGATCAGTCAACAAATACGCCCCAAATCCTGATGCTTATGAGCTTTACCTCAAAGGCCGCTTTTACCTGAACCAGCGGACCTTCGCGGAGATCGATAAGAGTACGGAGTATTTTCAACGCTCCATCGAGAGAGATCCCGGCTTCGCACTGGCCTACGCAGGGCTCGCCGATTCCTTCCTCGCTAACGCCATTCGGTCCCCACAAAACTTCTACCCAAAGGCGAAGGCAGCGGCTTCCAGAGCGACCGGAACGAACGCGATGCGGTAAGGCGATTTCTAAGTGTGGTGGTTCTTATTTTTTTGCCAGGCTTGACTCACCAAGCCCATGTTGATTGCGAGATCGAAGGCACCTGTAGAATCAAGACTATGGCCCGAATCGTGAATCCGGTGAAGTAGAATACATCCATTTGAGCTTGAGTCGCAGTCTTACCAGGAGGATGATACCGACGACGGACCTTGGCGAAGTGCTCGTTAGGTTCGAGCTTCCGTTCGACATTCGTTGCGCCAAAGTCAGTTCACTTTGATCTCAACCCTTATGCGCTCCAGGTGCTTTCGGATATTCGCCCCGATCGCGATGTTTTTCCTGCTCCTAGTAGGGGCGTCCAATGGGCAAAATACGATGCTGATCAGCCTTGATCAGGCCATTGATCTGGCGCTGGCGCACAACCATTCCCTAAAAGCCACGCGAACTCTCATTCTTCAAAACCAGGCGCAAGAGATTACCGCGAACCTGCGCCCCAATCCGACTTTCGGGGCTGATAGCCAGTTCGTCCCATTTTTCAGTCCACAAGATTTTTCCGGGGAAAATCTGAACGAGACTCAGCAGTTCGATATTGGGATCGGGTACCTGTTCGAACGTGGTCACAAGCGGCAACGGCGCCTGCAAGCCGCTCGCGATCAAACTGCCGTCACTCGTGCCCAGGTCACCGACGCCGAACGAACGCTGGCTTTCAACGTAGGCCAGCAGTTCGTCAGCGTTTTACTGGCGGAATCCACCCTTCAGTTTGCGCTTCAAGACCTAAAGGGCTTCCAGCAGACGGTCGATATTAGCGACGCACAACTTAAGGCGGGCTATATCGGGGAGGGCGATTATCTTAAGATCAAGCTGCAGCTTCTGCAGTTTCAGACTGACGTGTCGTCAGCCCGTCTGGCGAAGGTGCAGGCGCTAGTCGGGCTTCGTGAGTTTTTGGGTTACAACGCGGTACCAGCCGATTTTGACGTGATTGGCGATCTGGCGTATCAGCCGCTCAAGGCGAACCTGGAAGACTTGCAGATGAAAGCGATGCGTGAGCGCCCCGACTTCCGCGCCGCGCAACTAGGGATAACGGCAGCACAGAGCCAAGTCCGCCTCGCAAAAGCGAACGCCAAAGTGGACGTGAACGGCACCTACGACTTTACGCACGTTTCTGGTGAGAATACGGCTTCGATCTTCGCGAATTTTGAGTTGCCCATCTTCAATCGAAATCAAGGCGAGATTGCACGCACCGGTTACGTGCTCACACAGGCGCAAGAGCAGCAGCAAGCGGCCAGCGATACGGTCCTTTCAGATGTTGCCAATGCCTATGAGGGGATCAGGAGCAATGACGAAGTGGTGCAACTCTATACTTCCGGGTACCTCAAGCAGGCGCAGGACTCGCGCGACATCAGCGAATATGCGTATAAGCGCGGTGCCGCCAGCCTTTTAGACTTTCTCGACGCCGAGCGCAGTTACCGATCCATTCAGTTAGCTTATCGCCAGGTTCTGGCCTCTTATATGACCGCTCTGGAACAACTGAAGGAAGCTGTGGGAACGAGGAACCTGCCATGAACATCCGCAACAGTCGTTGGCAGCAATTGGCTGCATGGGCCGCCGTATCGGCAATTATGTGGGTGCTAGCCTCCTGTCAGGGTTCAGGATCGAACGCCGCCAATGCGGCCGGTGCAACGAACTCAAACAACCCAGAACTGTTTGCCATTCCGCCCGGCCAAATGTCGCACGTGCAGGTGCTGACGGTACAGCCCACGACGCTGACTCGATCCCTCCGGCTGACCGGGGCTGTGGCCTACAACAGTTTTCGCACCACGCCTGTCATCACCCAGGTCAGCGGACCGGTCAGCCGGGTAGTGGTGGTTCCCGGGCAGAAAGTAACGCAGGGCCAGGCCATGTTGTACGTGGCAAGTCCGGATTACTCGCAACTCCGCACCAATTACTTAAAGGCTAAGGATGCCTATGCCCTGGCCCAAAAGGCATACTCCCGAGCCCAGGACTTGTACCAGCATCACGCGATTGCTGAACAGAACGTGGAGCAGGCAGAGTCGGCCGAGGTGCAGGCGAACGGCGATCTGGTATCGGCGCAAGCTGCACTAAAAGTCATGGGAGTCACCGATCCCGATGCACTCGTAAAAGCACCGCCCTCTTTTGAGGTTCCCTTAAAAGCGCCGATTAGCGGCTTGGTCGTTGAGCAGGATGTGTCGGCGGGACAACTCATTCAACCCGGCGCCACACAATGTTTCATGATTTCCGACGTCAGCACCGTCTGGGTGCTGGTCAATGTCTATCAAAAGGATTTGCCTTACGTGCGCGTAGGGGATCAGGTCACAATTCAGACGGATACTTATCCTGAAGTGTTCCATGGGCGCATTGCGTACATGGCACCAGCGCTCGATCCGGGCACGCGCACGCTGCAGGCGCGCATCGAGACCAACAATCCCGGGGAGAAACTGAAGAAAGATATGTACGTAGTTGCAACCGTAAGCGCGGGCACGATCCCAAATGCCATTGCGCTCCCGGATGCTGCTGTCCTGCGCGATACTGAGAACCAGCCTTTTGTTTATGCCGCGGCGTCTGCGAACCAGTTTGGCAGACGCGCAGTGACACTCGGAGAAAGTTTGAATGGGCAGACGGAAATTACCCGGGGGCTGAAAGCTGGCGACCTGGTCGTCGGAAATGGCAGCTTGTTCCTGCAGTTTGCGAACTCGCTGCAGCGCTAGCCGGTTCGGGCAGGCTAGAAGCGGTTCGAAAACTCTGGCAAGAATGGTATCCACCACAACGGAATGATTCACCGAATAGTCCAAGCGGCGCTGCGGCAAAGGTTCCTGGTACTGATGCTGACCGCTTTCATCACGGTCGGGGGAATCCTGTCTTTTCAGCGGATGCCCGTGGACGCCTATCCCGACCTCTCGCCTCCGCAGGTCGAAATCATCACCCAGTGGCCCGACCACGCTGCCGAAGAAGTCGAACGGTTGGTCACCCTTCCCCTTGAACTTGAGATGAACGGCGTCCCGCACATGGTGGTGATGCGCTCCATCTCGCTCTATGGGCTGTCCGATCTCATCCTGACCTTCGAGGACAGCACCAACGATTACTTTGCGCGGCAAATCGTCTTTGAGCGGCTCGCTCAAGCCACCCTGCCGACAGGCGTAACTCCGAGCCTCGCGCCATTGTTCAGCCCCAGTGGCCTAGTGTATCGCTATGTGCTGGAAAGTCCCGACCGCAGCCCTCAGGAACTGAAAACCATTGAAGACTGGGTGATTGAGCGCGCTTATCGATCGGTTCACGGTGTAGCTGACGACTCAGGCTTCGGTGGAACGGTGATGCAATATCAGGTGCTGCTCGACCCCGCGCGCATCTACGGCTATCACCTGACCATTCCACAAGTCACCGCAGCCCTGGCGGCCAACAACTCGAATGCTGGCGGCGGATTTTATTCTCAGGGAGGACAGTTCTACTACGTTCGCGGCATCGGGCTGGTCCGGAACACAGATGACATTGGAAACATCGTGGTTGGCGCCAACAAAGGTGTACCCATCCGAGTGCATGATGTAGGAGATGTAACCATCGGGAATGCGCCACGCCTGGGCGAATTCGGTTTCCAGAAGAATGACGATGCCGTCGAGGGCGTCATTCTCATGCTTCGCGGGGAGCAGACCCAGAACGTCCTCAAGGGAGTCGAGGCAAAGACGGAAGAACTGAACCACCAGATCCTGCCGCCTGACGTCAAGATTCATCCTTATTACGATCGCAGCGAATTAGTAGACCTGACCACGGACACAGTGGAAGCGAACTTGCTTCGCGGCATGCTGCTGGTTTTAGTCGTGCTGATTTTCTTCCTGGTCAGCTTCCGCGCTGCGGTCATTGTTGCCCTGACTATCCCGCTTTCGCTTTTGTTTGCGTTCATCGTTCTCCACGCGCACGACGTTGCCGCGAATTTGCTTTCCATCGGTGCCATTGACTTTGGAATAGTCATCGATGGCACCGTGGTGATGATTGAAAACATCTACCGCGAGCTGGCACTGCGGGAGGGACAGAAGTACAACCTGAACGAAGTCATTCTTGCTGCTGCGAGGGATGTGGATCGGCCGATCTTCTACTCAGTCGCTGTCATCCTCGCCGGATATCTGCCGATCTACGCGCTGAGCGGGCCTTCGGGCAAGCTGTTCCACCCCATGGCTGAGACCATGTCCTTTGCGCTGGTCGGGGCGCTCATCCTGACGCTCACCCTGATCCCTGTGCTCGCCTCCTACTGGTTCAAGAACGGTGTGCGCGAGAAAAGGAACCGTGCATTTGAATGGATGAAGGGGAAATACGCAGGTCAGTTGGATTGGGCGCTCGACCGGCCCAAGACCACCATAGCGATTGCGACTCTGATCTTCGGGGCGACTCTTCTGCTGGTGCCCTTCATCGGCGGCGAGTTCATGCCCCACCTCGACGAAGGTGCGCTCTGGGTGCGGGCTACTATGCCCTACACGATTTCCTTTGAGGAGGCCAGCAGCATCGCTCCTCAGATACGCGACATTTTGATGTCTTATCCGCAGGTCACTGTGGTGGGTTCAGAGTTAGGACGCCCCGACGACGGCACCGATCCCACCGGCTTTTTCAACTGTGAGTTCTATGTCGGCCTCAAGCCGTACAGGGACAAAGCATGGACCGGCGAGATTAGCGAGAAAAAACAGCTCGTCG
>PMSQ01000204.1 GCA_003168355.1 Acidobacteriaceae bacterium | reverse complement strand
GAGTCGCTGATGGTGACGCTCTGACTGCCGGTATAGCTGCCGGCGGCAGGGGAGAAAGTCGGCGTGGCCACAGTTACAGCGTATGCAGTTCCCCCGACTGCGGCGACAAATGCGAAGAAAAGCAGCCCCGCTGGAATCAAAAGTCTTGTGGTTGCGCGTCGCGACTTCTTGGCCTGTTGCCGTTCTGCGGTTTCCATAGGGCCTCCGGTCAAAACCAAAATCAGCATGCCCACAACTTCAGATCGACTCAGCGTAACGGGCAAGGCAAAAAAAAATCAGTTACATAAACTGATCGTTGCCCACGTTCCTCCGCGATGCTGACGAGTCTTTGCTTGCGGGAAAGACCGGTCCTATAGAACTTTATTTTTTAAATTGCGCAGCAGGGTATTCCAAGAAAAGAACGAAGTCAACGACAAAATGGAAAAAAAGTTAGAAAGGAAAAATCAAGAAAGCAAACGTAGGTAAGATGTTGATCCGGTATATGGAATCGCGACTATTCCGGCGGAGGCCAAGGCCGATAGGCGCTAGCGAGAGCGCCGGTTGGGCTACTTTTCCACAGGAGGTGCCTAGTGACAATGTTGCTCGCTAGATAGTTTCAGACTTTCAAGAACCCGGTTGAGTGTTCGCTGTATGTCCGGCAATCCGGGAGAAAGCCTGCCTATGGTATCTTCATCCGGCGTCACCCCGAAGCCCGCACTGTCCATGGTCCCATGCTCGGGGATTTCGCTCAGAAAGCAGGATAGGGATCAGTTCTGCATGTCCGGCTGGACGTGCTTTAGCGCATTCGAGTGTCACTGTAGACCAAGGTTCCCAGCGCTCCCGGGGCTCATTCTGACGACAGGCAGCGAAAGGCTCTCAATATGCGTGCGGGCAATTACAAGATGAGAATCACCTGGCGATTGCCGTGGTTTCAATCGCATCGAATTCGGTCACGCTGATCGAGACGGCGACGAATAAAGTGAGAAAGACCATTTACGTGGGCCGCGCACCCCATTCCTATTGGATCCCCTGTCCTGAAAGCAGGATGTTCTGCGTGCTGACTTGGGCGTTGTCAGTAACCGTTATGCTGGCCGTGCGTTCGCCCGTGGCACTGGGCGTGAACGTTACCGAGATGGTGCAATCGAGGGTCGGCGCAAGCGAACTCGGACAATTATTGGTTTGCCCAAAATCGCCTTGGTCCGCGCCGGTGACGCCGATGCTGGCGATGTCCAACGCCGTCGTTCCCGTGTTGGTGAGGACCACATTTTTCATGCTTTGGTTGCCGAGTGCTACCTTTCCAAAGCCCAACATCCTACTCTTTGGGTTGTAGCTGGCCAGAGGATTGATCACGGTCGCCGACAGGCTGACCTGTTGCGGGCTTCCGGAAGCGTTGTCGGCAATGTTGAGCGTGGCCGAAGGACTGCCAACGTCCTCCGCGGAGAAGGATACGGCGATGGTGCAGGTCTTCTCAACCCCTAACTTTGCGGGGCAAAGGTTATTGAAGCCGAATTCGCCCGGGTTCGTACCGCCGCCAAGCGTCAATGAAACGTTGCTGATCAGGAGCGCGGAAGTGCCAGCGTTCTTCAGCGTTACGTTCTTGGACCTCATGCCGGGGGAAAGGTAAACCTCTCCAAAGTTGACACTGGTTGGACTCAGTAGGACCACCGGTGTGGACGTAAAGTTTGCGGTCACGCTCTCGGCTGCATTCATCGTGATGGTGGTGCTGGCTGAGGTCGGGTTCGCCACCTTGCCCGTCCAACTGCTGAACGTGAAGCCAGCCTTCGGCGTGGCGGTGAGTGGCACTATCGTGCCCGAAGAATAGAAAGTGCCCGATGTTGGCGAGACCGTCCCGCCATTGCCCGGATTCGTGGCGGTCGTCAACTGGTATTGCGTGCTAAATGCGGCGGTGTACGTAGTAGCCGTCGGGGGTGCGGTCACGGTCTGCGAGATCGCCCCGCCGTTCGACCAACTGCTGAAGAGGTACTGCGTTCCCGCCGTGCCCTGCGGGGACGTGGTTACAAGCGTGTGCATCGACCCGATAATCCATGTGAAGGTTTGTGTGCTGGTGTAAGCCGTGCCGTCCACCGTGAAACTGAGCCCGGAAGGACTGGTTCCCACCGTAATCTGGGTCGTAGGGGGAGTTATGTTCACGCACCATCCGCCGCCAATGCTCGCTGCGCCGCTGCCCGAGTGATCCATGGCATAGAGAGCCCATGTGCCGTTGGGAGCCGTGTTTTGGAACGTTGAAGTGAGCGTGGCCGCGCCGTCGGTGGCGGCGTAGTTGCTCGCATTCAATAACGGCGCAGGAGCCGGGAAGACCAGGCTGGTGCTGCCCGTGATCGACGTGGGTTGGTAGGAACCGCTAGTGAGCGGAGAGCCTCCGGGGATCAGGCTGGAAGCTGAGTCATCGAGCGTGATGTTGACGCCGCTGATGGAGGAGCCGTCTCCCACGCTGGCGAACGGAATGATTTTCGCGCCGGTTGGGCCAACGAGGAGAAGATCCGTCTGCTGAATATTGCTGGAGCTGATGTTGTTGAGGTTGACGGTGACGGCTCCGACGTTGCCGCTCAGACCTGTTACGAAGATATTCGACGGATAGGGCGTAGCAGCGCCAGCCGTGCTGGGAATGGTGATTGCACCCTGGTTGCAGAACTGGTTCCCGGTCACCACAGTGTGGTTGTTCACGGTCTGCGTGATGAACCCGCTACCAGTCTGGAAATTGACCGTGCCGTTGTAGGTTGCGGTGATGTTTTCGCTAACTTCTGTGCTAAACGAGGTGGTGCAGGCGGCTTGTCCGTTGCTTACGGGCACGGTGTTGCCGCCGCTGCACGTGAAGTCGTTGGCTTGGTCGCTAAACGTGACCGTGCCTTCATTCACCGTGGTGTTGGAAGTGACAGTGGCTGTGAAGGTGACGGAGTTGCCGGGAGGGGCGGTGAACGATGGGTCGTTATTCGAGGACACCGACGTTGTGGTGGGAGCCGCCACAATGATGAGCGAGAAGTTGGCGGTTACACTCTGCGGCGCGGTCATGGTGATGCTGGTCGAGGCGCTGGTCGAACTCGCCACGTTCCCGGTCCAGTTGACGAAGCTGTAGCCGGCGTTGGCCGTTGCCGTCAGAGGCACAGAAGCCCCCGAGTTGTAGAACCCGCCGGAGGTAGGCGTGACTGTTCCGCCGCCAGCGGGATTCACTCCGGTCGTTAGTTGGTATTGCGTGTTGAAGTTGGCAGTGTAGGTCGTCTCCGACGTCGGCGCGGTGACCGAATGCGACTGCGTGCCAGAATCCGACCAGCTGCTGAAGACGTATTGCGTTCCCGAAGGGCCGGTCTGCGGCGAGGTGGTGGCGATGGTATGCGATGATCCCACGACCCAGTTGAAGCTCTGCGGGGCGGTGTAGCTGGTGCCGTCCACGGTGATCAAGAGATTGGCCGGGCTGGTCGTGACTGTGACGCTGACGAGAATGTCGACTGGCGTGCTGACCTGCTGATTGTCTACCGTTGCTGTGCCCGTGCCGTTACCGGGGCTTGATCCTGCCGTGTAGGTCGAGGTTGCCTGTCCACTGGTAAGCGTGGTGCCCGTTGGGTTCACGCTGCTGTCCAGCGTTCCGCCAAAGCTGACGGGTGTGCCATTGGGCACGCTGAATCCGCCCGTGCCGTTCGAATTGTGCGTGAGGTCGGCGGTCAGCGTTGAGGTACCGCCGGAGTCGATTTGAGTTGGATTAGCGCTGATGCTCAGCACCAACCACGGATTGTAGGAGACGGTCGCTGAATTGAAGGTATCAACGAAAATGGTGTCGCAACCGGCATTGGGCGAGCCGGGATTGATCGGCGATCCTGTGCCACCGCTGCCTTCCGACGGGCCGTCGTTAGCGGGAGTGCCCGGTCCAGCGTTACAGCCCCACCAGTTGTTGACAGCCACGCCGGTGGCAGTACTTTCCAAGGCAAATCCCGAGCCGTATTCTGCGTGGTTGTCGGCGAAGCGAGAATTGGAAATTGTGATTGTACCTTCATAACTCTCGGCATAAATTGCTCCACCGTACGGAAAGAACGGGGGAGTTCCATTTGCCGTGTTTCCGGTGAAGCTCGATCCAGAGATGGTCGCATACCCGAAGATCGATGGCGTGTCGGTGTAAGGATTAACGTACAACGCACCGCCCTGCCCTGCGGTGTTGTTGGTAAAAGTCGAATTCGTAACCACCTCGCCGCCGAGGGTAACCGCAGCCTCCTGATAAAAAAGCGCCCCGCCCTGATTAATAGGAGCGCTGTTGCTAGAGAAGGTAGTATTGGTTACCGTCAGGTTGGGGCCCTCGTCGTCCACCGCACCGCCGTTTGCCCCTCCAGCGGCATCGGCGCTGTTGTTGTGAAACACCACGTTGGTCAGGGTGAGGTCGTCGCCCAAGTTGCCGCCCGCGACAATTGCGCCTCCGCCATATTCGCAATCGTTGGTGGTGGTGTTGGTGCAATTGCCTCCGGTGAGGGTCACATTTGAGATCGAGAGTGGATTGTTACCGACTCCGGACCCAAAATAAAAATCTTCCTCGAGGATGCGGTCAACGCCATCGGTCTGTTGAATGATGGTGTTAGCGGCTGTCCCAGTACCGACCATCGAAAGGCTAAAGCCGGTTGTGGCGTTCCCGATCTGGAGTTCGCCGGTCTCCAGGCTGGTGAGGTCATAGGTGCCCGACGGAAGGTTGATGGTGGTGGTGTCGGGAGCGCTGTTATTGGCGAGGCAGACCGCTTCGCGCAAACTCAGCGTGGATGGGACTGACGTGGTGCTGGTGGTGCAAGCGTTGATGGTGTCGATGTCCGCAGTCGTATTCACGTTGAGTGTGAGGGTCCCATTGGAGGTGATAAGCGTGGGAGCGGACTGGGACGAAGTTAGAACGACGATGTCACGCGACGCGTTGATCTTTTGCGGCAACGCCAGAGCCGCGACGGGCGTGCCGGAGAAAGAAATGTCAGCGCTCGGGCTGGCCGTTTTGCCGGAGGTGTCGAGAATATGAAGTTGGCTGCGCCCAGCATCGAGCACCATCAAGTCTTGCGTAGACGAGGAAGCCAAGCGCGGGGAGTTAAAAGCAGAAGATGAGACCGGTCCTGAAGGCGCCGACCCAGTGTAGGGCAGTCGCTTCGCCAAGGTCCACGCACCCAGTGCAGTCGGATTCGGCGCAGTCGCCGGTTTCGTGTGATGTACGCGGAGCGCAGCGCGACGTGCGGGAAGATCCGCAGCCGTCACCGGGGTTGTATCCAACGTTCCATGCTGCAGGATGTGTATGGTTCCATCGTCGGCAAGAACGGAAATCTCAGTGCGCCCATCGCGGTCCCAAATGAAATCGCCTAAAGCCAGAGCCTGCACGTTGAACGGTAAGTTGACCGACTCCGTCTGAGCATTTGCGCTGAGCGCGCTATAAATCACGACAACGTTGGTCCCTGCACCTACCGCCAGGTCGGCTCCGCCGCCAAGGTTGCCCCACGCCACGGAATCGCCTCGCGCCGGGAGCGGGTAAGTCGCGCCTGCGATGAGACCACTCGAACTCGGGCTGAGGATTACCAGTTCCGGGCCGCTTGCTCCGTCCAAGCTCACCGCAACATGACCGTCGGCGGTGGCAGCCAACGCCATCACTTGGCCGGTCAGGGGCACGGCGTTTGGAGTGAGAAGATTTCCGCGCCCGTCGCCGGCAAGTAGGTAAAGAGCGCCGCCGCGCGCGGCGACTAACACGTCCTTGTAGCCGTCTCGATTGAAGTCACCCGTCACCAGCAAGTCCGGAGACTCGGGAACGGCAAACACGCGGGCCTTCGGCAAAAAGGTGGGTGGAACGTTGCCCTGCATCGCCTTTGCATAGAGAGAGAGGTCGGTCGGCGCATAAGCGTCCGGGTTGCCGCGCATTAAGACGAGCACGCCACCGTTCTTGGTGGAGTAGCCGGCCACCACGTCCATGGCGCCATCGGCGTCAAAATCCGCTGCGACCAATGCGGTGGGATTCGCCGTGCCGCCCTGAAGTGCCGCCACCGCGTCCGCGGAACCGGCGTAAGTGAGCTTCAGATTCTGCGGGTTATTCAGGTTGACCAAAGCCTTCCCCGCGCTGGGCAGAATCGTCGCTCCGGCATTCGCCGCTCGAATCTTGGCCAGCGGGAAGTAAGACAGGAAAAGAAGGCCAGCAATGGCAAGCAGGCTGAGGTAGAAAGGACGAGGCAGACGAAGGCTCTTCATCATGACAGTCTCCGCGCCGGACGTTGATTTGTTTCCGTGCAGCCCGCAAGCGGGCGGCGGCAGACAACAAAGAAGATTCGCCGGCGTCTAAACGCTGATTTTCCCTGGGTTCGACCGAGATCGCGATAGCACCCGGGTATTTGCCATGGGGGCGCGCGATTGGCATGGTCTGACGATCCAGAGGATAAGTCAAGATGAAACATCTTGCAACCTAACCGCTTCCGCATCCGGCACTAAATGCAATAATTTACGAATTTCTACTTGACAAGGCGCCATTCATGATAAAAGATTTGCGACTCTTGTTGGTTTGTTCCCGGGCCCCGTACTTCCAATTACGCAGGTGGTACCGCTCGACATGTTAGAGAAAGAGTTATTCGCGTCAGGGCCCAGATTCGTTGTCAAGACGCACGACAAAGACGGGAGTGCCTCTAATATAGGGGTTCCTGTGATCAGCCTCGATCCAGTTTTTCCCTCGGACGAGCCCCTACTTTATCAAACCTACGCCGGCACGAGAACCGAGGAGATGGCGCTGACAGGATGGAGCGCCGAGCAACAGGAAACTTTTCTGCGCATGCAGTACGAGGCGCAGCGCCGTTCCTATCGGATGCAATTCCCTGACGCCGAATACTGGGTGATCCGCTGTGACGAGGTTGCAGTGGGAAGACTGATTGTCGACCGAACCCCGGAGGAAATCCACGTGATGGATATTGCTCTTCTTCCGGAGTTTCGGGCACAGGGAATTGGCTCCACTGTTATGGAAGCGATCATGAACGAGGCATTGCAGGCGGAGAAGACCGTGCGCCTGCATGTGGAGCGCTTCAATCCTGCTTTGCGCTGGTATGAGCGCCTGGGCTTCGGCGTAGTCAGCGCCGGGCCTATCTATTTAGAGATGGTTTGGCGGCCATCACGGCCATCCTGCAACAGCAGCCAGCCAGCCTCGGGATCCGGACCAGATGTGCAGGACACAAGTTTGGGAGCGGGCCTATGTCGATCTATCTGACTAAGACCATGTTTGAACAGAATCTAAACACGAAGTTTTGGCTTTTGGATGACCGGTCAGAGCCGTATCCCATCGACTTAATCGAAATCACCAATGGGCATTCGTCAGCACGACAGGAACAATTTTCGCTGCGGTTCCGCGGTGATCGTAATCAGGTTTTCCCGCAACGTATTTATCCGATGAAGCACGATTCCATCGGCGACTTCGATTTGTTCTTAGTTCCCGTTGGCCGGGACGAGACCGGAACTTTTTACGAAGCGGTATTCAACCGGCTGATTCAAGATCAGGCTTAGAGGAGAAGACAGATGGCGCAACCGTATCTGGGCGAAATCAGAATGTTCGGCGGCAACTTCGCAATCGCAGGATGGTCTTTCTGCAACGGGTCAGTGCTCAGCATCGCTCAAAACAATGCTCTGTATAACCTGCTGGGTACGACTTATGGCGGTGATGGTGTAAACACCTTCGGCCTCCCTGACCTGCAGGGCCGCATTCCCGTCCATCAGGGACAGGGAGCGGGACTTCAGAACTACGTCATTGGCCAGAAGGGTGGCCTGGAGACGGTGACGTTGCTCGGCACCCAACTGGCCGTGCATTCTCACCAGGCGTTGGGCAGTGCAAGCGGCGGGGCCGCGCCTAATCCCGCGAACAACACTTGGGGAAACAATGCGATTACGAACAACTCATTTGGGCCCGGTACCTCGGCCAATGCGTCGATGAATGCGGGGTCCACCAGCATGACCGGTGGCAATCAGCCGCACGATAACATGCTGCCGTTCCAGGTGATCTCGTTCATCATTGCGCTGACTGGTATTTACCCTTCGCAGGGTTAGTAAATCGGAGCACAAGAACTTAGAGTTTGGGAGAGAAAGTTATGAGCACACCGTATCTCGGCGAGATTCGCATAGTGGGATTCTCATTCGCGCCCAAGGGCTGGGCCGCGTGCAATGGACAAATAATGCCCATCAACCAGAACCAGGCCCTCTTTTCGCTGCTGGGGACCACATTTGGCGGTGACGGGAGAACTACGTTTCAACTCCCCGACTTTCGCGGGCGCGCGCCCATCGAGCCGGGCACACTGGGCAACAACGCATACAGCTATGGTCAGAAAGGCGGAGAGGAACTGCATACTCTTGTGACGCCCGAAATCCCCCTCCACTCGCACATTCCCACTGCCAGCAGCGCTCCCTCCACCCTGCCAAGTCCGTCCGGCAATTTCTGGGCAACCGGATCGCAGATGTACGCCGCTTCTCCGATCAATACTGCAATGGCGCCCAATGCGATCATCAACAACAGCGGAGGCCAGGGGCACGAGAACCGTTCACCTTATCTGGTGGTCAATTTCATCATCGCGTTGACGGGAATTTTTCCCTCGCGAAACTAAGCAAAGAATCTTTAGGAGGGTTCGCTATGGCCGATCAATATCTTGGAGAAATCCGGATGGTAGGTTTCAGCTTTGCGCCCACCGGCTGGGCGCTGTGCAACGGACAGCTAATGTCAATATCCCAGGCCACCGCTTTGTTCTCGCTTCTCGGCACAAACTACGGCGGGGACGGTAAGAGCACCTTTGGCCTGCCCAATTTGCAGGCATCGGCGCCCATGGGCTACGGGAATGGCAACGGCCTGACTCCACGATATTGGGGCGAAACCGGCGGGGAAGTTGCCGTTACTTTGTTGCAGAACCAAATGCCATCGCATAACCACGGCGTCGCCTGCATCAGCGGCCAGGGGTCGGCGAATTCCCCGGCGAATGCCGTTTGGGCGAGCATCAAAGGAGACAGAGTACCGCCTCCACTTTACGCTGCCGCCGCCACCACCGTCGGAATGAGTGCGGCGGCCTTGCAGATCACGGGAGGGAACCAGCCGCATAACAACATGCCACCGTTCCTGGCGGTTTACTTCGTCATTGCCTTGCAGGGATATTTCCCGTCACGGGGCTAGGAGCACTGGAAAACGACCGCCGGCGATCCCCTCGTCGGCAGTCGTAAGCTCCTGACTTGACAGTCCAGGAGCAAAGGGAGCAGTATTTATCCCTGTATTAAACGCATTTAATACAGGGCCGCGCTCGCGGCAAAGAGGAAGCCATGTTATCTTCCAGTTCCCGCCTTTCAATCCCTCTTCGACTGATTTCAGTGGCCAGCATCTTACTCGCGCTGCTGGCGTGTACGCCGAGAGCAGTTGCGCAGTCTGCCTATGTGCGGGTCAGTCAAGCTGGCTATGAAGCTGGCGCCGCGCCTTTTCGTGCATATCTTATGTCCACGGCCGCAGGGGCGGAAGCGAACTTCAAAGTGGTCGGCTCGAAGGGTGCCACCGCGTATTCGGGCCACATCGGCGCACGGCTCGGCACCTGGAGCCACAGTCAAAAAGTAAGCTATGACGTCTACGCCCTCGACTTCACGGTTCCGGGAGGCGACCTCTACACAATTTCGGTTTCCGGGCCGGTTACCGTGGATTCGCCGTCGTTCGCGGTGGATCGCGCGGATGTGCTTTATTCCGGCTTACTTCTGAACACTTTGTTTTTCTACGAAACGGAGCGCGACGGAGCGAACTTCATCCCCAATGCGCTGCGTAATGCGCCAGGACACCTGAAGGACGAGAACGCGCGTGTTTACCAGACTCCGGTGCTCGACAACAACGACTTCAACGATAACCTCCCGCCCACATCGCCCCTGGTATCGGCAAATGTGCCGAATATCGATGCGTCGGGGGGATGGTGGGACGCCGGCGACTACATGAAATACGTCGAAACGGTGAGCTATACGGCAGCGCTCATGCAGATCGGGATTCGCGACTTTCCGAACCAGATGGGCGCGGCCGCTCCAATGAACCCTCCGGCACCGCCAGGCTCTATTTCTTATGCGGGCGACAGTGGTCCGGGAGCACCGGCGTCATCCGACTTCAGCGACGAAGCAAAGTTTGGGGTCAACTGGCTAATGCAGATGTGGGACGACAAGACGCGAACCTTGTACTACCAGGTAGATAACAGTCAAGACTGGGATTATTACGGGGAGGGCGATCCAAGTTCGGCCACGGGCAACTGTGGCGGAACCTATGCGACTCCCTTTTGCCTGATCACCGAGTACGACATCTGGACCCTGCCCCAGGCGGCCGATACTTTCTATCAAGCCGGAGATCCGCGACCTTGCGACCCGTATACGACCTTCTTCATCTGCGATCGTCCGGTGTACGTTGCCGGGCCCGCAGGGTCGCCAATCAGCCCAAATCTGGCGGGTCGTTTGGCGACGGACTTTGCATTGTGCTACCAGCTGAATCGCGCTGCGAATCCTTTTCTCGCGAATCAGTGCCTCAAGAGTGCGGAGGATATTTTTGCGCTTGCGAATACGTCGTATACAGACCCTGCGCCTACTGTAGGGTCAGGCACATGCGCTACCTGCCTGGTCACCATTTCTCCCTTCGACGGTTATCCGGAGAACGTATGGGAAGATGACATGGAGCTTGGTGCAACCGAACTATACTTCGCTCTGCAATCGGCTCTGCAATCCGACCGGGGAAACCTGAACCTGCCTTCCGGACTGCCGCACACAAATCCGATGTACTACCTGCGCCAGGCGGCGGAATTTGCCAAAGGTTACATCACGAACGTCTACGACGGAGGGTACACAGACACGCTGAATCTGTACGACGTAAGCGGCCTTGCCCACTTCGAACTTTACCGGGCATTGGAAATGGCGGGAAATCCCAGCGGTTTGGCGGTGTCGAAGGCGAGCGTTCGCAAACAATTCCTGCGTCAAGTAGATGACGCGATTACCCAAGCCGGCTCGGATCCCTGGGGCTTCGGGTACGGATGGAACTACGGCGATACCACCTCGCACGGCACCGGTCTGTCGGTGATGGCCAGTGAAGCGTATTACCTGACTCGATCCAGGAGCTATGACACCTACTCGCAGAGATGGCTGGCTAACATCCTGGGCACGAATGCCTGGGGCTCATCGTTTATCGTAGGCGACGGGAGCACGTTTCCGAATTGTATCCAGCACCAAGTGGCGAACCTGGCGGGTGCTCTGGATGGAACTTCGGGAGGTATGCCTGTACTTTGGGGCGCGGCTTCCGAGGGTCCGGCCGGTTATGCTACTTCAGGCGTGGTTGGCGGCATGATTCTGTGTCCGGCAAACGGAGTGGATCCGTTTAAGAAATTCAACGGAAACCATGGTGCGTTTGATGCATCGCAAATAGCGGTATACCGGGATAATGTGCAGTCTTTCAGCACGACCGAACCCGGGATCGATCTCACATCCACGTCGTTTCTGATGTGGTCCTGGAGACTTGCTCAACAGCCTAGCTTCTGATTGTTGGGTAACCTAGCTCGTCTTGGCGGGGGCCTCGGAGACCCGAATCGAGAAGTTGACGGTGATTCGGGCTTTGGTCTCGACCGGCTGTCCGTTCTGGAGATAGGGTTTGAAGCGCCATTGGCGCACTGCCTGCTGCGCCGCCGTGGTCAATACCGCGGGGCCGCTGAGCACGCGCAGGTCTTCGATGGTGCCGTCAGTGCCGACAACCGCCTGCAACACTACCGAACCCTGCACTCGCGTGTGCTGTCCCAGCAAGGGATAAGTCACATCGGCGGCTTGCTGCACCTCGGTCACGCTCTCGGGAGAAACACGCTCGCGCTCGGCCGCATTTGTGGGCAGATTTGCGACCGACGTGGTCACTTCCGGGACGCGATTTGAATCGCCGGGGATCTGTACTTTTGCGACGTTGCTTCCGGAATGAACGGTGCGGTGCGTGTCGCCTGCGACCACTTCAACGTCCATCGGCGGAAGGACGGTCCGAGTGGTTACGACCGCCGGCGAGTCTGGGTTGGCAGCGGCGCTGTCAGCGGGCGCTGTGACGGCCGTCTGGGTGGAAGTCTTTGGACCATTGTGACCCTTTGCAGTTGCGGTGGCGGTCTTTGTTATGGGTGCCTGGCTGGTCTTGGCAGGCACAGCCGTGGAATCCGTTTGCGCAACGGTTACTGAACTCGCAGCATCAGACTCGAGCGCCTCATCAGAACCAAACCAGAATTCGCGATCCTTGGCGACGACAGCGGCGAGGGTAATCAGCAGAAGAATGAGCGCGATCTGCAGTCGGCGAAGTTGCTTGTTCGCAAGACCAGCCTGAGGCCTGGCATACTCCACACTTGGATCCAGACTCAGCATTTCGCGTCTCTCGCTCTGCACCCGGTCGATCATTCAAAATAGCCTTCCACAAAAAGTGCCGATTCCCAGGCACCAATAGCCTGAGGCCATAAGCCCGCCATGGCAATGGCACGTTCCGGGGACGGATTGGCACGAGCGTGCTACAAGGCCGGTTCTGAAGTGAGTGGTTGACGTCTAAACACAGCGGATCTACCGTTTGTCAAGGCCACGGTTCCGCTCAAACCGCAAACGCCGGACGGACTATGGCAAGCGGGCGGGGTATATGCCGCGCACTTTCATAGCCCGGGTTGATCACCAGGAATTCCCGGAACGACTCGTCCCATCCCAGCGGATCCAGAATCTGACAAATTTGTTGTGTACTGGGTGGAGAAACGTAGTACTATTCATCCCCAGAGAAGTGCAATCGGGAATTTCCCGTTTTCCCCCTCCCCCTAGAAGCCCAGAACGGAAGTTCCGTCTAATCCTTAAAGGAGAACTCGTGATTCGAAGACTAGGTGTAAGTTTGCTCACGTTGGTCGCGATCATGTCAGGCGCGGCTATTGCCTCCCAGGCCCAACCACAGTCCTTGTTGACGCATCATGTGCGTGAAGTGACTCTCGATGGGCGGGCACCTTTGGTCGGACACCTACCCGCAACGCAGTCCATGCGGCTCGTTCTCGTTCTCCCGCACCGCAACCAGACAGAGTTAGATAACTTTCTGAAAGAACTCTACGATCCTTACAGCGCGTCTTATCGTAACTTCCTAACAGTGGAAGAGTTCACCGCCAGGTTTGGTCCCAGCCAGGAAGACTATGACTCCGTGATTCGCTTCGCGAAAGCGAACGGCCTTACCGTGGTTGGCACGTCGCGCAATCGCATGAATATCGATGTCAAGGGGTCGGTGGCAAGCATTGAGGAAGCCTTGCACGTGAGCATGGGCGTCTATCAGCATCCCACCGAAGGCCGCACCTTCTTTTCTCCGGACCGCGAGCCCACGCCCGACACGATCCAGTTGTGGCACATCAACGGCTTGGACAATTATTCCACCCCGAAGCCGATGTTCACGCGCCGTGATCCGAACGCTGTTTCCCCGGAAAATGCGCGCTCGAACGCCACGATTGGCTCCGGTCCCAGCGCATCGTTCCTCGGCAGCGACATGCGCGCGGCCTACTACGTCGACGGGAACGCCTCCGCAACTCTCACCGGCACCGGCCAATCGCTCGGCCTGTTTGAGTTCATTGGCACCGATCTGGCTGACCTGACCACGTACTATAAAAACGTAGGCCAAACCAACAACGTACCCGTCACGCTCAAGTCGGTCGACACCCAGAGCACGAGTTGCGTCTTTAATAGCGGCTGCGATGATACCGAGCAGACCTTAGATATGACCCAGGCGCTCGGCATGGCGCCCGGCATGTCCAGCCTGGTAATGTGGATCGGAACTGGCGGCTTGTCGGGGCAAACAATCGACGATTCCGGGATTTTTAACGCCATGGCCACGGCTAGCCCGCTGAACGCGCAATTGAGCAGCTCGTGGGCGTGGAAGCCGTCGGACCCCAGCACTGACGACGTCTACTTCCAGGAGTTCGCGGCGCAGGGGCAGAATCTCTTTCTAGCGGCGGGCGACGACGGCAAGTGGACCACGAGCGACTTTTTTTGGCCAGCCGATAGCGTATACGTCACGAGCGTCGGCGGAACGGACTTAGACACCTCCAGTGCGGGCGGTCCCTGGGCGTCGGAAACCGGATGGTCTGACACCGGCGGCGGCATTGGTCCGGATGACTTTCCGATTCCCTCCTGGCAGGTGGCCGCGGCCGCCGGCTGCCCCAAGTGTTCCCAGACCTTTCGCAACGGCCCAGATGTTGCGGCCAATGCGAATTTCACCTTTTACGTCTGCGCCGACCAGAAGGCCTGCACTGCGAACCTCTATGGTGGAACCAGCTTTGCGGCGCCCATGTGGGCCGCCTACCTGGCTCTCGCCAATGAGCAGCATCTCTCT
The DNA here is from genome assembly GCA_003168355.1 of Acidobacteriaceae bacterium. Classification (GTDB taxonomy): domain Bacteria; phylum Acidobacteriota; class Terriglobia; order Terriglobales; family Acidobacteriaceae; genus Sulfotelmatobacter. The sequence goes on along the minus strand of PMSQ01000204.1, from coordinate 2,813 downwards.
AACGGAGCAACCACCACGCTCGGTTTCATCAATCCGGCNNACCGGCTGGGGCAGTCCGAACGGGAGCGCCCTGATCGACGCACTTGCCGGAACGGCGTCTCCCAGCTTCACCATTTCTGCCTCGCCCACTACGGTCTCGGTGGCGAAGGGTAAGAGTGGCACATCTAAGATCACGACCGCCATCTCGGGCGGCTTTGATTCGGCCGTCGCCTTGACCGTAACTGGCCAGCCTACGGGCGTAACCGCAAGCTTCAATCCCACGTCGATTGCCGCACCCGGTTCCGGCACCTCGACCTTGACTCTGCTCGTGGACACAACCACTGCAAAAGGTACGTACACGCTCACCGTCACCGGCAAGGGCGGCGGCATCACGCAAACAACCACGGTCAAGCTGACCGTGACCGCCACGACGGCGATCTTCGCGATCACGGCGTCGCCCAATGCCATTACCGTGGCCAGGGGCAGCTCCGGCACCTCCACCATTACCGCGAAGGTCGCGGGCGGCTTCGACTCGGCGATCACCTTGTCGGGAGGTTCCAAAATAGAAACCTTCAGTCCTAACCCCATACCGGCGCCCGGCTCAGGGACGTCGACTATGACGATCACGATAAGCAACACTGTCCCACTCGGAGCCCACGCTATCACCGTAACGGGCACGGGAGGAGGCCTTGTGGATACGACGACAGTCACGGTCACCGTCACCCAATAGCGAACAGTGAAATGTTTCGTCGCTTAGGATGGTAAAGTTGAGCAAACGATTGGCCCGGATCAGATGATCTGGGCCTTTTTTGTGCGCTTAACACACTGTTCGTCCGTAATCTAAACAGCCGTAATTGCCCAGCGATGACTAATACGTCTCGCGCGGGCCGGGGTCAATCGGATTTGTGAGGCTTGCTCGACAACAGGAATTGAAGTCCGAAATAACCGATGAAATAGGACTGATTGCTACGCGCCGGTTCGAGGCTGCGTCCGGCCATGACGAGAAGGATAAGGGAAGGACGGATCTTGTAGCGGCCGCCGAAGTCTATCGTGGGCTGGTTTTCGGAAGGATGGAAAGCTCCTTGGGAGTAGAACTCTACGTCCCCTTCGAGTTTTGGAGTGAAATCGTGGCCCACGACCAGACCGGTAAGCCAGCCGTCCGGTCCTTTGTGGACAAACTGATAACCGATTTCGTAGTCCACGTCGACGGGGCCAAGTTTTTTGGAGAATTCGAAGGGCAGGAGGAAGGTATCGCTCGCAGGCGTGATGCCGCGGCGGACAGAGTCGTTCGGATTGTTGAGGAAAAGCTGGGGAAAAACCGAGATGTTGAGGCCGGACTCTCCTGCGTCGTAGAAACGCCACTTGACGCCGGGATTGGATTGACCTACACCAAACTCGGTCGCGGCCGAGGGGTTGTGGACACGCAACCAGGCATTTTCGTAGGTGAGTTGGATGCGGTCACCAACGCCGAAATTGATGTCTACGTCCGGTGTGTGGGAGACGGACTGATTGCTATAAAGAAAGGGCATGTAGCCAAGATTGATTTCCCAATTCAGATGGCCGGGCGTGCCTGGATCATTGGTGTAATAAGGCGGACCACCTTGGGCAACTGCAGAGGAAGCGGCAACGAAGAAACCGAGGGACAGAACAAGGATCCGCAACATAAGTTATGCCAAACATTTCCCCGGGTCGCCAATCGCTTCGGTGAGGTCGTTCAGGAACATCGCGGCGCGGGCGCCGTCGGCCGCGCGGTGATCAGCAGATAGGGTCAGCGTCATCATTGGCCGGACGGCGGGTCTCCCTTCCACGGCGACGACGCGGTCGGCAATGCTGCCCACTGCGAGAATTGCTGCTTGCGGCGGGGTGATGATGGCGGTGAACTGGTCCACGCGATACATGCCGAGGTTACTAAGGGTGAACGTGGCGTCGGCAATGTCGCCGGGGCGCAGCTTTCCTGCCCGAGCGCGCTCGGCCACGTCACGGCGCTGCGTCGCAATTTCTGCCAGCGTCGCGCTATGTGCGTTGGGAATGACAGCGGCGACCACGCCGTCATTCACCGCAATGGCCACGCCCATGTTCACGTGATCGTGAAGCCGAATGCCTGCTGTGGTCCAGCTTGAATTCAAGCGCGGGTGCTTGAGCAGGGCGCGCGCCACCAGTGCGACCAGCAGATCCGTGTGTGTGATGCGGACGTGATGCGTGCGCTCGATCTCCGGGGCGAGGTTTCCCCGACACTCATTAAGTGCGCTGGCTTCGATCTCACGCGTTACGAAGAAGTGCGGAACGGTTGTCCAGCTTTGCGTGGTGCGTTCGGCCATCAGGCGGCCGAGAGTGCTGGGGACTTCGATTCTGCTGGATTGTCTTGCGATCGTGGCACCGGAAGCGATTGGTGCGGCCGCCGCCTGCACATCCGATGCAAGAATCTCACCGCCGGCACCAGAGCCACGCACAGTGGCAATATCGACACCTAATTCTTTCGCGAGACGCCGCGCCTTGGGAGAAATCCTCGCTCCCGGAATGGCCGGAGGTTTGGAATCGCTGGTTGCAATCGGCGCGGCTTGGGACCCGGGCTTTCCCTGCAAACCACCTCGCGCTGGCGGCGCGCCGGTTGACGATTCATTTTCTGTAGGAGGCTTTTCGCCGGGAGCGACGATCCAGGCGATGGTCTGCCCCACGGGAATGTCGGCTCCGGCGTGCGCTGTGATTCCGGCGAGGATGCCGTCGGCCGGCGCTTCCACTTCCATCACAGCTTTGTCGGTTTCAATTTCGAGAAGCGGTTCGCCTTTGGTGACGCGATCGCCTTCCTGCTTCCGCCAGGCAATGAGCTTGCCGGT
>PMSQ01000026.1 GCA_003168355.1 Acidobacteriaceae bacterium | reverse complement strand
ACTCCGGGAGCGTTGCCGGCGGTTACTGTGCCGTCTTTCTTAAACGCAGGTTTCAACGAGCGCAGCACTTCGATGGTCGTATCTTCGCGCGGGGATTCATCTTTCTCGAAGAGAACCGGGGCCTCGCCTTTCTTCTTCGCAGGTATCTCCACCGGCACGATCTGCGATTTAAACCGGCACTCCTTCATCGCGGCCACAGCCTTGCGGTGCGAGTGAACGGCGAACTCATCCTGTTCCTCGCGCGTGATGCCGTACTTCTCGGCCACGTTCTCGCCGGTAATGCCCATGTGATAGTCGTTGTAAATGTCCCACAATCCATCGTGCACCATGGAATCGATCACCTTTCCGTTTCCCAGTCGATATCCTTTGCGCGCTTGCGGTAGAAGGTAGGGAGCGTTCGTCATCGATTCCATGCCGCCCGCCACCACGATGGAACTGTTTCCGGTCTGCACCGCCTGCGCTGCGAGAGCCACCGCTTTCAATCCGGAGCCACAAACTTTGTTGATTGTCATGGCACCTGTTGCGGGCGACAATCCTCCGAAGATTGCCGCCTGCCGCGCAGGATTTTGTCCCAGCCCGGCAGGGAGCACGTTGCCCATGATGCACTCATCGATCTGATCGGAGTTCAATCCGGCGCGCTTCACCGCCTCGCGCACCACGACCGCGCCCAACTGCGGAGCACTCAAGTCGGTGAGACTGCCTTGAAATTTTCCTACTGCCGTGCGACAACCAGAAATGATGACAACATCATCGAAAGCCGCCATTGATCATGCTCCCGCGAAGATTTCTTACCTTTCATTATAGATGCGCCATCGCCGAAAACGATCGAAAACGATGAACTTCCATAGGCGCGTTTCGCGCCGTTCGATCATGCATGCCCGAACGATCGCGCACATGCGCAGTGCATCATCGCTGACCCTTCATCGCTCACGAGAGCACGCTCGCAATGCATTTTCGTGACGAGACGTGCAGATTTTAGTGCTGACTCCAGTCTCGCAGTGACTTTGGTACAACACCGCATGCTACACTTCGTGCATTTTTTTCTTGACTTCATTTTTCATTAACTGAATACTTCAAATAGTTGCAACAAATGATCGTTGCAGATTTTTCCATGAAGAATGGAAAGGGAGAATAGAACCAATGGCAACCAAGAAAAAGGCAAAAAAGAAAAAGAAGCATTAAGAAGTCAGTACGAAGTCAAGCAAAGGGGACGCCGAAAGCGTCCCCTAAGTTTTTGTGCGAGAGTCTGTACGCGGGCATCGATCAATCAACCGGCTTCGAACCGCGCTTGGCAACATTCGGAACCCGCTTTTCTCTCGCCGGGCACAATCCTCGGAAGGCGCAAAAGCTGCAGTGAAAGTCTGGTTTAGGATCGAAGTTTCCTTCCGCGATGCCACGCGCCGCAGCCAGCACCCGGCCTCGCGCCTCTTCCAGTTGAAACTCCGTGCGCTTCGAGAAAACAGGAACGTTGCCTTCGAGATTGTGAAACACCAATGCGCCCACGCGGTATCCCCACTTCTCGCGCGCTGCCATGGCATAGATCGAAAGCTGGAGACTCTCGTCCGCGTCTTCCTGCGATCGAGCCTTGCCGGTCTTGTAGTCCACGATCGCGACGCTGCCATCGACCGTGCGGTCCATTCGGTCGATTCGTCCCGCAACCTTCGTTCCCGCAATCTGCACGTCAAACCATTCTTCGGTGTGAAGAACCTCTGGGGTGGGAGATGAACCCGTCCCGGCCAAGAAGTCCTTTAACTGCGCGATTCCTTGTTCCAGGTACAGGCGCCGCTGATATTCATCCTGGATTCCAGATACGCCCGGATCGTCGCGAAACAGTTGCATCAACTCATCATCGGTTTTGGTCCGGCCCAGCCGTACGGAATCATAATAAGTGCGCAGGACGCGGTGCATGGCTGCCCCGTACTGGAGCGCCGCGTGGACCTGCCGCGCCAACTTCCACTCGCGTTCGAACTTGAATTGCAAAGGACAGGTCTCGTAGGTCTCCACTGCCGAGGCGCTCAAACGCGCATCCAGCCCTTCGATGGCCGGAAGCTCAAGCCACGCCGCCAAGCGGGAGCCCGCAGGACGAGCTACATCGCCCGCGGCGGCGATCTCTATCAACTCAGGCTGCGAAGGCAGCGCCGGCCGCGCCCTGAGCCACGGTTGCAGTCCTGGGTTACCGATCAGTTCGCGCATCAGTCCGGCGGGCGTTTTGTCTCGGCCGATTCCCTGCTTACCATAAATGTGCAGCGAATCCCTGGCGCGCGTCATCGCTACATAGAACAGCCGCCGCTCTTCCTGATCGTAGAGTGTTTTGTCATCGCCCGCTGCGGCGGAATCCGGATCGCGCAACTCCCGGGGAAACTCCACCAGAGTCTCCCGGTAGCTGGCGGGAAACGAGCCCCGGGTTGCGCGCAGGATGAAAACATGAGGGAACTCAAGTCCTTTGGCCCCGTGCGCGGTCATCAGGCGCACCGCGTCTTCGTTCTCCTTCGATGCCATCGGAATCACACCGCCCGCTTGACGAAAATAGTCCAGGTATTCGATCCATTCGCCCAGTTCTTTCGTCTTGGTGGTTGCCTTGTTCTCCCAGTCGCCGGCGAACTTCACAGCTGCCTGCAGGATCGCGGAGTTGAGGTCGAGCCCGAACTGTTTTCCGATCAATTGCAGAGCTGCTCGCGCGGTAGCCTTCTTCCGGTTAACTTCCTCTCGCGCCTGGCGAACGCACTCCAACACTGCCCGGCCGCCGGTGACCCCGTCCAGCACCGAAGCCAGCGGAACCACCACCCCCTCCTTCGATTCCTTCGCAATCGCACGCAATGCAGCGCGAAGTTGTTCCGGATTGACGTCAAACTGCGGCAATGCTGCCACCCGAAAAAGCCCGGCATCGGATCCCAGGTCCACCACGACCGCAACGCAGGCAAACAAATCCCGCACCTCCGGCGTATCGCTCACGTCCATGTTCTCGATGGTGAAAGGAATTTCGCGCTCGGCTAGTTGCTGCACAACCTCGTCCCGGTGGCCGTGCGAACGGTACAACACGCCAAAATCCTTCCACTTGCAACGCGAACGCCGCTGCGTATCTTCGACGATGCGAACCACGTCAGGCGCTTCCGCATCCTTGCCGGCAAAGGAGATCGCTTCCACGGGGAAGGTGGCTAGCGTTTTTCCTCCTTTCGTCGCTTCCTCTTCGCGCGCGGACTGCAGAGGAGTCCGGCGGTAGGCAAGTGCGTCGCCAGTTGCAAACACTGGAGGGTTCTTATCGACCAGGGCAAAAGCACACTGCAGAATTGGAGTAGTCGAGCGCCGGTTCTCGCCCAACACCACCAACCTGGTCTGAGGAAAATGCCGGCGAAACAGATGAAATGCCGCGCTGGAGGCGCCCCGGAAACGGTAGATGGCCTGATCCGGATCTCCCACGGCGAAAATGTTTGCTTCGGCTCCCGCCAGCGACGCGAGGATTTTGATCTGCGCGAAGTTGGCATCCTGAAATTCGTCGAC
>PMSQ01000080.1 GCA_003168355.1 Acidobacteriaceae bacterium | reverse complement strand
GCCGTTAATTCGCTGAAAATGGGTCCGCGCTTCAGCGCCTTAGGTAGGCTCTTCGCTTGCGCGGCGAGTTTTTCCGCAGCCTGCTAAGGAACTCAATCGACGAAACATTAGATATCTAGGAGACTCCAAGTGGGATCAAACGGCCGTCTTCACGATTCTGTCGCACCCGAAATACACGGGATACAACGTCTTTGGCCGCACAACTCAAAAGCTTGGTACCGCCTCAATCAGAATGCCCGAGTCGGAATGGATATGTACACCCAATGCCTTTACTCCGCTGGTGGATGAGACGACATTCCAACACGCCCAAGGCCTACTGCGCGGACGAACAATTAGGAAATCCAACGAAGAACTCTTAGACGCTTTGCGGTCGTTGTTTACGCGGCAAGGCCGACTCTCTTTGCAGCTCATCAAGGAGGCCTCCGAACTGCCGTCGCCCTCCACTTACCGCGGTCGATTTGGCAGTTTGCGGCGCGCCTATGAACTGATCGGATATGGCCGTTCTGCAGACTTTGGCAACGTTGACCTTCGTCGTCGGACGCAATCACTGCGGGAAGAATTGATTGGCAAGATTCAAGTCATGTTCCCAACCGAGGTCTCGATTGTGCGACGAGGTGGGAGATGGCGGTCGCGCCTTCGGTTGAAAAGCGGCCACATAGTCAGCGTCCTTGTATCTCGTTCACTCGGCAAAAAAAGCCAACATTTCATCTGGCAAGTCGATCCGGTCGTACACGAGCGCCGATGCGTGACACTGATTATTTTCCTAAATATGGGAAATAGCGCCGTTCACGAGATGTATATTTTCCCTACCATGGATCGGACGAGACGCTTTCACGTCACCGCAGATGATATTTGGATGAAACGCGGCGAACGGCTAGAGGTTCTGTCACAATTCCTTGAAGCTGTTAAGGCTGCTTCCCGAAAGCGGTGACCCAATCCGTCAGCCCGAACAATTTCGGACAACTGTCCGGGCGGTGGACCGCCGACACTTATTGAATGGACGAACGTTCGCCGGAATGGCCGACGCGCAAAGACTCCTGAAAGGCCTGCGATCGATAAACGCCTAGTAAGGAGGTAGCGGATGAATGTCCCAGAACAAATCACCGAACTAATAAACAAAAGGGCGGCGCAGATCACAAAGGAGTCAGGCAACCCCGAACTGAGAGCATGAGAGCAATCGAATGGTGGGATGCTGAGCACGCACGAACAGTCTTCCAGAGACCAACGAAACGAATCGCTTTTGCAACACGCCTTTAGGAGGGGTAGCGAACGAACCTGTCTCTCGACTGTTCAGCGCTACGACGTTACAATGGGAGGACAGCACCACCAGTTGATTGCCGGAGGAAATCAAAGAACGGCGAGGACCAAGAAAGCAAACTTCACTGAGGTGACCTTTTCACGAGCAGTAGCGGCGGAGAATGCACATTTCAGACACTACCGTGGCGCGTCGTCTGCTTGACGTCTTGTTCTCGCGTCGATTCGGCCATGCGCCGCCCATCCATTCTATTTGACGCGAGCGAGCACCGGGTCAGTCGGATTCTTGCAGTTTTTTAAAACCCTGCACGTTGTCACGAGTCAAAAGTGGTTGCCGGCCGATTTGGAACAGGGCTCGCAGTGTCAGAATTGTATACATAATAGAGCAGTTGTGCACAGTCAATATCAGTCAACGACAATGTAGCATTCAATCATGGAACAAGAGTTGGACTATCGAAGACGAACAGTGTCAGCAAGGTCGGCGGGGGATATGCGGCACTGAAGCTCAGAGTTTTACTGTTTCTCCGAGTGGAACAACATTTTATCTATGCCGATCCAGAGTCCAACAACATGTAAGACTAAGGGGACGCCAAAATTACCGCGGGTTGACATTGGGCGGATTGAGATCCGACGGCAGTTCGCCCGCTTTGCAAATAAGCGGCCAGCATAAGCGCCAGCGGCTTTGAAACTAAAACCTATCTTCGACGTTTGTTTCAGAATGACGGCTTGATGGAAATCGAGCCGCCCTAACGCCTAAGCCTGCTTTTTCTTCTCTTGCTCGTGTTTTTCTTGTTCCGACTGCGGACTCTTGGGCTCTCCGCTCAGGTTCTCCTGTTTCTGCTGCACTGGCTGGCTCGGCAGGCTTCCAGATTTTTGCTCTGAACCCGGCTTCTGCTCATCGGTATGTTGTGGTTTGCAACTTTCCTGATTTGACATTGTCTTCTCCTTGGAGAGTTTTTTGTTGTTGGACGTTAGATGAAGGCCATGGCCGCTTTGCTCGCGTGGTTCGTTGTGTACGAGGTGGTCACTTGATAAATGTGCCCGCTGTGCGCCGTTTACAATTCTACCCGCGCCAACGATGGTAATCCCCAATCTCCGCCACCGAGCAAAAATACCACCAACAGAACAATCAATATGGTTTCCAGAACGTTGTGCCTCACTTGCAAGAGGAAACTAGACTGACCGTTTATAACGGTCGTCTCAGCTCTTCACATGGGGAACATGATAGAAGTGGCCAACACAGATGTCTGGTCAGATTAGACCACTTTGCCGCTCGATTTTGCGCGGCGCGCTCTTTCGATTTTGGTCGTACCATGCGTTACACCTCACGTAAGGTACATCACTTCGGCGCACAATTCTTCCTGCCCTGATAGGGCTTGCGGCGTCTATTTTCATTGTCTGCTCGCTGGACGAAGCATTCCACCTTACCGAGGTGTTCCGAAGCAACAATCGAGAATATTCACCTCGTCCCCTTCAAAGGAATCGTTCAGTCTTCGCGCCAGGTGCCACTCAAACGGTCCTTTATGTCCATAAAGGAAAGTGAGAACTCGTCTTTCCCGAAACGGTAAGAGGTCCGGAGAAAACCATCGAAATGTTCCTTTCGTTCAGCTATCGCCAGGCGTTGCTTGCTATAACTGCAATAGGGCACCCAGCCGAGCGGAGCCGACTTTATCATCGAGCGTGAAGACGAACCGGAGCTCTCAGTCCAAAGTTGCCTCAAAGGCCTCGGCATTTCCCTGCTCTGTGAACTAGATGTATTAGCTTTCGTGTACCGTCACAGTGTAACTCTTGCCAGCGCGGATCAGATCGCACCTCTTGTGGGCTATGAGATTGCTGCAGTGGATTCCGCGCTTAGGCAACTGGAACACGAAAAGCTTATGGAACGCTCGCGGTGCTCTCAGGGAGTGTGTTTCTTTCGATTCCTGGCTCCGACGGACGCTGAGCGTAAACGTTGTCTTCTTCGACTCATCAGCCTGCTGGAAAGTCGTATCGGGCGTGTGCTGGCGGCCAACCAACTGAAGCTCGGCCGGCTGGAATCGCGGTGTGAAGAACGCTCGCATAGATCTGGAAACTAAAGGAAATAGCTATGGTTGTGTCCGAAAGCAGCTTGGTCAAGACTGGCATTTGGGGCCTCGATGCCGTATTGCTGGGCGGGATTCCAAGGAGCAACGTGATCGTGGTGCAGGGCGTGACGGGAACCGGAAAGACTCTCATGGGGGTGGAGTTCGTCTATCGTGGGATCACCCTGTATAACGAACCGGGGCTGATCGTGGTGTTTGAGACAAGCCCAGACAAACTCATCCGGGACGCCGCAGAATTCGGCTGGGATCTCACTGAACTGCAGGAGCAGAAGAAGCTGCAAATCATCTTTACCAGTCCACAGGTGTTCGATCAGGAATTGCGTTCGCCAGACAGCCTGCTGCTAGAAACCGCCAACGACATGGGCGCGCGCCGGATTTTCGTAGACGGCGTTGGGTTGTTAAACAAGGTCCAGGTTGGCGGGCACCCCGAACACCGCCATTACCGCGAATTGCTGCAGCAATTGATGGAATCGTTGAACCGGGAGAATCTGACTGCAGTGCTTTCGCTGGAGATTGGCAGTTCACCCGAATCGATTGTTGCTAAGGAAATGACGGATTTTCTGGCGGATACGGTCATCCAGCTGGAGCGCGAACGGCTTGGCCGGCGCATCCAGCGCAGCCTGGAAGTCTTGAAGAGCCGTGGCCAGGAATATGAGACGGGCGAGCACACCCTGCACATCACAGGAGGCCGAGGTTTGCAGATTTTCCGCCGGGTTCAGGCGCCTCTGGGCGCCAACTCACAGCAGCCCACGTCAAGCACTAAGCGGTCCATCGTCGGGGTCGAAGCCATCGATACTCTCATTGGCGGCGGCATTTTTGATGGTTCCACCACGATGGTCGTCGGGTTGTCGGGGGTGGGAAAGACCGTGCTGGGCACGCAGATTCTGCGGGAAGGATCGTTGCGGCAAAAAACGAGAGGCTTGCTCATCTCCCTCGATGAACATCCGGCGCAGATCATTCGCAACGCTCAGACTCTGGGACTGAACCTGGAAGAACAGGTCGCCAACGGAACCATACAGATCATGTTCGAGAGCCCGCAAGAGCTGGACGTGGATGCGCACTATGCGCGCATTATCCAGCTTGTCGAGGAACATGACATACAGCGGATGGTGATTGATGGGATGACAAGTTATAGCACAGTGATCGGAGATATCAGCATCTACCGCGATTTCTTCCACGCCCTTGTCGCCTATAGCAAACATCGTTTAATGACGACTTTTTTTAACTATGAGAATCCCGAGTTTCTTGGAATTTCCTCCTATATGCCGGATTTTCCAGTCAGCTCAATTGTGGATAACCTCATTTTGATGAGCCTGGTGGAAATCAATAACTCTCTGCACCGCTGCATTTCGGTGGTCAAGTCACGGGGAAGCAAGCATTCCTTCGAGACTCGCGAGTTTGTAATTGGCCAAGGAGGTATCTCTCTGGTACCGCTGGAAGAGAATCTGGTTCCCGCATTGCCGCTGCAGAGCTACTCCAGCCTGTTGAGCCGTGCTCCCACAAGATTCTCTCAACTTAGGCGAACAACCGACTCTGCCGCAGCTCAGGGCAAAGAATGAACGCAGAAGCGTCAGGACGGGTTGAAGCAAGCGAGTTTTTGCCCGCGGCGATTCCGATATCCTCTTCCCACACTGCCAGCATGGACGAAATCGGCAGTCCGGAACTGTCGCCCAAATTGCGAGCCGATTTGCTTGACTTGGACGCGTGGGGACCAATTCTGGCGACGTATGGGCGCACCATGAGAGTGGCGGTCGCATTGACCGATGACCGAGGCCGCGTCCTGGGAAAATGCCATAACGCTCAGCCGGTCTGGATGCTGGTTCATGGCGCCGCGCCTGTTCGTCGGGCCGGCTGTCCCTTCTGCATAACCACGGGGCCGCCTTGTGCCGCGGTTGATGAGGCATTGCAAACAGACACGGTGGTGATTGTGCGTGACGAAGCTGGCCTCACCCATGTTGCAGTTCCGCTCTTATTGGGCAAGCGGCACTTAGGGGCCATTATTGCGGGGCAAGTGTTTGATCGATATCCAGAAACCATGTCGTTGCGACGCATAGCCAAGGAGTTTGGTGTTTCGGCGCAGGAACTTTGGAATGTGGCGAGGAAACAGCGCCCTGTAGGCATCGCTATGCTTCAAGCCTCTGGCGATTTGCTTTGCGCTCTGGGTCACGCATTTCTCCAGCAACGCTATGGGGCGATTCTGGAGGCGAAGCTGGCGGCGGCAAACGGACGTTTTCGATTGCTGATCGAGGGGGCGAGGGACTGCGCGCTCTTCACCATGGACTTAACTGGACGCGTGACCAGTTGGAATGGCGGAGCGCAGCGCCTGTTGGGGTACGCCGAGGCCGAGATCGTGGGACAGAATTTTTCCTGCATGTACACCGCAGAGGATATTCAGAATCGAGTGCCCGAGAAACAGTTGCGCAAGGCTCTGCAGGCAGGCCGAGCGGAAAATGAGGGATGGCGCGTCCGGAGCAACCGGGAGCAGTTCTGGGGCAATGTCAACATCACAGCAATGCTAGAAGGTGCGGGGCCGGTTGGTGGGTGTGCCATCGTTATGCAAGACGCCACCGAGCGGAGAGAGATTGCCGTCGTGCTGGAAGAATCGCGCCAGGAGCGCACGCGCCTTCAAGAAAAGCTTCTTTCACACGTCTCGCACGAACTCCGCACTCCACTGACGGCAATCTATCTTTTCACAACCAATGTATTGGATGGATTACTTGGTGACCTGAATCCCGAACAGCGCGAGCACCTGACATTTGCGCTAGACAATGTCAAACAACTGAAGAGTATGGTTAGCGACCTCCTCGAAATAACCCGGGTCGAAACGCATAAACTCACGGTAGAACCACAGCATGTAAATCCGGTCAAGCTAATTGCCGAGGTCCTCGGCACATGCCTTACGAATGCGGCAGTGAAGAAGGTAAACCTGCGCTCCGATGTTGCTCCGAGTCTTCCTTTTATTTGGGCCGATCCCGCCCGTGTACGGCAGATTCTCACCAACCTGATCGATAACGGAATCAAGTTTACGCCCGCAGATGGAACCGTTACGGTCGCGAGCCGGCCCCTCGTGGGAAACGACGATTGTCTCACTCTATCGATCTCCGATACGGGATGCGGAATCGGCCCGGAAAATCGGGACATCATCTTCGACCGTCTGGCTCAAATAGAAAGCGCCACCGAAGCAAGTCGTAGCGGTCTGGGGCTGGGGCTGTTCATTTCAAAAGAGCTGGTGTCGCGGCACGGCGGTCGAATCTGGGTGGAAAGCCAACTAGGACACGGCAGCACCTTTTTCTTTACCCTGCCAGTCTTCTCATTGGCCAAGCTGTGTGCGCCCGTCTTCACGGCCCCAAACTTGGAGGCCGGATCGGTGACTCTCATTGCCGTGGACATACTTCCGGTAGCGGGTGCCGTTCAGGCCGATATTGTCTCAGAAATACGGAAGGTTCTGGAGCGATGCATTCATCCCGCTCAGGATATGCTCTTGCCTTCGATGAGTGACGCAGAGCCGGTAGAAACCTTTTTCCTTGTCGCGTGCACCGATGCCAGAGGATTTAATGTCATCGCGCGCCGTATTGGCAGGGAGTTGCAGACCTTCGACAATTCTTCAAAACTCAAGCCGATAATTTCTTCGACCACGCTTCTCATTGCCCCCAGCGAGTCCAGCGATATGCAGGTGCGCGAAATCACGGTACGAATCGAACAATTAGTGCAAGCGCACCTCCTGGACAAGGAGCCGCTCAAATGAACGGAAAGAAGATTCTGATTGTCGACGACGATCAACAACTTGTACTGGGCTTGACTGCTAGATTGAAGGCCAATGGTTATAAGGTGGTCTGCGCTACGGATGCAATTTCCGCTATCACCGTGGCGCGCAAGGAAGCGCCAGACTTGGTTATCCTAGATATTGGACTACCAGCAGGTGACGGTTTCCTCGTGATTGAACGAATGAGAGACTTGCCGGATCTTGTGGCCACCCCAGTCATCGTGCTCAGCGCCCGCGATCCGACTGACAATAAGAAACGTGCCCTGGATGCCGGGGCGCTGGCGTTCTTCCAGAAACCTCTCGATAATCATGAATTCCTGACCGCAATTCGGCAAGCAATGGGAGAGGCCATTGCACTGTCGGCTTTCCTCAAAACCTGAATCTTGCGGAGCTCGAGATCTATGCCTGGCAATATCAAACCGTGCCCGGTAGCAATGGGCAATCCAATGTAAACGGTCATGTAGTTAACTCGCCTCGTGATAACATGCTCTATTTGGGTATTGGAGCCATGCCGATTCACCTCCTAGGCTGGCTCTGGGAATTTCTGCCCTCGTTTCTTGCCAAGCTCGTGCCCGGAGTCGAGTTAGGTTCCCTTCTGGACGAGTGGCGGTTGATGTGAGGTAAGGCAGCCGAAATGGAGGAACGTTATGACAGAAACAGCAAGACTTTCGGCACATGGTGTTCCGCAGCGCCACAGCCGGTGCCTTTCACTTTCGCACATCTGGCTGGCGTGGGTGTTTGTTCTCGGATTATACGGTATTTTGGCCAAAGCCAAAGATGACCGGACCGATGTTTTGTACCAAGTGGAGTGTTAGTGTAACGCCTTGTTGGATAATTGTCCGTAGTCGTCGTCGGGGGTGTGGAGATGTGTTGGAAACGCGAAGCGTTTTCCCTATCTCCATGCCCCGGTTGCTTTGGCACGATAGCTTGCGGTGCTGGCGGCCGGTAGCCCAACGCCGAGTGCGACCGCTCCGTGTTGTATTCCACCCGCCGCCTTTCCGTCAGAATCTGTGCCTCCTTCAACGAGTAAAAGATCTCGCCATTCAAGAATTCGTCGCACAGCTTTCCGTTGAAACTCTCACAGTATCCGTTCTCCCACGGACTCCCCTGCTCGATGTATAACGTTCTCGTCCCCACTTTCCCCAGCCACTTCCGCAGCTCCTCGGCAATAAACTCCGGTCCATTTGTCGGAACGTATGTGCTCTGGTATCCCGCGCACCAACATCACATCCGCCAAGGTTTCGATCACCTGCAAACTCCTCAAGCGCCGCTCCACCTGCAACGCCAAACATTCCCTCGTGTACTTGTCGATCACCACCAGGACGCGTAGCGCTCGTCCATCGTGCGTCATCGCCTTCACGAAATCGTAGCTCCACACCTGATTCGCGCGCTCCGGTCGCAACCGCACACACGAACCATCCCCGAGCCACAACCGTCCTCGCGGCCGCTGCTTCTGCGGTACCTTTAGCCCTTCGCGTCGCCAGATCCGCTGCACTCGATCCTTCCCCACCGGCCATCCCGCACGCTGCAACAGCGCCGTGATGCGCCGATAGCCGTACCGCCCATACTTCACGGCCAGGGCCAGGATCGCCTTCGTCAGCTGATCTTAGTCCGTGCCCCGCAGCGGCAGATAGCGCTGCGTCCCTCGCCACTGCCTCACCACTCGGCACGCCCGCCGCTCACTCACTTCGTACCCCTCGCGGACATGCTCCACGGCGCACCGACGTCGCTCCGGGCTTAGAAGTTTCCCTCCGCTATATCCTTTAATATCTGCTTGTCCAACGCCAGCTCCGCCACCAGCCGTTTCAACTTGCCGTTCTCCTTTTCCAAATCCTTCAGTCGCTTTGCCTGGCCCATCTTCAAACCGCCGTATTCCTTCCGCCAGCGGTAGAACGTTTGGAAGGTGATCTCGGCTTCTTTGCAGGCTTGTGGAGTGGTTTTTCCGTTTGCGATGCTCACTTCAATCTGTCGCAGCATCGTCACGATCCGCTCTGGCTTGTACCTCTTGATGGGCATGACCCACTTTCCTCCAAGTGGATGTTCTCTCATTCCACCTGGTACAAATTTCGCCGGTCAGGTCATCGCCTACGCTTGCGACAATTGTCCCCAAGTCGATATGCATCATCCTCAACCGTTGTTCGTAAATCTCAGAGATGTATGGAAAGCAGACCCCAGGAAGCTAAGCCGTCCTCGTGAGGTCCTTGTATCGGTGCTTGGCAGAAATAGAAAAAGACGAGGCCACCGTAGGGGCTTGGAGTTATGGCGGCCTCGTTCCTGTTCCTTTCCCAGTTCTTGGAACAGTGGTACGTGGGACGCTTATCTCATTGTCGATGGATTGTTGTCAGTGACAGGTGGACATACGGTAATTGTGAAAAAAAGAACAACGAAGGCAGGGACGCGAGGCGACCCCAAGGGGAGGCACAGCCCCCTGGTCTACGTTCCCTGCCCACCCACCTCATTGGGGTTTGGCGAGAAGAGGCCATCATGTGAGTTAGCCTGCCACCTTACCTTGGCAAACGTTTATCTCATGGCTAATGGGCTGTCGTCTGTGACGCGTGAACATAGTTGGTCCGTGGAAAAAGGCAGAGTCCCTCAGGCAGCCTTCGTCAATTCCTTGTACTCAACGTTGTCAGGTTGCAGCAAACGGATAAGGGTATCGCGAAAGAGATATTGATTTTTGCAGTTGTTGAAGCGCCACGTCATCTCTTGGAGATACGCGGGAAGATGTTTGACCGAGACTTTGTGCCACGCGCCCACTACACCACGTTTGAACAGCGAGAATGCGGATTCAATCGCATTCGCACAGCCCGCCCACATACCGGACTTGTGATTGACCGTTTTGTGCTTGCCGCGATCCTTCGTAGTCTCGAAATTGTAGAGCTTCGATTCCGTCATAATCACGTCAACGGTCTTGTCTACATTGCGGGCAATGATCTCGTTGATCTTCTCTTGGTTCAGGTTTGCGGCAGAGACGAAATGCAGATGCCGCCACGCTTACGGATGCCGACCGCTGGCGCGTGCTTCTTCCACTTTTCCGCGTTCTTGGTATGGCCCCCAACGTACATTTCGTCGATTTCTAGGGTGCCGGAAAGTTTGTGATCTGTTTCTTCCGTTGCCTTGCGGATGCGATGGAAGAGGTACCACGCCGTCTTGTAGGAGATGCCGAGCATTCGCTTAATCTGGTTTTGCGGAAATCCCCTTGCGCGATTCGGTCATCAGATAGGTAACGAGAAACCAACTCGTCAAAGGCAAGTGGGAGTCATGGAAGATCGTTCCCACCGTAACGGAGAACTGATAGCGGCATGGGTAGCACACGTACACTCTACGGTCGGAGACCGGCGCAACGTTCTCGCTCTTGCACTTTAGGCATTTCACGCCATCTAGGGAAGCGAAGATTCGCTAGAGCTTCGCGGCAATGCTCATCTGTGCTATACCGCTCTAGAAAGGTCGTTAGATTTACGGGAGCCGAGGTCATAGCGTCACCATGAAGAAGATCAAGTTCAAGAAACATCCGGCGAAGATGACGAACGATGAGTTAGCCAAGGGAGTGTTTCATCCTGTGGATGTCATATCCTGCGTCGCCTTGGTTCACCACTTGGGACTTCGATGTGGGTGCCGTCAGCGAATCCGCTGAGATAGTTTCCAGTTATTGCGTTATGGCAGGAGCTCGCCTCTCCTCGATGGCGTCGTAGACGCTTTTCTCTAACGCTGGCAGGTCTGCGTTGCTTTCCAGGACGAGATCGGCGTAGCGCTTGCTGGGGAGCACGTATTGCCGCGTAGCTGGTGACACGTTATTCTTGTATTGCCACAGGATGAAATCCAGGGAACGCTGACGCTCGGTGATGTCCCTCACCTTTCGGCGATGGAAACAAACCTCGTCGGGCGCTTCCAGGTAGATGGATAGATCAAAGAACCGGCGCACCTGCGCAAAATGCAGAGCCAGGATGCCTTCCACGATCAGCAATGACGTGGCAGGAATGTGTTCGCGCCGATCGCTCACCCGCAAGTGCTTTGCAAAGTCGTAAATGGGAGTCTCGATAGCGTTACCTAAGGCATAATTGCGGATATGGTTTTCCAGCAGCCTCACGTCCGTTGCATTAGGCGCGTCGTAATCCAGACTTGCTCGTTCCTCCAGCGGAAGATGGTTCATCTCAAGGGCATAGGTCTCCATCGAGATAACGTGCCCGTTGAGACGAGAGGCCACGCGCCTAGCTACTGTCGATTTGCCGGTGCCGGAGGGTCCCGATAGTCCAATGATGAAAATATCTGCCGAACCTGGAACTCGGGCCTGTCTATTCAGTTTTTTGCCAACCATGTTAAAGCTTCCTTGCGGTTCTCAAAAACGGTAAATTTGCGGCGGGAGAAGCTACTCACGTTCTCAGCAAACGCCTGAGGAAAGTTCTCTGTTCCCGTCCATGCGGATTTCTTGACATAGGGCTTGTCAAAGACCGCGGCTTCTTTCATGACCCGAAAAGCTTCGGAGTCAAAGAAGGCTCCCGTGAAATCAGAAAGTATCAGAACTAAATCCCTAGGACAGGTGGTCACAAATTCGGGGACCGCTTGGAAAATCTTTCTGATCTCGGCAGCCGAACAATTTGACAGGTCTAGCAGAAGAATCTGTTTTCGCTGATGGTGGATGAAATGAATATGGTCAGTCAGGTATTGACGTTGACTTGTGGCGGCGTGCTGCTTGGCACGGGATGGCTCTTGAACTGCAAACAGTGGAGTTCCTTCGTCATCGTTCGAGAGTGAGGGTGGTATCACTAGGTTGATGCTACGCCACCAAACCACGCCCCCGGATGCACTATAGGTCAATGACCCGAACCGGGGACAGGTACAATGCCCTGCAGTGACCGAGCCGATGGTGTTTCTAGGAGTTTCTCGGCGGAAGACGGACTAGTTGGAAACGAAGAGAGTACTTCTGACCAAGACATCAAATCCCAGCGGACTGTCAGGAGAGTCTATCTCTGACGCCCTGAAAAATCCTCAAAACCACCGACGCTGCTGGAAATAGTCGAGACATGCCCTAGTCGGTGTCGGCCTGGGTAATGACGACATTGGGGTCGTCAGGACCGTGTTTGCGGGGCGGCACTGAGCACCTCGAGTAACACGGACCCTGCATCGCTGTACCTTCGATTGGCCGAGGTGAGCATTTGTGAACAGCCCCCCTGTTTCCATGGCTCCAAACTCTTGAACTAGGAGATGAGCCATGTATTTGCCAGAAGAACCGTCCGTGTCCAGCACTTGCCCTGCTCCGCCTCGTGAGGCTGCCAAATTGCAAGAACTGTTTGTCAAACTCGATAAGGCTTTGAATATGCTCCATGTTTGTGGGCGGAAAACTGCGGTCAAGTTTTGGTCTGGAACCAACCCAGTAGTCGAGTCGCAGCCTTCCTGCGGCGATTTATGCTGTCAGACATGGGCCGTCAGGCGTCTGCGGTTTGACCGCCATCTTGATTGCTAACTTTCGTGTGGATTAAATGTGCCTTAGATTTGCCAATGTGAGCCCTTCTGAACAGTTGTCCTGTTTTCACAGCACTAGACTTTGGGCAGGAGATCAACCATGCTAATGCCGCAAGAACCCTATCCAGTGCTTGAAGAACCGTACCCGATGTTCATGGAAGCGTTGCTACCGATCATCGACCGCATCACGCCATGCGACGGGCGACCCGGGCAACAGTATCGTGGTTTCAGCAAGGAGCGTCACCGAGGCGCTCAGGCAGATTGCCAGCCAACGTTTCGATGTTCTTCATTACCGATCTTCACATGCCGGATCCGGGGATGGCTGTGCAGTGGTAACCGCTATGCGTCACAGTCAATCCGAGGCGTTGACCTTAGTGGCCAGCGGTTATCCTGACGTGCAAAGATCGTTGAACGCTATTCTTCTGCAGGCAGACGAAGTTCTTGTGAAGCCCTTCGAGGTTAAGCAACTTACCGGGCTCTTGGACAAGAAAAGGCTGACGTCTAAACCTTCTTTAAGTCCAGCTAAGGAAGGAGTCGCATCCATCCTGGACCGCGACCTCGCCATCTTGATGCAACGCTGGCTGGCGCGGGTGAAAGCGGTGAAAGAATTGGCTGCCCTTCCGCTGCCCGCGAAAGAGCGCACTACATATCTTCCCAAGATGATAAAAAACATCACCGCACGCCTGCGCGCTACCCGAGATCTAGAAGCGGTTGACAGTCCCTCTCAGGCGGCCATAGCTCATGGACAAAGCCGCTATCGCCGAGGCTACACTGCACCCCTCATCGTGCAGGAGTTACGACTTCTGCAGGTGAGCATTTTTGAGACGATCCACGTAACTTGTCCACCGTGGATTTCACTGCGGTCCTGCCAGACATTATGATCATCGCGGACGAGGTGGACTCTCAGTTTGGAACAAACCACCGACAGCTTTCTGACAATGCAGTCGGAAGGAGTATCCTCGGCATCTGCAAATATTGCCAAGATCACTCACTAACTGAGACCTACTGGTGAAATGTCTATGTCAACACCTTAAACTTTAATTAGACGTTTGCCGTCGCTCCGCCGGCGAGCAGAGCCGAGGAAAGAGGCTACAAGCATCCGAGGGAGTTTCACTTTGACATTCGTCTCTTCTGTCGAGATACACTTTTTCAAGCACCTTTTCTTCAATGTAACTGGCGAAAGACCGAGATGTTCTTTCTCGTCGACCTTTAGAGTTGTGCCCACAGCAGCCACTTTAATTTCTAACATGCGAAACGAATCCACGTGATTTCGACCAAACTCCACAAGTTCAATCACGTCATCCGGGGACGATATAAAGTACCTCTCCTTCAGATACGCGCGCCAGACCCACTCGTCCACAAGAATTCCTGCAATTTCTGAGACGGATTAGGCAAAACTCACGGACCTATTGGGTCTAACTGTATAAAAGCAACCCGCCAGAATTGTTCGGCCGCACCGCGGATGAATAAACGAGAAAGATGAGAATTCCTAAATGAGCGATATGAATCACGGAACACCGACCAAAGATCAGTCAAGCCCTGCGACGTTTAGGGATCTAATCCTCGCGTTGGACAGAGCGTTGAAAACGAGAACAGAGCGCATGCACGATATGGAAATCACATTTCAGACAAACATTGATTACCGCGATCATCGCTGGAAGAGCTGACTGTTCCTTAGCGGAAAAAGTCAGTCAATTGACGCAAACAGGCTGTTAACGACAGCGACCGGAGTGAATACTCTCCATCCACGGGCGACAACTTGAGATAATGGGCCTATGCGGATGCCTGGCGCAATTTAAAAGCGCGACAGCGATCACTGAGGGCCGACATTCGAAATGCGTCGCTGCTGAACGTTGAAAAGATCGGCAAGGGAAGAATGACCTGAAATGGCTTTAGAGCGGGCGAGTCGTCGTCGAGCAACCCCACGGGGCCTGCCCGAATCACGAACCCGGCCATCATGGCGGCGCTGGTGTCTCTGTCAAGTGCTCCGTCGCGATCCGGGCAGTGTCAGCCAGCGATACCTTCGTGCCAGCACGACCCCCGGTGCCTGCTACGATGGTCACGAAGCTGCACCCTCATGTCCAAGACCGCGAAGATCCTTATCGTCGATCCTGACCACACCGCGGTTCTTCAGATGGCAGGCGCCTTTCGCCAGAACGGTTGGGACGTAGTGGCCGCAGGTGACGCGGTCCTCGCCCAGTCGGTGATTCGCAAAGAGAATCCCAGCGCCATTGTGCTCAGCAGCCAGCTTCCGGGCGGCGGCGCCGTTCTGGTAGTGAAGAGAATTCGCACGTCGATTTACACACTCGCGACGCCGATCGTGGTGGTCACGAAGCCCGGCGGCGCGAGAAAGGAAGAGTTCCTTGCAGTGGGCGCGAATGACTTCATTGTCAAGGATCCTGACATGCGCGGCCTCTGTGATGCCCTGAGGCGGCAGCTTCGCGGAGACCCCCAGTTCGCCTCGACAGCAGTTACATCGGTGAGTGCTGCGGCGGCTCCCGCCCCCGCGCTGGTTCGAGCGCCTCTGCCGGTCTTCGCTCCCAGGGAAATTGTGGCGAATCCGGAACGCCTGTCGGCACTGGCTGAAGCCGGAGTGCTCGATACGGAGCCCGACCAACTCCTCGACCTCATCACCGGCATAGCCGCGACTTTGTTGAGCGTTTCAACGGTACTGCTCTCGATCATCGACAAAGACCACGAGTTCTTCAAGAGCCAGATCGGTGTTCTGGAGCCATGGGCTACTGCCCGCCAGGCTCCGCTGTCGCACTCGTTTTGTCAGTGGGTGGTGTCGGCAAACGAGATCATAGTGGTCGAGGATACGCGCGAGCAGCCAGTGCTCCAGTCGAACCTAGCCATTCGCGACATGAATGTGATCGCCTACGCTGGAGTGCCGATTCGCTCAATGGATGCCGGCCTTCCGCTCGGCTCCTTCGCCGCAATCAACTCGAAGCCGCGCACCTGGACCGAGCCCGAGCTCGCCCACCTGCAGAATCTTGCCGGGATGGCAGAAGCCGTCGTTTTCCTCGAAAGCAAAGTGTCCGCTCACTCAAGCGCAGCCCGCAGCGTAGCTCAAGGCGTGATCATCCAAAACGCCGCCCAAATTCTGCGCCGGATCGCATCCTCCACGCCCCGTCCCGAACAAAACGCCCTGCTGGAGATCATCGAGACTCAGGCTCGGGGGATCGTAGAAGTGAAGCGCGCTCGCTGACGCTGATAGAATGGGCTGCGTCCCGGTTAGCTACTGCGGCTTGGCCCGTTTGATCGTCTTTTTTGCTTGAAGACCTGCACGGGACCGGGAGCGCCCTCCGCAGAACCTGTGGTTCGGCAAAACGTTACGAAACTGGTAAGAGCCTTCCTCCGGGTGGTGTGTCGGCCCATTGATTCGTGATTCGTTGCTCCGATATAAATCCAAACCACGGCTCGGCCTTCGACAAAAGATAGCCGCGCGGTTCTGATTCCGACAATAAGGGTTGATACCGATCGATAGAATTGTCGGAGGCTAAGCTGCAACGACGTAACGATGGTGCAGTCCGCCGAGTCTAGGGAAGGAGTGGATTCTACCCTCAGCCCTACATCGGATCGTCGCTGGTCGACCGGTTGGCGTATCCTTCGCCAGTCCGAGGTGAGTCCGATCTTCATGGTAGTAGCGCACATACTCGGACAGCAGCCGCTTGAGGTGTTGCTCATTCAGCACGATCACGTGGTCCAGCAGGTCGCGATGGTTCCGGAGGAATGTCAGCCAGCGTTTGGCGGGATCTGGAGTTCTCGGAATTCGCCGGAGCCATCGCGAGTCAGTGGCTTCCGATAGGCGGAAGCCCAGTTTGAGCAACTCG
>PMSQ01000202.1 GCA_003168355.1 Acidobacteriaceae bacterium | reverse complement strand
TCCGCGATAACTCCTTCCTGGAGTTCAGGTTGGACTACATTTCGAAGCCCGCTTTGGCGCTTCCCAAGGTCAAACACTTCCTGGAAACTCATCCCGGCACCGTGGTCATCGCCACCTGCCGCCGGGCAGCTAGCGGAGGCAAGTTCCGCGGCTCCATTGCCTCCCAACTTGATCTATTGGCGAAGGCTTCGGCCGCAGGCTGCCAGCTGGTTGATGTCGAACTCCAAACCGCTCTGAAGTGCAAGCCGGCGCAGCTACAGAAGCTGAGAAACCGCTCCGCTCTGATTCTCTCTTTTCACGACTTCCGGGGGACGAAAAAGCTCGACGAAACTCTGGAGAAGATGCGCGCCTTCCCCGCCGACTTCTACAAGGTGGTCAGCACCGCCGCCACGCTCTCCGACAACGTCTCCATGATCCAGTTTCTGGGGCGCCAGAGCGACAGCCACTCTCTGGTCGGCCTGTGCATGGGCGAGCAGGGTCTCATCAGCCGCGTGCTCGGAGTCCGCGCCGGCAGCGTGTTCACATTTGCCGCTGTGGGTCCTGGAGAAGAAACCGCTCCCGGACAGGCCACTGCCCAGGAGCTGCGCAGCGTCTACCGGATCGATACCGTCGATGCCGCCACTCGCGTCTACGGCGTTGCCGGAGACCCGGTCGCGCACTCGCTTTCGCCCGCCATCATGAATGCGGCCTTCCGCCGCGAGAACGTCAACGCCGTCTACCTCGCACTACATGCCAAGACTCTCAAAGACCTGCTGAACTGCGTGCGCGAGATTCCCATCCACGGCCTCAGCATCACCATGCCGTACAAGGAAGCCATCCTTCCCTACCTCGACAACACCGATTCCCACACCACCAAGATCGGCGCCTGCAACACCGTGGTCCGCGCCCAGGATGGGAAACTCTACGGCTTCAACACCGACACTTCCGGAGTTGTCCGCCCTCTCGAACGCCGCCTGAGCACACTGCAGGATGCAAAGATCCTGGTGCTCGGCGCCGGAGGCGCGGCTCGTGCTGCAGTCTTCGGTTTGAAAGAACGCGGCGCGGAAGTCTTCATTCTGAACCGCAGCCTCGCCCCGGCGCAGAAGCTTGCGCGGCGAGCCCACGCGCGTTCGGTGAAACGCGCCGACCTCAAGAAGTACGCTTTCGACGTGATCATCAACGCCACGCCGGTCGGCATGGGCAACACGCGCGAAACTCCGCTGCAGGAAAAAGAAATCAACGCCCGCTACGTCTTCGACATGATCTACGATCCGGCGGAAACCCAACTGCTGAAACTGGCGAAGCAGCGTGGCGCGCAGATCATCCCCGGCATCGAAATGTTCGTCCACCAGGCCGCCCGCCAGTTCGAGATCTGGACCGGCAAACCCGCCCCCCAGGACGACATGCTCCAGGTCGTCACCTTATCCCTGCAGGAACGCGCCGCCCGCGCCGCGGCTGCCGCGGCAGCGAAAAAGAAGTAAGCAAAAGCGCCACGATGAAAAAGTCGTGGTGTTATCCCTGCAAATAATCTCAGACGAGTATCGCCGATGCATAGCGCCGTGCGGCGCGTAGCCGAGGAACTTATCCAGCGGAACTGCGTAATACACGGTGCGAGGTGAAGAGTGTACCAGCTATCGGGTCAGTTTTATGGCACAACCGTTCGCAGCAGAACGTTTTCCGACTTTGTGCTAGCCGATATGGCGTATCGGCCGGGAATGCGGATCGGAAGCCACGTACACCATAGATCATACGTCTCGTTCCTGCTGCGCGGCTCCTACACGGAGCGCTATGGGAATCGAATACGACGCTGCGGGCCCGGTACGGTCCTCATACATCCTGCGGGAGAGATGCACACCGACCAGTTCGACGAGGACGGCGGGCGAGTGGTAAGTCTGGAGATGCCTTTCGAGTATTGCGGCGCCAAACCCCGCTGCCTTGCAGCCGACGCCGCCGAGCATTACCAAGTCGCCAATCTTATGAGCCGCCTCGAGTGCGAGCTCGCCTTTGGCAGTACCGCGTCCGTCTCTATTGAAGCAATCGCATTTGAACTGGCAGGGGTTTTGGGCAGAGTCTTTGTTCCCGAATGCCACGCGCCTGGGTGGCTGGGTGGGGCGGTGGCCATTTTACGAGAGCGGTTTTGCGAGCCGCTTTCTCTGGGGCAAATAGCGGCCGTAACGGGCGTGCATCCCGTCCACCTCGCGCGCACGTTCCGCGCGGTGCAACACTGCACGGTCGGCGATTACCTGCGCTACGTGCGCGTGGCGTTTGCCCGCCGCAAACTTGCCGAAAGCTCAATGCCCATCGTTGAGATTGCTCACGGTTCAGGTTTTTCCGACCAGAGCCATTTGTGTCGTGTCTTCAAACGCCACACGGGAATGACGCCTTCTCAGTTCCGCGCCGCCATCAAGTAGTTTCTCGCCTACATGTTAAAGGCGTTCAAGCCTCGGCCTCGACAGAAACGCTATTCTCTGTTGATCGACTGGTGGAGGACGGAGATGCAGGCAATTACCAAGACAGAAGGACGACCTGGCGCTACGGCTATTCACGCTGCCGTTCTCCTCATTCTAAGCTGCGCATTTGTGATCTGGCCGGCCTCATTGAAATCTCAAACACCTGCAGGGGAAAATCCCGCGCAAGCTGCATCGGGCGCGCACTCCTCCCCCGCCAGCCCGAGCCTCGCAACCATTCCCTTCGAACTCTATGGCAATCAGATCTTTGTTCGAGTGCGTGTGAACAACTCCGAGCCGCTCTCGTTCGTGGTCGACAGCGGAGCCGGAGGTTGGATCGTGGATCGCGCGCACGCGATTCAACTAGGTTTGCACCTGGAACAGGAAACCGGGCAGGGCACCGGCGCTGGAAGTGGAACCTACGATGTTTCCTACGCAAAGGACGTCACTTTTTCGTTTTCGAAATTCAAAATCCCGGTTCCTTTGATTGGCGTTATTGACTTAAGTAACAACAAATCGCAGGTGGGCCGCGCAATCGAGGGACTCGTGGGCTACGACTTCTTCGAGAAGTTTGTGGTCGAAATCGATTATGAAAGCCAGGTCATTCGACTTCTTGACCCGAAGACTTACCACTATTCAGGAGCAGGGGAAAGCATTCCCATCATCGTAGACACGGAAGCCAGAAATCCGTTTCTTGCGGCCGAAGTTACCGTGCCGGGCTCGGCTCCGCAATCGAGGAAGCTGCTCATTGATACCGGCTCCAACGACGCTCTCGACGACAGCATTATTGCGCAATCCACCGGGCCACGGCTGGAGATTGTCAGCGGCGTCGGGCTGGGAAATGAGTTCAAAAGCATTGCCGGCAGAGCGTCACGGTTGAAGCTCGGTGGAGTGACTTTCGATGACGTCGGTGGAGGAGCAGGTGGCGTGGCGCTGATTGGCGGTGAAATCCTGAGAAGGTTTACAGTCATTTTCGATTTCGCTCACGGTCACATGATCCTGGAGCCCAATCAGCACCTCAAAGACGCATTTCTTTGGGATGCGAGCGGCATTTCACTTCGGCTCGTGCCCGAATCTGGAGATTTTATCGTCCATAGCGTTCTGCAGGGATCGCCTGCAAGTGAAGCGGGGTTGCGGGAGGGTGATTTAATTCAGTCGATTGACGGTCTGTCGTCGCAAGATTGCACGCTTCACCAGGCGGAAAGCATTTTTCTTCGGGTGGGAGCAGAACACCGCCTGACCGTTCGGCGCGGCGCTCAGTCATTAAAACTCGACATCAAGCTAAGAAAATTGCTTTAGACTCTTGCTTCTTGCGGGAGCGTGAGCCAGCACCGTGTCCGGGTTCAAACCATAAGCAAGGCGTGTGCCCCTGCCAACGCTCTCCGACGTGGTCTCGGCCCCGGTTCTGAGGAAAAACCCGGGTCGGATGCCCTTGCAACGAAAAAGTTGCATTTTAGATTCGATCCGAAGTAATATCAGTTACGGGGTTACGAAAGTAAGATCCCAGGTCGTTACCCTGTACCGCTAACTAAACTTCCAGACTTGCAGTTCGGCCTGTGCAAAAAACATAAGAGGTGGTTGGTCCGCCTCCGTCCCGGTTCGGAGAGTTCGATATGTCGTGGTATGCATACTGCCTTACCGAGCACCAGACCCTCCCAAACGGCACCCGTTCCCGACGCCCATTTGTAATTGAAAACGTCCAAGGCGTGAACGGAGCCCCAGTGCTCAGCTATCCCAGCGGCGAGTTTGCTGTGATTGTGAGCGAATACGATCCAAACTCTGCAGAACTCGATCAGAAATCGGTCATCGAGCACGCCCGCGTGGTCAGCGGCTGCTTCCGTAATTCCACCGTACTTCCGTTCCGTTTCGGAACCATCTTCGAGAGTGACGACGCGCTCCGTCAGGCCGTCCGGGTCAACCGGCGCACTTTCGGTCTGAGCGTCGCCCGGCTCCGCGGCAAGTCCGAGATGCACATCAAGCTGACCGTCACCGACGGCTCGCTGCGCGAGGCTATGATCGATGTCATCCTGCCCGACACCGTCGGCGGCGACTATCTTTCAAAGCTGCGCGTCAAGGCTTCCCGGGAACGCGAGCGCCAAACCAAGGCCCGCGCTCTCTCGGTGCAGGTCCACAAGCTGTTTAACCCGCTGGAAGAGGAAGTGAGCTGCAAGAAGGTTGCTCCTCAAGGCATGCTCATCGACATTGCCCATCTTATCGATACCAAGTCAGTCGAGAAGTACCAGAACCGCTACAGTACCGCCGCCAAGCAGTTAAAGAACTGCGAAGTGGCCATCAGCGGACCCTGGCCACCTTACCACTTCCTGCCCGGAAAGCTGCGCACTGTGGCCGGAAATAGCTAGTTTCGATCCTCTTCGAGCCGCCGATCGGAATCGGCGGCTCGCATGGGTCCGCCCAGAGCATGCCCGTGCAGTCAATGTGCATCCTTCTGCACTCAACACGTGGGGGCTCTCGGGCCGTCGGATTGATTTCTCTTCTTTTCTTACCCTAAGCCGCAGTTAATCAACAACTTACGCAGTCCAAGCATTTCACCGGCTGCGTCCCACCTTTGGTTCGGCAAATGCTTGTTCTCAATGTACTAAAGAGGCCGCAAACCCAAAGCAATGACCCTCGCTCTCTCTTCGCACCATTTCCCGAAGTTCCGTTCCCGCTGGCGGGATCGAGACTTGCATCGCCTTTCCTAAACATTACCCACCAACTTCGCCTCTTTGAAAACGTGGCCCCAGCAATGGGGCCACACTTTTGTCCGGGCTTCGGGCCTAGAAAAGCCTCCACACAAAGTGCGCCAGTAGTGCGAACAGCAACAGCATGAACACCCCGCCAATCCAGATCAGAAAGTTCAAGGTCATCTTGGGAGAGTTGATCTCTTTTTTGTCCATGCCCCACGCTAACACGGACCGTCGTTTGATACACCTCAGCCCCCATAGATCCCGTGGGCGATTTCCGTCCGCTACCGGCCGCTTTTTCCAACGGCTACTCTCAGATACACTGCCTGAATCTATGACCAAGGCCTTTCGCTTCTCTCTCGCAATTTCCCCTATCGCAATTTTGATCGCGCTTCTGCTGGTTTCGGCCGCATCTGCTAGCGCGCAAACCTCGCCCCAGACGCTGCCCATGCCCTCATGGGTATCTGCTCCGCAGGCTTCCGCTGCCGACAAGCAGAATTTCCCTCCACTTCTCCTGCAGCAGCTTTCGGCCATCAAAGCCGCCGCGCTCAGTGACGACTACGCCTACCACCAGCTGGCGCACCTCACGGAGAACATCGGACCGCGCCCCACCGGCTCAGCTCAAGCCCTCGCCGCCGCCCAATACGTAGCGGGTGAGCTTCGCCATCTAGGCCTTGATGTCCGCCTCGAGCCAGTCACTGTGCCGCACTGGGTCCGCGGAGCCGAAACCGCCGCCCTCGTCGAGTATCCAAGCATGGTTCCCGGCGCCACGCAAAAGATCGTCCTCACCGCCCTCGGCGGCAGCTCCTCCACTCCCCCAGACGGCCTCACCGCCGACGTGATCACCGTCGACACTTTCGATGAACTCCAAGCCCTCGGCCGCGACAAAGTCGCCGGCAAGATCGTCCTGTTCAACGAACTCTTCGACAAGCAAAAAGCATCCTCCGGACAGGCCTTCGCCGCCTATGGCGACGCCGTCCGCTATCGCGGGGCCGGACCCAGAGCCGCCGCCGATCTAGGCGCGGTCGCCGCCCTGGTCCGCTCCGTCGCCAGCGCCGATTACCGCCTCCCGCACACCGGATTCAGTTTTCCCGCGGGAATCCCCGCCGCAGCCGTGACTGCTGAAGATGCCGACCTGATTGCTCACCTGGCCGCCCAGGGCAAAGTCCGCATGCACCTCACCCTGACCCCGCAGAAGCTCCCGGATGAAACCAGCTACAACGTCATCGCCGACCTCAAAGGCTCCGAACATCCCGAGCAGATCGTCGTCGTCTCCGGACATCTCGACTCCTGGGACCTTGGCACAGGCGCAATTGACGACGGAGCCGGCGTCGTCATCGCCATGGAGACTGCCGAGATCCTTCAGCGCCTTCACCTGCGCCCCGCCCGCACCCTGCGCGTCATTGCCTGGATGGACGAGGAAACCGGCGGCTCCGGCAGCAAAGCCTATACCACCGAATACTCCGCCGACTTCCCCCACCACGTCGCCGCCATCGAGAGCGACGCCGGCGCCGCCCATCCGCTCGGCTTCGACGTCAAAATCACCCCCGCCGCCATCGACGCCCTTCACCCTGTGCAAGGCGTACTTCAGAGCATCGGTGCGACGGTTCTGCAGCCCAGCACTTCTTCTCCCGGCGCCGACATCACCGCCATGTCCGACGCCGGAGTTCCCGCCTTCGGGGTCCTACAGGATAGCCGCACCTATTTCAACTACCACCACTCCGCCGCCGATACCCTCGACAAAGTCGTCCCCGCCGAACTCCGCGAAAATGCCGCCGCCATGGCTGTTCTGGGTTACGCCCTAGCCAACATGAAGGAGCCGCTGCCAAGATAGAAATGGTTGACGCTCTATGTTGCTCGCGAGCGCCGCTGCCCGGCGACGGGACCTCTACCGGGCAGCGGCAAGGGGCTTGATCGCCTTGAGTTCCTTGGAATACTTCCGCCTGACCTGATGGACCGCAAAGGCGTCTTGCAAATTCAGCCAGAACTGCTCGGAAGTCCCGAAATATTTGGCCAGACGAGCCGCCATCTCGGGGGTAACTCCCCGCTTCTCCCGAACAATGTCGTTGACCGTAGGAGGAGAAACATGCAGCTCCACCGCCAGCCGGTAAGGGGAAATGCCCATAGGCTCCAGAAACTCCACCCGAAGAATCTCTCCCGGATGCACCGCCCAACCTGCCGGACCGTCATTCTTGATACTCACGATTCTTTCCTCCATACTCATTCTTTTTCTGTAATCGTACGATCTTTCATATACCCGATTTTTGTATGAACGATCAGTGGTAATCCGTTATCTCCACATCA
>PMSQ01000127.1 GCA_003168355.1 Acidobacteriaceae bacterium | reverse complement strand
TGGGAGAACGGTACTCCCACCGCATCTTGCCAGGTTTTTTCAACTCACCCTTCGCCAACAAAAGCGTCCCCGCCTCTGTCCGCTCCATCCCCGCCCCGCGATAAGTCTCAGTAAACTCCGCCCGCAAACTATGCAAGTGGTTGTAATGCTGATCCACCGCCTGCGCTATGGAGTGAACGTCCTCAGCCACGGCGCAGTTCGCCAATGCGAAGGCGAGTATCAAAAGCGTGGAAAGTCTCATCCCTACGATTCTACCGTGGAGAGCGGCGCTTTAGCGTCCGCGTAGATCGACACGCACTCTGATTTTGGGTGGCGCAGCGCTTTCAGCGCTGCGTAAAGTGCTCCTCAAAAATAACCTTGTCATTCCGAGCCGCTTCGGAGCCGGTGAAACCGGCGAGAGCGAGCGAGGAATCTGCTTCCACCAAAACACTTGTCGTTCCGACCGCAGTCGGAGCGACGGCAAGTGGAGGAACCTGTTTTTCCTCGCCACGCCACAAATGCCCGAAGCGCATCACATGCTGTCATCCTGAGGCAGCGGAGTCGTGCGCGAAGCGAGCGACTCCCAACGAAGGACCTATGCACTTCTGCAAGTGAACGGTTCAGGTTCGAGTGTCTTCCGAGATGCTATCCCAAATCCTAAGCCTGAAACTTCTTCCCGGCCGCATACCGAATATGCAGCACCTCGACCACTCCAAGTGGGCGACTCGACGGCATGCAGTCGCGGCAGCGCTAGCCCCGCGACTCAAGGGCTTGAATATAACGACTGATCTGATGCAGGTGGGAAAGGTCGTGACCGGCCAGCAATTGTACCATCACGGCCAAGGACTCCGCGCCACGCTCATTGTGCTGCCCGCTGCGTTGCAAGTCCTCTGGTGACACTCGTCTCCACACAGACAAATTGAGTACGCGCAGCGTCCGAAATATTTCGACAAGTTCGGACGGCTCGCGTTCATTGTGGCGCAGGGAGGTTACCCAAGCATCCTGCCTGAAGCCCAGAATAGCCGGCTCGTCCTCGCAAAGGATCAACCTGAGGCGATATCCATAAACCCATTCGCTATCGGTGAGATGGCCGATGATTTCGTTCGGAGTCCATTTCCCTTGAATTGCTCGCCCGCGCAGGACTTCCGCCGGATGTCTGGCCACAATATCGGCCAGGGTGGATGCCGTCTGCCCTAACACCTCGATCGGATCCCGGCCAGCCAACAGGTTGAACAGTTTTTCGCGGTAGGTCCATGGGGCCGACACCTCTAGTCCCGGTTGCGCCTGCGTCATAATCAACTCCTTCCTTTGCAACTTCTCGAATCTACAGACTTTTCGCTTGGCGAGCGGGAAACAGGCGCTAAGGGTGACCTTGAATCGGTGAGACAAGGCCGCTAACGCTTGGAATGGAATCTCATGGAACCTCATGGAACCTCCGCTCCTTTTTCCAGGGCGAAGCCTTCAACTTTCCAGCCTTCCGCGCCGCCGATCATTTTCTTCACTTTCCGGCCCAGGCGCGCCAGACGAGCTGCAGCGCGGTCGGCTCCGTTGCAATGCGGCCCGCTGCAATAGACAACGAATAGCGTATCCGGGGGATAGGCGGCGAGATTGCGTTCATTGATTCGGCCGTGCGGGAGATGGAGCGAGCCCGGAACATGCCCGCCCTCGAAAGCTTGCGGGCTGCGAACATCCAGCAGCACAAACCCGGGCGCGCCCGAAGCCAACGCCGCGTGAACGTCCCA
The DNA here is from genome assembly GCA_003168355.1 of Acidobacteriaceae bacterium. GTDB lineage: Bacteria > Acidobacteriota > Terriglobia > Terriglobales > Acidobacteriaceae > Sulfotelmatobacter. The sequence goes on along the minus strand of PMSQ01000127.1, from coordinate 23,981 downwards.
GCAGTCGGTTTCGAGAGACAGGAGCTTCTCAAAGTGATCGAGGGCCGTTTGCGGATCGGCGGCGATCTCATTGTGTATGTTCATAAACCACTGTTGCCCGATTCAAAAACTTTGTCGATAGGCAGAAATGCCAATATGCGCTAAAATCCTGCCATGCGCTCCTGCGACCATCGCCGCGTGGCTACTCTGCTTTACGACGGCCTCAGCATCTTCGAGTTCGGGATCGTGGTGGAGATTTTCGGCTTGCCGAGGCCGGAGCTGGAGGTCGATTGGTACAAGTTTGAGACCTGCTCGCACCAGCGCGGCCCGCTCCGCACGACCGGCGGCGTTCATGTCGAGGCACGTCGTGGATTGCGGACCTTGCAACAGGCCGGAACCATCGTTATTTCGGGCTGGAAGCGAACCAGCGAACCTCCTCCGGAATCTCTCCTTAAAGCACTGCGTTCGGCGCACGCTCGCGGCGCACGTCTGGTCTCCATTTGTTCCGGAGCCTTCGTTCTTGCGGCCACCGGCCTGCTCGATGGCAAGCGCGCCACCACCCACTGGCGTTACGCGGAAGAGTTGGCTTCCCGGTTTCCGAAGATTCGCGTCGACCCCGGCGTTCTGTACGTGGATGAAGGCAGCATTCTGACTTCGGCGGGCAGCGCCGCAGGCATAGACCTTTGCCTGCACATCGTCCGGTGCGATTATGGCGCCGAAATCGCCAACCGCGTGGCCCGCCGGCTGGTCATGCCGCCGCACCGCGACGGCGGTCAAGCGCAATACGTCCAAAACCCCGTCGACAGCCGGGCGGCCGGAGGGCTCGCGCCGCTCTTGCAATGGGCGCAATCGCATTTGGGCCAGGCTCTGCGCGTGGAGGATCTGGCCCGCCACGCGGCGATGTCGCCGCGCACTTTCGCGCGCCAGTTCCGCCAGCAGACCGGAACCACGCCTCACCAATGGCTGACCCACCAGCGTCTCCTGGCCGCGAAGATGCGGCTCGAAAAGACCGACGACGGGATCGATGCGATTGCCGAAGCGGTGGGGCTACAGACGGCGGCGACGCTGCGGCAGCACTTCAGCCGGACGCTGGACACGACACCTACCGCCTATCGCCGCCGGTTCTCCACCACCTAGGGCGCTGCACCGGTTTCGGGATTTCGCGGTTCAGTCGCGGAATCCGCTGACGGTCGCGGCCCTGATACGGGTGCCGGCGGGGATTGCCGATGCCGCATGGCTTTAGATGCGCAAAAAAGACCTTGCTTCGCGAGCGACAGACGAAACCATCTGTCCCACAATTGCACACCGGCATGCGTTGTGGGTCAGGCGGTTTCGCCTGTCAATCCCGTGACACTCTCACAAACACGCGACCCAGGTGACAGAGCCGCGACAGAGTCGCGCAAGCCGAGCTTCCGGCCGCCATTGAAGCGTAGCGGTGACCCACAGATTTCTCCGACGAGGCTTTCTTTCCCCCGTATGAGTGTGCTGCCGTTTTCCACAGCGTTGTTGGTCATCGGTCACATCATTCGCGCATGCGATTGGACTAAACTCACAAAAAATACCCTCGCTCAGTGCGGGGAAAAGCTGCTCTTTGTCAACCTTAGGTTGGAAAATCCAATGGTAAGTATATGGAAACAAAGATTTTGCCACTAAGTTATTTCGAAGCAATATTTTAGCCGGATTTCAGCGGATCACGAGGCCTCAAGCTATTGTTTCCAGGGATGTTACGCGATCGATCTGTAATGTTTTTTGATTCAGATCTCATCCCGAAGCGTACACCGCATACTGATGCGTTCCGCAAATTTTTTTCAGCACCGCGCTGTCGCCCAGCACGTGCTCCAGCAAAGGATTGTGATACAGCACATACACCGCCCGCGGATGCGTTCGCAAACTCTGCTCCAGATTGGCAATCAAGCGCCGCATACCAGATTCCGGAAATGGATTGAAGAGATAGAGCAACGTCGGCGCGTCAGGAAACAAGAACTCCGTCGCATCACCGCGGATCGATTCGATCGCGAAGCACTTCTGTGATTTGCCGTGATAACAGCTCAGGTTCTGTTTTGCAGTTTCGTGAAGCGCTGGCAAAAGCTCCACACCCACAATGCGGCGAAACGGATAGTCAGAGGCCATCAGCAGCGTTCGTCCCTTACCCGAGCCGAGATCGACGAAGACGAACTCAGAAAGATCGATGCCAGTGTGTTCACCAAAAGCCTCGATCATTTCGTGGAATAAAACCGACTCCGTGGGCTGATACGGCGAATGAAAAAGTCCCAGCAAACGGTCGCGCCAGCCCACAGCCGCGCTGGTCGTGTTGACGCGATGATCCCAATCGTATTCCGCATCGCCATAGCGCCGGCGACGCCGCTCCGGAGTGGAGTCGCGAACAAACTCCGCCAGCACACTCAGCAGCCGGCGCGCAGCCGCGCCGCGGCCTTCCCGCGCAGCCGCGTCGTTCCACCAGCGCCGCGCGGAGCGCGCCAAGCTGATTCGAGGCAAAGTGGAATCCTGGCTGCCGTCCATGCTCCGCCCATCATAAGCGATGGCGAAATAAGCGGCGGCGAAACAGCGGGGACGAGGCTAGGGCTGCAGGTCGTGGAACTTCGTTACTGGCTTATATCCCGGAGGCAGCCCTCTCGTGGCAAACGAGAAGTCATCCGGCACGCCCACTTCGACGCGGCCGTCGGGCATTAGCTTGTAGGGATGACGATCGGGATCGACTGGAACTCCCGGCAGACCTTCTGCGGCTGCAAGTTCTGACATGCTCACGGGCAGGCGCCCCATGCGTTCTCCAAAGTGAGTCACGGCTTCCTGCAGGTTCGTGACATCTTCGTCTACACGCAGGGAACGCAGATGTTCCACGGCATTCTGACGAATCAGCTTGTCCTGACTGTTCTGATAAGTCGCCGTCCACATCATCCGCGCTGTATCAAACTCGCCGGCATGTTCCGCCATCTGCGCTGCCAGCAGCCGCAAGAACGGATGTGCATTCGGAACCTTCGATCCCCGCGCGAACGCGTCGGCCGCTTTCTTGTAATCCTTAAGATTCATGTAATAGACGAAGCCCAGGTCGTAGTAAAGGTGCCAGTTGTCGGGATTGTTTTGGATGCCATATTCCATCAACTGAATGGCGCGCTCGGGCTGGCCGGCCCCGCTCGGCGGCGCGGGAGCGAGAAAACTGGCGCCGAACTGGTAGGCCACTACCAGGTGAGGATCGAGGTGCGTTGTGATCTCCAGCAACGGAGCCAGCAGGTTGTAGCTTAAGGAGTGATTGTGATGTCGAAAGCCGAAATACTGCACGACGCGGGTCCAATAGATATCGGCAAGAAGGCCGTCGTAACCCAGGCTGGCGCGCTTCAGCACCTTGGGCGAGGTGATAAACAAGACGTCTTCGAGGGTGCCTTGCGGGCGAAGCTGGTCGGTGCCATGAAGGGTTACGGCGCTGGCGGCCAGGCAAAAGACAAGGCAAGCGCCTGCAACAATCGAAGTTTTGCGGCGCTGCTTCATTTCAGGTTCCGGTGTTCAAAGATCAGCACCGCGCCGCTCAGGGCCATTGCAGCATAGAACAGCGCGTACAGAGTGTTGTGCCAGATGAGTTGCGCCGCAACCGGCTGTTCATGAGCGATGGAACTGATCACGTTGAAGGCCGAAAAATTCGGCACCAGATAAGCCGCGCCCGTGGCCAGCCAGCGCGTGAGTCCATGAGCCATGCCCGCAAAGCCGCGTAGATCTTCGGCGAAGCTTCCGATCACGAACAGGGAGAAGGCGAAGACGGCGGAAAGCAAGGGAGAAGAAAACGAAGAGAACAGCAGAGCTAGCGAACAAATGATCAGGAATTCGAGAACAATGAAATACAAAGCAATCAGGATGAGCGCATCGGCCCGCACGAACTTATGGGCAACATAAAACAGCGCCGCGAACACGCCGATGGCCATGAAGAAGGTATTCACAACCAGTGTGCCCGCCAGCCCAAAAAACTTGCCGACGATGAATTCCCATCGGCGAACTGGGCGTGAAAGGACGGTGTAAAGCGTGCGCTTCTCGATTTCTTTGGAGACCAGGCCGATGCCGATAAAAATTGCGATCACGATGCCGAACAGAGAGACCGCCGTGAGCCCGAGGTTGATGACGACCAGTTTTTCGATGTCGATCGAGATCTGGCCTACCAGGATAGCCGCTCCAGACAGCAGCACGGCGAAAGCGATCAGATTGTAGAGCACGCGGTCCCGCACCGCTTCGCGAAAAGTGTTGGATGCAATATGCCCGATGCGCGCGTTCATGCCATCCTCCCTGCTGTGGTCTCGGCGCGCTGCAGCTTCTCGACAAAATACGCCTCGAGCGAAGTGCGAACGGGGACGATCGAAATCAAGCGTAGGCGCTCGCGGCGCAGCGCATCGATGGCCGCATCCTGCTGGCTCTCACTGATGATTGCGCGCACCGTGTCGCCGGTAACGTGGCACTCCGCGCCCAGCGCCTTCATCGAAGTCGGTACCTGCGTACCCTGCCAGATCACCTCCACCTTGCCCTGAACGCTCGAGGTTAAATCTTCCACTGCGCCTACACCGCGGAGTTCGCCTTTGTGAATGATGGCGACGCGGTCGCAGAGGGCCTCGGCGTCGGAAAGAATGTGAGTCGAGAAGAACACGGTTTTGCCTTCGTGCTTCAGCTGCTCCATCAGGTCGCGCACCTCGCGCCGGCCCATGGGATCGAGCCCGGACATGGGTTCGTCGAAGAACACAAGCTTGGGATCATGCAGAATGGCCTGCGCGATTCCAACCCGCTGTAGCATGCCTTTCGAAAACTTACGCAATTGCACGCCCTTGACTTCCGGCAGACCGACGCGTTGCAGCATCGCTTCCACGCGACGTGATCGCTCTTTGCCGGGAACACCGGAGAGTTGGGCGTAGTAATTCAGGAGTTCGTGAGCTGTCAGGTGATCGTAGAAATACGGCTGCTCGGGAAGAAAGCCGATTTGCGCCTTTACTCGTGGATCCGTCCATTCCTGTCCCAGGAGCCGCGCCGATCCCGCGGTCGGGAACACAAGTCCCATAAGCAGTTTCAGCGTGGTGGTTTTGCCGGCGCCGTTGGGACCGAGGAAGCCGAAGATCTCGCCGTCCCGCACCGTTAGATGGAGTGGACTGAGGGCGCACTTCGGTCGCTTGCGCCAGAACCCGACCATATAGGTTTTTTCGAAACCGAGGATTTCAATCGCAGGCATGGCACTCCGACAGACAGAAAGCGGAAGACTACTTTCGAGCAAATTATAAGCAATCAGTCCAAGTTTTGGGAGTGGTGGAGAGTTACGTCCGTCACCTGCGCGACAAGGCCTGATAGGGAGCGAGACAAACGCGCGATTGTTGCGTCGCAAAGAACCCTTCGGCGCGCTTCGCATGCTCAGGGCAGGCTGCGACGCTTCGCGCAGCCTCGCCCAGATCCCTCGCTGCGCAAAAGGCGCTTGCTCGGGATGACAATCGAGCTGGGACAGTAATTATTGCATCGCCAATAGGGCCGAGCAGGCATTGTAGCTGGCGACAAGGGTGAGGGTGCCCGCGGGCTGGACGCGCAATACGGCATCCTCTATGGAGCAGAAGGAGCGCGTTCCGTACTGGGTGCTGAGGGGCGCGCCGGTAGAGTAGAACTGGTTGTTGACCAGGCTGCCACCGCTCGCGGAGCCGGTGGCGTTAAAGTTGTAGCCGCTCTTGCCGATTCCGCCGCCGTTGGTGGCCAGAAAGTTGTCGATAAGGCACCCTGTAGCGATGCTTGGCGTACAGGGAGACGCGCCGCCCAGAGTCGCGAGAGCCGCCGGAAATCCAATGGTTGGGTAGGCGCCGAAATAAGCAATTTCGCTTGTGTTGATGGTGCGCACCGAAGCGGCCGCAGAAGAATCGTCGGCGGACATGCGGGCGCGCATGAGATTCGGGATGGCGATAGCCGCAATAATCAAAATGATGGCTACCACAATCAACAGCTCGATTAGTGAGAACCCCTTCTCTTTCTGCATTCGATCTCGCTCTCTCAGGGTCTTGTCTGGACTGAGTCCGAAGCTTGACTCCCGCGGAGACGTAAAAGTAGTGGCATGCGGAGGACCAAACCAAAGCGGATTGACACTTCGGTTTCAAAATGGACAACCGCCTTACTTTCAATTTGATGCGTGACTGAGAGCCGCATTCGTAGCCGGCGGGATCACCGACCATGGCTTCGCTCCTTCGCCGCTTTGACAATTTGTGTCATTTGCGACGGAATGCACCCATTTGCCGCGATATTCTGGAGCCGGTCTGGACTAGGCTTCGACTAGGAGTGACCACAAAACAATTAAGGGAGCAGCGAAGTCGCCTTCGCTGCTCCCTGGCTTGTACCTTCCCCAGGTACTTTGCCAAACTACTAGTTCGCCATCGGCAACAGGGCTTGGCAAGCGGGGTAGCCAGCCACGAGCGTGATGACGCCCGGAGCCTGGGTACGAACCACACCGTCGTCAAACGCGCAAAACGCCTTGGTGCCCGTCTGTGCGCTAAACGGAGTTGCGGTGGTGTAGAACTGGTTCGGAACCGGACTGCCGCCTCCAGTGCTCGGGGTCGCGGCAAACTTGTAACCGCTCTTGCCGGCGCCGGCGCCGTCGGTGGCCAAGTTGTTATCGATCAGGCAGCCACTGGCGGGAAGCGGCGTGCAAGGAGCCGCACCACCCAGGGTAGCCAGAACGACATAGCCGACGGTCGGGTAAGCAGCGAAATAGCCGATTTCGCCGGTGACGACGGTACGCTCGGAAGCGGCCGCGGACGAATCGTTGGCTGCCATACGGGCGCGCATCAGGTTAGGAATTGCGATCGCTGCAATGATCAGGATGATGGCCACCACGATCAGCAGCTCAATTAGTGAGAAACCCTTCTGTTGTTTCCGCATTGGAAAATATTGCCCCCCCAGAAATTTGGACCCGCTCCAAAACCTCATGCCCTTTCTAAGAAGCACGCCGTAGGCCAAAGCCTAAGCTGCGCCGCTCTCCCACTGGTAACCTCACCTTAGGGAGACTCCCGTCTTTCCTAAACGGGGTTACGAAAGGGACGATTGATAATGCGGCACTTACGGTGAGCCTGAAGGCATTACCCTGGTACGAATCCTAGAGTCTTAGAGGTCTGCCAGATTGCCGAAGCTAGGGATATTCTGAAGCGGTAAAGATCCCTGCGGGGCTGAAACAGTCGCTTTATGAAGGGCGAAAAGTGTCACTGGGCGAAAGGATCTGACACATTCTGTCATGTGACCGAGTGACCACTTGGGAAGAGTGAATCTGCAAGTGCGGACAAAAGAAAAAAGGCAGCGAACTTGCGTTCGCTGCCTTTTGGCTTGTACCTCCCCCAGGTACTTTGCCAAACTACTAGTTCGCCATCGGCAACAGGGCTTGGCAAGCGCCGTAGCCAGCCACGAGCGTGATGACGCCCGGAGCCTGGGTACGAACCACACCGTCGTCAAACGCGCAAAACGCCTTGGTGCCCGTCTGTGCGCTGAACGGAGTTGCGGTGGTGTAGAACTGGTTCGGAACCGGACTGCCGCCTCCAGTGCTCGGGATCGCGGTAAAGTTGTAACCGCTCTTGCCGGCGCCAGCGCCGTTGCTGGCCAGGTTGTTATCGATCAGGCAGCCACTGGCGGGAAGCGGCGTGCAAGGAGACGCACCACCCAGGGTAGCCAGAACGACATAGCCGACGGTCGGGTAAGCAGCGAAATAGCCGATTTCGCCGGTGACGACAGTACGCTCGGAAGCGGCCGCGGACGAATCGTTGGCTGCCATACGGGCGCGCATCAGGTTAGGAATCGCGATAGCTGCAATGATCAGGATGATTGCCACCACGATCAGCAGCTCAATCAGTGAGAAACCCTTCTGTTNNTCATGCTGGTCATGGAATGACGCAGTCGGACTAGATGATGGCACTTGCCGGGCCAAAGCTGATAGTTACCTTGGTTCCGGCGAGAGCTTCATAATTCCATTCTTTTCAATAGTGAGCCAAACTCTAATCTCATTCTAAGGCTTACCAAGCCCGGGTTTGTGCCAAAATGCGGCGCGAACCGTGACAATTCGTGTCAATCTGGTAGGCGCACTTCCTATTTTAGAACGCTACAAGGATGCTTCGCTTGCGGGAAAAAGTCGCGCGGCCTGGCGCAAGAGACGCGGGTGCTCCGGAGTCTGGCGCCTCCGGTAGAATGTCTTTCCTGTCGCAGAAGAGTGCCTAGAATGAGGAGCGTGGCAAACGATGAGCACTTCGAAGGATTCGATTTTGGTGGAGTCGGATGTGGCTCGTGCGTGGACGCTGCCTTCTCATCTCTATACCGAGCCGGATGCTTTCGTAGCCGAAGTGGAAAGGATCTTCGCGCGAAGCTGGCAAGTAGTGGGGCATCACGCCCAGGTGGCGAATCCGGGCGACTACTTCACGGCGGAGCTGGTGAATGAGCCTCTGTTGATTGTGCGCGGCAGCGACGGGAAACTGCGTGGCTTCTATAACGTATGTCGACACCGCGCCGGTCCGCCTGCGGAAGGATGCGGCACGCGCAAAGTTTTCCGCTGCGGCTATCACGGTTGGACGTATGGACTGGATGGATCGCTGATCAGCGCCACGGAAATCGAAGGTGTGGAGGGATTTCGCCGTGAGGATTTTGCGCTGGTGCCGGTGCGTGTGGAGGAGTGGTTCGACCTTATTTTTGTGAACCTGAATTTGGCGAGTCTGGATGGCGATGCGCGCCCTCTGCGTGAAAGTCTGGGCGAGTTGCCGCGGCAGGTGGAGAAATTTCAGTTTGCCGGAATGAAGTTGTTCGAGCGCCGCACTTACGAGATGAAGTGCAACTGGAAGACTTATGTCGACAACTATCTTGAAGGCTACCACCTGCCCAGCGTGCATCCGGGATTGAATCGCGAGCTCGACTACAACGCCTATGTGGTCGAGCCCCATGCGGGGTATGTGCGGCAGTTCAGTCCTATCCGCGGGGCGCAGCCCGGAGACGCGACTCCGCGGCGTTACCAGGAAGCGGGCGAGGATCTGAGCACGGACTACTTCTGGATCTTTCCTAACTGGATGCTCAACTGCTATCCCGACAATGTTTCGCTGAACATCGTGGTGCCGCTGGCGCCCGAGCGCTCGCTCGCCGTCTTCGAGTGGTACCTGCCGGAGAAGGAACACGGGAGTGCGGCGGCCAAAGCATCGGTGGAATTCAGCCACCAGATCCAGGTGGAGGATGTTGGCATCTGTGAAACGGTGCAGAAGAATTTGCGGTCGCGCAGCTATTCGCGGGGACGCTTTAGCGTTAAGCAGGAGAGGGGCGTACATGCGTTTCATCGGATGTACGCCGCTACGATGAATGCAGGTTCGCTGGGATCGAACGGTTAAAAGTTTTCTGCTCTTACCAGCAGGCAGGTTACGTCGTCGTGCTGCGGGGTTGCGCCGACGAAGAGATCCAGTTCCGCCATCAGTCGATTGAGCATCTCGGCCGGGGCTGTAGCGGCGCCGGCCGCGATGGTGCTCAGCAGCCGGGTTTCGCCGTATTCTTCCTGGCGGGTGTTTTCTGCTTCCACCAGGCCGTCGGTGAAGATGATGAGCCAGTCGCCGGGCGCGAGCGCGACGCTCGCCGACTCGTACTTCGCTTCCGGCTGGATGCCGATGGGCAATCCGCCGACGTCGAGACGCTCGATCGCTCCGTTGCTGCGGCGCAGGATCGGAGTGTTGTGGCCGGCATTGATGTAGTTAAAGACTCGGCGGTCAGCGTCGTACTCTGCGAGAAAAGCAGTGGTGAAGCGCAATCCGCCCTGGCTGTTGGAGCAGGCGTACTTGTTCATGTCCGCCACAAGCTCCGGCAAGGCGACCTGAGCGGTGGAAAGCGTTTTGAGGCTGGCCTGAAAAGTAGCCATGAGCATGGCTGCGGGAATGCTCTTGCCGGCGACGTCGGCCACGGCGAATACTACGCGATTCTCTTCGTTGGTTTTGCCGGGACGGGGAAACACGTCGTAATAGTCTCCGGCGACGGTGTTAGCGGGACGGGTGGTGTAGGCGATCGAGATTCCGGGAATCTGCGGCGGAGCGCCGGGCAGCAGCCAGGTCTGGATCTCGCGCGCGATCTGCAAATCGCGCTTCATCACCACGCGGTCGCCAATCTCCAACATCAGCAGCAGCAGCAGCAGGAGACCGCCCCAGAAATGGAAGTCGAATTCGACGACGTGGGTTTCGTTTCCAGAGCCTTGATAGTTAAAGCTGGTGCTGGGAAACACAAGCATGATTAGCGCCGTTAGGAGCAGAACGCGGCGCGCGGGCGAGAGCTTTTCGAGGACTGCCCAGAAGAATTCCTTGACGACGTGCAGGCGATGGCCGCGTTTGGTGAGACCCTCCGGAGTTTTCGCGGCCACATCGCGCGAATAGAGGCGGTAGCTGGTGCGCGCTTCGATTTCGAACTGCGACCAGAGCTGGGTGAGCTCCAGCCCTTCGGTGACCCGCTGCCAGAACCGTCGCAGCCGTAGTGCGAGGGGAATACGTTGCGCGGAGGCAGGTTCGGCCGGTGGGGAAGCGGTCGCCATGGGAGTGCAGCGATTATAGAGGAACGGAGTGGTCGATATTTCCTATCAATTTCTAAAACAATCTGTTGGTGAGCGCACAGTGTAGTGTAGTTCTTTAGAACAACGTCAACTGTTCTCCCGCTGGCGCCCGCGGAACGATCATCCGCGAACGGCGTGGATCGCCACCGATTCCATACTTCAGTCGCAGACGTTCGACGAGTTGTGAGAGGGGCTTGGCATAAGCAGCCGGCAAGAACGCGCGTCCGTGATAGCGGCGCTTGTAATTCTCCACCAGGTGAGGGAATTGTTTTTCGAGGAAGGGAAGAAACACTGCCGCGGAACACGGCTTCAAGAACAGCGGTCCAGCGAATAGATGATGAGCTCCCGCCTCAGCGGCTGCACGAACGAGAGCCTCAAGATCTTTTGGAGAATCAGTAATTCCCGGCAACACGGGAGAACCACTCATGCCGACTCGTAGACCGGCTTCACTCAGCTTGCGGATTGTTTCGAGACGCAGATCGGGGCGGGGGGCGCGCGGCTCCAGAATTCGCGCCAGTTCGACATCCAGAGTCGTGATTGTGACGTTGACTGACAGCCGGTTCTGTCGCGCCACCGCTTGCAACACATCAATGTCACGCAAGATGAGATTTGATTTCGTGATGATGCCCAGATGAAAGCCGCGATGGCGGACGAATTCTTCCAGAATTCCGCGGGTCACTTCGTAGCGGCGCTCTGCCGGTTGATAGGGATCAGTCGCCGCTCCAATCGCGATGGACTCATCTTGCTTTACCTGGCGTAATTCCTGGCGCAGAAGCTCCGCCGTATGTTGCTTGACATAAATCTTCCGCTCGAAATCGACGCCGTCACGCATCTCCATGAATTCGTGGGTGTAGCGTGCGTAGCAGTACTTGCAGGCGAATTCACAGCCGCGGTAGGGATTGATGGTCCATTCAAAAGGCACACCACGACGGCTGGCGCAGCGGTTCAGCACGGATTTTGCCGGGAGGGTGAAGTATTCAACATCGTGGCCCTCACGGAGGGATTCGCCTTGCGATGCGAGCCGGGCAATGCCCACCAGCGGCTTCTCTGGCAGGGCGAACAACGGCATGGCGGAGGGCTGCATATTCGCCTTTTGTTCGCCTACAATAAGACTTTAGTTTGGCCTTTGTCAAGAGGGGAAGAGCAGCGGGGCGAGATGCCCGCCCTTCGACTGCGCGCAGGGCAGGCTTCCAGCCGCCGGGACGGCAGCGCTACGGCTGAGCTGAGGGTTTTTCTGCCGGCTTCTCGAACAACTTGGGGTCGACCGTCGGATTGAACTCCAGCGTTGAGTATTCTGACGTGCTTGAGTCCTGACCGTTCTGCTTGTTGTGGCGCAGGAGCGGAAGATTCAGGCCGTTTACCGGCTTCCAGTTCTCCAGGTCGGTTTCACCCTGCACGGGCTGACCCTGGCTGAGCGTTCGGTAAGTCTCTTTCAGAATGTGACCGCTCTGCGGGTCGACAAACCAGCGGATGGCTGTACCTGCGGCATTTACGTCGACGATGCGAGCCTCGATGTCGCCGACCTTTTCGGTTCCAGCGGCGCGGAAAAACACATTAGGATCCTTCCAGTGCGAAGCGATGAAGATGGGATCGCGCTTGATCTGCTCCAGAGTTTCCGCCTTTTGGGAAGCAGGGAAGTCGCGCATGCCCTGGCCGGGAACGGCCATGAAAGCCGCATCTGGAGTGACCACGATGTTCATAGTTCCACCCGGAGTTTGCATCTCCGCGTGCAAATGATCGGGAAAGACGACTACGGTTTCCATTTGCATGGGGAACTCGCCCTGCGGGGTTTTTTGGGTGAGCGTGAGTTCCGCCTTTACAGCCTTGATCGCAGCCAGTTTCGCTTCGCCGCCCATTGCCGCCACCACTTTCGCCGCGAGCGCTTTTCCCTCTTCGTTTGACTCGGTAGGTTTGGCGTTCTCTTCTTCCTTTGCATCGGGTGGAGGCGGAATGGCGATATCGATTTCTTTCACGGCCCCCAGGGACGAGAGGGGTTTGTCGAACTCCTTTGTATTGCCGACCACAAGGACGGCGAGTTGATCGCGGTGCAGATACTTCGCCGCGACTCGATTGACATCGGTGGCGGTCACCTTCTGAATTTCTGCTGGAAATTTATCCAGCCAGTCTGCCGGGTATCCGTAGAATTCGTAGGTGGTGCGCTCGGCGAGAACTTTGTCGGGTGAGTCGAGGCGGAAGATAAACGCGTTCAGGATAGCGTCTTTAGCCTGCTTGATTTCTTCGTCGGTGATGGGTTGCTTGGCCAGATTGTCGATGTCTTCATCCATCGCCTGCACAGACTCGATGGTGGTCTGGCTCTTGGTGCCCATGACGAATTGCAGAATGCCGGGATGGCCGAAATTGGTGCCGATGCCGCCGCCCACGTTATAGGCCAAGCCGCGCTTGGTGCGAATGTCGTTGAACAGGCGCGAAGAAAATCCGCCGCCGAAAGACTCATTGAAGACCGCGATGGCGTAATAATCGGGATTGTTGCGCGTAGTCCCCAGCGCTACCATGTGAATGCTGCTTTGATTTACGTCTTCCTTCGGAATGAGGTAGTAGCCGGGTTTCGCTGGCCGGAACTGAATGTCATCCTTGGGGAGCGTTGGACCTTTGGGCCAGGACTCGAATGCGGCACGCAGCTTGGTTTCCATCGCGCCGGAATCGAAGTCGCCGCTGATGCCCAGGATGATGCGATTGGGATGAACGTAGGTCTGGTGCCAGTCAAGTAAATCCTGGCGGGTGATGGCCGCGATGGTGGAATATTCAGGCTCACGTGCATAGGGATTATCCGCGCCGTAAGCGAGCTTGGCGGATTCGCGCGCCGCAATGCCGCCGATCTCATCATTGCGCCGCGAGATGCCGTCGTCTGCTTGCTTCTGCGCGAGGTCGAGTTTGTCGGCGCGGAATTCGGGATTCTGCAGCAGGTCGGCGAAGACTTTGAAGACATCGTCGAAGTCACCTTTCAGGCAACTCAAGCTGATGGTGGTGGAATCAACACCGCCGCCGGTTTCGACTTTGGCCGCACGCACTTCCAGAAAATCGTCGAGTTGATCGCCGGTTTGGGCCTTGGTGCCGCCAGTGCGCCAGACTTCGCCGAAAATATCGACTAGTCCAACTTTGCCGGCGGGTTCGCTGCTCGAGCCGCCGCGAATGCGTGCGGAGCCGTCAATCAGCGGCAGTTCGTGATCTTCCTGCAGAAAGATCACCATGCCGTTAGAGAGTTCAATGCGCTTGGGTTGCTGCGGATGGAACGCGGGCAGAGTGGGGATGGGGATTTGCTGCCAGTTCGTGGCTTGGGCTGAAGACCTGGGGAGCGGCATGAATAGCGCGGCGGCCACGAGAATCGTCGAGAGAGCAATCCGCTGGCAGTTCATTTTGAAGTTCATTGCGCACCTCCTTGACCAGCCGACCCCTGATCAGAAGCACCCTGATCCGATCCCTGCTCACCGCTTTGTCCCGCGCCCTTGCCGGTTTCGATCACTCCTACGGTGCGGTTGGTATCGTAGAAGGTTTCGTTGGCCACACGTCGAATGTCCGCTTTAGTTACTTTGTCGATGCGGTCGACCGAGCGGAACAACTCGCGCCAGTCGCCATAGCGAGTCTGGTAAGTGGCGAGCTGGGTTGCCAGTCCCTCGTTGTCTCCGAGGCCGCGGATCAGGTTGGCTTTGGTGCGGGTCTTGATCATCTTCAACTCGTCGTCGCTGATGTCTTCCTTTTTTAAGCGCTCAATCTCGACGTGAATGGCGTCGGCGACTTCCTGCGGGGTATGTCCGGGGAGCGGGAAGGCATAGAAGGCGAACAGGTGCGGGTACTTGGTGCCGGGCAGGCCGCTGAATCCGGCGGAGAACGATGCGATCTTCTTGTCGCGAACCAAAGCGCGGTAAAGGCGCGAAGTACGGCCTTCCGACATGAGATCGGTGATTGCGTCATACACCGCATCGTCTTTGGTCATGTAGTCGGGACGGTGGTAGCCCTCAAGATAGAGCGGCTGCGTCTTCTCTATGAGCACGACCTTGCGCTCGGAGTTCTGCGGAGGCTCCGTGGTCGTGGTCTCATCGGGCTTATGGCGAACAGGAAGGCGGCTGAAATATTTTTCCAGAATCGGCATGATCTGAGAAGCTTTCACATCGCCGGCCACCGCGACCACCATGTTCGCGGGCACGTAGTATTCGTCGAAGAACTTCTTGGCGTCGGTGGCAGAGAAAGAATTGAGGTCGGACATCCACCCCACGGTCGGCCGGTGATAGGGATGGGCCTCAAAGGCCGCAGCATCAAATTGCTCGAGCAGACGGCCGATGGGATTGCTGTCCGTGCGCAGGCGGCGCTCTTCGATGACCACGTTGCGCTCCTTGTAAAATTCGCGCAGCACGGGGTGAAGAAAGCGCTCGGACTCTAGATAAGCCCAAAGCTCCAGCCGGTTCACGGGCAGTGAATAATGATAGGCGGTCTCATCGTAATCGGTGAAGGCGTTCAGATCCTGACCGCCGCTCTGCTCGATGATCTTGCCAAACTGGTTGGGGACGACGAACTTGTCGGCCTCGGCGATGGCGTCTTTCCAGGCTTTTTCGAGTCGCTTCAGCTTGGCCTCGTCGCGACCTACCGTCTTGTCGCGTTCTACGATGTAGGCGGCGTAGGAGGTCTCAACTTTTTCCAGCGCGGGTTTCTCGGCGGCGTAGTCGGTGGTGCCGACTTTGTCCGTGCCTTTAAAGGCCATGTGCTCGAACATGTGGGCCAGTCCGGTTTTGCCCATAGGATCCTGCGCGGAACCCGCATCGACCATGGTAAAGAAGGAGAAAACTGGCGCCTCGGGCCGCTCGCAGATGACGATGGTCAAGCCGTTTGGCAGTTTCTTGACCGTGATGCGCTTTTCGAAGGACGCGACATCTTGGGCGGCGGCTAGCGCAGTCACAAGCAGAATCAAAACGAGAGGCTTAAGTGTGCGGTATTTCATCGGACCTCCAGGAGGTTTCACGAACATTTCGGACGGAAACATTTGGCCAGCCATGTTTAGACGAACTTGCAGGGCAGAAGTTTGAAATTACGTGGCGGCCAGGGAGGTTGTCAAACCGGTCGAGTGCGTTTACGCAAGCAAAAGTGTAGGAAGAAGCCTGTATTTTGCGTTAGGCGGGGTTTGAGGCACAATGCCTGCTGGAGCGTACGCGCAATGGATTCGACGATAGAAGTTCAGGGAAGGCAACTCAAGCTGTCGAATCTGGAAAAAGTTCTGTATCCCGCCACGGGATTTACCAAGCAACAGGTCATCGACTACTACGTTCGAATTGCGCCGGTGATGGTGCCGCATTTGGCGGGGCGTCCGCTCACGCGCAAGCGCTATCCCAACGGTGTGGACGAGGAATTCTTCTACGAAAAGAACGCGCCCCAGCATCGTCCGGATTGGGTGAAGACCACCCCCATCTGGAGCGAAGGAAATCGACGCACGGTCCATTACATTCTTGCTGATGACCTGGCTACTCTGGTCTGGCTGGCTAATCTCGCTGCGATCGAACTGCATCCATCGCTCTCTCTGGCTAAAGACATCCCTTGCCCCACGATGATGGTCTTCGACCTGGACCCAGGACCGCCGGCAAACATCGTGCAATGCTGCCAGGTTGGCCTGTGGTTGCGCGAAATCTTTGAGCACTTCGGGCTGCGGAGTTTTCCGAAGACTTCGGGCTCGAAGGGGCTGCAGATCTACGTTCCGCTGAACACTCCAACTAATTACGAATCGACCAAGACCTTTTCCCACGCGCTGGCGCAATTGCTCGAACATGAGCATCCTGAACTGGTTGTGTCGGAAATGAAGAAGCAGGTTCGGACCGGAAAAGTTTTCGTCGACTGGAGCCAGAACGACGAACATAAGACCACCGTAGCCGTGTATTCCCTGCGGGCGCGGGAGCACCCCACGGTTTCGACACCGGTGACGTGGGAAGAAGTGGAGAAGGTTCTCAAGAAGAAGGATGCGAGCCTGCTTGTATTCGAGGCGAAGCAAGTGGTTGCACGGGTGGAGAAGACGGGCGACCTGATGGCTCCGGTACTGGAATTGAAGCAACGATTGCCAGATCTCAAAGGAGTTGCGGCCTCCGCGGTTGCAGAGGCGCAACCGACGATCTCGATTGCGGCTCAGGCGGAAGAGGAAGAGCCGCAGAAACCTGCCCGCCGCGCCGTGAAAACGACCGGCAAGCGGCCACGGACACGCAAGGTGGGGCGCAAGGTATAATCCGCTGCGCTGCGAATTTGCTTCGAGATTCTCGCTATGCCTCAATTATTTGTGGGGACTTCGGGATGGGCCTATCCAACATGGAAGCCCGACTTCTATCCAGCGAAACTCGCGCAGAAAAAATCTCTCAATCACTACGCCACGCAGCTAAATACGGTTGAGGTGAACTTTACTTTCCGGCAACTGGTGAAAGAGAGCACGATCCAGAACTGGATTCAGGAAACGCCCGCGCACTTTCGCTTCGGTATAAAAGCTCACCAGGTGATCACGCACATTAAGCGGTTAAAGGGGACGGAAGATTTTGTTCCGCGCTTCTTGGCGACGATTGAGCCGCTGGCCAGCGCCAGCAAGCTGGGACCGGTGCTCTTCCAGTTGCCCCCGAATCTGAAAGCGGATGCCACGCTGCTCAAGGATTTCCTCGCTCTTCTGCCGCGCACGTTGCCTGCGGCATTTGAATTTCGCAACGACTCCTGGTTTACCGACTCGACGTGGGAGCTGTTGAAGTCGCACGGCGCTGCCCTTTGCGTGGCGGAGACGGAAGAGCGCACCACGCCGGATGTGGTTACCGCGGCATTCGTCTATTACCGATTCCGCAAGCCGAATTACACGGACGACGAGCGGCGTGCCATGGTCGCACGCATTGGCGAACACGTGGCAGCCGGCCGCGATGTGTTCGCTTATTTCAAACATGAGGAAACGCCGGAGGGAGCTCTGTACGCGGTGGAATTGCTGCGCGAAGTGCGTGGGTCGGAGCGAACCTAATGTTGATTCGCCGCAGCGGACGCGCTCTCGCCACTGCTTTATGTTGTGTTGTGATCGGCGCGCTCGCATGGCCTCAGGATCCCGCGCCGCGCACCGTCCACGTTTTCGTAGCGCTTGCCGACAATCAACACCAGGGCATCGTGCCGGTTCCAGCGCGACTCGGGAACGGGGACGATCCCGCCAACAATCTGTACTGGGGGTCGGCCTATGGAGTGAAAACGTTTTTTGCAAGAAGTGCGGATTGGTCGTTGATGAGCTGCAGCGCAAAGCCCAAGCCTGAGGTTCTGGAACGATGTGTTTTCAAACACCGCAAGACGAACACCTATATGGTCGCGGATGCATATCGCGGAAGCGAAATCCGCGAAGCCGTTCTCGACTTTTTTGACGCGGCCGCAGGAGCCAGTCCGGAAACCATCGTCGCTGCGCCTTCAGCCGAGCAGTTAAGCATTCGTGGAGGTTCGAATCTAGTGGCTTATGTTGGACACGATGGCCTTATGGATTTCAGGCTTCCTCTGATTCCCAAGAAGAAAAACGAGATTCATCGCGACACGATTATCCTGGCCTGCGCCAGCAAGCAATATTTCGCTGAGGTACTTCGGGCGGGCGGGGCATATCCGCTCTTGTGGACGACTAATCTGATGGCTCCAGAGGCCTACACTCTAAAAAGCGCGCTCGACGGCTGGATCGGCAGGGAAAACAACGAACAGATTCGCGATCGCGCCGCCTCGGCTTACGACAAGTATCAGAAGTGCGGATTGCGCGCCGCCCGGCGTTTATTTGCCACGGGTTGGTGATTGCGAATTCGCGCCCGGCGAATTCGTTAGAGCACCCGCTTCATCACTTCCATCAACGTCCGATAACGCGCATACTCGATTTATCCCTTTACCATGGCTTCGCAAGCCAATTCGCGCGTGCTCTCCAGCTTCCTCGACTACTTGAGAATCGAGAAGGGATTGGCGCCGCTTTCCATCAGCGCTTACACCACTGACATCAGCCAATTTTCCGAATTTCTGGAAAAACGTAAGCGCCCGCTGCTCACAGCCCGACGTACTGATGTGCGGGATTTTCTGCAGCAGCTTTTTTCTAATCAGGTAGACGGGCGCAGCGTGGGAAGAAAGCTCTCGGCGCTCCGTCATCTCTACCGCTACCTGCTGCTGGATAAGAAACTCGAACATGATCCCACGTTGAATATCGAGTCGCCACGGCAGTGGAAGGTTCTGCCGAAGGCGCTGGCTCGCGACGAAATGGAAGCGACACTGGCCGCACCGCTCACACGTCACAGCGGTGGGGGGCACAACGCTAAGGAGTCGTCCGCGCTGGCTGCTCGCGACCGAGCCATGCTGGAGGTTTTCTACGCGGGCGCGCTGCGGGTCTCGGAAATCATCAACGCTAGATTAGAAGACCTGAAACTCGAAGCCGGATACATGTTGGTGCGCGGCAAAGGCGACAAGGAGCGCGTGGTGCCACTGGGAAGATCGGCGCAAGACGCGCTCACACAATATCTGGGGCAGGCACGTCCGGCATTGGCAGCAGGGAAGCACAGCGCAGCATTGGCAAGCGTCGCCGTTTCCTTCATAAATTCACCGCTGTTGTTCATCGCGCGTGGTGGACGCAAGCTGACGCGGCAGCGTATTTGGCAGATGGTGCGCGCGGCCTCAGCCGCTTCCGGGCGCATCGCCTCTCCACATATGCTTCGTCATTCCTGTGCCACGCACATGGTGGAGAACGGTGCCGATCTACGCACGGTGCAGACGATCCTGGGGCATGCCGATATTTCGACGACACAGGTTTACACACATCTGGCCCTCGATCGGCTCAGGACGGTGTATCAGAAGCATCATCCCAGGGCGAAGGCGAGATGAAGAAATCGTCAAGTGTTGATTTCTCGATTATTCAATGACCAAAGCGGACACTATTGTCGCCAAAGCTGTCGCCGATTTTATCCGCCACCTGCGGGAACGCAACGCCTCGCCGCACACCATCAAAGCTTACAGCCGCGATCTGTTGCTCTTCGCTACCTATGCCGGTACGCGCGGATGGAAGCAGATCGACCACATCGCCGTGCGGGGATTTCTCTCGCAACTCTACGAAAAGGGATTGAGCAAGACTTCTGTGGCGCGCGCTTTGGCCGCCGTGAGGTCGCTTTATCGTTGGTTGGCTCGGGAAGGTGTGGTGGAGCAGAATCCGGCGAAGCTAGTGGCTACGCCGAGGCTTCCCAAGAAGCTTCCGCGCGTGCCCACGATTGAAGAGATGAATTCTGTGATCGACGGCCAAATGCCCGAAGTCGCAGCCTTTCCCGAGCGCGACCGGCTTATGCTGGAACTGCTCTACGGATGCGGCATCCGTAATTCGGAGCTTACGGGGATCAACCTCGACGACATTCGGCTGAGCGCCGAGGCCATCCTCATCCGCGGCAAGGGGAAGAAAGAACGCTACGTCCCATTTGGAGATTCGGTGAAGAAAGCACTCACAGCGTATCTTCCCGAGCGCCGGAAGGTTCTCGGCGTTGCCACGAAGCATGCACCCGCTCTTCTGATTAATCGACGTGGCGGGCGACTCACCACGCGCAGCGTCGGCCGCATCATCAATAAAATTGCCGTGGCAAAAGGGCTTTCCCCTGACGTCCACCCGCACACGCTACGGCATGCTTTCGGCACGCACATGCTGGAAGAAGGTGCCGACCTGCGCGCGATTCAGGAGTTACTCGGCCACGAACGACTCGCGACCACGCAACGCTATACGCAGTTGTCGATGAAGCATGTGCTGCAGGTGTATGACCAGACTCATCCACGGGCGAAGTAAAGAAGTAAAGTAGCGCCGGCGCTACTAAGAGCCTGGCATCAGCGGCGCAACTCTTCCCACATTTCAACCACCCTGTTCTTCAACTCCGCAGTCAGGTTTTCGTAAGCTGCCTCTGACGCCTCACTTTCCAGCGGCGGAATAATCGGATCGCCAAACACCATCTTCAGCGGCGTGAAACCCTGGAACGGTTTGTTCCTCGGCCAGACCTTGTAGAATCCCTCGATTGCCACGGGAACAATCGGCGCCTGCATGTGAATGGACAAGATGGCCGCGCCCTTCTTGAAGATTCTTGGCGTACCGTCAATCGAGCGCTCGCCTTCGGGATAAAGAATAAGCGGACGTCCCTGCCGCAGGCCGAACGCACCGGCGCGCATGGCGGGAATCAGATTTGCGTCCGGATCCACGACGACAACCCTGAGCGAATGCGCCAGCCGCAACATGAATCCTTTCCCGAAGATTTCGCTCGTTCCCACTGCGAAGACCTTGTCAAACACTTTCGGTGGCAAAACGCTCGCCAGAATGAGCGGATCGAGATAGCTCTGGTGATTGGATGAGATGATGTAGGGGCCACTCTTGGGCAGTTTCTCAACTCCGCGCACGTGCAAAGCGAAGCGATCGAGCGCAATCACCTGTGTGAGCCGCGAGACCATGTACCAGAATGCATTGCTGATTGGCTGTGGCCGGGCAAGGGAAAGCACGTCGGCGGCCTCCGGTTCTTCGGCAAGAATCGCTTTCCAGCCGGCGAAGGTGGTGCGCGTGCCGGGACCGCCCGCCCCGCTGGCCGCGCTTTGCAGCACGGCGTCGACTAGATCGCGCACCGTATAAATTTCGGCAAGTTGCGACTCCTCGACGTTCCCTCCCAATTGTTCTTCGAGCTGGCTGAGCAATTCGACGCGCTGCATGGAGTCGAGCCCCAGATCAAGTTCCAGATTGTGAGTGGGGCTCAAGTTGGGCGGAGCTGAGCGGGCTGCCTCGCGCACAATCTTCAACGCCTGCCGCACGTCCGGCTGATCGAGCCATGCCGTCTCGTCAGCGGTGAGCGGCCGTTCAGCGGGCAAGTCAGAATTGTCCGCAAGCTTCCGCGCCTGATTCTCTTTAACTCGCTTCTCGACTTCGAAGCGCTTGATCTTGCGTGTTGTGGTGCGCGGCAAATCCTGCTGCCAGATTTCATAGCTGCCGATGCGCTTGGTGGAGGCGATCTGCTGCGAGAGGCTCTCGATATCGAACCGGATCACCTCCTTCGCGTTGACAATCTTTTTCTGGCGCAGAGCATCAAAGTCAGGCACGATCACAGCGTGCAAGCGGTCGCCACCTTGCCCGGGTTTGCCTTCCAATCCCAGCACTGCCAGTTCTTTGATGTAGGGCGATTTCAGGTAGTATGCCTCAACCTCCTCGGGATAAATATTCTTCCCGTTGCTGAGCACGATCAATTCTTTCTTGCGGCCGGTGAGGAACAGGTTTCCGTCGGTGTCAAAGTAACCGAGATCGCCGGTGTAGAACCATCCATCGCGCAGCACCGCGGCAGTTGCGTCGGGACGGTTCCAGTAGCCCTTCATCACCACAGCGCCGCGTAGGGCGATTTCGCCGGTTCCGGGTCCGCCATCTTCCTGTGGTTGCGGGTCGTTTTTCGCATCGACGATCTTGCCCTCGACGCCCCTCATTGCCTTGCCCACCGATCCGATCACGTTGTTCGCCGGCGAATTCGCAAACACAGCCGCGGTGGTTTCCGTCAGCCCATAGGCTTGCAAAACGTCGATGCCCAGCGCGTGGAAGTCGCGGGCAATTTCCGGATCGAAGCGCGACCCTCCCGTGACCAGATAACGCATCTTCTTGCCGAGCGTTTGGTGGACTTTGCCAAACAGAATTCGACCAGCATTGATCCCGGCCTTGCGCAGACCGCGATTGAAGCCCATGAGACTCTTAAACAACTTCTGCGTCAGTGCTCCGCGTTTAGCGGCCTCCTGGAAGATGCGCTCGTGAATCAGATAAAAGAATTGCGGCACTACGGCGAAGGCCGTGATATTCCTTTCTTGCAGAGCCCGTAATAGCTCGGTCGTGTTCAGAGTTTCCAGATACACCACGCGCGAGCCCGTTACCAGTGGCAGAAGCAGATTTGCCATTTGTGCCAGCACATGAAACATGGGCAGCACGCCGAGCAACGCGTCCGAGGGTCCGAGATCGACCCAGTTGAACACCGCTTCCACCTCACCCAGAAAGTTGGCGTGCGTAAGCATCACGCCCTTGGGGTCGGCAGTGGTTCCGGAGGTGTAGAGCAAGGAAGCGAGGTCGTCTGCTGTCGACGGTGCAGGCTGGAATTTTCCCCGTCCACCGTCGAAAATCGCGGGCAGGTTGCCCAGCCAGCGTTCATGGATGGTGTGTTGGGTCATACGGTCCGGGTCCATAAGCACGAGGCCAATGTTGAGGTTCGCAACCGCCTCCCGCGCCACCTGCGCGTGCTTCGCATCGCAGAACAGGGCAGAGGCGCCGCTATCCTTCAGCAGCTTGGTCAGTTGGTCGGCGTGTAGCGCAGTATCGAGCGGGACCACCGTACATCCCGATGCGATGACTCCCAGATACGCCGCCACCCACCGAGGATGGTTATCCGCAACGATAGCCAGCCGCGATCCGCGAGCGAATCCATTTTCGGTGAGCCATCGTCCGACGGATTCCGCCATCCGGCGGAGTTCGGCGTACGTGCAACTCTCGACATGATCGTGGCGCTGTATTTCCAGTGCGACGTTGTCTGGCCAGCGCTCGGCGCACTCGACAAAACGGTCGTAGAAAGTGGGCATGGGTCGTGGGGAATATACACGAAAAGCGCGATGATCGCCGAGACGCCTGCGCGATATCCGCCTGGTTCCTCTTGCTACTGCTGTCCCTTGTCTTGCATCCAATATGCTAGGCTAAAAGAGATACGCTGGGGCCGTTGCCGCCCTCTGAAGGATTTCATAGTTTGATTAACACACTGATTGGCAAGGTCTTTGGGACCAAAAACGAGCGGGTTATCAAGAGCATGATGCCGAAGGTCGAGGCAATCAATGCCCTTGAGCCGCAGATGCAAAAGCTCACAGACGCGGAGTTGCGCGCCAAGACAGATGAGTTCCGCCAGCGAATTCAGGAGCGGCTGAGTAGTCTCACCGCCGGTACGACATCGGTCTCCGAGACTGAAACTGAAGCCGATACCGACCACGCGAAGCAATTCGAGAAACAGCAATACGAAGCTCTGCAGGAAGTCCTGGACGAGATGCTTGTTGAAGCGTTCGCCGTGGTGCGCGAGGCAGGACGCCGCGTGCTCAACATGCGCCATTTCGACGTGCAGTTGATCGGTGGCATGGTGCAGCACAAGGGCATGATCTCNNCTGGCCAAGCGCGACTCCGAATGGATGGGCAAGCTCTATCGTTTTCTGGGCCTCACGGTGGGCGTGATCGTTCACGACCTCGACGACGAGCAACGCCGTGCCGCTTACGCCGCCGACGTCACTTACGGCACCAACAACGAGTTCGGCTTCGACTATCTGCGCGACAATATGAAGTTTGATCTCAAAGATTGCGTGCAGCGCGGCCACAATTTTGCCATCGTCGATGAGGTTGATTCCATTCTCATCGATGAAGCCCGCACGCCGTTGATCATCTCTGGCGCGAGCGAGGAATCCACCGACAAGT
>PMSQ01000194.1 GCA_003168355.1 Acidobacteriaceae bacterium | reverse complement strand
GGTCGCCGGCGCCACCGGTGTCGACACCCATGGCAATATCGCCGGACTGCTTGTTGATCGTCGAAATCACGGCGCAGGTGTTGGAATCGAATCCGTAGACCGCATTGTCATAGCCGATGGCGGTGACGACGCCGCGGACCAGCGCCTGGAAATCGACGTAGGCGCGGGTGGTGATTTCGCCGGCGATGNNTCAAGGCAGGCGTCGAGAATGGCGTCAGAGACCTGATCGGCGATTTTGTCGGGATGGCCTTCGGTGACGGATTCCGAAGTAAAGAGAAATCTTTCGGCTGCGGGCAAAGTACGTCCTCCAGAGGGGATGCGGATTACCAGCTTATAGAGTGTTGGAATCCGCTGGGATAGCTCTTTTATGGTACCAGGGCGGGAGGGACGCGGCAAAGGCTAAAAGACGGGAAAGGGAAAAAAGGTTCCGGGGTGCATAGTTTGAGGGCTGGACGGGCAGCAGGTGCAGTGATCGGCGACACTGACCGATTAACACGAAGGTGGTATCGCGGTAGGTTGGGGGCTTTGCCATGGCAAGGGTGGTCGCAATCGTCGGAAGTTATCGGAGGGGCGGGATCGCAGATCAGGCTGTCGATGCGGTTTTGGAAGGCGCGCGGGAGAACGGCGCGGCGACGGAGAAGATTTACCTGATCGAGCAGCAGATCGAGTTCTGCAGGAACTGCCGGATGTGCACCCAGGAAAAGGGTCCGGCGCGCGGGGAGTGCGTGCATCAGGACGGTCTGGAGTCGGTGCTGCAGAGAGTAGAGAGCGCGACCGCGGTAGTGTTGAGTTCGCCGGTGAATTACTACAACGTGACGGCGGTCTTTCGCCGGTTTATGGAGCGGCTGATCGGCTATACGTACTGGCCATGGGGAAAGAACCTGGGTCCGGTGATGCGGTCGAAGCTGAGGACGAGGAAGGCGGTGCTGATCGCATCGGCCGCGGTGCCCGCTCTCTTCATTCCGCTCTCGACCGGCGCCCCACGGGCGCTGAAAGTGGCCGCGAGAATGGTCGGCGCCAAGCCGGTCGGGAAGCTGTGGATTGGGATGGCCGGTTCGCAACCAGACGAACTGCTGCGCGCGCGAACGCGGATGAAAGCGATGAGGCTGGGGCGGAGGCTGGCGTAGACCGCGCTCGGCGTCCAGCGTTCAGAGACAAGGACCAGTCAGCTATTGCGGATTGGCAGGCGGCGGCTGCCCAGAGGGCGGCGAGGGCGATCCCGAAGACGGGGGCGTTTGCGCGGGCGGCTGCTTCTGCGGGTTGCCGGTGATGTCCTGACCCTGATAGATGACGCGGATGCTGGTGTGGAATTCGTGGTAATTGGTGTACTTCAACGTCTCGCGCATGTGGACGTCCTGGCTGAGGTAGCCGTGCCCAGCGGAGAAATGCAGGACGCCGTCGCCGTGAGTGTAAACCGGAAACCAATACTTGCCGTCGACCATCTGGCGGTAGGTGACGAACGGCATGGAGAGATCCTCGTGGCCGGGACGAACGTCGTCGGGAACGTTCTTGCCGTTGGTGACGACGATCTGGTGTTCCTTTTGGTCGACCCAGATGCGGCCCTGGAAGTAGCGCTTCTTCTTCTCGATAACTTTAGGCTTGACGTCGAAGACCCAGGTATCGATCTCATCGATCTTCTGCCTGCCGATATAGGCGATGTCATATTGCGGGGCGTCCTGGGTGGTAAGGACGAAAGGCAGGCGTTCTTCAATGTCTTCGAAATCGGCGGGCGACATCATGACGCGTGTCAGGGTGTCCGCTGGCGACTCGAGGACGCGCTCGGTGCGGCGATCCTGGTCGTCGAAGGCAATGTCAACCACCTGATAATAGCGGCCGTCAGCCTTGCCATCGTCGTCGACGGTTTCAACGCGAACGCTGCGCTGCCAGGTGTAGTTGTTGAGAGCCTGGCGAAAAACGGCTTCCTTCGCGGTGAACTCGGTGATGATTTGCAGGATCGGAATGGAGGGCTGGGACTGGTCAAGGGGCCCAAATCCCTGGTCGAGAGGCATAGAAGTGTAAGACGCCTGAGCGTGCAGCGGGAGCGATGAGAGAAGCAGCAGGGGCGCGGCGAGAAGGCCTCGGAGAAGGTGGGTTGATGCGGCGAAAGACACAATACGGCTCCTGTTCCTTCAGGATAGACGCAACAGTGGAATCAGGGGTTAAGGACCCCGGCTCGAAAATCGGAATTGCGATCTCCCGCGAAGGGTGAGCGTTGCAGCCGAACCAGCTTATACATCTTCACGAAGTGGACAACCAATTAAACTTGTGACGTCTGGTCCGCACAAATTATGCCCATAAGCGCAGATCTCTACAGGGCGCCAACGCTGATTCTGCTGTTCGTACTGGTGGCGGTATTCGGCGCGTTGTGGCGGCAGAGACGGACGTTGCCCCCGCTACGGATGAGGGCCGGGGAAGCTACGACGGCTCGCCAGCGGCAAATGATGTGGCTGGTGGGCTGGATGTTCGCCGCGATTCAGCTGGAGATGGAAGTTTTCGGGCGGGAGCAGGCGGGCTTTTGGCTGGCGATTTCCCGCGCGAGCATACAAATGGCGGCGCTCATGTTCCTGGGCTCCATGGCGCCGCAATATCTGAGCCGAAAGCCGCGCATTCTGTACGTTGTGGCATTTGCCGCGCCGGTGATTTTGTTCACCATCCTGGTGTCGATTGACCCTGTGCCGGGGCAACTGGCACGGGCGTTTCTGCTGGCTAGTGTGTTCGCGGCACTGCTGGTAGCCGCGCGCTGGAGCTTAGAAAGACATTTGTTACCGATATGGCTGAGCCTGCTGCTGGTAGCGCTGGTAGGAAGCGGCGCAATCTGGCTGACGTGGCGGCAGGAATACGGCGCTGTCCTGATGCTGGTCGAAGGCGGAACCCTGCTGATCACCTCCCTTTTGTTTGCGTTGGCGTTCCGCAGGCTGACAGCGGGAGTGATGCTTACCGTGGGAGGGTTGGGGGCGTGGTCGCTTCCCCTGCTGTTGACGCCGCTGCTGGGAGAGACGGGCGTGCCAATCGTGCTGACGCGAACACTGAACCTGATGAAGGTGATCGCCGCGATGGGGATGATCGTTCTGGTGCTGGAGGACGAGATCGCTTCCAACAGGGCTGCCCAACTGCGAGACCGTCGGGCGCGCCTGGAAATGGAGAAGTACACGGAGATTTTTCTGGGAGCCGTACCGTCGGAAGAGGAAAACAGGCAATACGACCCGATCTGCGAGGGCATAGCCGAGGCGAGCCGGTTCCGACAGGCGGCGATTATCGTGCACAGTCCGGAAGGGCGCTTCCGGCTGGCCGGACAGGCGGGCATGGATGGGGCGTTGGTCTGCGCCCTCGACGCTCTGGCGCAGCGGACGACCGATGAGAAGGTGAAAAACGCCGGGATTTTCTCTAAGCAGGTGATCGGGCATCTGGTGCTCGCGGATTTGACTCCGCTGATGATTCCGGGCGATGAGCTGCTGCAGATCAATTTTCGGGAGGCACACGCCATCGCGGTCCGAGGACGCGAGCGGGAGTTGCTGGGCGCCCTGTTGCTGGCGGGGTTGCGCGAACCGGAAGAACCTTTGCTGACCGAGGATGTTCTGCCCCTGGAGTTGCTGGCAGCGCGCATCGGCGCGACGCGTGAACAGCAGATGCTGCTGCGCCGGCTGCTGCAGTCGGAACGCCTGGCAGGCCTGGGACAACTGGCCGGGGGAGTGGCGCACGAACTGAACAATCCGCTGACCGCGATTCTTGGCTACGCGCAGTTGCTCGAAAGCGAAGGATTGAACGAACGCGCCCAGGACTATGTGGCCAAGATGTTCAAACAGGCGCAACGCACGCACCGGGTGGTGCAGAATCTGCTTTCCTTCGCGCGGCAGAGGAAGCCCGAGCGGTCGGAGGTCGATATTAGAAGGGTGCTCGAAGAAACGCTCGCCCTGCGCGACTACGATCTCAAGGTGAACCACATCGTTGTGGAAAAAGATTTTGCGGCGGAGCCCGCGATGGTGGTGGCCGATCCGCACCAGATTGAGCAAGTATTTCTGAACATCATCAACAATGCCGTAGATGCGGTTCTGGAATCCGGCCGTTCTGGGAAGCTGAAGATCCGCGTTTTTTGCGAGAATGGCTGCGCGTGCGCGCAGTTTGCCGACGACGGTCCTGGTATCAAGGATCCCAAGAGAATTTTCGATCCGTTCTATACCACTAAGAGTGTCGGGAAGGGAACGGGGTTGGGTCTAAGTATTTGCTATGGAATCGTGAAGGAGCACGGCGGCGACATCACCGCGCACAATGCGATCGAGGGCGGCGCGGTCATTGACGTGCGTCTACCCATGGCGACAGCGGCGGCAGCTGTAGTGGAAGCGGCTCCTGTGATTCCACCCAAGCGCGAAGGCGCCATCGAGGGCCGGATATTGCTGGTGGAGGAAGAAGAGGCAGTGCTCGAGTTCGAGCGCGATGTGCTCACCGGCGCCGGGGCCAGTGTGGTGACTGCGGCCAGAAGTGAGGACGTGAAAACCCGCCTGCTCTCCGAGCCCTTCGATGCCGTGATCATGAGCGGCAAAATGCCGGCGGACTGGAACGCGAAAGAAGCCTTCCTCTGGTTGAAGCAGCACTGCGCCGACATGGAAAAGCACATCCTGTTTACGTTCTCGAATGGCGTGGAGCAGGGCGGTGAGCGGGCGTTCCTGCAGGAAAACAACGTACCCTATTTGGTGAAGCCCTTCGAAGTGGCAGAGCTGATCTCGCAGGCTCGACGCTTGCTGCAAAAGGCCCGAGCTGCCGCGGCTTCCGCCAGCTAGCTGGTCTCAGGCTCCGTCAGACGCCCATAGCGAAAAAGCACCCGTCGAGATCTGCCGAGAAGCTCACAAATACATTTAGTATTGTTAGTGCCGCGTAAAGTCTCCAAAATCAGCGTGGGCTAACAGCCCCTGCCTCCCGAAGATCACAGCGGGCCATTCAAAGCCCGGCGCGCAAACTTTTTACCAGCCGCCGAAGAGCCTTTTCGTTGCGCCGGTACCACCGCCATTGCCCCTGCTTCACCGCCTCGACTAACCCCGCCTTGGTCAGAATCGCCATGTGGTGCGAGATGGTGGGCTGAGAAAGACTCACGCGATCCTCAATGTCGCCGGCGCACAGTCCGCTATTTTTGCCTGCGGGGTTTACCCGGCCCTGCTTGAGCGCGCCCAGGATGCGGCGACGAGTGGGATCGGCGATGGCGTGGAGTGTGCGGTCCAAGGATGGGGCTGGGCTGGTCATTGGGCTGGACCATGAATATCTTCTAAATCGACGCTTGTCAATATGAAGCGCTAGGAAGTCTTCAAGAGCGCTGCCGCGGAGCGCGCAACCATTCGATGCGGTTGAACTCGAGGTAGCGCACATCGTTGTCCGGCAGCGAACACTTGGATTCGTCGAGTCTGCTGACCAGAGTGCCGCCGCGAATCCAGTAACCGGCTTCATCCTGTTTAAGAACGGTGGCGTCGAGTGGGTCCATGCCGTGCAGCTTGAAAATCACGCGTCGGTTCAATAGGCGGTCACCATTCATAGGGGGTTTCACTTCTTAAGGATCGGGTTATATCCGTCGTTGACCAGGCGGGAGCGCATGGCTTCGGCCTCTTTGATGTCGGCGAATGGGCCGAGCTGCACACGAAACAATTTGTCGGTCGCCGAATTGCTCGCCACAAAGGCGGGATATTGCTTTTTCTTGAGCGCATCCACCAAGGCGTCAGCATCATCCTGCTTGCTCACCGCCGCGATCTGCACGTAGTAACTGGCGCCCGGAATAGCCGCCGTGGCGTCTGGAGAATTGCCGGTCTGCGCAGGCTGAGCTTGCACTCCGGAAGAAGACGCTCCGGTCGAAGACGAGGCCGCTGGCCCCGCCGATGGCTGACTCGGAGTTCCGGCGCCCGTCGGCCCCGCATCGGCGGAAGCCGGCGTCAGTTGTGGATTCGCGTTCTGCTGTTCCACGGCTTTATAAAAGGTCATCGGCGTTGGCGCTGGTGTACCGGCGGATCCAGCGGGCTTCGAGCCGTTGGATGCGGTTCGTAGCGGAGCCATCGAGCTGGGAGTGCCGAGTCCAGCGTCCGCCTTGCGCCCCAGCGTGTAACCAAGCGCGAAGAAAACGGCGCAGATCATCACCAGCCCAAAAAAAAGCCCCAGCAGTTTCGCTGTGCCCAATGTGATTTCAGTGTCCTGTGACGAAGCCATAACCGCTCCTCAAGAATTGCGCGACTCGGCTGCGCAATGAAGCCAACCTCCAGCCTCCGCCGTTTTGCTGAAGCCGGTCGTACTCACGCCGGCTTCGCCGCAGGCGTCGTATCATCGAGACCCTTGCCCAGCATCTTCTGCAGTCCCGAGAAAAAGTCCACGGGCACGGGGAAGATAACGGTGGTGTTTTTCTCGACGCCGATTTCAGTTAAAGTTTGCAGGTAGCGAAGCTGCACGCTGACCGGCTCGGTGGCCAGCAGATGGGCGGCGTCCACCAGTCGCTGCGCAGCCGAGAACTCGCCCTCTGCGTGAATAATCTTCGACCGCTTTTCGCGCTCGGCCTCGGCCTGCTTAGCCATGGCGCGCAGCATCGATTCCGGCATATCCACTTGCTTCACCTCGACGTTGGTCACTTTCACGCCCCAGGGTGAAGTGTGCTGGTCGAGAATACTTTGCAGCCGCAGATTGATTTTTTCGCGGTGGGAAAGCAGTTCATCGAGTTCCTGCTCGCCCAGCACAGAACGCAGCGTGGTCTGCGCAAACTGCGAAGTCTGGTAGACGTAATTGGAAACTTCATTCACAGCCTTGTTAGGATCGATCACACGCAAGAAAATCACTGCGTTCACTTTGAGCGTAACGTTGTCGCGAGTGATGATGTCTTGCGGCGGCACTTCGAGCGCTTCCTGACGCAGCGACACCCGCACGATGCGGTCAATCGGGACGAACACCAATGCCACGCCCGGGCCCTTCGCGGTTTTTAGCAGGCGGCCAAGCCGGAAGATGACGCCACGTTCGTACTCGGCCAGAATCTTGATGGAACTGACCACGTAGAGGACAACGATTATGATGACGACTGCGACAAAGCCAAAGCTGAGTTCCATACTGACGCCTCCGCGCCCAGAACACACAAGCGCTTCTGAGGCGGATTGTAACGCAATGGCAGGGCGGGAACGCGGAATTCGGAGACAGAAAGTTGCTTGCGCTGGTGCGCGCCTCAAGCAGCGGCCTTCAATCAGGGGCGCTTCAATCCGGGTATGACCGGTATAGTCTGCGTCACGACCAGCGGCTCGACCTGTAGCAGCAGTCCGTCGATCCGGCGCACTACCACAGGCTGTCCTGTCAACACCTCGGAAGATGACACGGCATCCCAAAGTTCGCCGTGGACAAATATTTTTCCGCGCGGGGAGAGCGCCGTTTGCGCGATTCCGGTCTCACCGATCAACCCCTGAGCGCCCGAAACCATCTTATTTCGCCGAGCCTTCAGAGCGATGCTCATCAGGAACGCGGTGATCAGGCCCAGCGGAATGCTCACCGCGAGCGCGGTCAGCAGGTGGACGCGCATCTCTGGAATGGGCGAGTCCACCAGCAGCAGTCCTCCCAGAGTGAGCAGGGTGATGCCGCCAACCGTGAGCACGCCATGGCTGGCGAACTTCGCCTCCGCGGCGAACAGCGCAAATGCCCCCAGAATCAGCACCAGTGCGGCAAACCGCGTGGGCAACAGATTCAGCGCAAAGGCCGCGATCAAAATGAAGACGATGCCCACGGTTCCGGGAACCACCGCGCCGGGATGATTGAATTCGGCATACAGCGCGAGCGCTCCGATCGCGAGAAATATGAAGGAAATATTTGGATCCATCAAATAGCCGAGGATGCGTTCCTTCAGCGTCATGCCGAAAATCGCGACGGGCTGGCCGGACAACTTGAGTGTGACCTCGTGCCCGTCAAAGCGCTTAAAGCTCTTGCCGTCGATCTGGCGGAAGAGATCGTCCTCGCTCGAAGCCACATAGTCGATCAAGTGCTGCGTGAGCGCTTCCTGCTCGGTAAAGGACTTTGATTGCCGCACCGTGCTTTCTGCGATGTCCACGTTGCGGCCGCGCCGAGCGGTAACAGAGCGCATCAGGGCAGCCGCGTCATTTTCTATTTTTTGTTTCATCACATCGTCCATCTGTCCGCCGCCGAGGTTGACCGGGTGGGCCGCACCAGTGTTCGTGCCAGGTGACATCGCGGCGATGTCGGCCGATTCCAGGATAAAAAATCCCGCGGACGCGGCACGGCTGCCGCTGGGTGTGACGTAAAGGATCACGGGAACGGATGAGTTCGTGATCTTCTGGATGATCTCGCGGGTCGATTCAACCAGCCCGCCCGGCGTATTAATCTCGATCAATACAGCTTGATCGTTGCGCCGTTGCGCCTCGTCAATGGCCCTCGCGATATATTCCTCGGTAATCGGCTGAATGGTGTCATTGACCACGACCCTTAGGACTTCGGCAGAGGAGACGGAGCAGAGAGCAAGCGCCGCCACGAGCCCGAACACAATTCGCAACATGGGATTGCTTTTCACGAGTCGCCCGTCCTCTTCAACCCTAATTCTTACTCTCATTTGTGGACGGCGGCAGAGATTTCTTGTTCCGCTTCGCTGCCGCGAGTTCCGGAGTGCAGCCCGCTCCATCCCGGCAGATTGGTGCTGCCGGTAATCAGGCGAGCGCCGCGCTCATAAGTGAAATACGACCACGCCCATTGGATAAAGACCAGCACGCGATTGCGGAAACCAATCAGAAACAGAATATGCACGAACAGCCACGCCAGCCATGCCATGAAGCCCGAAATGTGAATCTTGCCAAACTGTGCGACCGCGGCAGCGCGGCCAATCGTCGCCAGGCTCCCTTTATCAAAGTAGTGAAAAGCCACGCGCGGCGCGGATTCACGCTCAGCGGCGGAGGCTCCTGCCAGTTCCATTCTTCGGCGAATCAGCTTGGCGACAAAGCGCCCTTCGAGAATCGCCACCGGCGCCACGCCGGGCAGCATCTTGCCGGATTCGTCTTTAAGCGCGGCCAGGTCTCCGATGACAAAAACTTCCGGGTGGCCGGGGATGCTGAGATCAGCCTCCACCTGCACCCGGCCGGCTCGATCCACGGGCGCGCCCAGCTTCTGGCCAAGCGGAGAGGCGGCCACGCCCGCGGCCCACAGGATGACCGCTGCATTCATCCGCCTTGCTCCCATAGAAATGACCCCGGGCTCAATCTGTGTGACCAGGGCAGAGGTAACCACTTCCACGCCCAGCCGCTGCAGTTGCTCCAGGGCACTACGCGAGAGATCTTCCGGATAAGCCGGCAGCACATGTTGCCCGCCTTCGATAAGGTGAATGTGAGTGCGCCGCGGATCAATCGACCGGAAGTCGTGAGCCAGAGCGTGGCGGCAGATTTCCGCCAGCGTTCCCGCCAGTTCCACTCCGGTGGGGCCGCCGCCGACCACCACAAAATTCAGCGGATCGGAGCCTTCGCCCGCAAAGGCACGGCGTTCGGCGAGTTCGAAGGCCAGCAGGACACGGCGCCGGATTTCGAGCGCGTCTTCGATGGTCTTGAGTCCGGGAGCCAGAGCCTCCCATTCGTCGTGGCCAAAGTAGGCGTGGCTGGCGCCCGCTGCGACGATCAGCGAGTCATAGGAAATTTCCTGTTCTGCGGCTTTCACCACTCGCTTTTCCAGGTCGAAGCCGGTCACTTCGGCCATCAAAACCTCAACGTTCTTGTGACGGCTGAGAATGGATCGAATCGGCGCAGTGATCTCGCCTGGAGAAAGACCCGCGGTAGCCACCTGATAGAGCAACGGCTGAAACGTGTGATGATTTTTCCGGTCGATGACGGTGATTCCCACGGGTGCGCGAGCCAGACTTTCGGCCGCGTTCAGGCCACCAAAGCCCGCCCCCACGATGACCACCCGATGTGCAGTCTTGCCGTTCATCGCTCTACTCTATAAGATTCACCGCGATGGCAATCGGCTCCACAAGTTCTGCCGCCGCAACTCCGCAACCGCGGTGGGTGCGGTGGTTGGTCCCCTCCGTGAGCGATTTGATTTTCGTCGCGCTGCTGGGACTGCTCGTATTTACAACCTTATCGGTGCGGCTATTGGGTGATGCCGGAATCGGCTGGCACATTCGCACCGGACAGCTGATTCTTTCAACCCATGCGATTCCGCGCATCGATCCATTTTCCTCCGCCATGGCCGGCCAGCCCTGGTTTGCCTGGGAGTGGCTCTACGACGTGCTCGTCGGTTGGTTGGACACTGTAGCCGGTCTGAACGCAGTGGTGCTCTTCACCGCGTTGATCATCGCCACAACCTTTGCGTGGACGTTTCGCCTGCTCCTGCGCCGGAACACAAATTTTCTTCTGGCCTTGATGCTGTTGTTGCTGGCGGCGTCGGCGGCCATGATCCATTTCCTGGCGCGCCCCCACGTGGTGAGCTGGTTGTTCACGGTCGCGTGGTTTTGGATTTTGGAGTCGTCCGAAGAGACTTGCCGCGATCCTGATTCCTATTCCTCTTCCTCCGCGACCTCAACGATCAAGGCAAGAAAACGCCATCGCCGTTGGCTCCTTTGGCTGCTGCCGCTGCTCATGATTGTATGGGTAAATTTGCACGGTGGATTTCTGGTTGGATTCTCTCTTCTTGGCATCTACTGGATCGCCGCGGCTTGGCAATCGTTTCGTCTAACGGGAGATCGCTTCGACGACGTTCTGCAAAACATCCGGGCAGGGAAGCGCGCCCGGGCTCTGGCATTCACTGGCCTCTTGAGCGTGCTGGCTACATTCTTGAATCCTTACGGCTGGAACCTGCACCTTCATATTTATCGTTATCTTTCCAATCGCTTCCTGATGGATCATATCGACGAATTTCAATCTCCAAATTTTCACGGGGTCGCACAAAAGTGTTTTGCGGCGTTGTTACTGCTCACATTAGCGGCGAAAAAGCGCGAAGCCAGAGAGTTTCGCGCGAGCCAAATCCTGGTGGTGCTGTTCGCCGTATATTCCGGCCTCTATGCGTCGCGGAACATTCCAGTCTCGTCTCTCCTGTTAATTCTGGTGATAGGCCCCTGGTTGTCGGATGCGATGGAAAGACTTACAGAAGGACTTGGAAACAGACTCGCCAAGCGACGAATCTCTCCCGCCTCCTCCCGCGCCGCATCCCCGCAGTTCCTTCACCGAATGCAGGCGATCGACCGCAGCCTGCGGGGTTCTCTTTGGCCCGCTGCGGCCATCGTGCTCGCCGTCTGGATTGCGGCCCATGCCGGCCGATTGGGTGACACTCAGCTCATGAACGCACATTTCGACGGCAAGCGCTTCCCGGTTGAAGCGGTCAACTATCTGGAGAAGCACGATGTGTCGGGCCCGGTCCTCAGCCCCGATTCGTGGGGCGGATATTTAATCTACCGTCTCTATCCCCGAATAAAAGTCGTGGTCGATGACCGCCACGATCTGTACGGCGAAGAATTTCTAAAGTCCTACCTGAAGATGGTGCATGTCGAGCCCGGCTGGAAGGATTTTCTTCAGCAGTATCAGGCGGGCTGTGTGCTCGTGCCCAAGGACTCTGCCCTCGCCAACATTCTGCTCGAAACGCCCAATTGGCAACCGATCTACGGTGACACCGTAGCGATCTTATTCATACCGGCTCGGGCGACCAGCAAGGCGACCAGCAAGTAGAAGCTGCCTCCGCTTATTGCACTACGCGCGCGACCGCGGTCGTGGCCAGGAAGTTGCCGCCGCTATCCACGCCCTGCACCACCACGCTATGAATGCCGGGTGTCAGACGCAAGGTGTAGGTGTAGCTGCCGTTTTGGCCCTTCACTATCGTCTGCAGGTTGCCGTCGACATACAACTGCAAGGCGGTTGGCGGGACGGCATCGTTGGCCTGCACCTGGATCGTGAGCGGGCCCTTGATTACGGCCGCATTCAGAGGGCTGCACAGGGTCAGCGACGGATTTACCGGATTGAGCGGGCAAACACTGGACGCCGCCACGCTGAACTGCTGTTGGTCTTCATGTTGCGTGCCGCTTGCATCCTCCACTACGACAGTGGCGAGATGAGTGCCGGGAGCGACCGGCAACCAAGTGTCGAACTGGGCGGCGTGCAGGCTATACGCGGACATTCCGTCGACAGCTAGCGCAATATTTGTTGCGGCCTCGACATTGCCGCCCTGACTGATGAAGTGGATACGTTCGGAAAGAGTATTGTCTGCGGAAATCGCACAGATTTCCACCCCTTCACCGCCGCTTGGGCATAGGCCCGCAAAGTCGGTGTGCAGCAGGTATCCGTCATCATTTCCCTGGTAGGCAGGCTGATATGCATCCGGCGTGGTGGGGAACTGACTGCCGGCATCGCCAGCGACCCACAGGCCTCCGGTGCCATCCGGAGCTGCCGCAAAACCATCGTAATTCTCGGCTTCCCCCGTTGCACCGAACACTACTGACGACACAGCTGCGAACTGGGGATTCAGCTTCACGTAATAGGCTTGGCTGACGCTGTCCAGCGGCGTCGGGTTTCCGTAGGCGGTCGTAAGAAAATTCCAGGAATATGTGGACCCCGTGACGTAGGTATTGCCCCCGGCGTCAACTGAAACCTGTCCCACGTAGTCAAGGTTTCCACCGCCGAGGTAGGTTCCGTTCAACATTAAGCTGCCGGGACGGTTCAGCTCAAACACGTAGGCATTGGGCGCGGTCGGCGCTTCTGTCTGGAAGGCCCACGGGCTAGTAAACAAACCGATGTTGTAGGTCCAAGTGCCAACGTAGGCGTTGCCCGACTGGTCGACGGCGATAGATTCTCCGGAAATGAAGTTGTTAGAGTTATGGCCGGGATTACCCGCTATTGCGGAGTAAACCAACGATGACGACGGAGGCCGCGAAGGATCGAGCTTAACAATCGGAGTCCTCGCGCCGCCGGGCTGATTCAAAGCTCCCGCGGTCCGCGGGAAATCAGGCGACTCGGTGAACCCGGTGATGTACAGCTTATTCTCACTGTCGATGGCCAGCCCGTTGGCCTCATCTTCACCGCTGCCGCCCATCTCGACGGACCATGGGATAGCAGTGCCGGCGGAATTAATCTTGGCCACCCAGAAATCGTCAATGCCGCCGAGAGGGCCGATGATCCCAGTTTTCCCGTTACAGCAGTCGCCGGCGGGGCCGCTGCCGGTAACAAATGCAGCCGCTAGGCTATCGAGCACGAGTTTGGGGCTGCTATCGGTTGAATTGGGCCCCATGGTCGCACCATAAACCAGTTGCGAACCTGTCGAGTTCAGCTTGACGACAAATACGCTGCCACCGGTCGGAAGGCCGGCAGAGGTAGGAAATCCGGGGCCTTGAAATATGCCGGCAACGTAGACGTTCTCATTGGAATCAACCTGAACCGCGCTGGCTATGCCGAATTGATACGATCCAGGCCCCAGGAAGGTCGACCAAACCAACGATCCCGCTGCCGAGAACTTCGACACGAAGACAACGTTGTAACCTGTGGGACCGGGATAGGCGGGCTCGTAGACACCGGCCGTGGTAGGGAAGTCCGGCGAAGTGGTTGTGCCGGCGACATAGATGTTTCCAGCCGGGTCGCGAATTGCGGCAGTGATAGTGCCTGACCCGGTACCACCGAGATAAGTGGAATAGACCCAGCTCGGGGGCCTCTGTGCAAAGCACACTAATGCACAACCGAAAAGAATAACCGCGGCAATACCCTTCGCAGATGAAAACATAATAGACTCCGTCTGGCGCGCCAGCAGTAGATGACAATTGGGGGTGTAAGGGTTGTGTAGCACGCAGGTTTTCTTCAGCAGTACCCAGGCTCCCCGTGTGCTCGCGCTCAAAGACTCTGCCCTGGTCAACATTCTGCGGGACACCGATGCCTGGAAGCCGATCTACAAAGATGACGTAGCAGTCATGTTCACCCGCATTCTGTCCCCGACCGAGTAGAGGCGCCTCAACAACTTGGCTGGCACGTGCAAAATTCTTCTCATTGACAGTCGTAGAGATTCCGCGGTATGTTCGCCGGCACGGTCACTACTACCGTGCATCGTTGACGCCCGCGAATGTCCTGCCATTCAGGGAAGCAACTCTGTGCAAATCATTCTCCGCGCCTGAGGACAAATCCTGATGAATCGCCTTCTCTCTGCTTTTTGCGGCCCGCATTCTCTCCTTGCCGTCTTGGCAGTGCTGAGCCTCTGTTTTGCACCCGCCGATCCCGCGCATGCCCAGGACACCACCGCCGTATCGCTTACCCAAATCAGTTCCGATCCATTCACCGTTGCTCCGGGCCAGCATGCCACCGAAGTCGAGCCGCATGTGTTGGCCAATGGCACCACGCTGGTGGCCGCGTTTCAGACTGGACGCATCGCTCCCGGCGGCGCCACCGCGATTGGCTGGGCCACTTCCACTGACGGCGGCGCCACCTGGTCTCACGGCTTCCTGCCGGGCCTCACCAAGGGCAACGGCGGTGGTCCCTACGACGCAGCCAGCGATCCGGCCGTAGCCTACGACGCCAAGCACGGTGTCTGGATGATCGCTTCCTTACCCATCTCCAACACCACCACAACCGTCGCGGTCGTAGTGAGCCGTTCCACCGACGGAGGGTTCACCTGGGACAACCCGGTCAGCGTCGGTCCAGTTGTAGACAGCTCCGACAAGAACTGGATCGTCTGCGACAGCACCGCCACCAGCCCGTTCTATGGCAACTGCTACGTCGAGTGGGATAATCCCGACACCGGAGACGGGATTTTGATGAGCACCTCAAGCGATGGAGGCCTGACCTGGGGGGCAGCGAAAACGACGGCGACCCAGGCCGCCGGCGTCGGTGGGCAACCGCTGGTGCAGCCCAACGGCACGGTGATAGTACCGATTGAAACCTCCGGTATCTCTGCCTTCATCTCGACGAACGGAGGCGGGAGCTGGTCAGTGCCGGCAACTGTCTCGAACATTCAGAGCCACACCGACGCAGGCGGAATTCGCAGCGGCCCACTGCCCTCGGCGGCAATGGATGGCGCAGGTAAGGTGTATGTGGTCTGGGAGGATTGCCGTTTCCGAACCTCGTGCTCGACCAATGACCTGGTATACAGCACCTCAACCAACGGCCTGCAGTGGTCCAAGGTAACCCGCATTCCTATCGATGCCACCACCAGCACATTGGATCACTTCATTCCAGGAATCGGCATCGATCCTGCGACGTCGGGCGCCACCGCGCACATTGCGATTCACTTCTATTTCTATCCGCAGAGCAAGTGTACGACCTCGACTTGCCGGCTCGGCGTGGGCTACATTTCATCCCATAACGGCGGATCTACCTGGAACACTCCGGTGAAACTGGCCAGCCAGATGCAGCTCGCATGGCTGCCTAATTCGCAGAACGGCCTGATGGTGGGCGATTACATTGCCACCGCTTTCACCAACGGCGTTCCCCATGGAGTGTTCGCCATAGCCGCCGCGAAATCGGGGACAACCTTCAACGAGTCGACAAATACCGCGCAGGGTTTGACCGTGCCCGAGACCGGTCCGCAGTTGTCTTCGGCAGGTGACAAGCCGCTGCACAACCTATCCGACCCGATTGAAAACGAGCGTCCCGAGAGAGGCATTCCGCCTTCGAAGCGCGCAGCTAAGCGCAGCTCGAAGTAGAATCCATACTTTTTCATCCGAACTCTTTCATCCCGGACTTTGTCATCCTGAGCGTAGGTTGTGCTTCGCGAATGCGAAGCACAACCGCAGTCGAAAGCCTGCCCTGAGCGAAGCCGAAGGGGGATCCCTTCCCGCCTGTGCTGCAGTATGCCTCGCAGGGGAATTTCCATCACCGTCCCAGCTCTTAATTTGCCCAACTCGTGGATGGCCCGACTTCCACACGCCCTTATTGAATCCCACCCCTGCTAAACTCTCTCCGTGTCCCGCCTCACTCACCTCGAATGCACCCGCTGCGGCGAACATTTCCCCGCCGACCGTCCCCAAACCGTTTGCCCGAAAGATGGCGGCATCCTCTACGCCCGCTACGATCTTGCCAGCATCAAGAAAACTTTCTCGCCGGCATCGTTGCTGCCGCTTGCGCCCACCATGTGGCGATACGACGCGGTCCTTCCCGAAGCCACGCCCGTCTCGCTCGGCGAAGGATTCACTCCCATGCTGCGCAGCCGCGAGTATCCGAATGCCTTTATCAAGGACGAAGGCCTGAATCCCACCGGATCTTTCAAGGCTCGCGGACTCTCCGCCGCTGTCACCATGGCCCGCCACTTCGGTCTGAAAAAGCTCGCCATCCCCTCCGCCGGAAATGCAGCCGGAGCCCTTGCCGCCTACGCTGCTGCCGCCGCCATCGAAGCCCACATCTTCATGCCCAAAGATGTTCCCATGGCCAACCGCATCGAGTGCCATTACTACGGCGCGCACGTCACGTTGGTCGATGGCCTCATCTCCGACTGCGCCCGCAAAGTCGCCGAACTCAAAGAAACCGAGTCTTGGGAAAACGACGGATGGTTCGACGTCTCCACCACCAAAGAGCCCTACCGCGTCGAGGGCAAGAAGACCATGGGCTACGAAGTTGCCGAGCAACTCGGCTGGAAGCTTCCACAAGGCATCATCTATCCCACCGGCGGCGGAGTCGGCCTTCTCGGCATGTGGAAGGCCTTCGACGAAATGGAGCAACTGGGTTTTATCGGGTCCGAGCGCCCGAATATGATCAGCGTGCAGTCTTCAGGATGCGCCCCCATTGTTAAAGCATGGGATGAAGGCCGCACCGCTTCCGAAATGTGGCCTCACGCCTCGACCTTGGCCGCTGGTCTGCGCGTTCCCAAACCCTACGGCGACTATCTGATCCTGGACATCCTCAAGAAAAGTGGGGGTCTGGCCCTCGCCGCTACCGACGCGGAAATTGTTGCCGCTACCCGCCACTGGGCGAAAGTGGAAGGCATCTTCGCCGCCCCCGAAGGCGC
>PMSQ01000111.1 GCA_003168355.1 Acidobacteriaceae bacterium | reverse complement strand
CCTGAACCGGAAATATAAGGAAGTTCTTCCTCGTCTTCCATGTCTTCCATGGCATTCACCAAACTCCGCAAACGATGATAGCAG
This sequence comes from Acidobacteriaceae bacterium, assembly GCA_003168355.1. GTDB lineage: Bacteria > Acidobacteriota > Terriglobia > Terriglobales > Acidobacteriaceae > Sulfotelmatobacter. The sequence continues at coordinate 10,477 of PMSQ01000111.1, read as the reverse complement.
GGTCGGCACTGCACCGTCCGGCGCGCAAACCCACAGATTTGTCGCGGGTCAATGATTCATCAATCGGCGATTCATCAATCGGCAGTTGGTAATTGAAAATCAACACGCGCGGTTCGCCGCAGCCGGAACATCAGCCACAGCGAGGCCGCGAATAAAAACGGCGAGGAATAAAACCCGGGTGCCGGACGCGGAAATCTTACCGCATCCACGGTGTGTCCCAGAATCGAGAACAGCGTGTGACCCAACCCGTTGAGAAACATGATCACGGCATAAAACCACGCCAGCGGGCGCAAGCCGGTCATCCCGCGCGCCGCCACCGGAGTCAGGCAGAACAGCAGTCCGCAAGCCACAATCAGCCCGATCAGCCACTCTCGAAACTCAAATGGCGGCATGGGAAACCAGCTCCAGCGCTCGCGCAAGATGGTCACAGTTGGGTTATACACCGCAAGAAACCCAGTGGAGGCTTCGTCCAGAATGTGCAGCGCGAATCCCACGCACAGCGCAAACCAGGCGCCGCCAAAACCCGACGCCGAAAGTGCGGGAGGAGCATGTCTCATGGGATCGCCTTGTCACACGAATTCTCAATCGCCCCGGGATAATTGGCAATCGAAAATCCGCCCGGAGAACGCACCGATGGTCATCGCGGTCCTCTGAGCTACCGCGTCACTTCACTCATCAGCGCCAGTAGGTTCCCCTCGGAGTCACGAAAGAAAGTCATCCACAAGTCGTGCGTCGGCATTTTCGCGAGCAGGTGCGGCTCGTCCTCAAAGTGCACTCCGCTTTCTTTCAGTTTCCCGTATGCCGCCTGGATGTCGGGCACGGCGAAATACAGAACCGAACAGGGATGGTCGAACTCCGGCTTCTCCGCTCTAGACAGCATCAGCCGCACCCCGCCGCAATCGAAAAACGCCAGCCCCGGGAGCGCCTTGAAAAGCAGCTTCAACCCCAGCACATCCTGATAAAAACCGGCTGCGCGTTCCACATCTTTTGCGTTGACCGCGATCTGGCCGAGCCGGGTAATTCCAATTCCTGTTGCGGTTGCGCTCATACCCTTGACCTCCGGGGCCGAATTAATTAGCATAGCTAACTATATCCCATGGCAAAAGTCAAGTCCGGAACTGCAGAGCCCAAGACTGTCGTGTCCCGGCCGGAGACCGTCACCGCTGCCGACCGAATTCATTCCGCCGCCATCCATCTCTTGCGCCGCGTACGCCAACAGGATGCGGCCTCTGGCGTTGGCCCGGCGCAACTCTCTGCGCTCTCAGTACTCGTCTTTGCCGGACCCAAGACGCCGGGCGCGCTGGCCACGGCTGAGCAGGTCAAGCCGCCCACCATGAGCCGCATCGTCGCCGCGCTCAAACGCAGCCGTCTGGTTAAAATCACTCGCGATCCCCATGACGCCCGCAGCATGCAAATTTGCGCTACTGTCAAAGGTACGCGTCTTCTCCAGCAAGGACGCCAACGCCGCATTGAGCACCTCGCGGCCCATCTCGCTTCGCTGACCAGGAGCGAACTTGCCCAACTCGCCGCCGCCGCTGACATTCTTGAAAATCTGCTCCGCAACTGGCGCTGACTCTGCTTTTCCTCGATCGCACCTCCTTCTCCGCCTTGTTCGTTTTTCGTAACAAGCACAAACTCCCTGTTGCAACCTTGCCTCGGCGTTCTATTATTCGCCGCGCAGTCTCCCCCCACGTGCTAGGCCGTTCGTTCTAAACCGGGATCCTCGGGGATCTCGCAGCCCTCAGCAGAAAGGAAACCTCAGCCATGGCCATAAAGAAACTCGACACTCATTCCACCGACCCAACAAAGAGCGTTACCTTAAAGTCGGACCCAACGCGAATCGATCCCCTTAAATTGAAGCTCGGCAAACACCCGCCGCGGCACGACCCGCGCACGCTCCTGTTCGCTACTTACGCCACGTCCGCCCTTCCCGCTCCACCTCCCAGCCTTGATCTGACCGCCAACGTGAAAGTCTCCTGGGGCATGATGGATAACGCTCAGATCGGCGATTGTACCTGCGCCGCCGCCGGCCACCTCATCATGGAGTGGACCGCCAATGCCCAATCCAAAGTATTCACTCCGTCCGACGCGCAAATCATAGCTGCCTACTCCGCTATCACCGGCTACAATCCCAAGACTGGAGCCAACGACAACGGCGCGCAGGAAATCGACGTGCTCAACTACTGGCGGCAGACCGGCATCGCCGGGCACAAGATTCAGGCTTTCGTCGCTCTCGAACCCTCCAACACCACCCACATCATGGATGGAACCTGGATATTCGGCGGCTGCTACATCGGACTGGCCTTGCCCAAGACCGCCCAGGCTCAGACGCAGAATCACCAGCCTTGGTCCGTTACCTCGATCGGCACCAGCGGCGATGGCGCACCCAACTCCTGGGGAGGACACGCTGTCCCCGTGGTCGCCTATGACTCCCGCAGTCTCACCGTCGTCACCTGGGGCGCGCTGCAAACCATGACCTGGGGCTTCTGGGCGGCTTACTGCGATGAAGCCTACGCCATTCTTAGCCCCGATTATCTCAAGCAGAAAGGCGGTCAGACCGTCGCTCCCAGCGGTTTCAACCTGGCGCAGTTACAGGAAGACTTGGCCGACTTGAAATGAAGTTACGGGACGTGGAATGAAGGACGACAAATGAGCCAACCCTAATTTGGAGGGAAGACTCGATTTGCCGCGAGAGGATGTGGGACGTATGGGCGCATTTAGCATCGCGTTTGATATCATCATCGTCGGTGCACTGGCTCTTCCCTGGGTGCTCCTCGTCATCCACGTCTTCTTCTCAGCTAACGAAAGCAGCCTGAAAAAGCTTCTGGACTGGGTGAAGGACCAGAACCAGCCAGCGGTAGCCGGTGTTCTGTTGTTCGCGATGACCTATTCCCTGGGTTCGGCGGTGTCTCGGATCGCGCAGGACTTTTTCGATGACGACGATCTCCACATTCAGGTATCCAACTATCTGCTCCAAGTGGGGGTGACAGAGACCAGTATTCGGACCGACGTCTTTTGTAACACTCTTAAACCGGAGACGGTGGCTGCAAAGCCCAGCGATCCGCTCACGGAAAAGCGTGAACCATCCAAGACGACTGATCTAAAGCCCAGCGATCCGCTCGCGGAGAAGCGTGAACAATTCAGGAAGACCGATCCGGATTGCAAATACACCGGAAGGTGGATCGTCCCGAAACCCGACGAATGGATCGACAATCAGGAAAAGCTAGTCGGAGACGTTTTTCCCATCCAGGAGGCCGCGGTTCTGTTGCAGGGAACCGACAAGAACGAGCGGCTCCGCCAGTTTCACGATCAGATCATGGTGCTTCGAGGCGCCGCATTCAGCGGCCTGATCGCTTTCTCTTTGTGCTTGTTCTGGTGGAGCACAAACCTTCGGTCCACGCTGCGATGGGCCGTCCCCTCGGTTTATCTTTTCCCTGGATTGATCGCTTTGTACCACCACCTCCGCGAACGCTCTGCCAGCGATCCACCTTACATGGAATTCACTCTGCTCGTCCTTGCGGCGGCGGGTTGGTGCCTGCTATGGCAACATAGGCTGAAGCAAAGAAGAGTGCCCGGAGAACTTGGAGTGCTGAACGGGCGCAGGAAAATTCGGGCGGCCCATCTTGTCCTCTCGTTTTTTCTTACCGCTACGGCTTTCTTGGGATGGTGGGCCACTCAGGTGCTGTACGACCAGACAGTCATCTACTCCTATCAAGCCCTGATCGAGGGCCCGGCCAAGCCGGTTACGCCAAAATAGAACTGCCTGCGTCCTCCAAACCCCGCCGTTGTTTTTGTTTCTTCGGGCACCTACTCCGCATGTCTCCCCATTCCAGTTTAGAATGTCAGCCCGTGGTCAAAATGAAATCGAGGACGATCATGCGCAAAGTTTGGGTTCTTCTCGCCGCATTTGTGTTTGTCAGTGGCCCGGCCGCCGCACAGGAGCAGGACTTCAGCAAAGTGCAGATAACGGTGGCGAAAGTGGCGGGGAACGTCTACGTCCTGCAGGGTGCGGGTGGAAACATTGGCGCCTCGGTCGGCGACGATGGCATCGTGATTGTTGACGATCAGTATGCCCCGTTGGCCGATAAGATTCAAGCCGCATTGAAAGGCATCACCGACAAACCGGTGCGGTTCATCATCAATACGCACTACCATCCCGATCATACGGGTGGAAACGCCTACTTTCAGAAACAAGCGCCCGTCATCGCGCAAGACAACGTTCGCAAACGCCTGGAGAGCGGCGGAGGCGTCGGCAACGGCGGCTCAATCCATATGGACACCAAGCCCGCGCCGCATGAGGCCCTACCCATCATCACATTCGATCATGACGTCACCGTCCACCTGAACGGCGAAGACATCCGCGCTCTGTACTTCCCCGCAGGACACACCGACGGCGACTCGATCATCTTCTTTCCCCACTCGAATGTCGTACACATGGGTGACGACTTCGTCACCTACGGCTTTCCCTTCATTGACGTGGAGAGCGGCGGCAGCATCAACGGCATGATTGACGCCGTGGCTCAGGTCATCTCGCAATTGCCCGCGGATGTGAAGGTCATTCCCGGACATGGTCCGGTCTCCAGCCTGGACGATGTGCGCGCCTATCTTGCTATGCTGAAGGAAACCCGTGACGCAGTGCAGAAGGCATTGAAAGAAGGCAAAACACTCGACCAGATGAAGCAGGCGAAGCTGCTCGAACCCTGGAAGAAGTATTCTGGAGAGTTCGTCAACCAAGATGTGTTCCTGGAGACTCTGTACAACTCGCTCACGGGACAGAAGACCGGGAAGCTGATCAAGCACAATTGATGCCCTGGCAGCCGTATCAATGTTTGAAGGAGCCGCACTCTACCTTGCGTCTGACCCGCCGTGAATTTGCGCACTCGACTCTCGCCGCAGGCATCGCAGCCGCGCTGCCGGCCACTCTGCTCTCGGGTTGCAGCGTGTCGTCGAACGCCGCGCGCACCGCGAATGCCGCGCTGCTTTCCAGTCCCCATAACCAGTTCGCTACTTCCTCCGAGATTCCATTCCCCAAGAATTTCTTCTGGGGCGCAGCCACCGCCGCCTACCAGATTGAAGGCGCATGGAAAGAAGACGACAAGGGTGAATCGATCTGGGACCACTTCGCGCATACTGCCGGCAAAATCAAGAATGGCGACACCGGCGACGTAGCCTGTGACTCCTATCATCGCTGGCGCGAGGACATTGCGCTCCTGCGCGCCATGAACTTGAGCAGCTATCGCTTCTCGATTTCCTGGCCGCGCATTCAGCCTGCCGGTTCCGGGCCTGCGAATTCCGGAGGCCTCGATTACTACAGCCGCCTGGTCGATGCCTTGCTGGAAGCCCGAATCCGGCCTTTTGTCACGCTCTACCACTGGGACCTGCCCCAAGCTTTGGAAGATGCCGGAGGCTGGCCCAACCGCGATGCGGCTTTTCGCTTTGCCGACTATGTGGAACTCGTTGCGCTCGCCTTGGGCGACCGCGTTTCCGACTGGATGCTCTTCAACGAACCTGCCGCCTTCACCTACAGAGGTTATCTGCAAGGCGAACTCGCGCCCGGGCACCGGAGCCTGTTCGATTTTCTCCGCGCGACCCACACTGTGAACCTGGCGCAGGGCACTGGTTTCCGGGCCTTGAAGGCAACTCGCGCGTCTGCCCGCGTGGGCACTGCCTTCAGCATGTCAGCCTGCGAACCGGCGTCGAATTCCGACGAAGACAAACTGGCCGCGGAGCGCGCTCATGCTATCACTAACCTGTGGTTTCTCGAGCCCGCGCTCAACGGCCGCTATCCCGAGGCGTTCACATTCCTGCCGGAAACCGCCATGAAAATTAAGTCGGGAGACATGGAGAAGATGCGGGCTCCGCTCGATTTCATTGGCATCAATCTCTACTACCGCACCGTCGCCTCGGTGCCCAGCGCGATGGAGCGGCTCTGCCATGCGCAGCAATGGCTTTTCCCGGTGAAGATGACGGGCGGCCAGCAAGGTCCGAAAACCGACATCGGATGGGAGATTTGGCCGCAGGCGCTGTATGACATGGTCATGCGCATCAGCCGCGATTACAACCATCCTGTGATTGAAATTACCGAGAGTGGGTGCGCATACAACGATGGTCCGGAGGCGAGCGGCGTGATTCGCGACGCGCGCCGCATTGACTATCACCGGCAATATCTGCAGGCACTGGCCCGCGCCATCGCCGATGGTGCGGACGTCCGCGGCTATCATGCCTGGACTTTGCTCGATAACTTTGAATGGGCGGAAGGTTTCAGCCAGCGCTTCGGCCTCGCCTACGTTGACTTCAAAACCCAGCAGCGCACCATTAAAGAATCAGGACGTTGGTACGCGAAGGTGGCTGCGGGTAATGCGCTGCCAGCGGTGAGTGCCGTCTAGTTAGGAAGTTTCAGGCGGTTGCGCTCCTCGGCAAGCTTTCTTTGCAGCGCGGGATTCACTAGCGAAACGGGAACGTCCATATCACCCACTTTGAATTCCGTCGGCTCGAAAGTCGCATATCCATCTTTCGATCCCATATGGCCGGAGATGGTCACCCAGACATCTTTCCCGGCGATTTCGGTGAGGAACCGTCCGTGGACAACGTCGCCCTCGTAGGTCACCTGCTGATCTTTGATGTTTGGCTCTCCGCTACCAACTTCCGACTCCGGCGAGAATCCGCCAGCTCCGGCACTTCCAGCAGCTCCGGCGGCCTGCGCCAGCAAGGCGCTGATTCCGTCAGAGTTGGGGTGAGCCTCGGGTTTTGAACTCTGCTGTGTTTGCGAGATCTGGCTGGCCTGAGTCCCGGCGGCATATCCGCCGCCGCTCTGCGATGGCTGCGCTACCTGAGATGGTCTAGCAGCCGGCTCTAGCTGATCCACTTTCTGGTTGGATGATTGGGCGTCGAGTGATGGGCCATTGGCCACAATCCCCGCCGAGGACTTCGGCTGCGCCACCGTATCCGGCTTTTTCAGTACCAGAACAATGGCCACGACTGCGGCCACAAGCGTTGCAATGCTGATGATGCGATCGAGCTTAATTTTCATGGCGGCTCTCGAACGGTCAGCCCGGAACAGACAGGCCCGGCACCATCTTAATCGAGTACCGGAGGCTGGATCAGATTGCGGAAGTCACACGCGAAGATGGTACTTCGGTCACATGGCTGGTTGGATGACGACTGGATCATTCCAGCTTCTTGATCAACAACTCATTCACCAACTGAGGATTGGCCTGGCCTTTGGAAGCTTTCATCACTTGGCCGACGAAGAATCCGAGCATGGTCTTCTTGCCGGCCCGGTATTGTTCGAGCTGCTTGGGATTCGCGGCGATAATGTCGTCGATGATCTTTTCGAGCGCGGAGGTGTCCGTCGACTGCTGAGGGCGGCCTTCTTCGTCGTAGACCTCCGGGAAGTCTTTGTTGCGTTCGAAGCAGAGATCATATAGATCCTTGAGCATCTTGCCCGAGATGGCGCCGCTCTCAACCAGGTCGGCGGATGCCGCCATGCCTTTCATCGAAATCGGAGACTGCTCAATCTCCGCGCCCCTGGCCTTGAGACGGCCCATCAGTTCGCCTTGCACCAGGTTCGCCACGCGCTTCGGATTCTTCGCCGCCTTCGCCGCCGCTTCGAATTGATCGGCGAGCGATTTCGAAACCGTCAACACCTGCGCGTCGTATTCGGTGATGCCATATTCCTTCACCAGACGCGCACGGCGCGCTTCCGGCAGTTCGGGCAAGGTCTTCGTGATCTCGGCCTTCCACTTTTCATCTACGACCAGCGGCAACAGGTCGGGCTCGGGGAAATATCGGTAATCGTGGGCTTGCTCTTTCGAGCGCATGCTGTAGGTCTTGCCCTCGTGCGAGTTGTATAGTCGGGTCTCCTGCACAATCTTGCCGCCCGCGTCGATCACTTCCACCTGGCGTTTGATCTCGTAGATCAACGCCTCGCGGATGAAGCGGAACGAATTTACGTTCTTGATTTCGGCCTTCGTGCCCAATTCCTTCCGCCCGCGCGGGCGCACGCTGACGTTGGCATCGCAGCGCAGCGATCCCTCCTCCATGTTGCAGTCGCTGACGCCGGTGTAGAGGATGATCTCCTTCAAACGCGTGAGGTATTCGTAAGCCTCATCGGGCGTGGCGATGTCAGGCTCGCTGACAATTTCGATCAGCGGCACGCCGGTGCGGTTGAGGTCGATGGCGGTTTTCTTGTCCGCATCGGGAAAGCCTTCGTGCAGGCTCTTGCCGGCGTCTTCTTCGAGATGCACGCGGGTGATGCCGATTTTCTTTTTGTCACTTCCGACTTCGATGAATCCATGCTCGGCCAGGGGCTTGTCGTATTGCGAAATCTGGTAGCCCTTGGGCAGGTCGGGATAGAAGTAATTCTTGCGCGCAAAGATCGAAGTTTCGTTGATGCGGCAGTTCAGGGCCATTGCGGCCAGAGTGGCGAATTCGACCGCCTTCCGGTTCAACACCGGCAAAGCTCCGGGCATGCCCAGGCAGACCGGACAGACATTTGTGTTTGGCGCAGCACCGAAGCGCGTGGAGCAGGAACAGAAGATCTTAGACGCCGTCAGGAGCTGGACGTGCACTTCGAGGCCGATGACTGGCTCGTAGGTCGTGGGAGCGGCGACGGTGGTGTCGGCGGAGGTCGACATTGGGGGTGATTATACGGCAGTGGTCATTGGGCAGTAATCAGCGGTCAGAGCGGCGATCTGGATTGAAAATTTTCACAGATCGATCTGCGTAACATCTCTGGAATCTGACAGTTAGGAGTTTCAAGTCTATCCCGTATCCGGCTAAAGTATTGGTGGTAAAGGGGCTTGCTCATAAAATATTCCATTCGAAGGACTTAGTTGTTCTGGCCATTGCTGAAGTACCGTAAAAACCAGTGTCTGCACCGTAAAATATTGCATTCGCAGTAGTTATCTTATTGCTATTCAGATGTCAAATAACTAATGCGTAGAGAGATAGGATTACAGCTTTGAGAATCGAAGTCAAGGGAATTCGGGATTTCTTGGAGAACTCGACCGGGAGTCAAAATTCCCGCCGTGCCGCAAAGAACGCGGCAAAGATGGGGCACTCGTACCCCGTTGGGTGGGTTGACGGAACTCTTACGAGGTGGTATATACCACTAAGTGGTATACATCGAGTCGAGAGCTTTTACCAGGCGACTGCACCAACTGGCCGGAGCGGCAGCTCTCGATGTCCTTAACTCGATTCAAACCGACTTGCTCAAGAATCTGGCTCGTGGAGACCTGGTGCAGGGTTTGGGAGGGATTCGCAAGGCGCGATGTTCGAATCCGGCCCGCGGTAAGGGGAAACGAGGTGGATTCCGATATCTGTTCCTGTGCCTGGAAAACCGAAGCCAGATTCATCTACTGTATTTGTTGGACAAGGACGAGCAGGAAGACCTATCGGCCGATGAGCGCAAAGCACTGCGCGCATGGGTAAGCGAGATTAAAGGATCAAGAGTGGGAGAGCCAATTCAATGAAAGTCAAGGGAGTAAGAAAGAAGGTCAAGATTTTTGATGATCTCAAGCAGGCTTTATCGGACGCACTCGAGTACGAGCAGGGAAAGAAAACGGCGTTGCGTGTCAGCCAGCTACCGCCTCCTCCCAAACCGCTAACTCCCGGCCAGATCCGCGCGATCCGGCAATCGTTCAACGTGAGCCAGGCGGCCTTCGCCCGCATCATCAATGTTAGCCTCAACGCGGTGGAAAGCTGGGAGCAGGGAGTACGGCGACCGCGTGAGGCAACCTTGAAACTGCTCGCCATTGCTCACAAGCATCCTGAGGTTCTGCTGGGTCGCGAGTAGAACTGGCCCCCTGTCGCTCAGGTTTCTGCCATTCTCTCGGGATGGGACCGTGGAATCCCGCGTTTCGCAAAGTACGCAAAACATGGGGCACCCGGCCGGCCTAGAGTGGAGAAGAATCGCAACCATTTCCCCAGTTGGGACCACCAATGTCCGTGCGGAGCGGGCACTCCTGTCTGCCAAAAACCGTCGGAACAAATCCAACGTGGCAAGACCAAGCGCTTGGCAAGGATCGTGGAGATGGAGAGACGCGGGCAAGAGTGCCCGCGCCACACGAGCTACCTTTACTTCTCCATCTGAATCTCGAAGTACATCAGCTCGGTGCCTTTGGCGTCGTTGACGCCGGTTACGAAGATGTGGGCGCCGGCGACGGGGGCTTCGACGTCTTCCACGTCGAAGAAGAAAAAGCCGGATTGGGTGGTGCGGGGCTCGACAGCTTTGGCGGCGAATTGGGAAGATTCGATCTCGTCCATTTCTTTTTTGCTGAGGGTGCCTTTCACTTTCTTGTGGGGGATGGGAAATGGCAGGGGCGTGGCGGGGTTGGTATTGGCGCGGGGGTTGGAGAGGCGGCGGGAGATGTCGTCGGGGGAAATTGGGGTTAGCTTGGCGCGGCCGGCGGTGGTTAGAGTCACCTGCATGTTGGCGATGGAGATGGGCTGGTCGCCGTTGTTGGTGACGATGAAG
>PMSQ01000099.1 GCA_003168355.1 Acidobacteriaceae bacterium | reverse complement strand
ACGCCTTCGGTGGCGTCGATGACGAGCAGCGCGATGTCGGCGGCTTCGAGATGCTTGCGCGCCATCACCACAGAAAGCTTCTCCGCCATCAGATGCGTCTTCCCTTTGCGGCGAATCCCGGCCGTGTCGATGAAGCGGAAGCGGCGCCCATCGCGTTCGACAATTTCGTCGACCGCGTCGCGCGTGGTACCAGGAATCGGCGAAACGATGGCTCGATCGGAAGCGGTAAGGCAATTCAGCAACGTGGATTTCCCGACGTTGGGATGGCCGATGATCGCGACCTTAGTTTCGTAGACGGGCTCGATCTCAGCGTCCCCAGTGGTTCCTTCCATCTCCGCTGCTCCGCTTGCCATCTTTTCCTCGGCGATCTCGGCGTGCTCGGCGGTAGCCTTTTCTTCAGGGAGCAAGATTTCAAACACAGCGTCCAGCAGATCGTCGATTCCGCGCCCGTGCTCGGCGGAGATGGGGAACATCTGCTTGATTCCCAGACGATGAAACTCATGCACGATGTGCGCTTGTTTTTCGCTGTCAGCCTTGTTGACAGCCAGAAAGAGCGGACGCCCGGTCTTGCGCAGCAGGCGGACCAGTTCAGAATCAGGGCCGGCAAGTTCGGCGCGCCCGTCAACGACCATGACAATCGCCGCGGCTTCATCGAACGCAACCCGCGCCTGGCGAAAAATTTCCGACGGAATGAAATCCTTGTCCTCAGGAAGAATGCCGCCAGTGTCAATGATGCGGATGCGGCGGCCGCGCCACTCCGCGTCTCCATAAAGGCGGTCGCGCGTAATGCCAGGCTCGTCGCCAACAATCGCCCGGCGCGAGCCGACAATGCGGTTGAACAGCGTGGACTTGCCCACGTTGGGTCGGCCCACAATGGCCAGCGTCGGAACGCCTGCTGCGGTGGTGGCGAGAGTGCTGGTCGAGTTGTAAGTGGGTTGCGTCAAAATGAACTTTAATCTGAGTCTTAATGTGGGGACAGCCGCCCTCGGCTGTCCTTGGGTCCTAAGACCCAAGGATGTTTTGCATCGCAGCAATGCCATGCACAAGCCGGAACTAGCTATTATAGAGACTCCCGTGGCTTTAGGCTCCCAACCCGTACCTCCTTCAACGCCAAACCGCTCCGCGCCTGGCGGCAAGGATGCTTCCCTCTACCAATTCTTCGCTCCGGGCGGGCTGCTCGCGCGCACGCATCCGGCCTATGAATTCCGTCGCGGGCAATTGCAAATGGCGCAGGCAATTGAGCAGGCGCTCGAAGAAAAGCGGCATCTGATCGTGGAAGCCGGTACGGGTACGGGAAAGACGCTCGCCTACCTGATGCCAGTAATCCACTCGGGTAAGCGTGTGATCATCTCGACCGGTACGAAGAATCTGCAGGAACAGCTTTTCTACAAAGATGTTCCTTTCCTGGAGCAAGCGCTGTTTGGGGATCACGTAGGGACAGACCTTCGACAAGCTCCGGGCAAGCTCTCGGCTGCCGGGCAAGGACCCGGCCGGCTCTCCGTTTGTTACATGAAGGGCCGCAACAATTATTTATGCCGCAAGAAACTTTACGACCTTACCGACCAGCCGGTGCTGAGCGGGTTGCAGGAAATCGAACAATATCGCGCCGTTGCCGCTTGGGAGAAAACCACCGCAACTGGCGACCGCGCGGAACTGGCCGAGCTTCCCGAGGCCAGCGCGCTCTGGCACAAACTGGACGCGCGGTCTGACGCCTGTATCGGGCAGAAATGCAGCGAGTGGGAGCGCTGCTTCATCACCGAAATGCGCCGGCGCGGGATGGAGAGCGACATCATCATCGTCAACCATCATCTGTTCTTCGCCGATCTCGCCATCAAGCTGCAAGCTGAGGGCGCGCCCGACGCGGGGATCCTGCCCGAAGCGGCGGCCGTAATCTTTGATGAAGCGCACGAACTGGAAGATGTAGCAGGGAACTATTTCGGAATTTCCGTGAGCAACCTGCGGGTGGAGGATCTGGCACGGGACGTCGAAGCGTCGCTGCAACATAACCGCATGCTGTCCGCCTCATTCTCGGGTGCGCTGGGAAGCCTGCGGGAACGATCGCAGTTCTTCTTTTCGCTGTTGCCGCCGGGTGAGGGACGCTTTGCCTTCGAGTCGCGGCGCGAGTTTCTGGAGGAAAACGGAGACGAATTTCTGGCGCTCAATCAGGCTCTCACGCGGCTGGCCGGCGAACTGGAAGGCCTGCCGCAGAAGCCTGAGGAAATCTTCAACTTCGTGCGGCGGGCGCAGGAACTCCAGGTGCAACTCAGCTTCGCCATGGAGTCGGATGATCGCAACACTGTGTTCTGGATCGAGCGCCGGGGCGGCCGGGGAAGAACGAATTCACCACAGAGACACCGAGACACAGAGAAGACAACGGAAGGCCCGCAAGGTCGGCAGAATGTTTTCTTGCAAGCCACTCCAATCGACGTCGGCCCGATCCTGCGCGAATGCCTTTGGTCGAAGTTGGAGTGCGCAGTACTGACCTCCGCCACCCTCGCGGTCGGCGGAGGATTCGAATACATCCGGCAGCGGCTCGGCTTGGAGCATGCGCGCGAGTCCGTGCTGCCTTCGCACTTCGATTACGAAAATCAGGCTTTGTTCTATGTGCCGCCCGATCTGCCCGATGCTCGAACGCCTCAGTTTACGGCGCTGGCGGCGGCGCGCATTCGCCAACTGCTCGAGATCACTCGCGGACGCGCGTTTGTGCTCTTCACCAGCTACGCGCAGATGAACGATATCTATCAGCGGCTGCTCGGCGAGTTGGAATTCCCCATGCTGCGGCAGGGCGACGCGCCAAAGAGCGCCCTGCTCGAGGAGTTCCGGCTCACGCCGAACGCCGTGCTGTTTGCCACTTCGTCGTTCTGGCAGGGCGTGGACGTGCAGGGTGAGCAGTTGAGTTGCGTGATCATCGATCGCCTGCCGTTCGCGGTACCCAGCGACCCGGTGGTAGCCGCGCGGGTAAAGGCGATTGACGCCGATGGCGGCAATGCGTTTTTTCAATATCAGGTGCCGGCGGCAGTAATCACCTTGAAACAAGGCTTCGGACGCCTGATTCGCTCGCTGCACGATCGCGGATTGCTGGTGCTGCTCGACAACCGCATTCTGAAGAAGCAATACGGACGCGTGTTTATCGAGAGCCTGCCGAATTATAAGAGGACCACTGATATGCGGGTGGTGGAAGAGTTTTTCGGAGCGTAAGTCGTTTTTCTAACTTGTTTGACACGACAAGGGCCCAAAGGACATCCTAAGGGTATGCAGAACATCCTTACACAGAGAAGTTTGCGTTGGACGCCCGATGAGCTGTCTCTTGGGCGCTTAACGGCTGACTACGTTAGCCAGTTCGGGTGGGAACCAGGGACCGACTGGAGTTTCGATGAAGTTCGACAGGAATACCGCTGCACTTTCGGGAACGGACGACGCACGATCTCGGTTCTCTTCTCCCGGGACGAATTGCTTGCCGAACTCGGACGCGGAACCCCGTCGGATGGAATAAGACAAAAGCTCGACGATGCCATGGGTCGCCAGGCTGGCACGGTAGCGTCTTCGCCATGGCTGGCCTAGCCTACGATCAATCGCATGCCCGCTGCAGCGGCTTTCCTGTCAAAAGTAACCGTGTATTGGCATTCCGCCTCTCGGCAACAGCGCTCAATAAGGCAATCGGCAAAATCTGCGCGGCTTGCAGCAAATCGGCGCAGGGCCTGCCGTACGGCATCAGTTCGTTCCACTGCTAGCTCCTGACTCCGAAGCAACGCGTCAAGTGTCTCGACAATTCGATCTTTTCTAAAATCGTAAGACGATTCTAGAACCCATACCAATTCGATGATGACAGCCAGGGAAACAAAACCGGGTGAGCCAGCCGAGAGAGAATCGAATATGCCTACCGCTAGAGCGGTCTGGCGGGCATCGTCAAGTGTAAGGTAGCGAACTAAAACGTTCGTATCGAGACCGATCATCGAGATTCGGATGCGCGCCGGGCGATAGCCCTGTTCATCTCCTCGATAGAAACGGGTTTGTTCCGCTTTACCCGTAGCATTCCCTTAAGTTCCCGCACGGAGCGATTAGCAGGCACGATGGCAAACTGCCCTTTTTCCATTTCCACAAACTCGATGCGGTCTCCAGCATCTAGCCCGAGCGCATTCCGGACTTGGATCGGAATCGTGACTTGTCCTTTAGAAGTTAAAGTAGCGGCTGCCACGTATTCCTTTCTCTCATCATGTTTCCTTACATTATAGTAAGGAACTCCGCGAAAGTCAATATCGCCACGGGAGCTCACACGTACTCTCGCTCCGCTCGCCGAATCTCCCGGTACCGTTCAAACACTTTCTTATCGCTTTCCAATCCCAGCGCGGAGCGGATCGAACTTCCCCGGAAGGTGTGAGCTAACATCTTCCATCCCTTGAACAGGACGAACCCCGGATCATGCTTCAGGGCCGCAGGAACGTGGTGAACCTTCATCCAGCGCTCCGCCTTCCAGCGCATGAATTCCACTTCTTCAGCCGGCAAATGCTCGGTGCGCACCACGGCCGTCGTGCCGTCGTATTCCTCGAGCCGCTCATTCATGATTAACCCTTGATCGCGAAACTCTTTCGTCATGGGCGTGCGCGGATACGGCGTTGGATGCTGAATATAGGGCCAGTCCACGTAGCGCCGGGCGAATTCCAGGTTGGCTTCAATGGACTCGCGCGTGTCGCCTGGACTGCCAACGATCAATCCTCCGACCACATACATCTGGTTGCGGTGCAGGTAATCAATGGCTTTCAGCGTTGCATTGCCGGTGTTTTGGCCGTTGGTACGCTCTGTATTCTTGGCCGAGGCCTTCAGGAATTCCAGATCGTTCTCCAGGATGTTTTCGATGCCCAGAAAAACGTAACGGAATCCCGCTCTCCGCATTAGCGGCGCCAGCGTTTCGCCGTGGTTTGCAATGGCTGAGGTCATGGCCTGCACGAAGTAGTCAAGCTTGTGCAACCCGGCCGCAATGATGGCTTCGCACAGCGCCTCGAAGCGTTTCACGTTCAGCGTAATATTGTCATCCACCAGGAAAATGGTTCGAGCGCCGTGATCGCGGGCGTCACGAATGTCCGCCAACACTCGGTCGAAAGAATAAGTATGGAAGTTGCGCCCGCGCATCTCGATGATGGAACAGAAACTGCAATCGTAGGTACAACCCCGCGAGGTTTCGATCACATCTACCTGCCGGCCCAGCATCGTGTAGCCGTTCAGCACCCGCGCATCGCGGTTGGGCGGGCGAATTTCCTTGTCTTCAAGCCGGTGCGGCGGTCGCGCGGGGTTGTGCGCCCAGCTTCCGCCGTTTTGGTAGGAGAGGCCGCCGATCCGATCGACCCCGGAGCCTTGCTCGATCGCGCGTAACAATTCGCGAAAGGTGACTTCTCCCTCACTGCGCACCAGATAATCGACGCCCATGTCCTCATAAGCTTCGGGCGCAAGGCTGGGATCGTACCCACCCACCACGATCTTCACTCCCGGCCGGAGCCCGCGCACCAGGTCGATGATGCGGCCTGCGGTGCGCCGCTGAAACGTCATGATCGAGAGTCCGACGACTTCCGGATTGAGCTCGCGCACCAGCTTGGTAACCGTTTCACGCACCTGGCGGTGAACCAGGATCAAGTCAGCCACGGCCACCCGGTGATGCGGATCGATGTTTCCCGCCAGTGAAGTGAGCGCCCCATTGGGCATGCGGACACCGGCCGGGGGCATGTGCTCGAAGGAGTCGGGCATGGAAAGCAACAGGATGTTCATTAGCACCTGTCCTTGACTGCCTCGCCGTGATCCCGCGGCGCGGGTCGAACCCAGTGGCGGGGCGAATGTTTCGATTGTAACGCAGCCCGCGGTCGAAACGCCGAACTTAGGTGCGGCCTGCGGACGCAGGTTATAGCTGCTCCAGGCTTTCACCCTCAGAGTGCAATCCTGCTATTTGTGCTCCTCCGCCGCTCCCGGACTCGCCAGCACCCCCACCACAATCCCCGAAGCCTCGCCCTCCGTGTGATACAAGCGCTCGGTGGCCTTCACAAAGTCCGAGGGCTTCGCATCGGGAATGTTGACGAAGGTCTGCGGGTTGCGGTCGGTGAGCGGGAACCACGAACTCTGCACCTGCACCATGATTCGGTGACCGCGACGAAAAGTGTGGTTCACGTCCTGCATGTTGAAGCCGATCTCCTCGACTTTGCCGGGAGTGAATGCCTCAGGCTTTTCGAAACTGTGACGAAACTTTCCGCGAAAAGGCTCGCCACGCACCAACTGCTGATATCCGCCCATCGTAAAAGCGGGCGGAGGCACATCGGTTCGCGGCTTGTCTTTGTCTTCGGGCTTGGGTTGATCGATTTTGCTGTCGGGGTAGTCTGTGGGATACACGTCGATCAGCTTCACATCCCAATCGGAATCCGTTCCGCTGGTCGAAACAAAAAGGCGCGGCGAGATAGGCCCGGCAATCGTCACATCCTCCTGCAGCGCAGGAGTTTCATACACCAGCACATCAGTCCTGCTGGAAGCGAAGCGCTGATCGGATAGCATGTATTCCTGCGGCACGCTCACAGAAACATAGTTCACAAAAGGCACGGGCTTGGCCGGATCGCTCACGTATTCATCGAAGGCGGGCGAGTCGGAAGTCGGCGGATCGAACGAAAGTCCGCCACCCGCGCGGAAATAAAGCGTCTTTGCCTCCGCGTCTTTCGGAGGCCACGCGGAATAGCGTCTCCACACATTCGTGCCGGTCTCAAAAACATACGCCTTAGGAAGTTTCGCGTCTCCATTGCCTTTCAGGTACTGCTCGAAAAACGGAAATAGAATATTTTTCCGGTAATAGTCGCCCGTATTAAAGGAAAACTCCACCCGCCCCAGATGATCTCCCTCGTAACGAGCCCAACCTCCATGCACCCACGGACCAACCACCAGCGCGTTGAAGATTCCGGAGTTGTTCTTATCGATGGCGTGAAAGGTGCTGAAGGGCCCCTGCAAATCTTCGGCGTCGAACCATCCCCCGACAGTCAGCACGGCGCAATGAATATTTTTCATGTGCGGAGCCAGATTCCGCGCCTTCCAATAATCATCGTAGGTGTCGTGGTGAACCTGGTCGTCGAACAGAGCGCTCTTGCCCGCAAGGTACCTTGAGAGATTCCCGATCGGACCCGCGTTCAGGTAAAACTCGTAACCGTCTTTCGTTCCGTAATCGAAGGGCACAGGTGTCTTCGGAGGCAGTTGCGGATTCTCTTGCGGCGTGAAAAAAGCGTAGAAACCGAAGTTGGCGTTCAACATGAACGCCCCTCCGTGGTAGGCATCGTCGCCCATAAAAAGATTGGTCATGGGAGCCTGCGGCGAGGCCGCTTTAAGCGCCGGATGCGAATCGATGATGCTGGCTGAAGTAAAAAATCCGGGATAGGAAATGCCCCAAATCCCGGCGTTCCCATTATTGTTGGGCACGTTCTTGAGCAGCCAGTCGATGGTGTCATAGAGATCACTGGCGTCGTCGACGTCCTGCTTGGATTTCTTGTTGTCGATGTGCGGACGCATCTCGATGAATGTGCCCTCTGACATATAACGCCCACGCACATCCTGGTTGACGAAGATGTACCCCGCCTTGTCGAAGTCAGGCGAGGGCCCAAGCTGCTTGCGGTACAGATCCACACCATACGGCCCAACGCTGTAAGGCGTTCGGTTGATCAGAAACGGGTAAGCGTGGGAACTGTCTTTGGGCATGTATATCGAAGTGAAGAGGTGCGCGCCATCGCGCATCGGGATTCTGTACTCGTACTTGGTGTAATGTTCTTTTACCTCATATTCCGGCGCCTCGGGCTTGCTCTGGGCCGCAATACTGGCGGTGAATGTCAGGGGGATGAGAACCAGAAGGACAAGAACCAGAACCGGCAAGCTGCGACGCTGCATGTGTGCTCCCTTTGCGGATGAACAGATGCTGAAAAAACTCGCTTTTGGTGGCGCAACGCTTTAAGTGCTGCGATAAAGCCCTTCTTAATCTGCGAGGGCTTTCACCCATGAGGTCAATGACCGAGTTTTTCAGCAAACTGTGAAGCCGAATATGCAAGCTACATTTCGGACCCGGCGCCAGTCAAGCGGGACGGCTGCGATGAGCCGTATAATTGAGCTGTTTCGCCACTATGCGCGGCCCGGCTGGTAGTCCCGCCGAGCCGCTGAGGGATGCATGTTCGAAGTGACGGTTGACGATACCTTTGCCGCGGGCCATTACCTGCGCAATTACAAGGGCAAGTGCGAAAATCCGCACGGGCATAACTACAAGATCCGGGTAACCCTGGCCGGTGCCGAACTGGACAAGGCTGGACTCCTGCTCGATTTCAAGGACCTGCGCGAGGTCATGAAGCACGTAATCGATCGCCTCGATCACCAGATGATCAACGATATCGAGCCCTTCACCGTGATCAACCCGTCGGCGGAAAACCTGGCCAAGTATTTCTATGACGAATCGAACACCCGGCTGAAGAACGTGACTAACGGCCGCGTACACGTGAAAAACGTAACCGTGTACGAAACCGATACGACCACGGCCACTTACAGTGAATGACAGTTGCCAGCAGCCGGTTGCCAGTTAGTACGATACCGAAAAGGATCAAGATGGGACGATCCTACAAAGACTTGGTCGCCTGGCAGAAATCGATGGATCTGGTCACGGCGACTTATCGCGCCACCGCCGAATTTCCGAAAGACGAATTATTTGGGCTCACTTCGCAACTTCGTCGTGCTGCCGTTTCAATTCCAAGTAATATCGCCGAAGGACAGGGCCGCCTTTCCGAGAAGGAATTTAGATATTTTCTTGGGCAAGCGAGAGGATCTCTCATGGAAGTCGAAACCCAGCTGCAAATAGCTGAGAATCTCGGCTATCTGCAGAAAGAACAAACAGCCATCGTGTTGCAATCGTGTGCTGAGGTTGGCCGAATCCTAAATGGTCTATTAGCGTCAGTCACCCGGCAATCGGAATCGTAGTACTGGTAGCTGGAAGCTGGTGGCTGGCAACTGCGTTCAATGCAGATAACTGAAATCTACAAATCGTTGCAGGGAGAGTCGACCCACGCCGGGTTACCCTGCGTGTTTGTGCGACTGACCGGTTGTAATCTCCGCTGCCTTTGGTGCGACAGTGAGTATACCTTCCAGGGCGGCCGGAAGATGTCTTCGGAACAAGTGTGGGACGAAGTGAAGCGGCTCAGTCCTACCGGCGGCTTGGTGGAAATTACCGGCGGCGAGCCCATGCTGCAGGAGCGCGAACTCGTGCCCCTGATGCTCCAGTTGCTGGAAGCCGGATATCGAGTGCTGCTCGAAACCAGCGGAGAGCGCCCCTTGGAGCGCGTACCCCCGGCAGTCATCAAGATCGTGGACGTGAAATGTCCGGATTCCGGCGAAGCCAATACGTTTCACCTCGAGAATCTGGACACCCTGAATGGCGACGATGAACTCAAGTTCGTGCTGAGCAGCCGCGCAGATTACGAATTTGCCCGGGACTTTACCCGGCAACATCACCTGGCAGAGCGCGTGAATGCGGTCCTGTTCTCGCCCGCTTTTCGCAAGGACGCAACCGGCGCGCGCGACAGTTCGCACTGCCTGCTTGATCCTCAAGAATTAGCCGAGTGGATGCTCGCCGATGACGTTCCGGCGCGCCTGGGATTGCAATTGCACAAGTTCATCTGGGACCCAGCGCTCAAGGGAGTCTGAGGAATCGCTGATTTATGATTGCAGATTGAAACGGCGGTCCGACCTCCTGAGTCGCCAATCGACAATCATCAATCCAGTCGCTAATCTCTGACAAAGAATGGCTCCTCCAATTAACCCCCGGGCCGTCGTATTACTCAGCGGAGGGATGGATTCCTGCGTGTGCGCCGCGCTCGCGGCCCGGGACTACCCGACGGCGGCCCTGCACGTCAGTTACGGACAGCGCACCGAACTCCGCGAGCGGCAATCCTTCCTGGCGATTTGCCAGCGCCTGAATATCGATAACCGACTCCTCGTGCGCAACGATGCCCTTCGCGCCATCGGAGGCTCCGCCCTGACGGACGAAAACATCGCCGTGCCCGCTTTCCCCGCCGCCAGCCACGACATTCCGGTCACCTATGTGCCCTTTCGCAACGCGCATTTCCTGGCCGTTGCCGTAAGTTGGGCCGAGGTCCTCGGCGCCTCCAAAATCTACATCGGGGCCGTCGAACCAGACAGTTCTGGCTATCCCGATTGCCGCCCGGAGTATTATGAAGCGTTCAACCGGGTAATCAAAGCGGGCACGAAAGAAGGCAACATCGAAATCGTCACCCCGCTCATCGCCATGCGCAAGGCGGAAATTGTCCGCCTTGGCCTTGAACTGGACGCGCCATTCGATTTAACTTGGTCATGCTATAGCCGTGAGGATCGGGCCTGCGGTGTGTGTGATAGTTGCCGGTTGCGGTTGCGCGCGTTCGCGGCAGAGGGGGTCGCCGATCCGATTCCCTACGCCACAATGGAGAAAATCTAGAAGTCGTCGATAGTCGATTCGCTGAATGAAAAAACCTCCGGAGAATTCAACGCAGTTTTTTCAATCGACAATCGGAAATCGGCAATCGACAATTTAGCTGTTGTGCCGGGAGGCAAGGATGAACATAAAGAAGCTTTTCGCACTATCTGCTCTAGTAATCTTGATGCTGGGACTGTGTGCGCTTCCGGTCTTTGCCCAAGGTGCGTCGGGAACCGTGAAGGGCGTTTGCAAAGACGCCCAGGGCAATCCCATTGCCGACGCCGCGGTAGTTTGGGCGAATCAGGAAAATGGCCAGAAATATACCCTCAAGACCAACAAGAAGGGCGAGTATTTCTCGCTGGGCATTGGGTCGGGCACCTACACAGTCACTCTCTACAAAAACGCTGACGACGCCAAAGCCAACAAGGACCCGATCTTCCACCAAAACAAAGTTCCGGTCACCCTGGACGAGAACCCGCCGCTCGACTTCGACATGAAGAAGCTGGCCACCGACGCCGCCAAGGGTCAGGGTTTGACTCCAGAACAGCTCAAGGCGCAGCAGGAAGCCGCGGAGAAAGCCAAGAAAGAAAACAACACGGTGGGACAACTGAACGAAAGGCTGGCGGCAGCCAAAGTCGCCACCGATGCCGGCGACTACGAGACCGCGATTACTAATCTGACTGCAGCCAATGACATCGACGCCACGCGCGATCTCATCTGGTTCAAGCTCGGCGACGCCTATCGCCAGTCAGCCACCAAACAAACCGATCCTGCCGAAAAACAAAAGCGTCTCGACTCAGCCGTCGGAGCCTATCAGAAAGCCGTGCAACTCAAGCAGGCCGTCACCAACGATAAAGACCCGAACGCCAACAAGAGTCTCGCGGCCTATTACAACAACCTCGCCGAGGCTTACAGCAAAGCCGGCAAGACCGACGACGCGATAAAGACCTATCAGCAGGCCATCGCGTCTGATCCCACCGCGGCTGCGCAGTATTACTTCAATATGGGAGCGGTTCTCACCAACGCCGGCCAAGCCGATAAGGCCATCGATGCCTTCGAGAAGTGCATCGCCGCCGATCCCACCCGGGCTGAAGCTTACTACCAGAAAGGTGTCAACCTTCTCGGTAAGGCGACCCTTCAGGGTGACAAGATGGTCGCTGCTCCCGGCACGGCGGAAGCCTTCCAGAAATACCTGGAATTAGTGCCCACCGGCGGACACTCCGAGGAAGCCAAAGCCATGCTGGCCAGCATCGGCGCTCCGGTGGAAACCGGCTTCGGCAAGAAGAAGCCGCCCAAGAAGTCAAACTAGACCCCCGGGGTCGATTGTCATCCTGAGCAAGCGTTCTTTGCGACGCAATAACGCGCGTTTGGCTCACTTCCTTACCAAGCGCAGTGGTACTCACAACCAGTCCAGGGGCGGCTCACCCAGCCGCCCTTTTTCCATCCCCCCGCCACTTCGACATTACCAAGGACTATGTACTTACTGTCCTTACACTCCTTACCGCCAGCCCTGTAAAGTGTAAATACCAGGCCAACTCCGGTTGGCTCGCTCTCCCTTCTGTGGTGCGTGCAATTCCCTAATCGAGGACTGAATGGCATCGCCCGGCATCTCGGCAATCTCAGTGTCTCTGGAAGGCTATTCCGGCAGCGGCAAAGTGGCTACGCCCGCCTTGCTCGCCGCCATGCTCCGCGCCGCGGAAAAAATCAGCGATCTCATCTTTTCTCCCGGACGTCCCCCCCAGGTTCAGGTCTACGGCCAGCTCATTCCGGTACAGGTGCCGGGACTGGCTAGCCTTACTCCCGATGACACCCGCCACATCGCCGCCGATCTCATTGGCGACAACAAACAGGCGGTCGCCACCCTCCGCGAAGCCGGATCGTGCGACATTTCCTACGGCCTGGCCGGCGTCGCGCGTTTTCGCGTCAACATCTTCATCCAGCGCGGCAGCTGCGCCGTCGTCATGCGCGTCATCTCCACCGCCATTCCTGATCTCGTCTCGCTCCGCTTGCCCGCCCACCTCGCCGATGTAGCCAAGCTTCGCGATGGCATCGTTCTCGTCACCGGGCCCGCCGGATCGGGCAAGTCGTCTACTCTGGCCGTGCTCCTCGACTGCATCAATCGCGAAAAGTACTACCACATCATCACTATCGAAGATCCCATCGAGTTCCTGCACAGCCACAAATGCTCCACCATCCATCAGCGCGAACTGCATAGCGACACTCCCAGCTTCGCTCACGCCCTGCGCTCCGCGCTGCGCCAGGCTCCCAAGGTTATTCTGGTCGGCGAGATGCGCGACCGCGAAACCATCGAGATCGTCCTCGAAGCCGCCGAAACCGGCCACCTGGTTCTTTCCAGCCTCAACACCATGGACGTGCCCAAAACCGTCGAGCGCATCGTCAGTTCTTTCGCGCCGGCCGAACAGCAAAACGTGCGCGAACGCTTCGCCAAATCATTCCGCTACATCATCTGCCAGCGGCTCCTGCCCAAGACCGACCGCAGCGGCCGCGTCCCAGTCGCCGAAATCCTGAAAGCCAATCCCCGCACCCGGGAGTGCATCGAAAAAGGCGAACGCGAAGGCAAGACGTTACTCGACGCCGTGAAAGCCGGAGCCACCGAAGGCATGCAGCACTTCGACGGCGAAATCGCCCAATTAGTCCGCGCCCGCGTAGTCGACCTCGAAACCGGCATCTCCTTCGCCACCAATCCCACCGTGTTAGGACAGGAACTAGCCAGATAGAGCAGAAGTCGGAGTGCCGATGCTCGTGTGGGGACAGCCGCCCTCGGCTGTCCGACCGGGCGCAGCCCGGTGGCTGACTGCAGCAATGTCAAATCCGCGAGGTCTGGGAGGAAAACCTAGCTTGGCAAGCGAGGAACCCGCGAAGGGCACGACTTCAAGAGCCTGCCCTGAGCGAAGCCGAAGGGTGCCGTAAGCCCGCAACGCGAAAGAGCGGCGCTTCAGCACCGCGTAAAGCTCCAAAATCGGCGTGGCTTCAGCCGCTGGGTCTATCATCTCCACATGCCCGCACCGCCCACCCGGTCCCTTGTCCTAACCTTCGAAGACGCCCGCCGCGTCGTCGAAGACCATGCCTCGCGCTTAGCCCCTGGCGCGCAAGAAACCGCCGACCTTCTCCATGCCGCCGGACGAATCCTCGCCGAACCCATCGCTGCCGATCGTGATATCCCTCCCTTCCCGCGCTCCACCCGTGATGGCTACGCGGTCCGTTCAGCCGATCTGTCGAAGCTACCGGCCAAGCTGGCCGTGATGGGAGAGATCAAAGCCGGCCCGCTGCAAGCTCCATCCGCCCTGAATCAAGGCGAAGCATTCTCCATCATGACCGGCGCTCCGGTGCCGCCAGGCGCGGACTCTGTGGTGATGGTGGAATACACGTCGCAGCACGGAGATTCTGTCGAAATCGCAAAGGGTATCGCGCCGGGAGAAAACATTGTCCATCAGGGGGCCGAGGCCAAACACGGCAGCCTCCTGATCGGCCGCGGCACGCGACTCGACGAAGCCGCCATCGCCCTCGCCGCCTCGGTCGGCAAATCGCGCCTGCAGGTCTCTGTTCGTCCGCGCATCGCCGTACTTACCACGGGCGATGAGATCGTCGAGCTCGATGCCGCGCCCGGTCCCACGCAGATTCGCAACTCCAACAGCTATTCGCTCGCCGCGCAAATCCAGGAGGCCGGCGGCGACCCGGTGCTTCTGCCAATCGCTCCCGACGAGCCGCGCCGCCTTCGCCAACTGATCGAGCAAGGCTTGCAATCAGACTTACTGCTGATGACCGGCGGCGTTTCCATGGGACGCTACGATTTAGTCGAGCAGGTCCTCGCCGAAATGCAAGCCGAATTCTTTTTCACCGGAGCGAAAATCCAGCCTGGCCGCCCCGTAGTATTCGGCCGAGTTGACTCGTGTGGCGCGGGCACTCATGCCCGCGCAGGGGCTTCAGCCCCGGCACCTTACAAATATTTCTTCGGCCTGCCCGGCAATCCAGTCTCTACCATGGTCACCTTCGAACTGTTCGCCCGCCCCATGCTCGAAGCCCTGGCCGGAATGTCCCCGCGCCAACTATCATTTCTCCACGCCCGTCTGAAATCCGGGATCCGCGTCAAGACTGGACTGAAGCGCTTCCTCCCCGCCATCCTTTCCGGCGCCTATGAGGAATCGCAAGTGGAACTCGTGCCGTGGCAGGGATCCGGCGACATCGCCGCCCGCTCCCGCGCCAATTGCTACATCGTCATCCCGCCCGATCGCGAGCAGATTCTCGCAGCCGAGTGGGTCGCGGTCATGCTACGGTGATCTCTGGTTTGAAAGGGTGCGGCTTCGAGCCGCACCGCAAAAGCCCAACAAAGTTAACAAGCGGCTTTAGCCGCCCAGGTCCCTGTGGCAGGCGCTCTCCCATGTAAGATAGAGCAGCCGCATGGCGAAGAAGCTCTCCCACTACGATGCATCCGGCCGCGCCCGGATGGTAGATGTCTCCGGCAAAGCAGCCACCAGACGCGAAGCCGAAGCCAGCGCCTTCGTTCGCGTGAAATCTTCTGTACTGAAATCGCTCCCGAAAAATCCCAAAGGCGATCCGCTCGAAGTCGCCCGCATCGCAGGAATCATGGCCGCCAAGCGCACCGCGGAGTTGATCCCGATGTGCCACGCCCTGCCTCTCTCCCACGTTGATGTCGAGATGAGCCTATGCGAGAATGGCGTCGCCATCACCACCAAAGTCGCCACCACCGCCCAAACCGGAGTCGAGATGGAAGCTGTGGTAGCTGCCGGCATTTCCGCCCTGACTTTATATGACATGTTGAAGGGGCTGGATAAGGGGATTGAGATTCGGGAGATTGTGTTGGAACGCAAGAGCGGCGGCAAGAGCGGAGAGTACCGGCGGGCCAAGTGAAATCGATGGCGAACGACGTCAAGCTGCTTTTGGTGGACGACAACCCCATGGTGCTGGGGATGCTGCAGCATGCGCTGACTCCATTCGCGCGGGTGGTGACCGCCGGCGACGCGGCGGATGCGCTGCTCAAGGCAGTGGACGATCCTCCGGAGCTGGTGGTGTGCGACTACCGCATGCCCGGCATGGATGGGCGGCAACTGGTGGAGAAGCTGAAGAGCCGCCCGGCGACGGCGAATTTCTCCGCGGTGTTGATGGCGAGCCGGGCCGATATTGACGAGCGGCTTTCGCCGGCGGATGCCGCGGACGACTACCTGGCGAAACCTTTCTTCCTGAAAGAGGCCACGCGCCGCATCAAACGCACGGTGGACCGCATTGCTCTCGAAAAGATGGCGAAGACGGCGCCCTCCGACGGCGTGGTTCGCGGAAACCTCGCGCAGATGAACGTGATTGACCTGATGCAGTCGCTCGAAATGGGCCGCAAGAGCTGCCAGCTCAAACTGAACAACGACGCCGAGAAATGCGAAGTCTTCTTTGTTGAGGGACAGGTGAAGCACGCGACTTACGGAGCTTTGCTGGGCGATGAAGCCGTCTTCAAAGTTCTGCGTTGGACGGGCGGCAACTTCGAATTGAATTTCGAGGGCAAGACCGACCAGGAAACCACAAAGCTCAACACGCAAGGCCTGCTGATGGAGGGCTTGCGGCTGCTGGACGAATCGCAGCGGGATGGCGGCGCGGAAACAGCCGAAGACAGCGGTGCCGGCGCAAGCAGCGCCAGCAGTCCGCGTGCGCGGGGCAGCGGCGGGACGGAAGAGGAGGAAGATGTCCTCCTCGACAATTGAGACGGGTGTTCCCTTGCTGCTTACGGCGGCTGTGGTTACGGTCAGCGATTCGTGCTCGCGCGGGGAGCGGGTGGACATCTCGGGGCCGGCGGTGGCCGAGGCTCTAGGAAAGTCGGGCTTTCGCGTGGTAGCGACGCGAATCGTGCAAGACGATTCCATGCAGATTCAGAATGCTCTGGTACATCTGGCGCTGGAAGCGCGATTCATCGTAACCACAGGCGGGACCGGAATCGCATTGCGCGACGTTACTCCGGAAGCCACGGAAGCGATTTGCGATCGCCTGATCGACGGCGTGGGTGAGCGCATGCGGAACGAGGGTCTGAAGAAGACTCCGTTTGCGGCTCTGAGCCGCGGCGTGTGCGGCGTACGGGGCAAGACTCTGATTTTGAATGTTCCGGGCAGTCCGAGCGGGGCGGTGGAATCGCTGCACGCTGTGATGGAGTTGGTACCTCATGCGCTGAATTTGCTGGACGGGAAGACGGAACACTCGTAGGTGCTGACGAGTTGCGCTTAGAACGTCTTTTTCCAGCCATGTGAACCTGTCTCCGCGCCCTCCTTCACGTAAACTGAATTTCCTTTGAAAACCATCGCACACATTCTGGCGCGCTACACCGCTTGGATTTTGCACCTGCTCGTACCGCTCGGAGTTTGGGGAGTGTTCGCGATCGCGTTTGCGGATTCCGCCCTGTTGGGCATGCCAGTGGACGCAATCGTAGCGCTCTATGTGTATCAGGATCACAGGCGGCTGCTGTTTTATGTGGTGATGGCGTCGCTGGGCTCGGCGCTGGGGAGCATTCCGCTTTATATCATTGGGTATCTGGGCGGCGAAAAGGTTTTGCGTAAGCGGATTTCCGAGGAACGCTTCCTGCGGATTCACCGCTCGTTTGAACGGCACGAATTCTGGGCGCTGATGTTTCCGGGGATGCTGCCTCCACCGATGCCGTTCAAGATTTTCGTGCTGGGGGCGGCGGTGTTTGAGATGCGCTTCCGCGATTTTCTGGCGGCCGTCTTTGCCGGAAGGTTTGTGCGCTTTCTGGTGCTGTCTTTGCTGACGCTGTGGTTTGGGCCGCAAATAGTGGGACTGATCGGGACGGTCTTCCGGCAGCACATTTACTGGGTGCTGGGGGTGATTATTTTAGGAGTTTCATTGTGGCTGGTGATGCTGCTGCGGCGGCGTAGGAAGTCGGAGGCCAGGAGCTGAAGCCCGCGCAGATTTCTGAGGTTTAAGCGGTGCTGCAACCCCGCTCTTCCACGTCACTTCAAGAATTACGCTTTCATCTACCGCGTTACGCGGCGATGTGGTCGCTGGATGTCCTGTTCAGCCAGCCGGAGAGCGCATGCAGGAACACTGGCGTTCCGAACATTGCGATGGAGAAAAACAGATCGCTCTCCACCGTGCCGCGGAAAAATGGAATGCCGGCGGCGTAGGACATCATCAAACCGCTAAGGCTGCGCGGATACATCTGTGACCAGACCGCCCACACCGCAAAATTACTGATCAGGAAGAATGAAACGGAACTGGCAAGCGCGGCGCCCACCACGCGAACTGGCCCGGACTTCTCCCGCAAATTAGTCCCTAGCCACAGAATTGCCGCATACCAGGCGCAAGTGACGAGTTGATCCCAGGACAATGCGTAGGAGTAGGCAAACTTGGTGAGGATCACGTCAGCCGCGGAGAACAGCACCAGAGGAATCCACAGCTGGCGTCGCGAACCGCGAGCCCCGAAAAACAGCAGAGACGCCGCCACCGGCGTGAAATGCCAGGCGTGCGGAAGGAAATTCAGCGGGCCGGCGAACGGCAGGAAGCGGACGGCAATCGCTAATAGAATAAATAGATAGGGCAGCATGAGCACCTCAGGAAGCAGCAAACATTATTGTGGGCGTGAGAAGGCGTATACGTCAAGAGAAGATGAAACATCAATCGCGACGGCTTCATGATGGTTAGCGGGCTACTTTCCTTGCTGGCCGGGTTCGGGGACGGTGGCACGGTTTGCGCCAGAGCCGTAGACATCTCCAACCACGAGGAGATTGCGGTCGAGTTCGACACCGGCGCCGAGAGCCCGTCGCGGTTCGCCTCGGCGGCCAAACAAGCTCGGTAGCTGCACAAAGCGGAGGTCCTGGAATTGCACGATGTAGCCTGATGCGGGCGGATCATGTCCGGGTGAACCCAGCATTTCGGTTTGCGTGACGGGATACTGTGCCCAGTCGAGGTAAACGCGCCCGAGATAGGAGCGCTTCGCGGCGAGTGTGATGGGCGTCTCCTCCGGCTTGTAGCGGATCTCGAGTTTGTCCTCGGGATCGACTTCTGGACCCAGCGAATCGACGGGAGCGAGCACGAAGAAGTTCGAGGTCTCGACGACACCATACCAGTGGAATGGATCCGACAGCGAAGGATAGGCGGAAACCCTTTCGGGATCGGCGCCTTCGTAGGTGCGGGCTTCGAGCGCATGGACCGCGCGGCGATGTTCGTAGTCGCGCACGGTCCACAGGAGTACGACGGCAATCAGAGCAACGATAGCGGCCACGCGGCCTCGCGGACCACGCTGGCGCGCGCCGATTTCCTTGTCGATCAGCGCAAAGAGAGAAGGCACGATCAATCCGAGCAGAAGACAGGTGAACATGACCGGCTCGAAAATGAAAACGATGTCCCAGGAGTACCACTTTTCCGAGAACGGCCAAAACGGGCGGACACCGTAATTATTGGTGAAATCGAGCAAAATGTGGCTGAGTCCCGCGAGGCAGGCATAGAGAAAGAGTAGCCCCCAGCGCGGGGGCAGGTTAGGATTCTTAAGCCTCCGGCCGCGCAGCCGCCAGATCAGATACACAAACCCGACGACTACCGCAGCCATCAGCACAATGCCGAGGAAGGAATGTGTGAACCCGCGATGGTGCGCGAAGCCGAAGGCCGGGCCGCGGAAGCGGCCGAGGATGTCAAGGTCGGGAGCTTCGGCTGCGAGGGTTAGCGTGAGCGTGGCCAGCGCGGTCTTGCGGTTGAGGCCGGCGCGTCCCATGCAGGCGCCGGTCAGGAAATGGGTGACGGGTTCCAAGTGGTAAGGATTCTATTCGGCTACGCTGGCAATTGCCAACAGCGGCCGGCCACTTCAAAAATGCCGACGACCAAAATCTAGCGAGCCGGTGTCAACAGCGTAAGCGCATCCGGCACCATGGTGATTTCCGCGGGGAGCGTGCCCACCAGTTCGCCGTCCGCCTCAACATAGACTTTCCGCTGACCCTGTGTCGTGCGATCGATGGAAGCTGACGCAGGCAGATACTCGCACGAAACTCCCCCGCTGTACGCCAGATCAATGCCCGGCACCTTCCAATTGCGCCGCAGCAGTCCGCGCGTTACGTAGAAAAGATAGGCCAGCCGGCTTGCGGTGCGGCACAACACCAGCCGTAGATCGTTGCGCTCCAGAGAAGCTCCTGGAGCGAGCTCCTGCAGCACGCCACCAAAATTCCGGATGCGTACGGCCATCAACTCCGTGACCTCGGCCCGCCGGCGCTGCTCCGACCCGGTCTCGCTAAACTCAACCCCAAAGCGCGTCATGGGATGCGTAAACCAAAGCTGCCACGCTTTGGCGTAGTAGGCCGCCATGCCCATGCGCTGCTTGCTCCCGGCGTGGAGCTTGTAGAAAAGGTGCGCATCCACTCCCGCTCCTGCCGCGACGATAAAGAAGCGTGTGCCGGGTTGGCCCGCGAGATCGACATACTGAATGCAGCCCAGCGCAACCCGGCGGGGCGCGGCATGAAGTGCGGCCCGCGCCGCTGCGGCAACGTTCATGGGCAAGCCGAGATCGTGCGCCAGCGCGTTCGCCGTCCCCATGGGAAGTATCGCCAGCGCGACGCTGGTATTCGCCAGCTCCTGGAGAATGTTGTGGATGGTGCCGTCGCCGCCGCACGCGAAGATGGTGTCACAACCCGCCAGCACGGCTTGCCGCGCTTTCTCCTTGGCGTGGTCGCGAGAGTCGGTGAGGACGAGTTGGGCCTCGATGTTCGCGTCGCGGAGCAACGCGAGCACGGATTCCAACTCTGCCTGGCGCCGCACGCGCCTGCCGCCGGAATCCGGGTTATAGAGCAAGGCTGCCTTACGCATGGTGGGATCGAAGATGGATTGTACTTTGAAGCGTTGGATTTTGTGTGAATTGACAGGAGGATGCGCTTATCGCGCGGCTGTTTGATCTTTTCGAATTGAATAAACGAGGTGGGGAAGGCCGACTCTGATCACTTCTTTCCAAATCGTCATGCCATTCTTTTCCGCCACGCGCCGCGAAGCCAGGTTCTCGGGACGAATGAGCGAAATCAGACGCTCGACGGGAAGACGAGCGAATCCGAAATCACGACAGGCGCGAGCCGCTTCCGTCGCCAAGCTTTGCCCCCAGTGATCGCGGCGCACGTGGTATCCGATCTCGATTTCGCTCGCGCCATCCACTTCCTGCACCGTCAAGCCGCAATCGCCGATCAGCTCGCCATTCTCCTTCAAAACCATTGCCCACAGGCCGTGGCCATTTTTGGCGTAGCGGCGCAGGTTGCGGCCGATCCACTCTTCCACTCCGCTTCGATCAAACGGCTCAGGATAAAAGCGCATGGCTTCGCGGTCGGAGAGAACCAGGGCCAGGGCGTCCACATCTTCAGTGCGGAACTCGCGCAGAATCAGGCGGGGTGTCTCGAGGATTTGCATGCGCGAGCAGTGCCTTGCCGTCCAGAAGTTTTGTCTTCCACGCCGCCGGTGCGATGCTGCCAATTAAATACTGGTTGATGCGGTTGTTGAGTGTCGAAGACGTGAAGCAGGGGCAGCAAGTTGGAACACCAAAGTCTGCCGAGCGCCGGTTTCGATCTTTGGGGATGAACTCTTCCGCATTATCAGTAAACACTTGGCAAAGACCTTCAATTTGGCATAGGCTAGCGTCACTTGCAAGGGGCGTTTTACCACGAGCTCTTTTCTGGAGCTTTTTTCGTGGTGCAGTTCACAAACCAAGTTGAGGAGGTTGACCAGATGAAAACTCTGGCGCACGTTCTCTGTGGAGTGCTTCTATGTCTGGGCGCCGCGGCCCAGGATCATCCCTCACATGCTAAGTCACATCCTGTCGTGCTAGTGACTGGGCTGGGAGATCTTCATCACCCTGTTTCTACGACGAATCCGCAGGCGCAGCAGTTCTTCGATCAGGGCTTGCGATTCATCTACGCTTTCAATCATGACGAAGCGGCGCGTTCGTTTCAGCATGCCGGGGAGCTCGATCCCCAGCTGGCCATGGCGTTCTGGGGCGTGGCCGAAGCAGTAGGACCGAACTATAACGATCCCGCCGATCCCGCCCGTTACAAACAAGCGCACGACGCAGTGCAAAAGGCGGTCGAACTGTCTGCGGACGCTTCGCCCAGCGATCAAGCCTACATTCAAGCGCTGGCAAAGCGGTTTCCGGCCGATCCCAGTTCCGATTTGAAGAAAGCCGCGGAGGACTACCGCGACGCGATGCGTCAAGTCGTCAGCAAATTCCCCGACGACCTGGATGCGGCCACGCTTTTTGCCGAGGCTGGCATGAATTTGCATCCCTGGGGACTGTGGCATGTCGATGGCACGCCGGAAATCGGCACGGATGAAATCGTGTCCACGCTGGAGTCGGTGATAAAGCGCGATCCCGATCATCTGGGCGCGATCCACTATTACATCCATGCCGTGGAGGCTTCCTCGAATCCCGAGCGTGCGCTCGCCGGAGCGAACAAGCTGGCGTCGCTTGCGCCTGGCGCCGGGCACATTGTTCACATGCCCGCTCATGTTTACATTCGCACCGGCGACTATGAAGCTGCCGTAAAGAGCAACGAGAAGGCGGCAAGTGTCGATCGCGCCTACATCAAGGCCACGGGGGCGCAGGGCATCTATCCGATGATGTATTACAGCCACAACCTCCACTTCATCGCCATGTGCGCTGCAATGAACGGCAACTATCCTGAATCGAAGAGGAACGCCGACCTGCTGATGGCGAACGTCAGTCCTCACGTGAAGGACATGCCGCCGCTCGAAGGCTTTACAACGATCCCGCTGGCGGTCGAGATACGCTTCCATCACTGGAATGAGATCCTGAAGATGCCTGCACCGGATCCAGCGCTGCAAGCCACAACTATTTTCTGGCATTTTGCCCGCGGGTTAGCTCTAGCCGGAACGGGCAAGCTGGGCGAGGCCGAGGTGGAATACAAGACCGTTTCCGACGCACAGGCGGCTACGCCGCCGGATGCTATCTTCCAAATGCCGATCAACAATAAGACTAAGGACATTCTTGAGATCGCCAAGGATGTTCTGGGCGCGAAGATCGCCATGGCCAAGCAGGACAACAGCGGCGCCGTCACCATGCTGCGGGAGGCCGTTGCCATTCAGGACACTCTCAAGTATGGCGAACCGCCTGACTGGTTCTTTCCGGTGCGCGAATCGCTGGGTGCTCTCCTGCTGATGAATGGGGACGCCACCGGCGCGGAGAAAGTGTTCCGCGAAGACCTGGATCGGAATCTGCGGAATCCGCGATCGCTGTGGGGCCTGCATCAGGCATTGCTCCAGCAGAAGCGCGGGTATGACGCGGGATTCGTCCAGAAACAGTTCGAGGCGTCATGGAAGGGCGGGACTCACGCGCTGAAACTGGATGATCTGGTGTAGCAGTGCCAAAATCTTGGGGGCTGGCGTTCGCCGGCCCCTTCTTGTTGTCCACAGCTATAATCTGGCCGATGGTTCCCTCTAACAAAGACCCCGAAAAAAAGATCGAATCGCTGCGCGAAAAGATTCGCCACCACGAATACCTGTACTACGTTATCGACAATCCCGAGATCAGCGACGCCGAATTCGACAAGCTGATGCGCCAGTTGAAAGATCTGGAGGCAGAGCATCCGGCGCTGATTACGCCGGATTCGCCAACGCAGCGCGTAGGCGGCAAGCCGCGCGAGGGGTTCGTCAAAGTACCGCACTCTTCGCCCATGTTGTCGCTCGACAACACCTACAGCGAAGAAGAACTGCGGGACTGGGAGCGCCGCGTGCACGAGCTCAGCGGCCATAGCGACGTGGACTACGTTTGTGAGCTGAAACTCGACGGCATGTCGCTGGCTCTGATCTATGAAGACGGCAAGCTGGTGCGCGGAATCACTCGCGGCGACGGCAGTGTGGGCGAGGACGTCACGCTCAACGTGCGCACCGTGCGCTCGGTGCCGCTTTCCATTCCAAAAGAAAAGCTGCGGAAAGCCGGTATCCCGGCGAATTTTGAAGTGCGCGGAGAACTGCTGATGCCGCTGGCCTCTTTCAAGAAGATGAACGAAGAGCGCGAAGCCAAGGGACTTTCCGTGTTTGCGAATCCGCGCAATGCCACCGCAGGCACGGTGCGGCAGCTCGAATCCAAAGTGACGGCCGAACGGCGGCTCGATTACTTCACGTACATGCTGCTGGAAAATGGCCGCACGTACTTCGACCGGCATTCCAAAACTCTGGACGCGCTGGACGCCGCCGGATTTAAAGTCAACCAAAACCGCAAGCTGGTGCATGGCATCGACGAGGCTTGGGTGTTCATCCAGCAGTGGGAAGCGAAGCGCGATTCGCTGCCTTATGAAATTGACGGCATCGTCATCAAAGTGGACCGCATTGCGTTGCAGGACGAGCTAGGGTTCACCGGCAAGGCCCCGCGCTGGGCCATCGCCTACAAATACGCAGCCCGGGCCGGGATCACAAAATTGGAAGACATCCGCGTGCAAGTGGGGCGCACCGGCAAACTCACGCCGGTCGCGATGCTGGCGCCGGTCTTAATCGGCGGCACGACGGTGAGGAATGCCACGCTGCACAACCTGGATGAAATCGAGCGCCTGGGCGTGAAGATCGGCGACTGGGTGCAGGTGGAACGCGGCGGCGACGTGATTCCGAAGGTCGTCAAAGTCATCGACGACAAAGACCATCCTCGCGGCCACAAAATCTTTCACATGCCGGAGACTTGCCCCGTGTGCGGCACGCAAGTTGTGCGCACCGAAGGCGAGGTCGACTACCGCTGCGTCAACGCGAATTGCCCGGCGAAGCTCCGCGAAACCATTCTGCATTTCGCTTCGCGCGGCGTAATGAATATCGACGGTATGGGTGACGCGCTAGTAAACCAGCTTACCGAGCGCGGCCTGGTGAAGAATGTCGCCGACATCTACAAACTGACGAAAGCCGACCTGCTCAGCCTGGAGCG
The DNA here is from genome assembly GCA_003168355.1 of Acidobacteriaceae bacterium. Lineage (GTDB taxonomy): Bacteria > Acidobacteriota > Terriglobia > Terriglobales > Acidobacteriaceae > Sulfotelmatobacter. Next base: position 17,818 of record PMSQ01000099.1, on the reverse strand, counting down.
CATGGGCGATAAATCCGCGCAGAATATTCTCGATGAGATCGAAGCCTCGAAGAAGCTGCCGCTGGAGCGAGTGATCTACGGTCTCGGCATTCGAATGGTTGGCGAGCGCACGGCGCAGTTCCTCGCCGAGCATTTTGGGTCGATGGAAGAACTCGAAAAAGCTGGCGTGGAAGAACTGCAGAATGTGAATGAAGTTGGCCCGCGCATCGCCGAAAGCATCGTAGAGTTTTTCAGTATCGCAGCCAATCGCAAGCTGATCGAGCGCTTGCGAGACGCCGGGCTTAAGTTGACCGGCCAGAAAAAGCAGCGTGGTACAAAGTTAGCAGGCAAGACATTTGTGCTGACCGGAACGCTGGCGCACTTCACACGCGACGAAGCCAGGAAGATGATCGAAGACGCCGGAGGAAAAGTAACCGGCTCGGTCAGCAAGAAGACAGATTATGTAGTAGCGGGCGCGGATGCGGGATCGAAGCTGGATAAGGCGAAGGAACTGGGCGTGAATGTCATCGATGAAAAAGAAATGAAAAATATCGTCGTGGGCTAGAGTGTTACAGCTTCAAAGCCTCCGTAATCCTCTTCCACGTCACCTCCAGCGTCTCCGGCAGAATCCGCGTCTCGCACACCACCGACACAAAGTTCGCATCCGCCACCCAGCGCGCCAAAACGTGCATGTGAATGTGTCCGGCGATCCCCGCGCCCGCGGCTTTGCCGATGTTCATGCCCAGGTTGATGCCGTCAGGATGGTAGAGCTCGCGCAGCACCGACTCCATGCGCTGCGAGAGCGCCATCATTTCGCTGGCTGCATCTGGCGGCAGCTTCTGCAGTTCGTCCAGGTGCGCGTAGGGAACAATCATCACGTGCCCCGGTGTATAGGGATACGCATTCAAAATGACGAAGCAATGCTCGCCGCGATGCACGATGAGGGCTTTCGCGTCGTCGCCCGCCTTCACCGCGTCGCAGAACACGCAGGTGGACGCTTTCTCGGCGGTAGAAACGTAGGCGTAGCGCCACGGGGTCCAGAGGTAATCCATAGCAAGGGGCAGGTTAGCAGATGAAAGCTGTACGGCAAAACTGGCGGGCGTTTCGGTAGCGTCTCAGTTCGCGGAGATGCAAGTGGGGACAGCCGCCCTCGGCTGTCCGGTCGAGCGCAGCTCGACGGTTTCTTCCTCCAGGGCGGCAAACTGACACACTACCGCGCTTCCGCACTCTCAGCCCCGATCCACCCGAATGGTTCGCACACACCTACGGCACGCTCTCACCGGCTTCTTCCGAACGCGCGCTCTCATTCCCGCGCTGATCGACGGCCGAAACCGAATAAGAATATTTCTTCCCCGCGACAACCTGCGTATCGCGAAACGCCGGTATTTTCACCGGTTCTGAGTTCAGCTTCACCGCCGCTTCACCTTCTTCGTGGCGATAAACGTTATAGCCTTCCAGATCCGCGTCCGTGACCGGCGCCCAAATCAAATCGATGAACGGCTGTTGTCCCGGCCCGGAAAACACCGCCTGCAATCCTGCGGGTACCGCGGGCGGAAATACGTCGTGCGCGAACACTTTCACCTCGGGAGTGTCATCGCCTTCCACTTCAACCGCCGCTTTCCTCGCACTTTCGATCACGCTCACCACCGCACCCCGGTAGAAATAAGTGTTCTCCCACTCAATGGTCTGGTCAAGAAACGACGTCACGCTCTTGTCAGGTTCCTCCGCCGCATTCGTCTCTGTGATGGAAGGTGATGCAATCGAATCCGGGCTCGCCAATGGCACCAGCCCGCTCGGCCCCTCGGCGCACCCGGTGGCGTCGACCTCGGCGATCTTGGTCGCGCTTGCACTGGATTCCGGGCGCCGGTAGATGCGGAACAAATATTTCACCTCGGTTCTTCTTCCCGACCAAGGTGGACACTGCCACGAGATCAGCACACCCGGAGCCGTGGGCCGAGCGGTAAAACCACCGAAGGGCGCGATCGTGGGAACCAGCGGCACATGCGCCTGGTTCGAGACCCCCGCGCCTCGGTTGTCAGGGTTCAGAACCTCGACGGCATAAGCGGCAAAGCCTGTAGGATTCGCTTGCTGGATTGCGGAAGAAAGAGTGTCAGTGAATGTCGCCGTGACCTTTTTCGCGGACGATTTCCCCGCTCTGGTGAAATCCGCCGGCGGCGCAACCTCTCCCACCGCCGGTCCACATTCCCTAGGTTGCGCGGTGATGCCAGGCGCCGCAGCAGAAGCAGGCGCCACGGCAGGCGTAAGACCCGTGACCACACTCCGGCAAATGCGAGTCTTTCCCAAATAGCGGATGCGCTGCCGGTCCGTCGTCCGCGCTGGGATCGTCCAAGTAAGCGTCACTCTGTCGCCTTTGCGCGCCGCCCGCAAGTCTGAAGGCGGCTTCGGCAGTTCCAGCGAAGGCGGCAGCGGCGGACCAATCGAAGCGCAGCCCGTCAACCAAACCAGCGCACCCAGCGCCAACAGCGACTTCCGCGCCCGCTCAAACAGCGCCTTCGATTTCGGCCGCTCCTCCAAAATTTTTTTCTGTTCATTAACCATCAGGGAAGCAAGGCGGGAACGATCGGGATCTCGCATGGCGGGTCGAGGGCAAGAATATCAGACCGTACGCGACGGAGACAGGACGCTTAGCTAATGCTCGCCGTTTATCCGTGTGCTCGTTGCGAAGAAAACAAGCGAAAGTCGTGATGCCTACGATGCGTGTTGGAGACGACAGTCGATCATTTATTGCTTCGTGACATCGATCATATTGTCATCGGCATTCCGGTCAATGAGCTTGTTGTAGGGGTCAATGCCCGCGAGCGTGGGGGCCTGGTCGACCAAGATCTCGAAAGTTCTGTGTTCCTCGGTGAATTTCTCCTTCTTGAGATAGAGCGGCTTCTCTTCATCCTTCTTGCCGCTGAACACGCCGATCTCGATGTAGTCAGCGAGCGGCACACGGGTCTCCGCGCCGCTCCCGTCGGCCTGCACCTTGCGCGCCTGCACCTCCAGAGTCACCTTATATTTGCCATCAGGAGTCTTCTGTGAAGTGGCGGAGATGGCTTGATTGTCGTAAAGAACGATCCGGTTGAAGCCGTCGTCGACCAGATACTGGAGTTCGGGCGGGGTTTGGGCGCGGATGGCATCGACCAGCATGCGAGTATCGGGATACGGACCGTCGATGGGAGCGGAGGTGCTGGTATTGTCACGCGCGTCAACCTGGTTGTTGGCGTTGGCGTAGCGGTACTGCATGAGGAAATTGTGAAGGGCCAGATTGAGTTTGTCTTCACCAATGTAGTCGGCAAGGGTGTAAAGGATCTGTCCGCCCTTCTGGTACCAGACGTATTGCTCGCGCTGGACGAGCGCGAGTGGCGGTTCATGGCGAATTTCACCGGAGCGGCCCTGCAGATAGCCATCGAGTTCGTGGCGGAGGTAACGATGCATCAGATCGCGGCCGTACTTGCGCGCCATGACCTGCAGCGCGGAATACTCCGCTAGGCTTTCCGCCAGCATGTTGGAACCTTCCACGTCAGCGCCGATGAGCTGGTGGGCCCACCATTGATGGCCCAGCTCGTGGGCGGTCGCGAAGTAGGTGAAGTCGATATCGGTCGGCTTGACGACTCGCTCGATAAAGCCGATGGCTTCGGAGTACGGGACGGTGTTGGGGAAGGACTGCGCGAAGCCGCGGTAGCGGGGGAATTCAAAGATGCGGTACTGGGAGAACTGGTAGGGGCTGTAGACGCGCTGATAGTAATCGAGCCCGGCGCGGGAGCTGGCGAGCATATCGTCGACGTCGTAGGTGTGAGCGGGGTCGTAGTCGACTTCGAGAGCGACGTCGCCGTTCTGACCGTGGTAGGTCTCCTTCCGGATCTGATAGCGGGCGGAGATGTAAGAGAAGAAGTCGAGGATGTGCGTGGATCCCATACTGTATTCGAAGAAACGGCGGCCATTGGCCTGCCATTCGCGCTGGAGATATCCCGGCGCGATTGCGATCTGGTCGGGCGATGTGCTGACCACCGTGTGGTAGGTGATCCAGTCGGAATCGAGCGGAAAAATATTGTTGACGGAGTGGGCCGGGTCGCCGCGGTGAGCCATCTCTTCGAGAAGTGGCAGGTGTTCTTCCCGGCGGCGCCGGGGGTCGTCAAGCTCGAGATTGCGGTTGTAGCCGATGTAAGGCGTGTAGTCGGAGTCGAAGAAGGTGCCATTGTAGGCGAACTCGGGGAGCTCGTTCCCGTCGCGAAAGCCGCGGGTCTGGTGGCCGATGTCGCAGGTGAGCGTGATGGTTTCGCCAGGCGCTAAGGGCTGGTCGAGAGCGTAGATGGAGTAGATGTTTCGCGGTGCTGAGCTAACGAGGTGGACCGCTCGGTCAAATTTGACGTTGGTGACCGACCGCATCGGGTCGGTGAGATGGATCTGCGGGATCGGCTGGCCGGTCTTGTTCTGGAGAGTTATGCGGATGTTTCCATCGAAAGAGCGGCGGTCCGGATAGATGTTGATCTCAGCGTCAACCGCTGTGACCTTGGGTTGGAGCAGGTTTTCGTACTGTTTGAAGTTACGTTCGTAGTCGGCCTGAATATCGCGGCGCGCCTTGGAGTCGAGGTACTCGTTGAGGACGTGGGCATTGTAGAAGTACCAGGAGCCGGCGCCGGCGGCGATGAGGGCGAAAACAATAGCGACTGGCGCGAGCCGGGGAGCGAGCCGAAGAGCTTGGCGGCCGCGGGCGCGCAGGGAATCCTCGGCTCCGCGCCGGGCCAAAACGATGGAGGCCACACCCAGAACGGCTGAGATCGCAAGCCAGTAGGCGATCGACCAAAAGAGCGCCGGAACGAAGTGGCCGTAACCGTTCATATCGGAGTACGTATAGGCGGGGACCTGGCCGATGAGGTAAAGCGTGTTTTCCCATCCAAAGCTGTAGAGGATGGGCATCAGGATGAAGACGCCGATCACAATGGCATGGCCCACAAACTTGTTCGAGACCACAGTCTGGACGAAGAGTGCGAGAAGAATGAAGGTGAGCACCTGCGGGAAGGTCACGAGGTAGAGTTCCTTAAAATACTGGAGCACCTCGTAATGGTAATAACCGGCGCTGGTCTGCATGACAATGCCGATGAGCATGACGACGGCGAGCAGGATGAACTCGACGATGACGATCGCAGTGAGACGGGAGAGCCAGTCGGTCGACTCCCGCATGGGCAGAGCGTCATGGATGCCGTCGAAGTGGGCGTCGCGCTCGCGCCAGAGCAATTCCGCGGCATAGAGGGCTGCGACGATGAACAGAAAAAGGAGAGCGCTCCCCTCGACGGCCTGGACCATGAGGTAGGTGACGGGCCACACGTTCTGTTCCGCCACATGGCCGGCCAGACGCCCGCTGGCGATGCCGAAGGCAATGAGCAGCGCGACGATGGCCCAGAACGGTAGGTCGCGAAAAATGTTGCGCAGGCGGAGACGGGTTAGCGAGACGTATTGAGCAAACGTGGTGGCGCGAGTAAAGGCCTGTTGTATGCGGGGAAGGCGAGCGGTGACGACGGAGCGGACGGGCAGAGCATCCGCGACTTCCTGTTCCTTTGCTTTGGCCGCGCGGCGGCCCTGGGAGCGCGCGGTGAGGGCCTCCACGGACATGGGAAACAGCGCCCAGACCGAGACCAGCGACAGGGCGCCGACACCGATCCAGAGCAGACGGTTGTAAAGGAAGACGCCATTGAACAGAACGGGCGACCACGAGAAGAACAGAGTGTTCTTTTCGATAACGGTCCAATAGCGGGTGATGCCATTGAATAAGACAACGCCGATGGGATCGAAAATGCCGGACCAGAAGTGTTCGAGGGAGCGAGTAGCGGAAAAGACCGTGATGAAAATGAGGTAGATCACGAACAGGGCAACACCCTGCAGGTAAACGATGAAAATCTTGCGGGAGAGCGCGCCCACAGCAAAGAATACAGATCCCAGAAAAAAAATCTGGATGACCAGGATGGAGAGGAATGGCTGGAGGTAAATCCACAGATGATTGGGAGCGATGCGGGTATGGTCTGCCCAGGGCGCGAAGGTGCCGAGGAAGGTGCCCAGCATCATGCCCGAAAAGGCGAAAACGGTGGTGAGGAAGGAGCCGGCCCAGCGTCCGCCGAGGTAGGCGAATTTGGAGATGGGCTGGGTAAAGAGAATCTGGTAGGTGTCGCGTTGGAAGTCGCGGAGAATTGAGGTGCCAAAGATGGCGGCAATCACGATCATGCCGAACACCCCGGCCAGGATGTTATCGAGGGTATTGGCAAATGCGGAATTCAGGAGAATCTTACCGTTCCCGCTGCCGATGGGCCCGAAGCTTTCCGACGCAACGCAGAGGAAGGAAAATATGAGCCAGAGGAGAAAGTACACGTAGGTCGAGAGGCTCTTGAATCGGAACTTCAGCTCGAAGGTAAAGAACTCCCAAAATAGCGCCATGTCATATCCTCCAGGTCGCGAGGGGTTAATTCGGAAGCTGTTGCCTGGACTGCTGCGAAAGGTTGAGGAAATACACGTCCTCTAGCCCGGAATCGACGGACCGGAAACCATTGCCCGGCGAGGCCTCTGCGTAGACCCGAACCTCGTGCTGTCCCCCAACCAGGTGAGTCGAGATGACGTGGAACTCCTTCTCCAGCGCCCGCAGCTCGTCGTCCGTCGCCACCACCTTCGACCAGATCTTGCCGTTGAGTGCGGCAATGGTGTCGTTGGGAGCGCCCTCCAGCAGCAACTCGCCCGATGCGATGATGGCCATGCGGGGGCAGAGTTGGCGGACGTCATCGACGATGTGCGTCGAGAGAATCACCGTGCGGTCGCTGCCCAGGGAGGAGAGAAGATTCAGGAAGCGATTGCGCTCGGCAGGGTCCAGGCCGGCTGTGGGCTCGTCGACAATGATGAGGCGGGGGTTGCCGAGTAGCGCCTGCGCAATGCCGAAGCGCTGCTTCATGCCGCCGGAAAAAGTGGCCAGCGCCTTCTTGCGCACTTCCCAGAGATTGGTCTGCTGCAGCAATGCGTCGACGGTCTCCTTGCGCCCGGCCGATGAGGTCATGCCCTTCATGACGGCAAGGTGGTGAAGCATGTCCAGCGCGGAGATCTTGGGGTAAACGCCGAACTCCTGCGGCAAGTAGCCGAGGATGCGGCGGACCTCGTCCTTCTGGCGGAGCACGTCAATGCCGTCGAGTGTGATGGAACCGGAATCCGGATCCTGCAGCGTGGCCACGGTGCGCATTAGGGAACTTTTCCCGGCTCCGTTGGGACCCACCAGGCCGAACATGCTGTTGCCGATGGAGAGGGTCAGGTTCTTGAGCGCCTTTACACCGTTCGGGTAAGTCTTGGAAAGATCTCTGATCGTGAGTGCCACTGCTACCTCCACCTGTGAGAAAGTGTTCTCCACCAACGCAATCGATACCGAGCGCTGCCGGGGCGCTTCCGCGTCATGCGGACTTTGGGTTGAGCCGAGCCTCGATTTTTTCCAGCAATCCAGCGCCGGCTTCCCCGGCGTCGCGTGTGGAAAATTCGCTGCCCAGTTCGATCACTGGACAGCCGGAGCACGCGGCCTGGAAGGCTTGTTGCGTGGACGGAGATGCGGTCATGCCGGGCCCCACCAGCAGGAGATCGAAATGCGTGACGCGCATCAGAATCAGAGCGTCGCCCAGTCGTCCGCTGGTGTGGACGTCGTATCCGGCGCGGCACATCACTTCGCGCAGGTAGGCAAGCACGTCGGCATCGGAGTCCAGGCACAGAACGCTGCGGCCCGAGCGGACAGGCGTCTCGGCGCTGGCTCCGGGACCGTAGAAAGCGGCGACCGCTTTCTCCTCCGACTCGTGACTGTCGAACAACTTTGTCAGGTGCGACAGCTCCAGAACTTTGCGCACATGCTCGGGCACGTTGCAAAGCTTCAATTCTCCCCGCGCCTGGCGCGTGCTGGTCAGGGTACGGACGATCGTGCCGAGGCCGCTGCTGTCGATGAATTCGATCTCGCCCAGGTGCAGCACAATGGCGCGGCGGTCACGCAACAACCAGGTCACGTGGGCGCGCAGAGATTCGCTCTCGCCGCCCGAAACAATCCGCCCGTTGCAGCGCACAATAGTGACGTTTCCAATGTTGCGTGTGTCCAGCGAAAGGCGCAATGTGCCTCCGATTCGGCCGATGATCAGATGAATGATCCGACCTGCGAAATCGCCGAATTATATCTATAAAGCGGGCAAACCGGGTAGGAAGAAGTGCAGGCACTCACGCGATCACAGGCGCATTTACGACTCCCACCGCGCCGAACACCTTCCGATAGCGTTCAATTTCGCTGGGCGGCCCCAGCGCCTTCGCGTAATTGTCGGAGAGCTTGACCGCCGGCCGGCCCTCGACGGTGGACACTTTGCAGATTAGACTCACCGGATCAAAGCCGCTGCCGCCGCTGGGATCACAGTCGCGGAAGTCGTTGGTGAGCAGAGTGCCCCATCCCGCGCTGAACCGGATGCGGCGGCCCGGAGTCCACTTTCCCCGATCCAGGAAGTCAGCGGCATTGCGAAAATCTCCGGCAGTCGTGCCGCCCTCGAACTTTCCACCAAAGTAGGCATGCAGTCCGAGTATCTCGTCAACGTCAAGGGCGTCGGAGGCGATGACGAGCTTATCCTGCGGCTCTCGACCGTGTGCCTTCAGCCAGGCGATATATTCGTCACCGGCCACGTAGGGATTCTTGCTGTCGATGCGCTGGCCGGTCCAATCCGCTGCCCAACTCGGCGCGCCTTCCAGAAATTGCGTGGTGCCGAAAGTGTCAGGCAGCATGATCCGCAGCGCGCCTTCGTAGGTGTTCTGCCACAGTTCCAGGACGCGGTATTGAGAAGCTTTCAGGGCCGCGTCATCTGGCGCTAATGCCGCGAGAGCCATGGGAATCTCGTGCGCATTGGTGCCAATCGATTCCAGATCGTGTTTGTGCGCGAGGAACGCATTCGAAGTTCCGATAAAGCCCGGGCCAAGATTTGAAGCCATAGCCTTGACCACATACTCGTGCCACAGGAAGCTGTGGCGGCGCCGGGTTCCGAAATCTGCGACGCTAAGACCGGGAACGTCGCGCAGGCGTTCAATTTTGAGCCATAGTCTGGTCTTCGCCCGGGCATACAACACGTCGAGATGAAACTCGCTCAGCCTTTTCAAATTGGCCCGGGTTCTCAGCTCATCGATAATGGAGAGCGCATACAGCTCCCACATCGTGGTATCGGTCCACAACCCGTCGAAGGAAAGATGAAACTGGCCGTCCTTGATCGACAGCCGGTAGTCCGACAATTTGAAATCCCGTTCCAACCATTCCAGAAACGCCGGTTCAAAAATTCCGCGCCGCCCGTAAAACGTGTTGCCCGCCAGCCACACCAGTTCGGATTTTCGAAAACGCAGCTTCCGCACGTGCTCCATCTGCGCAGTTAAGTCCTGGGTCGAAAACAGCTCTGCGAGAGGCACCGACGAGGAGCGGTTGAACAGCGAAAAAGAAACATGGGTTTTCGGGAAATGTTTCCAGACAAACTGCAACATCAGCAGTTTGTAGAAATCGGTATCGAGCAGCGACCGGGTAACCGGGTCCAGTTCCCAGTTGTGGTTGTGCGCCCGCTCAGCGAAGTTGACGATCATCGGGCGGTCGTGTCATCAGAATCTGCAGCCGGACCTGTAAACCGAATTCGCCGGGTCGCATGGCGGCCACGTAAGTCATTGAATCGGAACCCGCGAGAAGTGTCAAGGATGGCAGCCAGGAGACATGTTTTCGCGGATCATGCAGGGAGATGGGGAATGAATCTACAGCGCCGACTGTCCGATCTCTGTTAAAAGGGCGATGCGATTCACTAGAGACTTATAAAAGCCGTCTTTAAGGATCGCGACGTAGGGCGACGACTTACCCACGACTCGCTGGATCTCTGCTTTTTTTCCCCCGACGGTGTCATCGACTCGCCCTTCGATGGCGTCTTTCCAGAGGTAGACGCCAATAACCCGCTGAAGGTCACTCTCGGTGACCCAGGTGGCGTGTTCACGGTCCGGACGGTCGACAAAGCTCACCCAGTTACCTGGGTCCAAGCCGCTCGTCGCATCCGTGTAATCCTTCAGGCTAGAAATGAAGGAGCGGACGATTCTCTCGGCGCTTTGGGGTTCAAGCGACCCGTCAATGCGAATGACGGTCTGCCCGGGGCCGGCAGCTGGTAGGACAGAGAGTTCACCCGAATACGCATTCGCAAATGCTACCTCCAGCCAGGGCTGATTGGCTGCCAGCGCTAAATGGATGTTATCCGGTGAGGCACATCCGAGAAAGCGTACCTCCCCGGATGGAAGAACCCTCGTGAAGACGACACATTTAAGCGATTTCATGCGCTGCAGCATGACCGCAAAAATGAAGAGTCGAGAAGTGATCCACTCATCACCGTTCCCGAGATTGAGTTGCGCATATTCGCTGTTAGCAGACGAAGAGGAAAACTCTTGGAACCATCCGATACTGCTCTCGCCCCATCGGTCGCTCTGGAGTTCACGAATGGCTTCGATCTGCAGAGACGAGGGCTGTTTGGCCTCGGGAAGCTTGACGGATGCCCATCCAATTCCAATCTCGGTGGCTCGCGAACTGACCGTCTTCAAAAATCTGTTGATCGGCTTGCGGAAGATCAACAGACTGACGATGGTGACAAGAGGCCAAGCGTAGGCAGATAAAGTGCTCAATAAACTGGGCGTTTCCTTTGAGGAGGAAATCGCGACCTGAATCGGCTCAAGCATACAACTGGCTATCTCGATCAAGGCCATACCTCAGAAAGCGGAATCGCTTCAAGTAATAGAAGCACATTTCCCTCTGAGAATCTACTGTGGAGTTCTTATTTATGATAGATGGCTATAACCTTCACAACCGCGGAATTGGCTCTCTATTGGGCGATTACTGCAATCTGGAAAGGGATCTGAGGTTGGCTTTTCAACCCGACTCACCATCGGCCTCCGGGTAGTGGTGCAATTCCAACCGCACCACTACCCGTTGCCGATACCACGGTGTCACTCAACCCGCCCTGCAGACGCCGCTTACCTTACTGCGGCGGCTGACCCGAACCCGCATCAGGCGGACCCTGGTGACGACCCTGCATCCGTTGTTCGCGCTCGGCCTGCATTTCGTCCCACTTCTTTTGCTGATCCGGGTCCAGAAGCGTTCGGATCTGTGTGTTGGTGCTCTGGTGGATCTCCATCATTTTGGCGTGGCGATCCTGCTGGGAAAGTGAAGTGTCCTGGTGCACACTTTCCATCTGGGAGCGTTCGGACTGAAGCGCCGCCTGCACTTTGGTTTGCTGGTCGGACGTGAGCTTGAGTCGTCTGGTTAATTCCGCGGTTCGCCGCGCGGGATCAGGCGGCCCATGGTGCCGCATCCCATTTTCCTGCGGAGGCGGGGCTTGTTGATCGTTGGACGGACTATCCTGAGCCGCCGCGAACGGCACGGCGATCGAGATCAGGCCGGCCGCCATGAGAACGAGCAGATATTTCTTTAGCATGGAGGGTCTCCTTCTTGTGCAGCAATCTTTAGGTAGTGGTGCAGTTTGATTGTCATTCCGAACAAGCGTGTTCTTTGCGCCGTGAGGAATCTGGGCGAGCCGCGCGACGCGTCGCGTTGTTTGCGACGCAATAATCGCGCGTTTGGCTCGCTTCCTTATCAAACTGCACCACTACCCAATCTTTCTATATCTGTAAACAGAATTATGAACCCGAAGTTGCGTCAGAAACCATGAATTGAACAACTTTGCATAACTTTACGAAGCAGCGCCGCGGATTGGGACGATAGCGAAAACGCCACAAAATTTTACAGTTCCGGCCGGGGCGGAGCGGTATGATCCGATCAAGACAGTGCCAAACGTCTGCGCCGATTCTATGAGGAGTTCCGATCCTTTTTTCCTGGGCTCTCGGGTGATCCAGGCCACGCTGCGCCCTGCGTTCGTCTTTCAGTTCCTCCTCTTGTTTCCTGTTCTCGTGTTTCATGCGCATCCGTCGTCGGCGCAGGCAACTGCTCAAGTCGCGGCTCCCGCATCTGCAGCGCTCACTATTCACGGCACAGTGAAATCGGGCAACATGCCGATTCCCGGCGCCGGAGTTTCCGCGGCGAACTCGTCCACAAAGGAACAAGTCACTACCTCGACGGATGTGGACGGCAGCTACCGGCTGCGCATTCCTGGCGATGGCCACTATACCGTCCGGGTGCAGATGACGGCGTTTGCCGGCAACTCGCAGGAAGTGGTTTTGGACACCACCCATCAGGACGTACAGGCGAATTTTGAACTGGTGCTGCTGTCACGGGCACGCGAGGTCGGCACTGAACAGCGGCGGCCGAATGCAGCCGGGCGCGGCTTTCAGAGTCTTTCCCTATCTCAGAGCGGAGCCGGGCAGGAGGCAGGCAATGGTTCCCTCAGCGACGTGGTCCCGGCTGGTATGCCAATTCCCGGCATTGCACAGGACAGTGCCACCGAATCCGTAGCGGTTTCAGGCAACACTTCCAATTCGTTCAACGCCATGAGCGCCGACGAAATGCAGCAGCGCTTCAACGATGCCCGCCAGCAAGGCGGAGGTTTCGGCGGCGGTGGAGGATTTGGCGGTTTCGGTGGTGGTTTCGGGGGCGGCGGCTTTGGCGGCGGGGGTTTCGGCCGGCGGGGGTTCGACATCAACCGCCCGCATGGATCGTTCTATTACAGCGTCGGCGATTCCGCTCTGAATGCTTCGCCCTATGGGCTCACCGGCCAGCCCACGGAAAAACCGGCCTATCTGCAGAATGGTTTCGGCGGTTCCGTGGGCGGCCCGCTGAATATTCCCCATATCTACCACGGCGGGGCCAAGACTTTTTACTTCATCAATTACAACGGCAAGCGCGGCGAAAACCCCTTCGATCAGTTTTCCACGGTGCCCACGCTGCTGGAGAGGCAGGGAAACTTCACCGGCACAATGTACACTTCAGGAGCGCAAACGGGGCAACAAGTGCAGATTTTTAATCCTGTAACCAACGCTCCTTTTCCCTGCAGCCCTACCTGCAACACGATTCCACAAATCAATCCGGCGGCCCAGGGATTGCTGGCATACATTCCGGTGCCGAACCTGCCCGGCGATTTCCAAAACTTCCACTACATAACCTCCGCCACCAGCGACAGCGACGATCTCAATGTACGTTTGAACCACACCTTTGGCGCAGCGCCCGCAGGCGGCCGCCGTGGCGGAGGCCGCAATGCCCCTCGCAACAACCTGTCGATCGGCTTCCACTACCACGGATCGAGCGCCCACCTGACCAATCCGTTTCCCAGCGTAGGCGGCAGCACAACGGTCCGCAGCTTTGACGTGCCGGTTTCTTACACGCGCAGCATCGGCAAACTGACCAATATTGTTCGCGCCGATTTCAACCGCAGCCGGACCCACACCCAGAATCTGTACGCCTTCAGCAATGACATTACAGGCGCTCTCGGAATCGCAGGAGTTTCGCAGAATCCCTTCGATTGGGGCCTGCCCAGTCTCTCCTTTACCGACATCGCCAGTCTGCAGGATACGACTCCCGCACTCACGCGCAACCAGACCTATACCTTCTCCGACAATGTGATCTGGAACCACGGCAAGCACACCTGGCGCTGGGGCGGAGATTTCCGCCGTGTTCAGGTGAATACGGAAACTGACAGCAACCCGCGCGGTTCCTTCGTCTTCACCGGCCTCAATACTTCGGAAATGAGTGCCGGCCAGCCCGTGGCCGGCACCGGATATGACTTTGCCGATTTCCTGCTCGGATACCCGCAGCAAACCTCCGAACAGTTCGGCCAGAACAACCACTTCCACGGCAACTTTTGGGATTTGTACGCGCAGGATGAGTGGAAAATGCGTGCCAACCTCACGCTCAACCTTGGGGTCCGCTACGAGTACGTTTCGCCGCTTACCGAAGCGAACAATCGCATCTCCAACCTCGACCTTTCTCCCGGCGTGCTGGTGCAGAATTCGGCGCTTACGCCTTCTGTCACGCCGATTCTTCCGGGACAAGCGGGGCCCTACAGCGGCGGTCTGCCGGCCAGCCTGGTGCGTCCTGATCGCAACAACTTCGCACCGCGCATCGGTTTTGCGTGGAAGCCATTTCCTAAAACCGTGGTGCGCGGCGGCTACGGCATCAACTACAACACGGGCGCGTATCAGGGCATCGCGCAGCAACTTGCCTTTCAGCCGCCATTCTCCACCACGGCCACGAATGTTCAGGCATCCTCTTCGGCTTCCCCAAACCTGACCCTGCAAAACGGTTTTCCCGCGCCGCCTCCCGGCACCATCACCAACGACTATGCGGTGAATCCGAATTACCGCCTCGGCTACGTGCAGATTCGCAATCTGGATATTCAACAGCAGATTCGCCCCACTCTGCTGCTGAATATCGACTACACCGGAACCAAAGGAACCGACCTCGATATTCTGGAAGCCCCCAATCGAACCGTGGCCGGAATTCGCATTCCCCTGGTTGACGCCTTCACTTACGAAAACTCCGTGGCCGATTCGGAGGCCAATGCGGGATCGGTACGATTACGCAAGCGGTTATCCAAGGGATTTTCTCTCGGCGGCATCTACACCTTTTCCAAGTCATTGGATGACGCTTCTTCCATTGGTGCAGGAGCAACTTCAGGATCGAATACGCCAGGACTGGGCGCGGGCGGGACCGGTGCAAGCGGCGGGAGCGGTGGTTCGTCCGGCGGCGGTGCGGCCAACGTTGCCCAGAATCCTTTCGAGCTGTCGGCGGAGCGTGGCCTGTCGAGTTTCAACCAGACCCATAAGTTCACCGCTGATTACTTATTGGAACTCCCCTTTGGTCACGACAAGCGCTGGCTCACTGGGAATACTCCGTGGCGCGCCATTCTTGGTGACTGGCAATGGAGCGGCGATTGGACGATCGCCTCCGGCCTCCCGTTTACCCCGCGACTGCTGGGCGACGTGAATGACGTGAATGCGGGAACAAACGGAACGCTGCGCCCGGACCTGATTCCCGGCCAATCGGTGGCCTTGGCCCATCCCTCGATTGCCGAGTGGTTCAACATCGCCGCCTTCGCTGCGCCACCGACGACACCGCCGCAATACGGCGACGCTCGCCGCAACAGCATCATCGGCCCGGGCAGCAAAGTATTTGACATGGCGTTCACGAAGGTCGTTCCCATGAAGGAAGCGCGCGTGCTGGAATTTCGGGCTCAGGCAACCAACATTTTCAATATACCCAACTACTCTTCGATTGATACGAACTTTTACTCGCGCACTTTTGGCCGGGTTACAGCCGTTGGCGCCATGCGGCAGTTCACCATGACGGCACGTTTTCGTTTCTAACGAGGACGGAAGGCTTGATGTTGCACTTGATTTTGGGTGGCGCAGCGCTTCAGCGCTGCGATAACTGCCAACTTCCAACAGCGGCTTGAGCCGCTGAGGTAAAGCAAGCGAAATAGGCTGCAGCGCAAGAGGAATTTACATGACTTCACCTTTGAACCAATTCGTCGATAAAGCCGTCGCGCTGCTGCTCTCGCTGGTCATCCTCTGTCCTGCTCTGCCTTCACAGCAGCAATCCGACTATCTGCTTCACGTGCAAACCGATCTCGTGCTGGTGAATGTGACGGTACGGGACAAGAGTGGAAACTTCGTGCAGGGCCTGAAACCGGAAAACTTCACCATTCTTGAAGACAACAAACCGCAGAAGGTTGTTTCCTTCGATGTGGAGAATGTGGATGCCGTGCCGTCGATCGATGTAACGCAAGCGAAACCACTGCCCGAGCCAACACAGGCGCCGCAAAATCCCGCGCCTTCCGCGCCAGATACGGCATCGCAATTCAAAGACCGGCGGCTGATTGTTCTATTTTTCGATCTCTCCGCCATGGAGCCGGACGAAATCGATCATGCCGTCACCTCAGCCGAACACTATGTCGATACCCAAATGGCGCCCGCTGACTTGGTGTCGATCGTTTCGCTGGGAAGTTCATTGCTGGTAAATCAGGACTTCACTACCGATCACGCCCTGCTGAAAAAACAGTTAGCGGCATTCAGTTCAGGCAGTGGCCAGGGTTTCGAGGAAGGCACCACCGGCACCACCGAGGGCACGCCCGATACCGGTCAGCCCTTTACCGCCGACGATACGGAATACAACATCTTCAATACCGATCGGCGTCTGGAGGCGTTGCGATCGGTGGCGGAGAAGCTTTCGCACGTTCAGCAGAAGAAATCGTTGATTTATTTTTCCAGTGGCATGGACCGCACCGGCATCGAGAACCAATCGGAACTGCGCGCCGCCGTAAACGCGGCCGTCCGATCCAACCTGGCGATTTACACCATGGACATGCGCGGTCTGCAGGCGCTGGTCGCGGGCGGGGAGGCGCAGAGCGCCAGCCTGCGCGGCGTTTCGGCCTATTCCGGACAGTCGACACTCAACGCGCTGAATTCGAATTTCACCACTCAGGAAACCCTGGTGACCCTGGCCAGTGATACCGGCGGACGCGCCTTTCTCGATTCCAACGACTTCAGCAAGATTTTCAAGGGAGTGCAGCAGGACACGTCGACTTACTACCTCCTCGGCTATCACAGCACGAACCCCGCGCGGGACGGGCGTTACCGCCGCATCGTCGTGAAGATGAACGACAAAAGCAATATTCCCGGGGTAAAGATCGACTACCGCCGCGGCTATTATGCCCCCGCAGATTACCAGCATTCCACGAAGGACGACAAAGAACGGCAGCTCGAGGAGGAACTCGCATCCGAGCTACCGGCCACGGATTTGCCGCTCTATCTGGGCGTCGCCTACTTTCGCCTGGAGGGCAACAAGTTTTTCGTTCCNNCCGAGGTGCAAAAAAAGAATGTGCAGTATGACACCGGCATGAGTCTGCTGAGCGGCAAGTATCACCTGAAATTTGTTGTGCGCGAGAATCAGACCGGCCGCATGGGATCGTTCGAAGCCGATATTGACGTGCCCGACCTGAAGACGCAGCCGCTCAAGATGAGTTCGGTGGTCCTGGCCAGCCAGACCCAACCGGCAAAGGCTAAGAAGGGCGCGACTCTGAATCCGCTGGTTCGCGACGGCTCTGAGATCATCCCCAACATCACGCATGTTTTCTCGGCCGCGCAGCACCTGCTTCTTTATTACGAGGTGTACGATCCGTCTCGCCCGCCCGCTACGGATTCTGCCAGGCCCGCTGCTTCTGGAACCGAGAAAGAAAACAAGCCCGCCATTCGACTCCTCACCAACGTCGCCTTCTTCCAGGGCAAAGTAAAAGCCTATGAGAGTTCCCTGGTCGAGCTTACGGAATTAAATGCCCGCGACCGCAAAGCCGCCGTCTTCCAGTTAGACGTGCCGCTCACTTCGCTCAAGCCCGGTTTTTACACCTGCCAGGTAAACGTAATCGATGACGCCGGCGGCCACTTCCTCTTCCCGCGCCTCGCTCTATTGATCCGCGCGAATCCCACAACTCAAGTCAGCGCGAAGGAGAGCGCTCCCTAGGCGTCATCCCGAAGGCCCGCGTTTTCACCAGTTTGACTTGTCATCCTGAGCGGAGCCGTTTTTCAGGCGCAGCGAAGGATCTCCAGCTCAACCGGCCTAACGCGTAAGCCAAATTACACCACTACCTCGTCTCCGCCCGCTTTTCACCACCTCCCCTTTCTGCTACTGTTTTGAGTCCGTCCGAAGGGTGCGACCGGAGGAAAGGATCACCGCGTGATCGTCGGAGTTCCAAAGGAAAGCTATCCGGGAGAGCGTCGCGTTGCGCTCGTTCCCGCGGTCATCCCCACGCTAGCCAAGGCTGGACTCGAAGTGGTCGTGGAGCCGGGCGCTGGCGAAGCCGCCGGCTATCCTGATTCAGCTTACGTCGAGAAGGGCGGAAAG
>PMSQ01000181.1 GCA_003168355.1 Acidobacteriaceae bacterium | reverse complement strand
TTTTTCCGCAGCCTGCTAGAGTACAACTCCTACGATTTCGAATGGCGCACGCGATCCGAGGGACAGCGGACGGATCCTGATTGGACCGGTACTTCCTACACTATTTACCCACTGGACGACGGAGACCTCTTTTATGAAGCCTTATGCAAACTTAGACCTCCGAACTAAGGGACGACGATGAAGACGCGTTGCATTGAGATTGTTTTTTGTTGCCTGACGCTCTCGCTCGCTAGCGGGTGTCAGAATAAGCAGGGCGACGTCAGGAACTCGGTCAGTGTGGTTTCGAAGATGGCGACCGCCGCAGCCAAGGAAGATTATATGGGCGGCATTGCCATCGGCGAGAATTACCTACGCGAGAACCCAGGGGACACGACCGTCCTAGAACAAACAGCAGTCCTAACCTTAGCCGAAGCTAAGCGAGATCAGAATAATCGCGAGTCGCTTGTCGAACGTGCGGTTCTCCTCCTTGAGAGATCAGTCAAAAACGGCCGTCCTCAAAAAGATAACGCAGACCTGTTTGAGCGATTTCTAGCTGCGCGTGATTTTGAATCTGCCGGCGATCTTTCGTCGGATAGATGCACATACTACAGACGTGCACTAGCATTGAACAGTGAAGTCGAAGAGGCGCTTGCCGCGAAATCTCTTGAATCGGGCGAAGGAAAAGCAGTATCAACGAAACCACTAAAGGAGCAAAGCGGAAGGCTGCAATCTGAATTGGAAAAACGAATGTCAGAGTCACGATGTGGGTCAGAAACCAAGTAGAAGACGCAAACGGCAACACCCTCTCCGATTCATCCGGCAAGTCCTACTCCTGGGACTTCGAGAACCGGCTGGTGCAGGTTGTCAACCCAGGTGTTGGAACCACGACCTTCCGCTACGATCCATGGGGCAGAAGAATCCAGAAGTCTGGCCCGCTCGGCACCACGAACTACCTCTATGACGGGCCTAACTGACCTGCCCCCCGTCTCGGCACAGAGCTGAGTATGATTTCGGAAGTGATCCGACAAGTGGGGATAACGGAGCAGACGCTGTCTCGGCGTTAGGAAAATCGAATCCACAAGCCCGGCGGCCAATCTATTTCGACCGCAGCGCGCTATCCACCTAGCCCAAGATCCTGGCCCAGCTTCAACCTGTCCCTCACAACTTCTGAAGCACTTTCGCAGCCACCTAAGACCTGTTAAGTTGTTGTAGATACTCCTGAAAAGGCTGGCGTCGGCGGTTCAACTCCGTCCCTGGCCACCATCATTCCAAAGAACTTAGCGGAATCGCGTCTTGCCTTCCCAGTCCGCTCTCAGTCCGCTATTTTTCGGCGCGATCCGGTTCGGTTCCCAGCCACGATGATGGTGAAGGACTTAAACTCGAATTGCCTCTCGCTCAGTCCGCTTTCAGTCCGCTTCCGTCTGCGGCATGGCTGAAAATCGCAACTAGCATTGCCCCGCGTAGCCACGCGAATCGGGTGACGGGGGTAAGCTGAAACCTTTCCCCACCTGTTGCGTCTTACTGTCAGTGGTAGATAGACTGGTGATGTTGAAATTGTTGATCAAACTCGGTGTTTCCGCTCTGGCGCTGATGCTGGCTGCGCTGCCGGTCGCGGCGTGCGTATTGCCGGGTGCATCAATGACATCGGCCGAGCGCGAGTGTTGCAAGAAGATGGCTGAGCAGTGCGGAGACATGGGGATGGCGAAATCCCATCCTTGCTGTAAGGTAACCGCCACACCAGCGGATTTTCACGCGCTGAAGACCGCCTCTTCGCAACTGGATCATGTCAGTTTGGTTCTGTTTCACGCGCTTCCCCTTACCGCCCAGACCGACGTGTACTTCTCGCTCGCACAATGGTCGTCGCGTGTTTCATGCACGCATAGTCCGCCAGGACTAGAGTCTCTAACCACAACCGTCCTAAGAATCTGATCGCCTTTCCTCTGAGTTGCTAACGCACGCGTGCGCCTGCACGTTCGTGCGCCTACAAACCGGTGTCTGTTTGCGGAGGAAAGATGCAATCCACTTATTTGTCCCGAGGTCTCTTCGGGTGCGCTCGTATTTCACTAATTAGTGTGGCTGTGCTCGTCGGAACAATGGTGCTTCCGGCCCAGGGAACAGCGCAACAAACAGGAAATTCGCAACAGTCAGCCTCGACTCCTGAATCCCCCGGCATGGCCGAGCACGCGGGGATGCCCACGTCTCTGCGCGAGCTAATCCAAGAGGCAGAGCAAAAGAATCCGCAGATTGCGGCCTCGTTCCACACGTGGCAGGCTTCTCGAAATGTGCCCAAGCAGGCCTCTGCGTTACCCGAGACGCAACTCTCGGTGCAGCAGTTCAGCGTGGGCAGTCCGCGCCCCTTCGCGGGCTACAGCAACAGCGATTTCGCCTACATCGGGTTTGGCGCGTGGCAGGACATTCCTTATCCGGGCAAGCGGCAGTTACGCGCCCAGGTCGCTGAACGCGAAGCGGAGTCTATGGAAGCGCAGACCGATTCCATTCGCAGAACGGTGGTGGGAAATCTCAAGATGGTCTATTTCCGCTTGGGCTACATTCAGCAAACCCTCGGGGTTCTACAGAGAAGTGATGAGCTACTGAATCAGGTGCAGCAGGCTTCCGAGGAACGCTACCGCGTCGGTCAGGGCAATCAGCAGGATGTGCTGAAAGCTCAGTTGCAGCACACCAAGATTCTGCGAGAAGTGGCACACCACCATCAGGAAGAAGGACTGCTTGAAGCCCAGATCAAGCAGTTCTTGGGGCGACCGCAGGAGTCTCCGGACATTGTTGCCGAGACTCTCACAGTTAGACGTCTTCCGTATTTCGCAGCCGAACTGTTGCAGAAGGCTCGCGAGCAAAATCCGGATGTGCACTCAAAGCAGGCCTCGATGCGGCAACAGGAGACGCAGGTGGAATTGGCGCACAAGAATTTCCGTCCTGACTTCAACGTTCAGTACAACTACGAACACACTGGGAACCAGACCCGCGATTACTACATGGCGACATTCGGCATCAGGCTACCGAATCGCGGGCGCCAGAAGGCCGAACTGGCCGAAGCGCAGGAGAACCAGGAGCGAGCGGGACATGAGCTAGACGCTGAATCGCAGCGCGTGCTTTCGGAAGTCCAGCAGCAGTATGTGCGCGCAAAAACTGCGGAAGAGCAGTTGAAGATCTACAGTGATGGTCTCGTTCCTCAGTCGGAAGCGACCTTTCAATCGGCCCTGTCTGCATATCAATCGAACCGCGAAGACTTCGAGAGCCTGCTTTCCGGGTCCCTCGATGTCCTGAACCTCGATTTGGAATATCGAAACGAACTGGTGGAGCACGAATCAGCGCTCGCTGAACTAGAGCGTCTGACCGGGGTGGATCTGCCATGAATGAGCGCAACTTCAGAACGAATGTTAATGAGGGATCAGACATGAACCGTACAGAACACAACAATTATCGCCGAGCATTTTGGATTGCGGTAACCACAACCGTTGTGCTCGCGATTGTGGCGTTCGTCCTGTCGTGGCGTTTAAGCCACGCCGGAGCTGCGTCGCAGCCTGCTAACAGTTCCGCAAGCGAGTCCATGCAGGCGATGGCGCAAACTTCATCGGCCAACGCCTCGGGTTCCGAGCCGGGAGAGGGAGGCGACTCTCAGGCCGGCAATATGCAAGAGGCGCCGCTTGCACCGATCCAGCTTACGCCTCAGAGGATGCAGAGCATCGGGATTGTCCTTGGGCAGGCCGAATCCAAGCCGGTCAAGCAATGTGCAGGTTGATGAGCGGCGGCAGGCCTATGTGCAGACGCGATTCGCTGGATGGATTCGCAAGGTCTATGCCGACGCAACGGGCAATTTTATTGGCAAAGGTCAGCCGCTATTTACGATCTACAGTCCCGACCTGGTCTCGACCGAGCATGAATACTTGCTGGCAAAGAAGAACTCGGAGTCTTTGCAGCAGAGCAAAGTGAGCGGGGTGGCTTCGGGTGCTGCTTCGCTCTTCAGTGCTGCCAAAGAGCGACTGTTGCAGTGGGAAGTTTCTCCTGTCGAAATCGAGAAATTGGATCAAGGCGGAAAGGCCATCACGGATCTCACCGTCTCTTCTCCGGTCTCTGGTTACATCACGCAGAAAAACGCGCTGCCCAATATGTATGTCCAGCCGGAAACCATGCTGTACACGATCTCCGACCTCTCCGATGTTTGGGTGCTTGCCCAGGTATTCCAGAGCGACGCAGGGAAGATTAAGCCGGGTGATCCCGCAGAGGTCTCGGTCGATGCGTATCCCGGCCGAGTCTTCAATGGGCGCGTGGATTACATCCTTCCGCAGTTGGATATCAACACGCGCACGCTCCCGGTGCGGTTGGTGTTTGCGAATCCTGGTCTGAAGTTGAGGCCCGGAATGTACGTGAATGTTCGCGCGAAACTCCCGATGGGACGGCAGTTGGTAGTCCCGGCCAGTGCAGCCTTTCATTCCGGGACCAAGAACTTGCTGTTCGTCTATAGCGGCGAAGGCAGCATCGAACCGCGCGAAGTCGAGTTGGGGCCTCAAGTCGGCGATGAACTGGTGATCACGAAGGGCATCAAGGCCCAAGAACAAATCGTCACTTCGGCAAACTTCCTGATTGATTCTGAAGCCCAATTGCAGGCGGCAGCGGGTGCGTTCATTCCTCCACCTCCGGGCGCTGGTCAGGCAGCTTCGATGAATGCTCCGGCGAAACAACAAGCGATTGTGGAACTGACGACTGACCCCGACCCTCCGCATAAGGGCAGCAACATCGTTCGCGTGAAGCTCACAGGCCAAGATGGGCAACCGATCCGAGCAGACGTGACCGTGACCTTCTTCATGGCCGCAATGCCGGCAATGGGAATGGCCTCAATGAAGACCGTTATCAATGCCAGTGACAAGGGCGGGGGAAGGTACGAAGGCAAAGGCGATCTCGGTTCCGGCGGCTCTTGGCAGGTCACCGTTAGGGCGCAACAGAACGGACAGACCATTGCCAACAAGCAGCTCACGCTCAATGCCACGGGAGGTATGTAATCGTGATCTCCCGAATTATCGAGTGGTGCGCCCACAATCGTTTCCTGGTCTTTACTGGGGTTCTTCTTCTGACGCTCACCGGAATCTGGTCGATGGGCCACATTCCGCTGGACGCCCTGCCGGACATCTCAGACGTGCAGGTGATCATTCACACAAACTGGGAAGGTGAACCACCCGACATCATCGAAGATCAGGTTACCTACCCGATCGTCACTACTCTGCTGGCTGCGCCGCGGGTGAAAGCGGTACGCGCGCAGACCATGTTCAATGACTCCTATGTCTTTGTTGTCTTCGAAGACGGGACTGATATTTATTGGGCCCGTTCTCGGGTTGTGGAATATTTGCAGACCATTGCTGGCCGACTTCCTGCAAATGTGCACCCTGCAATCGGCCCGGACGCGACCGGTGCGGGGTGGGTCTATGAGTATGTGCTGGTCGATCATAGCCACAAGCAGAACCTGGCCGACCTCCGAAGCATTCAGGATTGGCACCTGCGCTACCAGCTGGCGACCGTTCCCGGCGTGGCCGAGGTGGCGAGCATCGGTGGATTCGTGCGGCAGTACCAAGTCAATGTCGATCCGAACAAGTTGCTGGCATATGGCATTCCGCTGGCGACAGTTATCGACCGGGTGAAGTCGAGTACGAATGAAGTCGGTGGCCGCGTACTTGAACTGAGCGGTACGCGATACATGATTCGGGGGCTGGGCTATCTCAAGTCGCTCGATGATCTGGCGAACGTGCCGGTGACGGCGAAGAACGGAACGCCTGTATTGATCAAGAATCTGGGGACGGTTTCCTTCGGCCCGGACATGAGGGAAGGTGTAGCGGAGTGGAATGGCGAAGGCGAAACCGTGGGTGGCATTGTCGTTATGCGGTATGGGCTGAATGCGCTCAACGTGATCGATGGCGTCAAGAAGAAGCTGGCTGAAATTAAAGGATCGCTGCCGCCGGGAGTCGAGATCGTCTCCGGCTACGACCGCGGCAGACTGATCAGCGAATCAATCAATACTTTGAAACACAGCCTCCTGGAGGAAGCGGTCATCGTTTCCCTGGTCATTATCGTTTTCTTGTTTCACTTCCGCTCAGCGCTGATCCCGATTCTCACCTTACCGATCGCGCTCGCAATTTCTTTTATTCCGATGTACTACCTCAATATCAGTTCCAACATCATGTCGCTAGGCGGGCTGGCATTGGCGATAGGTGTGTTGGTTGACGCCGCCATCGTCATGGTGGAGAACGGATACCGACATTTATCCGAACGGCCCATTCCGGCATCAGATCGTGAGCGGGTGCGCATTCTCATCGACGCCGCCAAGCAGGTGGGCCCTGCGCTATTCTTTTCACTCCTTATTATTGTGGTCTCGTTCCTCCCGGTGTTCCTGCTGGAAGCACAGGAAGGGCGCATGTTCCGTCCGCTGGCATGGACGAAAACTCTGGCCGTGGGCTTCTCGTCCTTGTTGGCCATCACTTTGGTTCCCATCCTAATGGTCATTTTCATTCGAGGGAAGCTGCGGCCGGAATCGGCAAATCCGATTTCAAAGGTTACGCAAGCACTCTATTTGCCGGTTTTACGACTCTGCCTGAAATACCGCAAAACGACGTTGTTGGTTAACTTGGCATTCCTCGTGGTGACGTTTCCCTTGGTGTTCAAGATGGGCAGTCAGTTCATGCCGCCTTTGTTTGAAGGCTCATCGCTCTAGATGCCCACGGCACTTCCTGGTATCTCGATCACGCAAGCGTCACAACTTTTGCAGGAACAGGATCGGATTCTCCGATCCTTCCCGGAAGTTGAGACCGTCTTCGGCGCAGTCGGACGGTCCGACAGTGCCACTGACAATGCTCCCCTCGATATGTACGACACGACCGTGATGCTCAAGCCGCGAGAGAAATGGCTTCCGGGGATGACCTACGAAAAGCTGATTCTCGCGATGGACGAGAAGCTCCAATTTCCTGGACTGACGAATACATGGACCATGCCGGTGCAAAACCGCCTCGACATGGCTCTCACCGGGATCAAGACATCTGTGGGAATGAAACTCCAAGGGACGAATCTGGAGCAAATCCAGCAACTCGGGGCACAAGTGCAGAAGATTCTCTCGGGCTTGCCGCAGGTACGTTCGGTTTTTGCCGAGCGAGTTTCGCAGGGCTTTTACATCAACGTAGACGTCAATCGTCCAGAAGCGGCGAAATACGGCTTGACCATTGCCGACGTACAACAGGCCGTGGAATCGGGCATTGGAGGTATGAATGTTGCCGAAAATGTCGAAGGCCGCAGCCGCTATCCGATCAATGTCCGCTACCAGCGTGACTTTCGCGACAACGTCGGAGAACTGAGTCGCGTATTGATTGCGACACCTACTGGCGCGCAGATACCGATTTCTGAGGTAGCCAAGATTTCGTTCTCGCATGGTCCGGCGATGATCCGCGATGAAGATGGCCAGCTCACGGGATATGTTTACGTTGATCTCAACACCACCGACTACGGTGGTTTCGTAGACCAGGCCAGCCAAACGCTTCGGCAGAAGTTGCAATTGCCCGCGGGATACACCTATCAGTGGTCGGGCGAATATGAATTCCAGTTGCGGGCGAAGGAGAGGATGAAGCTCATTTTGCCCGTGGTGTTCTTCGTGATCTTCCTNNTTCCACAACCTAACGGAGGCCATGGTCCTGATCTTCCCCACGTTCTATGCGATGACCGGTGGGCTGATCTTGCAGTGGCTGCTGGGGTACAACTTCAGTGTCGCGGTCTGGGTCGGGTATATCGCGCTGTTCGGCATCGCGGTGGAGACGGGCGTCGTCATGGTCGTCTATCTTCACGAATCGCTCGATAAGCGCATCGCGTCAGGTCGCCCGCTTACGGATGCCGATATTCACGAGGCCACCATTGAGGGCGCCGTGCAGCGGCTTCGGCCAAAGCTGATGACGGTCTGTGCTGTTCTCGCCAGCCTGATTCCCATCCTTTGGGCGAGTGGTATTGGCGCTGATGTGATGAAGCCGATTGCCGCTCCCATGGTCGGCGGAATGATTACGTCCACGATTCATGTCCTGATTCTGGTTCCGGTGTTCTTCGTTTTGATGAAGGAACGGGCGCTCCGCCGAGGGACGTTGCAACGGAGAGAGGCACGCTCCGTCACAGAGTGATCCTGAGAGGGCAATCGCGCTGGATGTCACCGATGACCGCTTGGTATGCTTCCAGCATGGGTGAGTTGACAATTGCACGCCAGGTGATCGCTCATCGCGGAAGGCGGTTGGAGTATTTCACGATTGCGTGGAATACCCTCGAAGGCTTGGTCGCCGTCGTGGCTGTACGGAGCATCTCGCTTGTCGGTTTCGGGATCGATAGTTTCATCGAGGTTGCATCTGGTGCCACATTGCTTTGGAGGATGTCCGTTGATGCGGATGTTGAGAGCCGAGACCGAAACGAAAAACTGAGTCTCAGGATTGTGGGCACCTGCTTCATCGTCCTTGCCGTTTACATCAGCTATGAAGCCCTGTCCGACCTGATAACGAAAACGGCCCCCGAACACAGCTTACCAGGCATAATTTTGGCTGGCGTTTCCTTGGTCGTGATGCCCCTGCTCTCACGAGCCAAACGAAAAGTAGGCCGTGCGATGGGTAGCGCAGCTATGCACGCCGACGCCAGACAAACCGAGTTTTGTACGTATCTTTCCGCAGTCCTGCTTGGAGGGTTATTGATGAATGCGTTCCTGGGTTGGTGGTGGGCAGACCCTACCGCGGCTCTCATCATGAGTCCCATCATCGCAAAAGAAGGCGTTGAGGGGCTACGAGGACATGCATGCGACGACTGCTCCGCTTGACGCGCGGAGAAACGCATGGATGGCCAAGCCGCCGTCCGAGACCCACATCATGTTCCTCCTCGATTTCTTGGCCGACGCTTAGGCGAACATCGGCGCTGGTCACAGAATGGTCACAATAAATGGGCCATCTTGACGAGTTAAGTTGTTGATTGAAGGAGTGGTTAGGCCCGTTGATCGTAGCTGAAAAGGCTGGCGTCGGCGGTTCAACTCCGTCCCTGGCCACCATCATTCTAAATAATTTAGCGGCATCGCGTCTTGCCCTCCCAGTCCGCTCCCAGTCCGCTATTTTTCGGCGAGATCCAGTTCGGTTCCTGGCTACGATGATGGTGAAGGACTTAAACTCGAATTGCCTCTATCTCAGTCCGCTTTCAGTCCGCTTCGGTCTGCGGCATGTCTGAAAATCGCAGTCAGCATTGCCCCTGCCGCAGCCATGCGATCCTCGCTGACACTGTGGGTATAACACTGCAAGGTCAACTTAACATCACTGGGGCGAAGCAAAGTCTGTACCGTTTTTGGGTCAGTTCTAATGCGCACCAGAAACGACGCCAGGCTGTGACGCAGATTATGGAAGCCAAATCGCCGTTGATCATCATCTATCAGTCTGCCTTCGTCGTCTCGGTGCGATGAAAGAACGCCTACCTTCACAGCCGCTGGCCGCAGATAATCTTCCACCAGCATGTTAGCCACACGCGGCTGCTGGCCCTTGAGCTTGAGCGAGGGAAACACCCAATCCCCCGGCTGAGAATATGGCGTCTTACATTTCCAGCGAAACATGAATTCAGCCAGCAAAGGGTGCAGCGGCACCGGGCCTTTCGAGGCTTTACTTTTCGGCCAGCCCACTTTGCCGCATGTCCATGTGCGGCGCACCTGGATGACGGCTTCAGCAAAACTCACGTCTTGCCATTGCAGCCCGAGGCACTCTGAGATGCGCAGACCTGTGCCAGCGGCTAAGAGCGTTAGAGTACGTTCCGGCTCTCGCAGGTTAAGCAATACTGCGTATGCTTGTTCCGGGGTGAGAATCATCGCTTCATACCCGCTGGTGGTCTTGCAACGGACGAAGCGCATCGGGTTCGACTCCTGATTTCGAGGAATCAGCCCGTAACGTTGGCTGTGCCTGTAAACCAGCGACATAACGCGGCGCATCTTGTCGAGCGTTGGATTGGCAAGGCCCTCTTTGCGCTTCAATGCTTTCAACCATTCCTCCACCTCCAGCGGTTCGACGCTGAGCGCGACTCGGTTCCCCCAGTGTGGCAGCAGCCGATTGCGGAGCACTCGCTCGTAAGCTCGAATTGTCGTGTGTGCCTTCGGATGGATGGATTCGGCGGGTTCGACGAACTCATGTTCCGCGTAGTGATGTGCCAGATCCGCAAAAGTTACACATCCGCGGAAATCCACCTGGTTGATGTGGAGGTGCTGTCTTTCGACCTCCGCCCATACACAGCTCTTCTCGGGGAAATCTTTTACAAGACCAATCGGAACCTTGTTCTCGACTCGCTTACCGTCGGACTTCCGAACTGTCCGAAAGAACAACACCCAAGTTTCACCCTGACTGCGTTTTTCTTTCTTCAGCCAACCTTGTTGATGTCTGTACGTCATTTAGGGTCCTCCTTTGCCAGATGCCCGAATAGATGATGATCCTTAAATGCCGACGGACATATACGTGAGCTTTAACGGCTTCGAACGGGCATGATTTTCCTTGCGCCGGGCGATGTCATCGCATCGTTGCGGTAATAACGGAGTCGAGCGGGGTGACTAACCCAAGATTCGAGACCTGAAGGTCAATTCCAGGCGGAGGTTGCTGCCCTGCCAAGTGCGGAGATCATTTCCTACAAGCCGACTTAACAGTACGAATGTGCCTTAATTTCCTCTAGCTTCCTACTGCTGAGGCAAGTCTTTGAAGGGCATGATCATGTAAAGCTCTGAATGCCCCGGCAGATGCGAAACATAAATCTGACCTGTCGAGCCATCGCGATTGAACTTTGCGAGATCCTCATTGTGAGGCGTAATGATCATTACGTGAGGGCCCACGTGATACGTGTGATCGGCACTATGTGATGTTCCGTGCAGATCTGGAACCCATGCTCCAGAGAACATGTACATTACGCCGATCTGGTCGATGTGCACGGGCCGGTCAGCGAGGCTGTCTTTTATCCATTGCATCGAAGTCTTGTCCAAACACATGGGTTCATCATGAGGATATCCTGGAATTCCCGGCAGACATGTCCAGTCGCTCTTGCGGGCTCGCAAAACCCTGTATTCAGCGTTCGGATCCTTCGGATTTGCCGGCCAATCTGCAATTACCGCGTCTTTCGTGATAAATTCCGGTCCTGCCCGTAAAGCATCGGCGATTTTTTCTTTATCTGTGGATTGAGAAGGCCTCATATCGTTTTGTGCCCAGGCAGTGAGCGAAGCTGCAAGTGTAGCGGCGGCGAATAGTTTGAACATACCTGTCTCCTGACGGAATGGATGCACATCTCATCTTCTGCAAGTCGATGTGCATTCAGATCGTAGCGTCGAACAGTATGGTCAGTCTTGACGGAACCTGCTTAATGATGGCCTTTTCTGCTCCTACGCCACTCGCCCGGACTCTCTCTGAGAATGCCCTTGAAAGATCTGCTGAGCGCGGATTGATCGGCGAAGCCACATTGGCTCGCTACTTCTGCCAGGGTCAATCGTGAGGTTAGCAGGAGATTCTTAACCGCATCGATGCGGCGTTCCATAAGCCAACGATGCGGGGGCCGCCCGAATGTCCGCCGAAAAGCATGGGCAAAATAGCTTACCGATAAATTGCATTCGGCCGCTACCGACGCCAAAGAAACATCGCCATACAACTTAGCGCTGAGAAATTCTTTCGCACGTCGCGCCTGCCAGGGAGCTAGGTGTCCTCGGATAAGGCTTGGAGAAGCCGGAGTTCCCCCGTAGGCGTAGGTGGCATGTCCAAGTATCGATTGACCGATGTAGTCCAGAAAAAGCTTCGGTGCAGGCTTAGGGCGCTGGATTGCGGCGAGGACGGTCATCCCCAAATGTTTGAGCGTCGTATCCATCCCGCAATGGGGCCAGGTTAGCGTATCGACGATGGCAGTACCGTTTTCGTACGCGAACTCCCCGAGTGCCATGCGTGGTATATAGAACTGCACGACGTCGATCGGATTGGGAAAGAACGCAATTGGATCTTGTTCGAGATCGAGGATCGTCACTCCTCCCGAAGGTCGTTTGCCGGTGGGAACCAATTTGCCCGAGAGCCATAGACGCCCTCCCCGGTTCGCGCGAAGATGCAGGTGGATTGAAAATGCCTTTTGTGACGGAATAGGGCTGGTCGGATCGGAGAAGCCGTTCGGTGCGTGCAGTCGAGTCACTGCTAATTCGGATCTGCCGAAACCGAGCGTGGCATGCATCGGTGGTTTGTTCAGATGTAAATATTCCGCCATCCGTTCCCCGTATGCGCCGTTTTCGATCATGGGATTGTCTCCTCAATAAGTATGAGGTCTTTCCGATAAAGTTTACCTCTTCACGATGGCTGATACTCGCAGGCCGGGCACTCAGACCGCCATATGGGGGCGTGGGGGCTAGTGCCCGCCGGCCGCTTCAGAGATTGCTTGGCTGGCGTTTTCTGCCGTGTCCTGTTGCGATTGCGATGGCTTTTCCTTCGCCGGAAGTTTTAGTAACCGGAAACGCGCTACTGGTTAGAAGATCGGGGACAGGATCATGCTTTTCGCCGCGCGGCAGCGGAGGCCGCTTCCAATGGCGAAGAGCAAACGCAAACGAGTCCCGAAAACGGTCCTCAAATTACCCGATCTAGAACAATCGAAAAGGGGGTCAGGCGGCTGGGAGTGCGTGTCGGGAATTGGCTCACGGCGGAGGAGGGCAACGTTGTTTCGGACGACGTCGCGCAGGCTGAGTCCGAGTTCCCCCAAAGGAGCGAACATGGCCTCGCCTCGCCGCCGACCCGAACCTCTTCGAGAACTCCGACACGGCTTGAGAGCGCTATGTGAATACGGCTTGGGCGGCCCATCCGGACGCCTTGCAGGCTCACGAGCCGTGAAGCAGTGTCGGCCGATACAACGTTGTACTTGAGCAGATATGCACCCAGCGGTCCACTCGCGCCGCCGGTGCCCGGATCCTCCGGAATGCGGAAGACGGGCGCAAACATTCGACTGTAGACCGTGGCGCCATCGTCGGCCGGCTCCGGCGAGAATACAAAAACGGGGAGCTCTTCGAGATCCAGCGGCCGGAGTAACGCGCACAGCTTCGGGCGATCGACGGCTGCCGCATCGACCGCCGCGCGCGAGTTTAGCGCAACGTACAGAAACGGGACTCCGGACGACGCGACTTGCACCGGCAAGTCTCCGCCTGCAAGGTCGCACGGCTGCACACCAACTGCCGCGGCGACCGCAACGGTGTCGGTGACGATGGGCCCGAATATCGGAATCGGTTGCGTCATCCAAGCAAAGCGCAGGCCGTTCTGACCCCATTCGAGTCCCACGGTCGTTGGTCCGATACCGAGGCCGAGCGCCGTCTTATCGGCGCCCGCACGCAGTCGTCCTGCTCCCGCGAGCGCAAAAGTCGTTCCGATCGTCGGACTTCCAGCCATCGGTAGCTCCCGGGATGGCGTGAAAATGCGAACGCGCGCGTCGTTGCCGGAAACCTCGGGAGGAAATACGAACGTGGTTTCGGGAAAGCCATTTCATTCGCGATCCGCTGCATCCGCCGTTCGTCAATTCCCGCCGCATCGAGGAACACGGCCAGCTGGATGCCCGTGAATGGCTGGTTCGTAAAAACATCGAGATGGACGTACTAAAGAACAGGCATTGGCTCCCCACTCCTTTATTTGGACGAATTGAACCACGATCTCGACTCCAACTTGGTTGGGTGCGTTAGCCGAGCAGTGCCGCATTGGGCTTCGATATCTCCCTCGATTACCTTGCCGGTGCGCGGGTCGCGTCCAGTTTGTCCGGCAAGAAACACATAATCACCAGCGATTACTGCGTGTGAATACGGTCCGCAAGCGGCGGGAATGTTCCCATTCGAAGGTGATTTGAACTCCACTGTGAACCCCCTTTGTTGACAAGCATAATCAGCCGACAGAATCATTCCGCTGGAGACGAAGACTCAAACTTACTTTCGAACCAGATTGGCACCTGACTTATGGACTTCGCCGATCAGGAGGAATAACTTCAGTAGACCTCCTGTCACCCAAGTGTCAAACAGGGCAGTCATACTTGCCAGTGGCCTAAAAGACGATTATCGTCAAATACGTGCCAATCGCTGGGACCACAAAGAGAGAGTGCCGACGCTCTCTTGACGGCTCTACAGGAACGAAAGGCAGCCTCCCGATAGATGCCGGACTTACCGCGCGATCGCCCGCATCTCTACCTCCGAAAAAACGACCGGCCCGAACCCTGCACCAGCAAAACGCCTCCGCCACGATCGCCGCTGCCCCAGCGTGATCGGGCCACACACGCCCAGGCAATCCGATCCACTCTCGATGCTGCGCTGACGATGGCCGAGGCCTGGCGCCGTGAGCGCGAACCTGATCTGGCGCAAAGCACACCCGGTTTCTATCTGGACTTTGAGATCCATCCGGGCTCGGAGATGGCGGCCGACCTGCTTGAAAATCGAAGAAAGAACATTGAGCTAGTTGCCGTTCGCCAGGAATCCGAGACGGCAAATATAGTTGCGACTGTTTTCGTCCCAGATGCAAGCCCCCGATCATTTCCTGAAAAAGGTCGAGGCATATCGGGCCGAAAATACGAAGCCATTCGCTTGCATAGTCTTAGTTTAGCGAGCACACACGTCCGAGTTTG
>PMSQ01000130.1 GCA_003168355.1 Acidobacteriaceae bacterium | reverse complement strand
TCGGAAACCGATGCTTCGATGGCGGTTGTAAGATCGGTAAGCGTGGTCACCTGAATGCCGGTCGGTAAATTGGCCTGCAGCTGCGGCATGAGTTGCTTGACGCTCTTGACCACGCTGATGGTGTTGGCCCCCGGCTGGCGTTGGACGTTGAGAATCACGGCAGGCGTCTGATTCATCCACGCCGCCTGGTTATTGTTCTCTACGCCGTTCACCACGTTTGCTACGTCGGTCAGCATCACAGGCGCACCGTTACGGTAGGCGACCACAACCTTCTGATAGTCGTCGCTGGTGACCAGTTGATCGTTGGCGTCGATCTGATAATCCTGGCGCGGTCCGTCGAAGTTGCCTTTGGCGGCGTTCACGCTGGCCGCAGTTAGCGCCGTGCGCAGGTCTTCCATGTTGATGCCGTAGGATGACAGCGCCGTAGGATTGGCTTGAATCCGTACCGCGGGTTTCTGGCCGCCGCTGATGGTGACCAGCCCGACCCCGCTGAGCTGCGAAATCTTTGGCGCCAGGCGTGTGTCTACAAGGTCCTCGACCTGAGAAAGCGGCATGGAGCTTGACGTAATGGCCAAGGTGAGTACAGGGGCATCGGCCGGATTCGTCTTACTGTAGGTGGGCGGCGCGGGCAGAATGGATGGCAAGAGACTCTGCGACGCGTTAATGGCAGACTGCACTTCTTCCTCAGCTACATCAATGTTCAGAGTGAGGTTGAACTGCAGCACAATGACGGATGTACCGCCGGAGCTGGTGGATGTCATCTGGCTCAAACCCTGCAGTTCTCCGAATTGACGTTCCAGTGGCGCTGTCACCGTCGTCGCCATCACAGTCGGGCTTGCTCCGGGATAAAACGTGAGCACCTGAATGGTCGGATAGTCGACTTCCGGCAATGCGGAGACCGGCAGTTGGGTATAGCCAACAATACCCACCAGAAGGATTGCCGCCATCAGCAATGAGGTCGCAACCGGCCGCAAGATAAACGGACTGGATGGACTCACGGGGCGCTGCTCCCGCTCGTGCTAGCCGCGCCAGGCTTGCTCGACGCTTTGTTCGAAACCACGACTGCGGTATTGTCCTGCAACTTATCGAAGCTGCTGTTGGCGACAACGTCCCCAGAATTGATGCCGTCCACCTGCGTTAGGCCGCCATCTGTAACTCCCGGCTTTATGCTGCGCATATGAGCGATGTCGCTTTGAATCACATACACGAACGACGCCTGGCCATTTTGTTGAATGGCCGATGCTGGAATCAGCGTCACTCCCTGCAGCGTGTTTACCAGCAGCCGGGTGTTCACAAATTGGTTGGGAAAGAGTGCATCATTCTTGTTGTCGAAAACAGATCGTGCTTTTACGGTCCCAGTCGTGGTGTCAATCTGGTTGTCGAGTGTTAACAGTTTTCCGCTTGCAATCTTTGTCTGCCCGGTACGATCAAAGGCATCTACTGCGAGCTTAGCCTTTTTACTCAGCCGAGCCGCAACTGGGCCGAGGCTATCTTCCGGTATCGTAAAAATTATGGTGATGGGCTCCAGTTGCGTAATGACTGCCAGGGTTACGGTTCCAGAAGATTGCACCACGTTGCCGGGATCCACCAGTCGCAAACCTACACGGCCGGCGATGGGAGCGGTGATATGGCAGAAGTCGACCTGGATCTGGTCATACTGGACCGTGCCCTGATCGTTTTTCACGGTGCCCTGGTCCTGCAGTACCAGCTTTTCCTGGTCGTCCAATAGTTGCTTTTGGATCGCGTTACGCGCCCACGCGGCACGATAGCGCTCCAGGTCCATCTGCGCCTGTGCCAGGATATTCTCGTCCCGTTCGAGCGCACCCTGCGCCTGCAAAAAGGTCGCGCGATACGGACGAGAATCGATGTCGACAAGCGGATCGCCCTTGCTCACCACCTGTCCCTCTTTGTAATGCACAGCAACAACCAGCCCATTCACCTGGCTGGTAATCGAATCGGTGTAGACGGGAGTGACGGTACCGATTGCATCGAGGTAAACGCCAATGTCGCCTTTTTGAGCCGTCGCGGTGGTAACCGTGATCTTCGCAGGCGGGTGTGCGACTTTTTTCGCGTCCTCGTGGTGGCGCCATACCAGCACGACTGCAAGCACAAGGAGGAGCAACAAAACAATCCCTATGACGATCCACCATACTTTGCGCCGGTGAGATTGCGAACCGTGAGCCGGGAGTTGATGGGTGCGATCGATGAAAGGATGCTCAGTGGTGTCAACGGTCAAAAGGAGTCTCCTTTTCCGCCTCCGAATTGCTCCGCATTATAGCCCACGAGAAGGGAGTCCGATTCGCGAGCGCAATCTCCTTAAGTTCTGGGCCAGCACGGGTCTTGGATGCCGTTTCCATGACCAGGGCTGACGGAAGAGCGTCAAAATATGCCAAGAAACGTCCCACTTCCGGAAATCGGGTTGTCCGCGGTGAGGTACGCAGTTTTCGACGCTTGCTTGCTCACTCAGGCCTGTTACCAAAGTGCAGCCCAGAGAGCATTTCCTTCTTTATGGTGTTGTCAAACTAGTCATATGCTGTGCTATAATGTCTTCAACGCTACTGCCACGGTTTGCTCGTGACGCGGTGATCCTGTTGGATCAAGATTCATCTCCGCTTTTCCTGCCCGCCGTTTATTCAGCGTCAAATCAAAAACAAGAGCGGCATGGGAACTCACGATACGTGTATCGAAATGCGATCAGGCCCCTCCAGAAAGAACAATTACGAATGACAAGTTTTACGGAACTACCGTTATCTTCTGCTTTGCAGCAGAGGCTGGCGACGGCTCAATTCATCATCCCTACGCCGATCCAGGCGCAGGCTATCCCTTGCGCCCTTGAAGGCAAAGATGTGCTGGCGACGGCGCAGACGGGTACCGGCAAGACGCTGGCGTTTCTCATCCCGATCATCGAGATGCTGCAGCGCGAACCTTCGCAGAAAGTTCGCGTGCTGGTGTTACTGCCCACGCGCGAGCTGGCGATTCAAGTCAACGAAGAATACGAAAAACTGCGTGGCAGGGGGCTATCCAGGGCGGCGCTGGTAATCGGCGGCGTCTCCGAGAAGGCCCAGATCCAGGCGGTGCGCGGCGGCTCCAGTGTGGTGGTCGCCACTCCCGGCCGCTTGCAGGATTTCATTACCCGCAAGCTGATTGACCTGCGCGAAGTCAAAGTCCTGGTACTCGACGAAGCCGACCGGATGCTGGATATGGGGTTCCTGCCCGCGCTCCGGCGTATTCTCGCGATATTGCCGCAGCGGCGGCAAACGCTGTGCTTCTCGGCCACGTTGGAACAATCCGTCGCGGGACTGGTAAACGATTCCATGCGCGATCCCGTGCGTGTGGCGATCGGTTCGGTGCTCAAACCGGTTGAAAGCGTCCGGCTGCAGGCCTACGAAGTGCGTCCCGCCGAAAAACCAGATGTGCTGCGGCAGTTGCTCTATGCCGAGAAAGGACAGACGCTGATCTTTGCCCGCACCAAGCGCGGCACGGAACGCCTGGCCAAGGAATTGATGCGTGAGGGTTTCTCAGCCGCAATGATTCACGGCGACCGCTCACAATCGCAGCGCAATGGGGCGCTCAGTGGATTTCAGCAGGGCCGCTTCCAAGTTCTGGTCGCCACCGACGTGGCCGCACGCGGCTTGCACATCGATGACGTGGCGCACGTGATCAACTACGACCTGCCCAAAATGGCCGAGGATTTCATTCACCGCGTGGGACGTACAGGGCGTGCCGGATCACAAGGGCTGGCTTCCAGTTTAGTGGCTGGCGCTGAGGTCATCGAACTTCGGAATATCGAGCGCGCCTTGAAGCTGCGCATCGAACGCAAGCAAGTCGATTGGGCGAATGCAGGGCGCTCGGAGCATGTCGTCCAAAACACCCTGGCAAGCCGGACACTGACCAGGATGCCTGGCGAAGTTTTCGCGTAGAAGAGAAGCGGATCGACAAACAAATCGAAGGGCGCGTCTAAAGACGCGCCCAACTTTTGGATGGACTTCGATTCGGTGGGCGGAACCTCTACGATTCAGTCTTCTCCGGGATGCGTTCACGGGGAATACTGGAAATATCGCCGTCGTCGGCCCCCATTTGAAAGAGGGCGGCTTGCTCGGCGGCGTGCCTTTGCAACTCGTCCAAATCCAGTTCGCTTGAATCGCTCGATGTTCCTAGCGGCTCCTCGGTCTTGCGTTGGCTACGGCGTTCGGCTTTGTCGCGCTGTTTTTGCTGGCGCGTGTGTTCTTTCTGGCGTTTGGTAAAGCTCGATCGACCTCGTCCTGGCATCCCAATCTCCAATCGTCAATTTTGGCAATAGCGGCTGGCGCTTTTGCGCTTCGGCCAAGTTCGGAATTCAAGCAGCGGCGGAGTCAACCGGCCTGCTCTGGCGAATCACCAGTCCGTGTCTTGAGCTCATCCGTGCAGAGGGTACGCTTTTTACCAGCGAGGCTCCCGGGGCTGGCGTGCGTGACCCTGATAGTCGTCGCGGCTGCCGCCCCCGCCGCCAAAACGTTTTCCCCCACCAGTTCCTCCGCCGCGCGGCGCATCGGTCTTTGGTTTAGCCTCGTTGATCTTCAGCGCGCGGCCGCCAAGCTCAGTTCCATTCAGCGCCGCGACTGCCTTTTCAGCTTCCCCCGCGTTCGTCATCTCGACAAAAGCGAAGCCGCGAGCGCGGCCGGTTTCGCGATCGGTGACGATGCTAACCTTCTCAACTGCGCCATGCGCTTCAAACAACCCGCGCAGTTCTGGTTCTGTGGTGCTGTGAGGCAAATTGCCAACATAAAGATTCTTCATAGGAGTTCTTCTCTTTCTGTTTCTGCTGTAGACAGGGGTGGAGCTGATGCGGTTGTAAACAAGGGCTGAGGGTTGATGGCTTCGGGCGCGGAATACCGCTCGATTGCTTCCTCCCAGCGGGAGGGCCTGGGGGTTTCCCGTACTGCGCGGGAACGAGCTTCGCTGACCGAGCGGACCGAGGAAATCCGTTTGCAGGCTTCCAGTATTCCCCACCGCTGATGTGACGAATCACTTGCAGCCTGAGCGAGCAGCGCAGCGACCATCTCCTTGTGGAGTGCGTCTGCGTCCGCCTCCGCAGGCCCTGCGTCAGAATGCGGCGCGGCGGCAAGATACTCGGGGCCGCCCACGAAAAAAGCAATTCTCTGCGGAGGACTCGCACTTCGCATGTCCGTACAAAACTTGTCGCGGCTATCCGCCTCTCCGGCCACGCTGATGAGTACCAGATTGTACAAATCGGCCCGCCACCAGCATCGCGCTTCGAGTACATCGGCCGCGCAATCGACCTCAATGCCGAGTTTCCTCATCACGTCGGCCCGTAAGTCGCGTTTGGTCTGCGAAGTGTCCAGCAGGAGCACGCGTTTTTTCTTCACGGGACTGCCATCCGGGCTAGGAAGCGGCAATGAAAGGACAGGCATGGTCATGCCATCTTCTCCTTCAGATTGGCTGGCGCTGCCGGGGCCACCAGATGCTTTTCAGCCAGCGCCTTCAACATTTTCTCATTGCTCTGACGGCGACTGATCTTCTGCCTGCGCCGCCGGTTAAACCTAGCTTTATCGCCGTTAATTGCGGACATTCTTCGTTCTCCTGCCTTCTGGGCTGGCTACCGTGAGCCGCCGGCATTGCGAGTTCCTGCTGCCGCATCCATCACAAAGTTGCGGGCACGTTGAAAATTCCTCTACGCGGGGACAGTCGAATCGGCCAGAACACACGGTCGTTCCTTAAAGCCGACGGCTAGGGATTGAAAAAACTGATTTCCAGAAGCTCTCAGGTTCGACACGTCACTCGCCTTTCAGGGAATTTCTCAATCGCGAAGGCGCAACGTGCTGTTAGGGTGTCTTCGGGGTCAAGACTTTCAGTATACGCCCCATTCGAAGATATTGCTCAGGTTTGCGAGTCGGAAAACTCCCGAGGTCCCGGAAGACTTCCTGCAGCTTCGAAGGAAAGTGACGCATAATGCAAGACCAGCTACTTATGGCTGCGACGGGCTTACATTGCTGGGGCCCGAACCTTTGCATAAAAGCAGGCAGAGAACTAAAACGCCTGCCCCTGCGCCGCCGCCGATCTCGAGCCATTTTGTGTTCAGGGGAGTGGTACTGGCGCCCCCGGGCCGAGGTGCGACTCCGCAGGCTGTCGATTCGTCGCGCGTTGCCCGCTGTCCCTCATGCACCGTGGCAGAGTCAGAGGAACCGCTCTCCGAAGACGCCTTGCGGAGAGCGCCCGTCAGAGTGATCTTCACATCGTTCTTGTTGGCTGCCACCTCGACCTTCCCGCTCACGTCCGTTACATCGTATTGCGTACGTTCATTGGAGATGGGCTCGACCTTTAGGCAGTTCACGTTTACGTTCATCGCCGTGGAGGTACCGACGGAAACTTTTCCGTGCTCCAGGGTCAGGGAGTTGCCCTGGAACTTCACAATCGATTCCCCTTGGATCAGGACGGACGACCCTTCGGCGTCAAGATTGGCGACGAAGCCAGGCTTGGTTTCAAGCACATCGCCCGGAAATACAGTGGTGGAATCGGCCACTTCAGTGCCGTTCACCCACACTCCCCCATTGCTATGCACGATTGCGGAGCCCGTGTCCGCTGCCGCAAGCGACAGGGGATACAGGATGACCATCACCCAGCAAAGAAGATTGCGTAAAACGGACACACTCATACCCAGGCTTAATTTCCACAACCAATCTAAAACGATCCTAGCGGCGGGGAGCCAGATCGTCTATTAGCTCTCTGGGTGCCAGTCGCACGCGAGAAATTTCGGGACAGGTTGTCCTGCTGTTCTGCACCTGGCCACGCGAACTCCGGTATGCTTGGCAAACACGGTTTGACCAAGATGGCTTAGCAGAACCTGGTTTGACTGAACCTAGTTTAAATAGACATGGAACGAACTCCCGCCACTAGTCCAGTGATTGAATTCCGCGAGGTTGCGTACGCGCTGCCCAACGGCGAGCCGCTGCTCCAAGGCCTGAATCTGGAAGTGCAACGCGGCGAAACTCTTGTTTTGCTGGGACGCAGCGGATCGGGGAAAACCACCACGCTAAAGCTGATCAATCGGCTGTTGACGCCGGGTGGCGGGGAAGTACGGGTGAACGGAACGCCCACCGCCGAAAGCGACGTGATTCGTTTGCGGCGCAGCATCGGCTATGTCATTCAGGACGTGGGCTTATTTCCGCACTTCACGGTGGAAAGAAACATTGGCCTTATTCCCCGAATCGAGGGCTGGAACGCCGAACGGATTCATCGGCGTGTCGAAGAATTGTTGCAGATGGTCGGGCTCGAAGCGCAACTGGCTTCGCGTTATCCGCATCAACTCTCAGGCGGACAGCGGCAGCGAGTTGGAGTCGCTCGGGCGCTGGCTGCCGACCCGGCGATTCTGCTTATGGATGAACCCTTCGGCGCGCTCGACGCGCTGACCCGCGACCAACTGCAGCGCGAGTTTCTCTCGCTCCAACAGCGGCTGAATAAAACGGTCGTCTTCGTCACCCACGACCTGCGCGAAGCGCTGCGTCTCGCTTCGCGCATTGCACTTATGGAGGCCGGTAAGCTGGTCACGGTTCTTCCTCCCGAGGACTTCCTGCGGTCCAGTGATCCATTGGCCGCCGCTTACGTGCGGGCCTTCGGAG
The DNA here is from genome assembly GCA_003168355.1 of Acidobacteriaceae bacterium. Lineage (GTDB taxonomy): Bacteria > Acidobacteriota > Terriglobia > Terriglobales > Acidobacteriaceae > Sulfotelmatobacter. Next base: position 13,058 of record PMSQ01000130.1, on the reverse strand, counting down.
AGGGACCGGCGTCGGTAGTGAATCGAGGCGCGTCATGAACGTCTTTCACTTTTTCTTGCAGAACCATGAACAGATTCTGGAACTCACGCTGGAGCATCTCTGGCTGGTGGGGATCTCTACGCTGCTCGCGGTGATGATCGGCATACCGCTCGGTATACTGAGCGCGCACTGGCCGGCGTGGAATAAGCCGGTGCTGGGAGCCGCGAACATCATTCAGACAATTCCGAGTCTCGCCCTCTTTGGCTTCCTGCTGCCTGTGCCCTGGCTCGGTGACCGCGCCGACCGCCTGGCAATTCTGGCGTTGACTCTCTACGCGCTGCTGCCCGTGATTCGCAACACCTACACGGGAATTCGAGGAGTCGATCCCGCCGTGGTCGAGGCTGGACGCGGCATGGGGCTCACCGGCAGCCAACTCTTGTTTCAGGTGGAGTTGCCGCTGGCGTTGAGTGTGATTCTCTCGGGCGTACGAGTGGCGGTTGTCGTTTCAGTGGGGCTGGCCACCATCGCCGCTGCGATTGGCGCGGGAGGGCTCGGCGAGTTCATTTTTCGCGGTCTCGCCATGGTGAACAATCAGCTCATTCTGGCCGGAGCCATCCCTGCCGCGGTGCTCGCCTTATCGGCGGACTTCGGTCTGGGATGGCTGGAGAGGCGTTTGCGGCCGCAATGAAACGAAATCGGCACGGTTCGCGTCGCGTCGCTCGCGAAGCACGGTTCCGCATATCTGTCTGCTCGATTCTCGCGGCTCTTCTGCTCTCTTCGTGTACACCTTCGCATTCCGACCGGATTGTAGTCGGCTCTAAGAACTTTACCGAATCGCTGATCTTGGGCGAACTTCTGGCGCAGCAAATTGAAGCGCACACGCACCTGAAAGTGGAGCGCCGCTTCTATCTCGCTGGAACTTATATCTGCCAGCAGGCGATGCTCTCCGGGCGCATTGACATCTATCCCGAATACACGGGCACGGCTTTGACCGCCATCCTCAAGCAGAAGGTTGGAGGCGATAAGTCCGAGGTTTACCAGCGGGTCAAGAGCGAGTACGAAACGCGGCTTGGCCTTACGCTCGGCCCGCCGTTCGGATTCAATGACACATTTGCGATGGAGATTCGCGGGGACGATGCGCGCCGCCTGAATCTAAGAACCTTGTCACAGGCCGCCGCTTTCGCTCCGCAATGGCGGGCCGGATTCGGCTATGAATTCATGGAGCGCCCGGATGGCTATGCCGGAATGGCCTCCGTTTATGGTCTACACTTTGCCGTCCCGCCCCGCATCATGGATCTGGGCCTGCTGGTTCCTGCTTTGAAAAATCATCAGATTGACATCGCCGCCGGCAATGCCACGGATGGGCTGATTCCAGCGCTGAATTTGTTTGTGCTCGAAGATGACCGGCACTATTTTCCTCCCTACGAAGCGGTCGCGGTGATTCGCCAGCAGACGGTCCAGCAGCATTCTGAAGTTGTCCAGGCTATTGCTGAATTAGGCGGCAAAATTTCCGATCAGGAGATGCAGCAGCTGAACTACGCTCTCGATGGTCAGCATCGCGACGTGAAGGATGTCGCGCACGAATTCCTGCGGAGCAAAGGATTGGTCGAGTAGACTCCTGTGGGGACGGCCGCCCTCGGCTGTCCGCCGAGCGCAGCGAGGCGTTCTGGCGGAAGTGTTTCAGAAGCCTTTCAGGTCAGATCAGCAACTCGCCGCGCAGCGTAAGCACTGCATTCCCTTTGAGAATCACGCGTTCTCCCTTGACCTCGCACCACAGTTCTCCACCGCGCTCCGAGATCTGACGTGCGTGCATCCTGGTTTTTCCCAGTCGCTTAGCCCAGTGCGGCGCCAATGAACAGTGAGTCGAGCCGGTTACAGGATCTTCTGGAATGCCGTAACTGGGTGCGAAGTAGCGCGACACAAAATCGGCATCCTCCCCCGGAGCCGTGATTGCGACTCCCGCGGGATGAAGTTTTTCCAGCAGCCGGAAGTCCGGACGAATGCGCCGCACATCTTCCTCGCGCTCGTACACTGCAAAGTAGTTGTCTTCGATTTGCATTACCGAAGCAGGGGGCGTTCCCAAACCTTCAATCAGCGCAGCAGGCGGGTCCGCACAGGTCCAGGGTGCCAGCGCAGGGAAATCCATGGCGAACAAATCGCCGTCACGGCAAACGGTAAGAGCACCGCTGAAACGCGTTTCGAAGCGCACCAAGTCGCGCTCCGGGCGGAGAATTTTCAACACAACGAATGCGGAAGCCAGCGTCGCATGCCCGCACAGCTTCGCCTCGCAACGCGGCGTGAACCAGCGCAGTTCATAGTCATCCCCGCAGGGCACCAAATAGGCGGTTTCCGAAAGATTATTTTCGGCTGCGACCGCGCGCAGCAACTCGTCATCTAACCACCCGGCAAGAGGGCACACCGCAGCCGGATTGCCCGCGAATGGCTTGGCCGTGAACGCGTCGACGTGAAATACCGATAGGGGCATTACCCTATGGTACTCGTGCGGCCCGGCGGATAGAATCCGACGCACTGATTCGCTTGCGCCAGTTCGCCGCTATTTATTCACTCGCGGCGGCCAGAGTAGGAGTTTTGAATGCTTGCTACACAGAGCGACGTGCCAACTCGTCACGGTCTGACTGATCAACTCGCGGCTGCTCGTCAACAAACTGACGACCTCTTCGCTCTGGTCAAATCCGATTCTTTCTACGAACGGCCCATTGCCGAGCGTCATCGCATCATCTTTTACATCGGACATCTCGAGGCTTTCGATTGGAACCTGTTTCATGAACGTCTTGGACTGAAGAGTTTTCATGCTGAGTTCGACCGACTGTTTGCGTTTGGCATCGATCCGGTTGGCGGCGGACTCCCTGCCGATCAGCCTTCGGAGTGGCCAACGATCGCCGCAGTGGTGGACTATGTGAGAAAAATCCGCGCCGCTCTAGGCGACAAGCTCGTGGACGCAATTGCCGAGACTGCAGGCGCCTCAAGCGCCGGTTTTTCGCTCAGCACCCTGCTCAACGTAGCCATTGAGCACCGGCTCATGCATGCGGAAACGCTGGCCTACATGCTGCATCAATTGCCGCTCGATTACAAAGTGGGGCAGAGAGAATCTCTCGACGTCGATTCTGTTCCGGTTGTTCAACGCAGCATCGAGATCCCCGCGGGCGTTGTTACACTCGGACTCCGGCGCGGCGATGTTTTCGGGTGGGACAATGAGTATGAAGCCCACACCGTCGACGTACCAGCGTTTGCCATCGATCAGTACATGGTTACGAACCGTCAGTATCTCGAATTTATCAACGCGGGTGGCTACGACACGCGCGCGTTCTGGGATGACGGTGACGATAACGGTGATTGGGATTGGAACTCCCGGCAGGGAATTTCACATCCGGCTTTCTGGAAGCAGAAATCCGAACAATGGCTTTATCGCACAATGTTTGCCGATGTGCCTCTGCCGCTCAATTGGCCGGTTTATGTGAGTCAGGCGGAGGCAAAAGCGTATGCCAATTGGGCAGGGAAGGCACTCCCCACCGAAGCCGAGTGGCAGCGCGCGGCCTACGGTACTCCGCGCGGAGATGAGTTAGCCTACCCTTGGGGCGGAGAAGCATCGGGAGGGGAAGCGCCCCCGGCAAGATTTGGCAACTTTGATTTTGCCCGTTGGAGTCCCACGCCGGTGAATGCATTTCCGGAGGGCCGGAGCGCATTCGGTGTTGATGGTCTGCTGGGCAATGGGTGGGAGTGGACCTCCACCGTGTTCGCTGCGTTTCCCGGATTCGAGCCGTTTCCCTTCTACCGCGGCTATTCCGCTGATTTCTTCGACGGCAAACATTTCGTCATGAAAGGCGGATCGGCGCGCACCGCTGCATGCATGTTGCGGCGCACTTTCCGCAACTGGTTCCAGGCGCACTATCAATTTATCTACACCGGATTTCGCTGTGTGAGCCGCTAGGCGTCGCTTCGTCAATGTTTAGATTCTGATTGTTAAGGGAGTCGTCGATATGCTGGTTCAAACCATCACTCCGAACACCACTTATGAATTCGCAGCGGAGGTGAGCGCCGGGCTCACCAAGCCGGGCCAGAAGGAACTGCCGTCGAAATATTTGTACGACGATGTTGGTTCCGCGCTATTCGAAGTGATCAGCCACCTTCCCGAGTACGGTCTCACTCGCGCCGATGAGCGCTTGCTGCGGCGGCACGCCCATGACATCGTAGAGCGCCTCGCGACTCCAGTCGCGGTCGCCGAACTCGGCAGCGGCAGCGGCAGAAAGACCCGCCATATCCTTGAGGCTCTTTGCCGCCGCCAGCGTACCGCTTACTATCCCATCGAGATTTCTCCCTCTGCTCTCGCCATGTGCGAACGCGAACTCAGCGACATCGATTCCATCAGCATCCTGGGCTTCGAGCGCGAATACCTCGACGGACTGCTCGAAGTCGCCGCGCAGCGGCGTAGCGGCCAGCATCTTTGCGTGCTGTTCCTGGGGAGCACCATCGGCAACTTCGATCGCCCGGCGGGCACCAGGTTTCTCGCCGAGGTCCGGCGTATTCTTCAGCCCGGCGATTCACTTCTGCTAGGAACGGACCTGGAGAAATCGAGCGCCCAGCTTCTGGCGGCGTACGACGACGAATTGGGAGTTACTGCCGCCTTCAACTTGAACCTGCTGTCTCGCATTAATCGCGAACTGGACGCCGATTTCGATCTCGCACAATTCGAGCACGTGGCAAGAATCAATCACGAAGGCCGCAGCGTGGAAATGCATCTGCGCTCTCTGTCCCGCCAAACCGTCCGTATTCCAGCCGCCGGACTTTCCGTCCAGTTTCTTGAAGGCGAGACCATCTGGACCGAAAGCAGCCACAAGTATTCTCACAAAGAGGTGTTTGAAATGGCCCGCACTGCCGGCTTCCGCTGTGTCGTCCAATGGATTGACGAACAATGGCCTTTCGCGGAGAACCTGCTGATCGCGGAATGACTGCGTCGTGAATCCTCGGCCATTTTCCCCTTTAGACGCCTTCCCGTTCTCGCGCCGCTCTGTGAGAATCCTGTCATCTTGAGGTAAAACTTTGTAAATCCTGCGGTCTTGTGCGATGGGCCGATGTAGATTAGTAAGAGTGAATAAGTAATTGAAATGACGTGTACGAGCGCAAACATGAACCGGTTTCTGGCCATCGCACTCTGTGTCGCAAGCGCGACCGTCCCTCTGTCGCTTTTCTGCTATGCCCAGCCGTCCGGCCAGCAAACCCAGCCGTCCGCCGCTCCGGGCACCGCCAATCGGCGCATTGGCGCCATCAAAGCCATCAGCGGTACTGCAATCACGCTCACCCCCGATTCCGGTCCGGACGTCAACATCACCGTGCAGCCAGCGACCCGCATCGTTCGCATTGCTCCGGGCGAGAAAGATCTGAAGAACGCCACGCCCATCCAGTTGCGGGATCTCCAGGTGGGTGATCGCATCCTGGTGGGGGGGAAGCCCTCCGACGATAATTTATCGCTCGTGGCTTCCACCGTTGTGGTGATGAAGCACTCCGACCTCGAAGCGCGGCATGAGCTGGATCTGCAAGACTGGCAGAAGCGTGGCGTGGGCGGCTTGGTGACGGCAGTGGATGCTGCGGCGGGAACTGTTGCGATTTCCGTGGGTAGCTTCGCCGGGAAAAAAAACATCGTCATACATACTTCCAGCGCCACGGTGATTCGCCGCTACTCGAGGGACTCCGTGAAGTTTGACGATGCCAAGTCCGGAACGCTGCAGGAAATTCGCTCGGGCGACCAGGTGCGTGCGCGCGGCGACCGAAGTGCCGATGGAAGCGAACTGACGGCCGAGGAAATTGTTTCCGGATCGTTCCGCAATATTGCCGGTCTTGTCGCTTCAGTCGATGCAAGTTCGTCGACGATCAGCGTTCAGGATTTGTTGTCGAAAAAATCAGTCCTCGTCAAAGTAACGGCCGACTCGCAGCTTCGCCGTTTGCCCCCGGAGATGGCACAGCGGATTGCGATGCGCCTGAAGGCGGCGGCTGGGGGAGCGATGCCCGGGACCGTGTCCAGCGCCGGCTCCGCGACCAACGCCCAAACGACGAACGCCCAGACAACAAGTGGCCAATCAACGAGCGGTCAGCCTGCGCCTCCACCTGGTCCGCCCAGCGGGATGATCACCGGGGGGAATGCTACAAGCGGCCGTTCAGGCGGTGCCCCGGATTTCCAGCAAATGCTAAGCCGCGTGCCCGCCGTTACTCTGGCCGACGTGCATAAGGGCGATGCGGTGATAATCCTCTCGACTGAGGGCTCTGCGGGCGTAGGGACAGCGATAACGCTGGTCAGCGGCGTGGAGCCGATGCTGCAGGCCGCTCCCAGCGCCAGCAGCGCAGCGATGCTTACGCCCTGGAGCATGGCCGCGCCCTCCGGTGACGCCGGAGGTCCATAGCATTCGCTCCCTACGCAACCGAACTAGCAGCAGGAAGTTGTGCCGAAGACTCTTATCACAGAATGGAATATTGGATGACGGTGCGGAAGTATTCTTGTTTCATACTCATTTTTCTTTCGATGCAGTTGTGTGCGAAGTTCGCGGTATCGCAGGCACCCGCGGGGCAAACCTCCGCTGGGCTGGTAGCTTCAGGCATTTTGCGCGGGCAGGTAACCGACCCTTCCGGAGCCGCCATTGCCAGCGCCAACGTAGTTCTCACGCCGGCAGCCGCTTCCTCGACGCCCATCAAGACGCAAACCGACGGACAGGGTCTTTATGAGCTCAAGGGTTTGGCTCCCGGCCAGTACACGTTGAACGTCATTGCTCAGGGATTCGCTCTCTACGAAAACGACAACGTAGCCATCACCGCGCAGCCGCTGCGCCTCAACGTTGCCATGGCCATCGAAGTGGAGCAGATGAAGATTCAGGTCTCCGACACGTCGCCGACTGTCGATGTCAATCCCGCGAACAACGCCGGAGCCATCACGATCACAGGTAAAGAATTGGAAGCCCTGCCCGACGATCCCGACGAACTGCTCACGGACCTGCAGGCGCTGGCAGGGCCATCCGCCGGTCCTAACGGCGGACAAATGTATATCGACGGTTTCACCGCGGGTGAGCTCCCTCCCAAGTCATCCATCCGCGAGATTCGTATCAATCAAAATCCGTTTTCCGCGGAATACGACAAGCTGGGTTACGGCCGCATCGAAATCTTCACCAAGCCCGGCACCGACAAATTCCACGGCCAGTTTCTTGTGGACGGAAACGATTCCGCTTTCAATACCCACGATCCCTTCATCACAGGCGCGGAGCCGGGTTACGACTCCACGCTGTTCAATGGGAGTATTGGCGGGCCGATCAACAAGATTTCGTCCTTCTTTGTCAGCGTCCAGCGCAGGGATACCAATAACCTCTCGGCCATCAATGCGATCGATCCCGATACGTTGCTTCCCTTTAGCGCCACGCTTCCTAATCCTCTTGAACGCACCAATATCGGCCCGCGCCTTGATTACGCGCTCAGCAAGAACAACACGCTGACCGTTCGCTACCAGTACTACCGCGATACCGAATCCAACGAGGGCGTCGGTCAGTTCAACCTGGCGTCACAGGCGTACAACGGCCTGTCCACCGAGCAGACGTTGCAGATCGGAGATACGCAGGTAATCGGTTCCAAGGTCATCAACGAAACCCGCTTTCAATATTTGCGGGAACACGACTCGCAAAACGCATTGGACGCCAATCCCGCAGTGAATGTCCCGGGGTCGTTCACCGGCGGCGGTAACAACCAGGGTACGAGTGCGGATCATCAAGACCACTATGAATTCCAGAACTATACCTCGGTGATTCGTGGCAACCACACCATCAAGTTTGGCGCACGCCTGCGCGAATTGCGCGACGCCGACGAGTCGACCTCAGGATTTAACGGCACCTTTACGTTCTCCGGAATCGACGATTACCCGGCCAATCCCAGCCAGCTCTTGATTACCCAGGGCTTGCCTTCCGCGGAAGTAGGGGCCTTCGACGCCGGACTCTACGTGCAGGATGACTGGCGCATACGCAGCAATATCACCCTGAGTGGAGGCCTGCGTTTCGAATCGCAGGATCACATCTTCGATCACGCTGACTGGGCGCCGCGGCTGGGTTTCGCATGGGGAGTGGGTGGTGGCAAGAGTGCTCCGCCCAAGTTCGTGATCCGCGGCGGAGCCGGCATTTTCTACGACCGCTTCCAGGAGCCGCAGATTCTTCAAGCCGAGCGTCTCAATGGCGTGACGCAGCAGCAGTTCATCATCGACAATCCTACTTGCTTCCCCGGCCTGGATCACCCCCTTACGATCCCAATCGCCAACTGCGGAGCAAGTACGAGTACGTCCTCCATCTATCAGATCAGCCCCTCGCTGCACGCGCCCCACACCCTGCAATCGGCGATCAGCGTGGAACGGCAGGTAACGAAAAGCGCGACGCTGGCCGTCACCTACCTGAATTCCCGTGGCTTCGACCAGTTACTCTCCCTCAGCCTCAATCCCGCGACCGCCGGTGGACCGCGCATCTACCAGTACGCTTCCGAAGGCGTGTTTCGTCAGAACCAGCTCATCGTGAACACCAACGTAAAGGTGGCCTCGAAGATTCAGCTCTTTGGCTTTTACACATTGAACTATGCCGATAGCGACACCGCCGGCGTCTCTAGCTTTCCCTCCAACTCCTACGACATCAGCGAGGATTACGGCCGGGGTTCGTTCGATATCCGTCATCGGCTGTTTCTTGGCGGGAGCTTTGCGTTGCCCTATGCCTTTCGCCTGAGCCCGTTCATGATTGCCAGTTCGGGCAGTCCCTTCAATATTGTTACGGCTGACGATCTGAACGGCGATTCCATTTTCAACGATCGTCCTGTTTTCGTTTCCAGCGCGACTTGCCCCGGGCTCGGTACAATGACCGGAACAACCTACTGCACTCCGCTGGGCACGTTTAATGACGCGCTTCCGTCCGCAGGCCAGAAGGTAGCTCCCGTTAACTACGGTACCGGCTCGGCGCATTTCGTGATGAATCTGCGTTTCACCAAGACCATCGGATTTGGCCCTAAGTTGAAGGGTCCCGCCGGTAATCAGGGTCAAGGCCAGGGCGGTCCGCCGGGCGGCGGTGGCGGGCGGGGCGGTGGCGGCGGTCCGCGTGGACCTCTGTTCGGCAGTGGACCCCAGTTCGGCGGCGGCGGCTCGGACCGCCGTTACACCGTGACTTTTGGCGTTTCTGCGCGCAATGCCTTTAATAATGTCAATCTGGCGAATCCCAGCGGTATTCTGGGTTCTCGTTACTTCGACACTCCGAATACGCTTCAAACCGGCCCATTCTCCACCGGCACGGCCGTTCGCCGCATCGACCTGCTGGCGACGTTTAGTTTCTGATCGGGGTGCGATGCGTCAAGGTAAACTCGATGGAGCTTTCATACCGCAAGAGTTGCCTAGGCCCTGCACCGAATCCTCTGTTCGGTTATTCTGGAAGTGCGGATGCTCATCCCTCTAAATGCCCGCTGAGTAGTTTCGTTTGTCCTTGATGCCCACCACAAGACGCCGCTTTCTTAGCTGGGCTGCCGCCGCTGGCATAGTCGCTATTGCCGGGGACTCCATATTGCTGGAGCCGAACTGTCCGCGCATTGTCCGCCAGGACTTTTTCCTACCGCGCTGGCCAGAACGGCTGAACGGCTTCACCGTAGCGCTACTCAGCGATTTCCACTACGATCCGTATTTTTCTGCCCATCCGTTGCATGCCGCAATCGCCATGGTCAACGGCCTTCGTCCCGACCTGATCGTGCTGACCGGGGACTTCGTTTCCGTGCCCCTGCTCGGAAGCCGCAGAAAAGCGGCGCTCGCCGCCGAGCCATGTGCTCGCCTTTTGCGGCAGATGACCGCGCCCTACGGCCTCTGGGCCGTCATGGGAAACCACGATGTCGATACCAACCGCAAATACGTTACACGTGTACTCCAGGCTGAAAACATCCAGGTTTTGGCGAACGAATCCGAAGCGATCGAGCATGATGGCGCACGTTTCTGGCTCGCGGGCGTGGATGATGTGCTGGGTAGGACCGCCGACTTGTCCAAGACCTTGCGCACCGTCCCCGCGAATGAATCCGTTATTCTGCTCGCGCACGAACCGGACTTTGCCGATGAAGCCTCACGATTCCCCATCGACCTGCAGCTTTCAGGTCACTCCCACGGAGGCCAGATTAGGATCCCGTTGCTGCCTCCGCTTTACCTGCCCGAAATGGCGAAGAAGTATGTGCTGGGCACCTACCAAGTAGGTCCCTTGACGCTCTACACCAACGCAGGCCTGGGAACCATTGGGGTTCCGGCGCGCCTGAATTGTCCCCCCGAGATCACGCTCCTCACGCTTCGACCCGCTCCGAAACGATAGCGGGTAACGATGAACCGTTCGCGCCCTGCAAGATCTGCTGTCAGTTCCTGTTTCAGGGGGCCTGACATATGCAATCGCCTTCACATTGATCATCCATTGCCGTCGAAGATCTTGCGTAAACGACTGATAACAAACCATGTAACGCAGCTCTGAACCTGGCCCCACACTTGCCGATAGAGAGCCATAAGGGAGCACCCCCCGCCCGAATTGGAGGGTTCCAGCGCATGCTTCGTCGCCTCTGGCCTTGGTTCTTGCTCTTGGCAATTCCTGCCGCCGCATCTAGGCAAACGGCCTCTCCGCGGCTGCGACAGGCGGTTTTGACCCAGCGCGAACACCAAGTCTGGAAGACTCCCACTCGCGCCTCGGAGTTCAGCGACGTACCGCACGTGAGCGCGCGGTCGCGCTGCGAAGATACTCAGCCACCTGAAGCTTTGACCACGCCCGACCCGCTGATGGTTCCCGCACTTGCCGGCATCAAGGTAAAGGTGAGCTTTATCATCGGGGCCGACGGCCGCGTGCATAGCCCACTCATTCTGCAGAGCGTCGGCACCGTGGGCGATCGCAACGTCCTGCAAACCGTCCGCGCCTGGCGGTATCGTCCCGCAACCTGCAACGGCGTTCCCACTGAAGCGGAAGGAAAGATCGTGTTTTCCCAGCGTTGAGATTCCGCCCACTTGGGGCTTAGAATAAACGACGAGCCCGACTTAATTAGCACGCGGTCTAAATCGTGGACAGAGACAGAGAAAAAAAATTCGCCAAGCCGTTCGGCGCCGCGCACGCGCAGGATTCCGAAGACGCGCCGCCAAGCATAGGCCCGCACAACCCAGCTCTCGGCGAAATCTATCAGCGGCTGTATCCGGAAATGCGGCGACCCAAGCCCAATCAGGAAGCCATTGCCGCAGCTCTGCAAGCCATGCAGCGCCTCACCATGGAAACCGATTCCGAAACAGTCGCGGAGGATGCCAGGCCGCAAACCATTCTCACCGCTTCCGCTGCCTGCCGCGTCTGCGGACATCACAATCGCGAAGGCAACAAGTTCTGCGGCATGTGCGGACTTCCTATAGAAGCTGTGCAATCTGCGGCGCTTCAATCGACTACTGCGGAATCACCCGCCATCGAATCGCCCGCTCTTGAGTTACCGGATTTCGCCCGGGGGTTGACGCAAACTCCGCCGCCAGCGCCTGAGCCCGAGCAAGAAGTTCACCCATCGGCAGGCGCTCCCGCCGGTGCGCATCACTACCACCACCATTACCACCACCATTATTTCCAGGGTGGGCAGGAAGCCGCTGCACCAGCGGCACGATCCAACGCTCCCGAGAGTGCGCGGGAGACGGACAGAATGCGGGTTGCGGCCGCTGCCAAGGGTGAACCTATGAGCCGCAGCGAGGCTGCAGTTCGCCGCCTCACGCAGGAATGGGTCTTGGCCTGTAACACTCGCCAACTCGATGAATTGATCGAACTTTACGCCGCCGACGCGCTCGTGCTGCGCTCGAACCTTCCTCCGATTCGCGGCGCTGCGGCCGTGCGCGAATTCTTCTTTTCCGCGCTCGAAGCCGGTCTGGGAGAAGTGGCCGTCGAGCCCATGCGCGTGGAAGTCGCCGGCGATCTGGCTCACGAGGTCGGCCGCTACAGCGCGCTGGTGCCAGGAACTGCAGGTAAACGGCGCGAAGAGCGCGGCAAGTATCTTTGGGTCTTCGCCAAGCAGAGCGGGGGAGATTGGAAGCTGGTCTCGGAATGCTGGTCGAGCGACCTGACGCTTTCCGGAGCGGAATCTGATCTGCCGAAAGCAGCGACTCCGTCAGCGAAGCCGCAACCTCGAAGGGGCTAACTGCTGCAGGTGGGTCTCAGGTCATAGGTCTTAGACCAAGACCTTGAGTTGCGTTCACGCCTTCACGCCAAACTTTCCCAACTCATCCCGCAACTGATCCAGCGTATGCATCTGGATCGTCTGCATGCCCAGCTTCGCCGCGCATTCCAAATTCAGCGAGCGGTCGTCGATGAAGCAGCACTCTTCTGGATTGATCTGCGTAGTCTCAATCGCCAGACGATAAATGCCGCTCTCCGGCTTGCGCAGTCCGACGAAGCAGGAACTGACGAACAGCCGGAAGATTCCGCGCAAGCCGTACTTCTCGATGCGGTGCAGGTTCAACTCGCGGGACTCGTTGTTGATCGTGGCCATGAAGTATATGCCCGAATCAGCGAGAGTGCGGGCGAAGGCGAGAACTTCCGGCATCGACTGAGACAACGAGAACATGTAATCCCGAAACTCGTCGCGCGTGAAAGGACGATTGCGGTAAAACACGGTACGATCCAGATATTCGTCGAGCGAAATCTTGCCGCGCTCAAACGACGAGACCACCATCTCGTGCCGCGAGTGAAACTCTTCTTCGTCGAGACGAAAGTGTTCGAGTGCCGCGACGCGTTCGGTGCGGTCCCAGGCATCGGTGAGCAGTACCCCTCCTACATCCCAAAAGATGGCATGAATGGTGGACACCTTGAATTCCTCCTGACAACGTTCTTCCGATCAAGAGTGTAGATCAATTTCTTGGGATGTGAATCTGGATGCCGAATGGGAGAGTGAAATTCCGCGTGGCGCGAGGCGTTCCATTAACCGCGCATGAATCTCTGGAGTTACTTCATAGCATGGCGCGGGCCTCCACCAAATCAAAAGCCCCGCCCTTGTCTTTCGCAGAACGGAGAGACAAGGACTGATTGGATAAGAGT
>PMSQ01000013.1:10112-12762 GCA_003168355.1 Acidobacteriaceae bacterium | reverse complement strand
TCGAGAGCCCGACGCAGAACCTCAGGTTTGAGATTGCCAGCGGCGAGCAACCTCAAACACGCATTGCTGTTATTGGTGACAGCGGTAAGGGGTTGATTGACTTCGTGGGCGATGGACGCTGCCAGTTCGCCCATGGTGGTCAGCCTGGAAACCCGCGCGAGTTCCGCCTGCGTCATCTGCAATGCTTCTTGAGCATATTTTCGTTCAATTCCCTGAGCGATCAAGTCCGCACCAGACGCCAGCGTCTCTGTTGTTTCCGGCGTGACCGCTTTTCGAGAGAACATGGCCAGCACGCCTATCGTGCGTTCCCCGACGCTCAGTGGGTAGCCGGCGAAGCTAGCCATCCCTTCTCTCTTTGCCCATGCTCTGTCACTGATTCGAGGATCATTGAGGACGTCATTGGTCAGATGCGGTTTTCGTTCTTGTGCAATCATCCCGATCTTGAATTGTCCCATCGGAATGCGGCTGTGAGGTCCGTCAAGATGTGTGTACATGCCGGCACTGGCCTGCAGCTCCAACATCTTCCCATCGTCACTCAGAGTCCAAATCCTCGCAAATGCTGCATCAAGATGGCGCACAATGGCTTCGCTGCACTCACCCAAGATCGTCTTCAAACTTTCTTCCTTACCGAAAGCCATGCTCACGTCAGCGCGGACAGCGATCTGACGGGCTTGCGCTGCTCGCAGTTCCTCTGCCTCTTTTCTTTCACTGATATCGCGGATAAAGCCCGTAAATACCTTGTGCCCATCTCTAGATAGTTCTCCAAACGAGATTTCCACGGGGAATTCTTGGCCATTCTTGCGCAGTGCGGTCAGTTCAGTACCTTGCCAGTTGATGTGCCGCTGGCCGGTAGCCAAATAGTGGCTGAACCCTTTCTCGTGCAATTTCCGCAGGAATTCCGGCATTAGTACGGTCAACGGCTTACCGATCAACTCCCTCGGATCATAGTCAAAAATTCTCACTGTGGCGGGATTGGCAAACAGAATTGCACCGCTCTCGTCAATGCTGATCACGGCATCAGGGGCCGTTTCGACCACGAGGCGATAGTTCTCTTCGCTGTAGCGGAGGGCCGATTCCTCGCGTTCACGGTCGGTCTGCGCAGGTTGTCTTTCAGAGGTCATGTTTTGCGAGCTTTACACGACCAAGGCATTCTAAACCGAAAGGGAGACTGGGGCCATTAGGGGTCGACATTCGACACAATCTCGCCGTCAAGGAACCGGTGAGGTGCCTTCGATCTACGCTGGGGCCCGGGAGGGTGGCGCAGAGCCGATACCAAAGTATCGACGATACTATCGTCCAATTGTTCATCTCCCAAGCTTCTGTTCTGATGACTCGCATCGACCGACTTCAATCGAAATGCTCACACCAGGAATAGGAGAAGGAACATGAAAATACTGATGGTGCTAACCTCGCACGGCGTCCTCGGCAGCACTGGCCTCAAGACCGGCTTCTGGCTTGAAGAGTTCGCCGCTCCTTACTTTGTTTTCAGGGACGCTGGCGTACAGCTGACCCTCGCCTCACCCAACGGTGGGCAGCCACCCCTCGATCCGAAGAGCGATTTACCGGAAAGTCAGACGCCCGCCCAGATCCGATTCAAGAAAGACCCGACCGCACAAAAGGAACTTTCCCAGACCGTAAAGCTCGCCGACGTTAAATCGAAAGATTACGACACAGTTTTCTATGTGGGCGGGCACGGCCCCATGTGGGACCTCGCAGAAAGCCGCGTTTCCATCGCTCTACTCGAGTCCTTCTACAATTCCGGCAAGCCGATCGCTCTGGTCTGCCATTCGCCCGGCGTGCTTCGTCACGTGACCTACCAAGGTTCGCCGCTGGTAAAAGGAAAACACGTGACCGGGTTCACGAATGGTGAGGAGGAAGAGATGAAGCTCACGCATGTTGTCCCATTTCTGGTTGAGGATGAGTTGATGCGGCTGGGAGCCATCTTTGAGAAGAAGGCCGACTGGCAGCCGTTTTCAGTGGTTGATGGCCGCCTCATCACTGGACAGAATCCGGCGTCTTCGACCGTCGCCGCGCAAAATCTCGTGAACTTGCTCGCCGCGGAGAAAGCCGCTTAAGTTCATATTTCGATCGACGCCGGCTTTGGCTCGTAGTTGGTGTCCGTTATGCCGGCCTGGGTAGTGCAGGTGACGTCTTGTCCGGTAGAACCCCGTGTTTGGGTTAGCGCGAGATGCAAAAGGAGAGATTAATCATGAAGCATACAGATTCAACCGGGATATCACGTCGTCGTCTTTTGGCAATGGCCGGCGTTTCCGCGGGAGCCGCAATGCTTGCCCAACCCGCACTCTTCGCAGGTTCAGGTGGGAATTCGCCGGCGGTCAATGCAATAGCCAGTGCTAAGAACACTTCATTCTCTTCACTGAAGCAAATCGATGCCGGTCTGCTTAATGTTGGATACGCCGAAGCTGGCCCCGCCGATGGTCCGGCAGTCATTCTTCTTCACGGCTGGCCCTACGATATTTACAGCTTCGTCGATGTCACGCCTTTATTGGCAGCGGCGGGATACCACGTCATCGTCCCCTATCTGCGCGGCTATGGCACCACCAGCTTTCTCTCCAGCGCAACCATGCGCAACGCCCAGCAGTCGGCCGTTGGCCTCGACATCATCGCTCTCATGGATGCACTCAAAATT
>PMSQ01000013.1:0-10081 GCA_003168355.1 Acidobacteriaceae bacterium | reverse complement strand
CCACTGAAGTCGGCAAGGCCGGCTATGCGAAATACCTCGACGAGTTCAATAAGTTCATCTGGCACCAGGCTTCGCCGAAGTGGAATTTCGACGATGCCACGTACAACCGCACAGCAGCTTCCTTCAACAACCCGGACCATGTTGACATCGTGATGCACGATTATCGCTGGCGGCTCGGCCTAGCGGATGGTGAGCGGAAATATGACGACCTCGAAAAGCGGCTGGCTGCGCTTCCTGTCGTCACCGTGCCGGCCATCACTATGGAAGGCGACTCCAACGGGGCAATCCACGCGCCCAGCGCAGCCTATCGTAACAAGTTCTCCGGCAAGTATAACTACCGGCTCATCGCCGGTGGCGTCGGACACAATCTGCCGCAAGAAGCACCGGAAGCTTTTGCCAAAGCCGTCATCGAAGTCGACGGTTTTTGATTGGGATTACGTGCGAACGCATCGCTAAATAAGCTTGGAAAGGAGCACATCGTATGAAAGGGTTTGCTTACCTGTTGTTTGCAGTTGTAGCGCTGACCGGCGTGGTCGCTTACATGGCCCACGCCTCTGCACACTCCGACGCAGAGGCTGACCCGATCTTCGGAATCAAGATTCCTCCCGGATACCGCGACTGGAAGTTAATCTCTGTAGCTCACGAAGAAGGCAACCTCAACGATCTTCGCGCCCTCCTCGGCAACGATGTAGCGATCAAGGCCTACCGGGCGGGGAAGCTTCCATTCCCGGACGGCACAATCATTGCCCGGCTGGCCTGGAGTTACGTTCCGTCTGAGGAAAACAACAAAGTCTTTGGCCGTTCTCAATCGTTCGTGGCCGGGGCTGCCACGAACGTTCAGTTTATGGTCAAGGACTCAAGAAAATATGCCGCGACGGGCGGTTGGGGGTTCGCTCAATTCAAAGACGGCAAACCTGACCCTGCTGCCGCGCTCAAAACCTGCTTCCCGTGCCACGATCCTGTCAAAGCTCGTGACTTTGTATTCACCCGCTACGCACCCTGATGCAAAGGCCAATACCATGGTCCAATTGCTTCTCTTCCATGCTTCTGGTGTGATTGCTCGGATCGAAAAGGCACGACATCGGCTTTAAGACGAAATAGTTAGGACTGCCGATTTCAGTTCACCGAAGCATATTAAATGGAGGAACGAGTATGAGACGCTTCACATTCTTCTTGGTTGCAGGTGCAACAATGGCGGCCTTGTCACCCTCATTGCTCCTGCTTCGGGACACGCGGGCGGCCAATCCGCCTCCTACGTTACCGACATCCCTCATGGGTTATCGCGACTGGAGGTGGATTTCTTCGGCCCATGAAGCAGGCAACCTCAACAGTTTAGGTGCCGTCTTGGGCAACGATGTGGCGATCAACGCCTATCGTGAAGGGAAGCTTCCGTTCCCGGACGGCACGATCATTGCCGCTTTGCATTACCGTAACGTCCCGTCCGCCGAAAACAACAAAGTCTTTGGCCAGGCTCAATCTTTCGTTCCCGGCCCCCCCACGAACATCCAGTTTATGGTTAAGGACTCAACCAAGTACGCCGCAACCGGCGGCTGGGAGTTTGGGCATTTCGGCACAGATGGCAAACCTGGCGATGCGGCGTTTATGTAGAGCTCCTTCCCCTGCGATGAGAAGGCCAAAGCGACCCGACCTTGTCTTTACTAGCTACGCGCCCTGATGCAGACGCCAATACCATCGTTCAATTGTTTTGCCTGCATGAGTCTGGTGTGATGCCCTCGTGGCAGCCGGGAGAGTCGGGTTGCGCGCACAGGCGGAAAAAGAGGAGAATCCCATGAACTCGGATGAATCATTTGACAATTCGACTTGTGCGGACCAGATACAGCTGGCGGAGCGTGAGTTGGCATCGTTCATCGGCGCCGTAAAGGAATTATTCGGTCCGGAACAAGCTCTGCTCTCCGCCGATGACTGGCTTGAAGAGTTTGAGTTGATGGATAGCGCGTCCCGGCACACCAGTCGAGATTGGCGAGCAGTCACAGTCGCAGCCTCGGCACGATTGGCAAGTCGGCTGACTCTCGCACGAGATCATCGAGCGCTCGTCGCGTCGACTGATATGAACGTATCGCCAATACCATCGTCCAATTGTTTCACTTGCGCGCTCCTGGTCTGATGCGCTCATTGCAGCGCATGCGATCGGAAATGCGCAGCGAAAGAAGACCGGATATCCAGGCTCTCGGCGAACAGGACTAGGGCAGTCAGTATGTCGAAACAAACAGCAAGTTTCGCCAAAGCTGTAATCAAAATCGACGGTTACTGATAAATGCGCCCGTGCAGCAATCTGCTTTAATGTCAAAAACTAAGGAGAAATGATTTATGTCACATCACTATTCCGGTCCGGACTTTGGTTTTCCCCACGGCGACTCCCGCCTCGACCTTACTGACTTGTATGCCTTCCCCAAGCCCGGGGACGCGGGCAAGTCGATCCTGATTATGAACGTGCATCCGTCCTCCGGAGTGAACCCGCAAGGGCCCACGACAGACGAACCCTTCGCGACGGAGGCGATGTATGAGCTTAAGATTGACACGAACGGCGACGCCGTCGCCGATATCGCATACCGAGTCATCTTCTCGGCTTCGCAGGGCGGAGCGCAGACTGCGGCATTGCGGCGGGTTGAAGGCGAGCAAGCCGCGGGAACGGACGACGACGCGCAGACGATCATTGAAAGAGCACCGGTCTCGACGGGGCCGGATGCACTCGTGACAGAGGCGGGCGACTACCGCTTCTTCGTCGGCTGGCGCAGCGATCCTTTTTTCTTCGACACGCAGGGCGCCCTGAATAATCTGCAATTTACCGGAGCCGATTTCTTCGCCGGAGCGGACGTGTGCAGCATCGTGCTGGAAGTGCCTAACTCCGCCCTCAGTCTTAAGAAGATGGGCCTGTGGGCTCGTACGCTGGACGGCGCAAGCGGGAAATGGGTTCAGGCGGACCGCGGTGCGCGGCCAAATCAAACCCCGTTCCTCGCGGGCGAGCAGAACGCCGCCTATCTCGCTGGGGAACCCGCGGACGATGCCCGCTTCGTCCCTGTCTTCGCGCACGCACTGGAGCATGCCGGTGGATATACGCCGGCGGAAGCAACGCGGGTCGCGGTAGCCCTGCTGCCGGACGTCCTCCACTACGATCCCACGCGGCCGGCGTCCTACCCGAACAATGGCCGGGCGCTCACCGACGACGTCGTAGATTTCTTCCTTCCTCTCCTCACAAATGGAAAGGTAACGCAAGACATGGTCGGGCCCCATAACGACCTGCTCGCAACATTTCCCTATGTGGGCGCGCCGCACAAGGCGCGATCTGTGGGACGGGTAGCCGCTTGAAGTGCGCGGGCGATCACGTTTCGGACAACGACACGATTGCCCGCACGATCCCAAGGATAAGGAGTATTCCATGAGGCGTCCTACGTTTTATCGCACTATACAAATAGACGGACTCTCCATCTTCTACAGAGAAGCCGGTCCAAAAGATGCCCCGGCGCTCCTTCTGCTGCACGGACTTCCGTCATCGTCGCGCATGTTCGAGCCCCTCTTCGCTCTGCTGTCCGATCGCTACCATCTGGTCGCTCCTGATTACCCTGGCTTCGGACACAGCGACTGGCCGGACCCGAAGACATTCACGTACACGTTCGATCACTACGCCGAGATCATGAATCATTTCACCGAAGCACTCGGACTTTCGCGCTACACGCTCTACATGCAGGACTATGGCGGGCCGGTGGGTTTTCGCATGATCCTGGCGCACCCGGAGCGCGTGGAAGCTCTCATCGTTCAAGACGCAGTGGCTCATAACGAAGGCCTGGGCGTGAATTGGAAGACGCGACGAGCCTTTTGGGCTGATCGCTCGACCAACGAGAGCGCGCTGCGCACGAATTTGCTCTCGCAGGCCGCGACACGCACTCGGCATGTCGGAAACGATCCGAATGTGGAACGCTACGACCCCGATCTCTGGACTGATGAATTTTATTTTCTCAACCAGCCCGGCCAGGCTGAGATTCAAAGCGATTTGTTCTACGACTATCGAACCAATGTGGATGCCTACCCGAAATGGCAAGAGTGGATGCGCGAGAAGCAACCGCGGCTGCTGGTGATCTGGGGCAAGTATGAGCTTTCGTTCGACCCGGGCGAGCCGGAACGCTATCGCAAAGATGTGCCGCACGCTGAAGTTCACATTGTCGACGGTGGTCATTTCGCATTGGACACCGCGGCCGATCACATCGCCGCGCTCGTGCAAGGATTTCTCGGCTCTTCACTCGAAGAGGGTGTCGCCCGTCGGGCGGGATGAGGCCGCATTGAGGCCGGTCACCCCGGTTGTGTATTGGTTCGAGCTCTAAAACGAAAGGTCATTTATGCCAGGCAAGAAAACAGCAATCATAACCGGAGCATCGGGGGGCATCGGCGCCGGTTTAGTCGAAGGGTTTCTGAGTGAAGGCCATAACGTCGTCGCGACGTCTCGTGACGCCAGTCAAAAGTTAGCTACCTCAGGCAGCCTGGTTCTGCTCGATGGCGATATCGGCAAGCAACAAACTGCTGCGGATGCTGTCGAAGCAGCAATCAACAACTTCGGAACCATCGATGTTTTGGTGAATAACGCTGGCATCTTCCTNNGACTTTACTACCGAGGACTTCGACGCCCTTGTCTCCACTAATCTGCTTGGATTCCTCTACATCACTCAGCGCACCGTGAAAGAGATGCTGAAACAAAAATCAGGGTGCGTTGTCAGCATCACTGCGGCACTTGCCGATCGGCCAATCGCCGGCGTAAATGGCTCGATTTCGATGATCACGAAGGGTGGCTTGAATTCAGCAACCCAGAATCTGGCAATCGAGTATGCAAAAGACGNNACGGCATTCGCTTTAATGCCGTAGCCCCCGGCGAAGTGGATACACCGATGCACCAGAATGATCCCAAAGAATCGACGTCGCAGCCGGCTGTGAAAAAGGCGGCGGTGAAAGATATTGTCGATGCCGTTCTTTACCTGGTACAGGCAGATCATGTGAGCGGAGAGATACTCCACGTAGATGGTGCCGCTCCGGCTCGCCGCTGGTAAAGAGTAAAAGGACTGTAACCAGACGCTGGACGTCGATGAGATACGCATGCCCCGATTGCTTTCAGTAAATGTCGGCCTTCCGCGCGACGTGACATGGAACGGCAAAACGGTCCGAACCGCAGTCTGGAAATCTCCGGTTACGGGACGGCGAATGGTGCGCAAGCTCGATATCGATGGTGATGCGCAAGCCGATCTCGCCGGTCACGGAGGGGAGCAGCGCGCTGTTTTTGTTTACCAGATGGACTCGTACCACTACTGGGAGAGTTTTTTGGGCCGCAACGATTTTACTTTCGGCCAGTTCGGGGAAAACTTCACTGTTGAGGGACTTCCTGATAACGAGGTGTGCATCGGCGATCGATACCGCATCGGTAGTGCTGAATTTGAAGTAACGCAGCCACGCGTGACCTGCTACCGCG
This sequence comes from Acidobacteriaceae bacterium, assembly GCA_003168355.1. Taxonomy (GTDB): domain Bacteria; phylum Acidobacteriota; class Terriglobia; order Terriglobales; family Acidobacteriaceae; genus Sulfotelmatobacter. The sequence goes on along the minus strand of PMSQ01000013.1, from coordinate 4,611 downwards.
TCGCCATCCGCATGAACGAGCCTCGTATGCCAGCGCTGCTCGTAGAACATCACAGACCAGGATTTTACTTTCGCGTGTTGCAGGAGGGAGAAGTTGGGGCAGGCGATGACATTGTAAAAATTACTGACGGTCCAGAGCGAACCAGTGTGGCTGACGTTGACGCCCTCCTGTATTTGCCAGGACATACCAGCGAGCAACTGCAACGTGTGCTACGGATTCCTGCACTTAGCAAGGGTTGGCAGAGTTCGTTCCAGGCAATGCTCCAACAAGAGTTGAGCTCCAAAACTACGGTGGGGAATCCGGGACTCGCCGGTGAGGAACAACCGCCAGCATGGCCCGGCTTTCGACAGATGCAAGTCGCGCGTATTAATAAGGAAAGCGAGAACGTAACTTCCTTAGTTCTGTCGCCAATCGATGGGCAAACTCTTCCTCTCTGCCAGGCGGGTCAATTCGTAGTCTTGCGGTTGCTCGTCGATGCTGGCAAGCCGCCCGTTCTTCGCAGCTATTCGTTGTCTGATCTGCCGGCAGTCGATCATCTCCGCATCAGCGTCAAAAACGAATTGAAGGGAATAGGAAGTTCATTTCTGTGCGACCGTGCGCGAGAAGGCGATCTATTGGATGTGAGTGCACCCCGAGGGAGCTTTACTCTGCGTCCCAGCCAGAATCCTGTGGCTCTGTTGAGCGCTGGAGTGGGCGCAACGCCCGTGATGGCGATGCTGCACTCACTCGTCGCTGAGAGATCGCAACGAGAGATCTGGTGGATTTATGGAGCGCGCAATCGCGTCGACCATCCATTTGCAGAGGAATCGCGTTCATTACTGAAACAGCTCTCTCGCGGACGAGAATACATCGTGTACAGCAGGCCCGCTGCAATCGACCAAATCGGGGCAGACTTCGATGCTCCCGGGCACATTGACGTAGCTTTGCTGGAGAGAATTGGTGTGTCACAGGGTAGTGACTTCTATCTGTGTGGCCCCTCTTCATTCTTGCAGAATATGCGCGATGGGCTGCGAACCTGGGGTGTACTCACCGGGAATGTGCACACGGAAATCTTCGGTTCTTTCGAGGCTATTACCCCTGGTATGGCGCAGGTTGTTCACACTCCTCACCTGCCACAAGGCCCGCCCGGATCTGGCCCCTCAGTCTCATTCGCGCGTAGCGGGATTACCGCCGCTTGGGATCCGAAATTCGCCAGCTTGCTTGAACTGGCGGAAACGTGCGCCGTTCCGGTCAGATGGTCGTGCCGGACTGGAGTCTGTCATACCTGCATGACTGGTCTGATTGATGGATCGATTACTTACAACCCTGAGCCGCTGGAGAGGCCCGCTCCGGGGAACGTGCTCATATGCTGTTCCCAGCCAAACGCGGGTGTCACTCTGGATCTTTAAGAGAAGATCTTTGAGAGAAACGAGAGGAGTCCAATTATGCGTTCTGATATTGTGCCCGGAGCCATTTTCCCCGACTACAAATTGCCCGATCACACGGGCGAACTACGCAAGCTCAGCGAGTTACAGGGCGACGATCCGCTAATCCTCACGCTTGCGCGCGGCCACTATTGCCCGAAGGAGCACCAACAGCATTTGGAATTGGCCGCCTTCTACCCGAAGATCGCGGTGGCGTACACTCAGATCGCCACCATCGCCACCGATGATCACCATACTCTGCAGGAATTCCGCGCGTCAGTCGGAGCCCAGTGGACTTTCCTTTCGGACCCCGACCGAACGGTTCAGAAGGATCTCGATATCCAGGAGTACACCGATCCCGAGCACAATCCGATGATCCCGCATACGCTTGTGCTCAAGCCGGGCCTCGTGATCTACAGCGTGTATAACGGCTACTGGTTCTGGGGGCGTCCTTCGGTCGTCGATCTTTGGCACGATCTGCGCGCCGTGACGAGTGAAATCCGCCCAGACTGGGATCTGAGTACGCCTGGACTCCGCGAGGCATGGAATGGGGGTGACTTCTCGCGTTTCCACGGGTGGAACAAGCAAGCCAGCATGGAAGATGCCTCGATTGTACGGAAGAAATAGCACAGCCACCAACTTCGATCTACTGCGCTATCGAACAGCTCGGGAGGCAAATCATGGCAGAGACCCCAGAGACGAACGGAGCGTAGGTCGCGTAGGCCGGTTTCTAAAGAATCGACGCTTTATAACAGGCGAACGCCACTGCATTTCGGCAGTGGCGTTCATGGTTGCGGGGGGTGGATTTGAACCACCGACCTTTGGGTTATGAGTTCAAAGGGAAATTGATACCAAACAACTTACAAGCGCACGGATGACACCTAAGCACCTGTAAGTACGCGCAAGAAACGCACCTCAGTCCCTCGTTTAGTCCCTAGTCCCCAACTAGTCCCCGGTCCCTCGTTAGTCCCCTGTCGCCTATTTACGTCCATACCGGAGCATTGTTTTGCTGCCTTTCACACATTCCGATCAAAACCTTGTCTGAAGGTGTCGATCTGGGCGCGAGCGTCTTCCTCGACATGGTCGCCGACGCCTCTGGCACGGACGAACGCCATCCACGCTGGATTGGCTTCATTCATCGCTTCGAGAAACGCGTGGACAATCTGTACTTCGTCGTCCGCGCAAAGCGCACGCAGGTCGAGACCCATCAGAAAGGCGGGAGCCAGTCCATAGTCCTGGAGCGCGGCATCTATCACTACGTCCGAAAAGATCCGCTCGCTGTCAGCTTCATATTGCACAAGGAGACCTCGTATGTCATCCAGGTCCTTGACTCGCCGCTGCGGATCGTCCATGAACGCGACGATTTTCAGCAGCATCAGCGCCGTCGATGAGATCACTTTCAGCGTGAGATCTGGAGCAAGTTGAACTGGCTGAGCGGTCGCGAATACGTGGTCGAATCCCACCAGACTCATCGTGAACTGACTAATGGGCCATGTGATCCGCTTGGCTTCCCGAAGCTTGGGTCCAGCTGGGATCAGGTCCAGGATCGTTGCCTGGGCGCTCCGCCATCGGTGCTCACGGTTTGCGAAACGGACCCAGCCGTCTGCAAGAAGTCGGCGTTCCAGCTCTGCGAATTCGTCAAGGTCCAAGGCGACGGCGAAATCGATGTCTCCGGTATGCCGGGACTCCGCTGGAAAATGTATCTGGTACGCAATGGCCCCGATGATTACAAGCTCCGCTCCAAGGGCCGCACAACGGTGTTGCAGGACTCGGAGGTCAGCGATTTGGTTGTCGGTAAGTTCGGGCATCGCTCAGGAGAGGAACTCGCGTTTGAGTTCTTCCGCCGCTTCGTGCGCTCTTGGATCGGAAGAATACATCAGCTCGGCATAGATCAACCACGGATGCGCGAGAGGGAACGGCTCGATTTCTCGCCAAAACGGGATGGTACCGAAGGAACGCAGAAAAATGAGTGGCCCTGCCTTGTCAGGAATGATCCGCAACTGACGACGAAGTTGGTCAGGGAACGAGTCGACGAAGATTGGCAGTTCCAACCCTCGATAAAACTTCTGGAGAGCCTGAGCAGCCGGCCCGCCAGTTACCGACCACCGAATTGATAGGTCTGCAAAAGGCTTTCGGACGCTGGCGAGCATGTCGTCTAGGTCTCTGTCGGAGGACCGGAAACGCCCGATTAGAAGTTTCGGACGCAGAGCGAACTCATATCCTCTCAACAGCTCGTCCTGTAATCGCGATTTGTCGCTGATATCAAAGCAGTGCCCCGATTCTCGCAGTACTCCGCGCTCGACCAACTGCTGTCGAACCTTCGCAACATTGCTTTTGCTCAATCCGGACGCTTCAGCCAGTTGACGCACGGACCAGCTTCCCGCTAGTTCCTTCGTGGCAAAGGTGAACAACAATTGAGCGATTGCGGGGCTGACCCTCTTGCCTTCTTTTGAAACGGCATTCTCTTTGTTTCCGATGATCGTACGCTCATAGTTTTGACCGAGCACGAGGTGCATGTTGCCAGCTTGGTCCACAAAGTTTATTCGTGATTCGATCAATCGCTCGGCAGAAGGCCGGGGGATGTAGCGTGCCAACAGCAAGAGGGGCTTGCGATGTACTCTTGCATAGAGTTTGGCTTGAGCGACGAGGGCATTGAGTATCCCTCGGTCCAGATACGACCGCTTCTGTTCCACGAGGAAGGAGTAAGTTCCTTTGGGAGTGCGCACCTTGAGGGTGCCGTCGATTCCTTGATCACCGGCACGATTCTTCGGAGAGAAATCCAGATCGCTGATGAAGTGCAGGGTCCGGAGCTGCTCTAGAAAAGGAGTCAATGGAGGTTCAACTCGCATAGCGTCCATTATTATGCCATGTCCATTACTAATGGACAACAAAAAATGTGGACATGGGCACCTGAAGGAAACGCGGGCGCGGCTAACCGAACCGCGCCAAACTCTGGAATGATCCCGAGTACGAAGGATTGCCGGCAATCCGGAAGTTCGCCGGATCACTCCAATACAACGCGTTCCCGATCCCCATCTTGCAGTCGCGGCAAAATGGCTCTCGCTGAGCGATTTGGGCTGTTGGCAAATTTCCGTCGGAAGGAGATTCAGCGGCTAACCGAGGATAAGTGGATATGCTAAACTTTCTCCGCCTACAGTCAGATCTTTTGCCGCGGTTCGCGGCAAGTGACAACAATGTTAGGGTCTTT
>PMSQ01000062.1 GCA_003168355.1 Acidobacteriaceae bacterium | reverse complement strand
CAGAAGAAAGTGCTTACCTGCTATTATCCCCCGAAGATCAGCGCAGATCAGCACGCGACTTTCTCCGAGGTGGCGCTGCCGTTCAGGTACCCGACTCAGATCCGCGCGAAACCTCAGTTTGAATTCCTGACTCTCTACTTCGAACGTTCAATGCGGAGATTTCGTGATCAGATCGGATGGAGGGACGAACAACAGCGGATGGATGCGCTGAGGTCACGGCCCAAAGTACGGTTCGAGCGTTGTGCAACCGGCCTACGAGTTGAACCAGCTCAACGGTACAACGTCGAATCACACCGATGACCGATTCACGAACTGACGCAGGTGGTCCGAAGGGCTACGACCACGGAGAGCTACATCTGCTACGGCGTGGGCAATAGACTGAGTTTGCTGCGATGCGTCCGTGTAACCACAACTTGTCTAACGACCTGACCTCGACGCCCGACAGTAGCTACGGGAAGGCGCACACGAGCGACTGGGGACTCGATTCTTCAGGACTGGATCTTTGCGCGCTGGTCCTGATTCTATTTGCCTGTATCGGACTGGCGGGTTGCGGCTCGACGACTTCGTCGAGCTCTCCGACTGGAAAAGACTCCATACCGACGATCACTTCCTTCACGGCAGATCCGACAAGCATAAACTCCGGTACAAGCAGCACACTGAGTTGGGCGGCAGCAGGAGCGACGAGTATTGCCGTCACGCCGGGGACATTCACGTCCACATCGGCAAGCGGTTCAACCAGCATGAGCCCAGCAGCAACGACTACCTACACGCTGACTGCAACCAATGCATCTGGCTCGGCTAGGTCTACGCTAACCGTTACCGTAAACACGGCAAGCAAACCAATGATCAGCTCGTTCACAGCTAGCCCTACAAGTATCGCTTCGGGTTCCAGCAGCACGCTGAATTGGACGATGACCGGAGCGACCAGTCTTGCCATCGCCCCGGGAACATTCACGTCCACATCCGCAAGTGGTTCGACAAACGTGAGCCCAACCGCGGCGACCACCTATACGCTGACTGCGACCAATGCATCTGGCTCGACCACATCCACGGCAAAAGTTACTGTCACAGCTCCCGGGGGTCCATTGGAAATAGCAACCACATCGTGCCCAGGCGGAACACAAGGCGCGGCTTATGCAGGCTGCACCATAGTCGCCAGCGGTGGTTCTCCGCCTTACAACTTTTCCGTAAGCGCGAATTCCAGTTTTCCCCCACTACCTGAGGGGATGTCTCTCACTGTAACTTCGGGGAACATCAGCAGCTCGCTGATCGGCGGTCAAGGCACCTACACGCCCAAATTTGTAGTTACCGACTCGACAAGTGCGCAGGCGACTCAGAGCATCAGCATCGCCATCAACGGCAACAACGCATTCCTTGCGAACATCTTTCCGTCAACTTCTATTTTTCACCATCGAGTGGACGCAGCCACCACAGACTTGCCCGTAGATACCTCCCCCGCGGCGCCTATGTATAGCGGCTATTTGTCAGCGACGGTTAAGCCATTCTTTGGCAACAATTCGAATGCTCCCTTTCCGAATGGAATACCAAGTATTGAAGTTCCTTACAACCTGGCGGAAGTATTGGTTACAACCACCCTATACCAATCCTACTTTACCTCTGGTCCAATTCCAGCGAATGCTCCGGTGGAAGGCACCAGCAACTCAATCGGAGATAGACACGTTTTGGTCTATCTGGAGGCAGACGGTGGAAACAACCCTGCCCTTTACGAGATGTGGCAAGGAATATACGAAGGCGGTCCCTGGACCGATTCCTCGAATGCGCTTTGGCCCGACACATCTTCGAATGCCCTAACACCGCAAGGGGAGGGAACTTCCGATGCCGCGGGACTTCCGGTGGCCCCGCTGCTCGCCAACGCCGACGAGGTGATCGGATCCGGCACACCCAGCTCACCGAGCGGTACGATTCAGCATCCCATCCGATTCACCCTCAACCATATTGTCAACTACTGGGTCTGGCCTGCTACGGAAACAGCGGGCGTGGGGAGTTGCACGGCTACGGGAGGGGACTCCATTCCGGTGGAGTCGGAAATTTCGCAATCTTCTCCTCCGGCAAGTTGCACCATGTCCGGACCTGCTGGCGAGATCTATCGACTAAAGGCTTCAGTCGCGACTCCGACTTGTGCCTCCACCAGCCCACAAGCGGCCATTATCATCACGGCATTCCGAAACTACGGCATCATCCTGGCCGACAACGGAGATAGCGGGGGGCTAATCGGCACACCCGACGCTCGCTGGAACGATACCGATCTCGCGTGCCTTACAAGCCTCACCTTATCGGACTTCGAGCCGGTGAACGTCTCGAGCCTCATGGTCAGTAACGACAGCGGGGCCACCAGCCATTAGCCAACGGCGCAGCTGCTCGCGGAATCTGATCCGACTTATAGCGTCCCATAATCTGAACACGCCTACCGCTGCCGCGACCATGCTGTTCATGTGTTCGGAAGCCAGCGTACGAAGCGCTGAAGCTGCACAGGCTGAATCCTCGGACCACTGCACAGAAAAATGGAGATAATACGCTTCGGCAGCTTGTTATATTGCCAATGGCGAGCGCCCCACCCCATGAACCGTATGAAATCCTTTTCTGCTCTTGTGATTGCGGCATCGGCACTATTCGTGTCGATCTCAGCTCCCGCCCGCCCCTGTCGGGGCTGGAGCGATTCCGTTCCACTTCTTCTCTCACGACTTGGTTCTCACGCAGACTCTTTAGCCCCCCCGGGTACCTGCGCTGCCCGCACGATTTAGAATGGTCAGGCCGCTCTAATCTCGAGAGGCTTACCTTGAAACGCAAACCATCCATTCTCCGCCGCCTGCGTACTGAGCAGCCTAACCACACCGCTGTTGACCTCGACCGCAAATCGTCTCTCGAAATCGCCCGCCTCATCAATGCCGAAGACGCCACCGTAGCCGCCGCCGTCGCCCGAACCCTGCCTCAAATCGCGCGCGCGATCGATCTGGTCGCCGCCGCTCTCCGGCGCGGCGGACGCCTTATCTATGTCGGCGCAGGAACCAGCGGCCGCATTGCCGCCCTCGATGCCGTCGAATGCCCACCCACTTTTAACACCGATCCCCGCTCGGTTCAGTTCATCATCGCTGGAGGTTTCGAGGCGCTCGCCTCTGCTTCCGAGATAAGCGAGGATGACTCCAGGCAGGGCCGCGACCAAATGGCCCGTCGTAAGCCCACCAAGATCGACGTGGTCCTCGGCATCGCGTCCAGCGGACGCACTCCCTTCACCGTCGCTGCTATCAGCGACGCCCGTCGCCGCGGCGCCCACACCATCGCTCTCACTTGCAATCCGAATTCCCCGCTCGAACGCGCCGCTCACTTCGCCATCGTCACCCAGGTCGGTCCCGAGATCCTGGCCGGATCGTCTCGCATGAAGGCCGGCACTGCGCACAAAATGGTTCTCAACATGATCTCTACCGCAGCCATGACGCGGCTGGGCTACGTCTACGGCAACCTCATGGTCAACGTCGCGCCAAAGAACGAGAAGCTGACCCAGCGCGCTATCGGAATCCTAGAACGCGCCACCGGAGCCGGCCACGAATCTTCACGCCTTGCGCTCCAAGCCTCCGGCCGTCGCACTCCCGTGGCTCTCGTGATGCTGGCCGCTGGAGTTACTCGCGTTCAAGCCGTTGCGGCGCTGAAAAAATCCGCCGGGCATGTTCGCCATGCCATCGCGCTGGCAACCACCAAGTAGGGCAGCGACGGCTCTGCTCTTCCGGCCCAATTCCTTTGCAGTTCGTGGAACAAGTCCTCAATAGCGCAGGAAGATCACCGCAGGCGCTAAAGCGCGGACGCATTTTCGACGGCTTAACGGCACGAGTAAAACTCGTGCCCTTCCCGTTCGTGGCAAAGGTTGAGTTTTTCCGCAAGCTGCCAGGCAACTTCGAACTGCGTTGTTTGACCCTCTGAGCCCACTCAGTTACCTTGGGAGTGCCGTTTCCGCTTCGAGTTGCGAGGCTCGCGGCGCGAGGCTTCTCTCCTTCATGGACAAAAAGCGCATCCTGGTGACTACGGCTATTTTTCTTGTCCTGACCGTTCTGGTTTACTTTCAGTTTCGAGAATGGCGAGCCTTCGATTGGGGTAAGTTTCGCAACCTTAGCCAGCAAATCCGCTGGTTCCACGTGCTTCACGCCGTGGCATGGATATATTTTGGTTATGTGCTGCGGGCCATCCGGTGGAAGATTTTTCTGCTGCCGGTTCGGCCAAAAGCTTCGTGGACGGGGCTGATCGCCCCCACCATTATCGGATTCACAGGCTTGGCGTTGCTCGGCCGCCCCGGCGAACTCATTCGCCCTTATCTCATTTCCAAGCGCGAGAACCTTCCCTTTTCATCGCAGATGGGGGTGTGGGCGATTGAAAGGATTTTTGATTTTGGAGCTTTCACGATTCTGATGGTTTTCGCGATCTTCTTTCTTCCCGCCGCAATGCAGTCGATCCCGCACCCCGAGTACTATCACAAATTCCGCATCGGAGGGTTCGTGCTCATGGGCCTTGTGGCCGGCCTTGCGGCAGCGGCTGCGGTGGTCGGCCGAAGCGGCGAAGCCATCGCCGCATGGTTCGAGAGGCGTTTCGCTCATTTGGCCGCCAATCTGGGTCACCGCATCGCGGAAAGGATCCGCGAGTTTGGCGCCGGATTGCGTATCGTTCACGGCCCCATATCCCTGGCTTTATCGATCCTGGTCTCGGTGGCAATGTGGTTCGTTATCGCCGTCGCCTATCAGGAAGTAACCCATTCTTACGGCACCGACGCGCTTGATATTACGCGCCCCCAGGTGCTGCTCCTGATGGGAGCTAGCATTTTTGGTTCTATGCTGCAGCTTCCCGGCATCGGCGGAGGCTCGCAGGTCGCGACGATCAAGGCTCTCACCGCCATCTTCGACGTCCCACCCGAGATGGCGGCAAGCTGTGGAATTCTTTTGTGGCTGGTAACTTTCGTAGCGGTGGTGCCGCTGGGGTTGGCCTTGGCGCATCACGAGAGGCTTTCGTTACGGAAGTTGTCGGAGGAAAGCCATCGGGCGGAGGAAGAGGAGATCGCTGCCCCACCGACATGAGGTGTAGGTTTCTGTCTATCACGTAGGTACGTGCCGCGCAGTCTGGTCCGATGCGCCTGTTACAATTTTGTACTGCTGGAAAGAAAAGCAGGTTTCTCCTTTCTTCCACTTCGCGACGCTCAGTGTCAGGCGTCGGAACGACAGGGGTTTGAGTTGGCTGGAAAGAAATCAGCGCCATGAAATGTCCCTTCTGCGGATTTGCGAACGACAAGGTCGTTGACTCGCGCGAGAGCAAAGAGGCGGAATCCATCCGCCGGCGGCGCGAGTGCCTGAAGTGCGGCAAGCGCTTCACTACCTACGAGCGCATCGACGAAATCCCGTACATGGTGGTCAAGAAGGACGGGCGGCGGGAGAAGTTCGACCGGCAGAAAGTTCTGAACGGATTGTTGCGGGCGTGCGAGAAGCGGCCAGTACCGATCAGCAAGCTGGAACAGATTGTGAATGAGGCGGAGTCGTTCGTCATCGAATCACAGGAGCGCGAACGTAAGACGAGCGAACTCGGCGAACTCATCATGAACCGGTTGCGGCGCTATGACAAAGTTGCGTACGTGCGCTTCGCCTCCGTGTACCTGGACTTCAAGGATGTTAAGGAATTCATGAATGAGTTGAGAGATTTGGTGAAAGCCAAAGAATCTGTGGATGTTAAGGCAAAGAAAAGTACGCCGTAACCCGTGTTCGGGTTAAGTAAAGACGAAGATAGCCGATGTTCCTACTGGCCACCGAACGCTGGCCACTTAGAAGGCAGTGACTTATGAGTCATAAGGTAACGCTAATACCGGGAGATGGAATCGGCCCCGAGGTAACCAACGCCACGGTGCGCATTCTGGAAGCCACGGGCGTAAAGTTTGATTGGGAATCGTTCCAGGTGGGCGCCGATGCTTTTAAGAAGCACGGCGAATACATCCCGAAGGAAGTGATTGAGTCGATCGAGCGCACGCACATAGGGCTGAAGGGTCCGGTCACAACCCCAGTAGGCGGCGGCTTTTCTAGCATCAACGTTGCGCTGCGCCAGAAGTTTGAGCTGTATGCGAACTTCCGCCCGATCCGGAATCTGCCGCATATCCCCACGCGGTATCCGGATGTGGATCTCATTATTGTGCGCGAGAACACCGAAAGTTTGTATTCCGGACTCGAGCACGAAGTCGTGCCGGGAGTGGTGGAAAGCCTGAAGATCATCACGGAAAAAGCCTCGACACGCATTGCCAAATTCGCGTTCGAGTACGCCCGAAAGAATCAGCGCAAGAAAATCCACGCCATTCACAAAGCGAACATCATGAAGTTGTCGGATGGGCTATTCCTGCGCTGCTGCCGCACCGTCGCCAAGGAATTTCCGGAAATCACCTACGGCGAGCACATCGTGGACAACACCTGCATGCAGCTCGTTATGAATCCATATCAGTACGACATGCTGGTGATGGAGAACCTGTACGGGGATATCATTTCCGATTTGTGCGCGGCGTTTGTGGGCGGGCTCGGATTTGTTCCGAGCGCGAACCTGGGCGATCACTGTGCTATTTTCGAAGCCGTCCACGGGTCGGCACCCGACATTGCGGGCAAGAACATAGCGAATCCGACGGCACTGCTGCGCTCGTCACTGCTGATGTTGCGGCACCTGGGCGAGCTTGATGCGTCCACCCAGATTCGCAATGCGCTGGAGAAGGTGTACCGGCATCCTGAAAAGCTGACGAAGGACATCGGCGGTCAGGCGGGCACCTCGCAGTTCGCAGATGCGGTGATCGAAGAGATGGACAAGGCGAAAGCCGCGCCAGCAGCTGGTCACTGAACGCAGTTTCTCACTCCTTATTTTGCTTTTCGATGTGCGTCCTCGATTTCCGCCATTGACTCTCGCTGCGGATGGGAGTAAATTCGCCGGTTCTGGGGAATCAGAGGGGATGGCGAAGACAACGCGCCGTGTGGGGGTAGTTCTGTTTCAGCTCGGCGGGCCTGACACGCTGGCTGCGATAGAGCCTTTCCTTTACAACCTCTTCTGCGATCCTGATATCATCGATTTTCCCTTCGCTCGCATCGGACGCAAACCACTGGCCAAGCTAATTTCCACGACGCGCGCCCGCAAAGTGCAGCATCACTACGCCACAATCGGCGGAGGCTCGCCGATCCGGCGTTTCACCGAGCGGCAGGCGATGGCACTAGAGACGGAGCTCACAAATCAGGGTCTGGATGCGAGATGTTTTGTGGCCATGCGCTATTGGCATCCTTTCACCCGTGAAGCCATCGCACAGATCATGGCCGCGCAATGCGACGAGGTTGTCTTGCTGCCGCTGTATCCGCAGTACTCCTCGACCACCACGGGCAGCAGCCTGAATGAGTGGCAGCGGCTGTTCCGCGGCGATATTCCCGTACACAATGTGGGCCCGTTCTACCGGCATCCGGCATATTTGGATGCAGTCCTCGAAAAAATTGAAGATGCGCTCGCGCGATTCCCGGTGCCGGAGCGCCCGGAGCTTGTCTTCAGCGCGCATAGCGTTCCCATGTCCGTAATCGCGAAGGGCGATCCTTACCAACGGCAGATTGAGGAAACAGTTCGTATGCTGATGGAGCGCGGTGGATGGGCGAACCCTCACCGGCTCTGCTACCAAAGCAAGGTAGGTGCGAGCAAATGGCTGCAACCTTCCCTGCACCGCTCGCTGCATGATCTGGCGGCTGAGAACGCGCGGGAGGTATGCATCGTCCCGGTGGCGTTTGTTTCCGACCACGTGGAGACGCTGGGCGAGATCGATCACGAAGCCCGGCAAGAAGCGCGGCGGCTGGGCATCACGCAGTTCGAAATGAGCGCGGGCCTGAACGATTCTCCGAAGTTTATCTCGGCGCTGGGACAGTTGGTGTGGCAAGCGCTGGGCGAAGCGGTTCATCCCTACCCACAGACTCATGCGACTGGGAGGCAGATGGCGGCACCGGCACTGCTGGCGGCCGCCGGAGATTAGGGACGAGTTTATAGAAACAGGAGTGACCCATGACGGTTCCTGGCAGTGAACAACCGAACCCGAGTCCCAATCCCGAAGCGGCAAAGCCCGCGGCTCAGGGTGCAGCGGATGCCACAAAATACGTCGGCACGCCGGCGGTAGGAACCTCAAAGGCGGCAGCTTCGGCTGGGCTTTCCTCGTCGGGTCCCTCGAACACGGAGATCGATCAGCGGCGACGCCGGTTGGTGTGGGTCGCGGTAACGGCATTCCTGACCGCATGGTTCCTTGCCTTCTTCAGATTTTTTCTTCCCCGCACTCTTTTCGAACCCAACACAGTTTTCAAGATTGGCTATCCCTCGGAGTTCGCGCTTGGGGTCGACACCAAGTTCCAGCAGAGGTTCCGCATCTGGGTCGATCGCACACCCGACCGGGTTTTCGTAATCTATGCGCGCTGCACGCACCTGGGTTGCACACCGGACTGGAAACCAAGCGAGAATAAGTTTAAGTGCCCGTGCCACGGCAGCGGCTATGACAGCGAGGGGATTAACTTTGAAGGGCCGGCGCCGCGTCCCATGGACCGCGCGCATGTGGAACTGGCACCGGATGGACAGATCATTGTGGATACTTCCCGGCTATATCAGTGGCCGAAGGGACAGCCCAGCAAGTTTAACGATCCAGGAGCGTTTTTAACCGGAGTGTAAGC
>PMSQ01000119.1 GCA_003168355.1 Acidobacteriaceae bacterium | reverse complement strand
ATGATGTTCTTCTCGTCGTTGGGATCTTTGGGCAGCAGCAGAACCTTCAACTCTTCTTCAATCGCACTAACGCGGGGCTCCAGCTTGTTGAGTTCTTCCTGAGCGTAGGCGCGCATCTCCGGATCTTTTTCTTCGGCGAGCATGGCTTTACTTTCAGCTATGCCGCGCGTGAGGTCCTTGTATTCGCGATACTTGTCAATCACGGGTGCGATTTCGCTGTGCGCCTTGGCGGTCTTCTGGTATCTCGCCGAATCATTGACGATATCCGGCGAGGCGAGGGCGCTGGTCAGCTCTTCGTAGCGGGCTTCCATTTGTTCTAAGCGTTCAAACATCGGGATCTTTCGTAGAGACGCAGCTTGCAACGTCTCGGTTCGCGCCGCGGACCCATACTGGGACGAGCAAAACGTAACAAGTTACGTCTCTACGGCATTGTAGATGAGAGATGCAGGAAGAGGAATATTCGCGGCGGGGCCGCTACGCAATCACCAATTCACCGCCGCGCTCTTTTTCCAGGGCCATGGCTTGGTCAAGCGCAGTGATGGCGCATTGGGCCATCTCGTCGGACGGCGGCTGCGTCGTGATGCGCTGCAGCCAGAGGCCGGGAGCGGTCATGAGGGCGAAGAGCGAGCCGCGATGCTTGGCGGCGAAGCGGATGATTTCGTAGGAGACGCCGGCGATCACGGGCAGCAGCGCAATGCGGCAGGCGAAGCGCGCCCAGAATGTGGTAAACGGAATCAGCATGTAAAAGCCGATCGAGATCAGCATCACGGTCATCAGGAAGCTGGTGCCGCAGCGGGGATGGAAAGTGGAATACTTCTGCACGGCCGCGGTCGAGAGCGGATCGCCATTTTCGAAAGCGAATACGGTTTTGTGCTCCGCGCCGTGATACTGGTAGACGCGGCGAATGTCAGGAAACAGCGAAACGCCCCAGATGAACAGCAGAAACAGAATCAAGCGGATCGCACCATCGACCAGGTTGAACGCGATCTGGCCGCCGAACGCCGGATTGAACTTCTTGAGTTCAGTGGCCGCCACGAGCGGCAGGTACTTGTACATGAAGATGAAGAAGGCGAGTGAGAGGATGACGTTGCCCGCGGCCAGCCATCCGCTGATGGTGGCGGCTTTCTCTCGGGTCTGCGACTCAGAGGATTGAGCCTGGGAATGTTCCGCCTCGCTTCGCTTCGGCGGGACCCTTCGGCTGGGCTCAGGGCAAGCAGCCGAGGCGGCTGTCGCTAAATGAGCTGGGGTGGTGTCATCGTTTTGCATCACTTCTTCGATGGCGACATTGGCTGAGAAGCGCAGGGCACGGTAGCCGAGGGACATGGCGTAACCGAGCGTCATGACTCCGCGCACGATGGGCCAAGCCATCCACTTGTGTTTTTCCGAGGGACGATCGAGCGGCTGGCTCATGGTAACCACTTCGCCGGAGGGCTTGCGGCAGGCGATCGCCCAGGCGTGCGGGGAGCGCATCATCACGCCCTCCAGCACGGCTTGCCCACCGACCAGGGTTTCTTCGCCACTTTCAAGCGCAGGCAGAAGCTGCACGGCTACCAGGAAACGCACGAGATTACGCAGAGAACGCACGATGGTTAGATGCTCCAGGCGCTAGAAAAGCGCCAAGCACTAGGTTACCACAGCGGCCGCAGCGTTTCGCCGCCGGTTTGGGCTACTCTGGATTCGCTAAGTAATAGTGGCAGCGATATTTAACCGGACTATCACGGGACAGGATAGCGAGACCGCAAGTCATCTATTCTCTTAACATCACCTTGAACAACATGCGACTGCTTGCAGAGAGCTGTGAAGCGATAGGCGCCACGACCAAGAGGCTGCAAAAGACGGCTGTCGTGTCCGACTACCTGAAATCGCGCACCACGGACGAGGCTGCAGTATCAGCGGTGTTTCTCAGTGGGCGAGCATTTCCCGCTTGGGAAGAGACGACCTTGCAGGTAGGCGGCTCTCTGTTGTGGCGTGTGGTGGCGGAGCTTGCCGGGAAAGATGAATCCGCACTGACGGCTGCCTATCGCAAGCATGGCGACTTGGGCGCGGTGGCCGGGGAGGTCTTGGCGGAGCGCGCTGGACAAGGCCTGGGCGTTCTTGAAGTTGCCGCTACTTTCCGGCAGATCGCAGCAGCGCGCGGGCCAGCCGCGAAGACCGCGCTGGTTCGCGATTTGCTGGCGCGGGCGACACCGCTCGAAGCTAAGTACATCGTGAAGATCGTAACTGGCGATTTGCGGATTGGGCTGAAGGAAAGTTTGGTCGAGGAGGCGATTGCCAAAGCTTACGGGGGAACGCTCGTAGAGGTGCAGAGGGCGAACATGCTGTTGGGAGATATCGGAGAAACGCTGCGGCGGGCGGTGGAAGGGAGGATGGCCGAAGCGAAGATGCGGATGTTCCATCCGCTGGGATTCATGCTGGCCAGCCCGATTGAGTCACCTGAAGAAGGACTCAGTTATTTCAGTGAGGCTGCCGTCGAAGACAAGTACGACGGAATTCGGGCGCAGGCGCACGTTTCGGAGGGCGAAGTGAAGTTCTTTTCGCGGACGCGGGATGAAATCACGGAGTCATTCCCGGAGTTGCCCGGCGCGCTGGCGGGATTGCCGCAGGATGCAATTCTCGATGGCGAGATCGTAGCGTGGGAGTATCCGGGACGTGCGCGTGCGTTCAGCGTTTTGCAGAAGCGGCTGGGGCGAAAGAAGGTAAGCGAACGCATGTTGCAGGAGATTCCCGTGGCATACCTGGTGTTCGATGTTCTCTATGCGGGCGGTGAGTTGCTGATTGATCGTCCACTGCGCGAGAGGGCGCGGGTGCTGGATGGGCTGCTTGAGGCGAAAAGAAAGATCACTCACCACAGAGACACAGAGCCACGGAGGAAGACAAGAGAATTGCAAGGTAAGTTGGGCTTCGGAACGGAGGAGGAAACTACCGCTATCAGCATTCTCCGTGCACCGGTGTTTCGTGTGCGTTCGCCGGAGGAACTGGAAGAGCTTTTCATCGCGGCGCAGGGTCGCGGGAACGAAGGTTTGATGATCAAAGATCTCGACTCGGCTTATACCCCTGGCAAGCGCGGCAAGTCTTGGCTGAAGATGAAGCGCGAGCTGGCCACGCTCGACGTGGTGGTGACTGCGGTCGAGTACGGCCACGGCAAGCGCGTGGGCGTACTCAGCGATTACACGTTTGCGGTGTGGGATACGAACAAAGATCGGTTGGTGAATATCGGCAAGGCGTACTCAGGACTGACCGACGTCGAGATTGCTGAGATGACGCAGTGGTTTCTGGAGCACACGATCGAAGATCAAGGCTTCCGGCGAACGGTCGAACCGAAGATTGTGCTGGAAGTGGCTTTCAATAACATGATGCAGTCCGACCGTCATGACAGCGGCTACGCGCTCCGCTTCCCGAGAATCGTGCGGCTGCGGCCGGATAAGACGGCAAAAGAGGCAGATACGATTAGCCGTGTGCGGGAGATATTTGCATCCCAAGCCAGGGCCGAACGAAAAGCTTGAGACACAGCGATCGCTGAGAACTGCCTCGCGAAGAGCACGGCGAAATACTTGCCTCAGTGGCTGTGGTGGTGATGCTCTTCGCTCTCGCCCACCGGAATCACGCATCCGTGCGCCACCTCGCATTCCACATGCTCGAACTGGATGGTGGTGTGGTCGATGCGGAAGTCGTGATGCAGGCGGTCTTTTACGTCGCGCAGGATGCGTTCGCTGACCGACGGGGGAATGTCGGCTATGGAGATGTGGCAGGAGAGTGCGCGAGTTTCCGAGCCGATGCTCCAGCAGTGGAGGTCGTGCACATCGTTGACGCCTTCGATGGAGCGGATGGCGGTCTCGACCAGTTCGAGCTTCACGCCGCGTGGCGTGCCTTCGAGCAGAATGTTCAGCGTCTCGCGCACGATGCCGAAGCCCGACCAGAGGATCAGCACTCCGATTCCGAACGAGAGCGCGGAGTCGATCCAGTAGTCTCCCGTGACCAGGATGGCCCAGCCTCCGGCGATGACGGCGGCGGTAGAAAGGGTGTCGCCGACTTCATGCAGCAGGGCGCTGCGGATGTTGACGTCGTTTCCAGAACCCCGGCCGGAGCGGTACAGCAGCAGGGCAATCACTCCGTTCATTACAACGCCGGCGGCAGCGACCCACATCATCACGGAGGCCTGAACGTGCTCGGGATGCTGCAGGCGGCGGAACGCCTCATAAAAAATGAAAAAAGAAACCGCGACCAGTGATACGGCATTGACCAGCGCGGCTAGCACTCCCGCGCGATGGTAGCCATAGGTCTTGGTGGAACTGGCTGGGCGCGATTGCAAGTAGACCGCAACCAGCGACAGCAGCAAAGCCAGAAAATCAGAGAGATTGTGTCCCGCTTCGGAGAGCAGAGCCAGCGAATGGGCGCGGATGCCGGCCACCACCAGCAGCACGATGTAAGCCAGGGTTACGCCCAGCGAGATCTTGAGCACTCGCTTGGGACCGCCCTTACCATGGACGTGGACGTGCATTTAATAAGTGTACGGGCGGAAGAGGCGGGCTTCAAGCGGCGGAAGGCAGTGGTCAGTGGCCAGAGGATCGCGCCAGTCGCTAGCCACTGACAACTGGACACTGACCACTGATCTTCAGCGCTTGAAAAGATTCTGCAGGTAGCGGTCGTTGTAGACCGTCGTCGAGTTCTGCACGAACTCCAGGATGCGGTACATTTTTTCGCGCGACTCGCGGCTCATCTCCTTGAATTGCACCGCCACTCCTGATCCGGGATGGATTCGGGCAATGCTGCCTTCCGCGCTCAAGGTGCCGTCATCAATGGAGAAAACCAGCTTCACATCGGATCCAGGGACCAGAATTTCGCTGGTTTCCACGTAGCAGCCGCCCAGGCTGATGTCGATCAGATTGCCGAAGACCGGTCCGTCGCCGAGCTGAGGGTGCAACTCGATCGTGAGCCGGCATTTCATCCGGGTGTGCAGCCGCTGGTCTTTTTGCGAAGGCTGTTTTTGCTTCTCCAGATACATACGGCGGTCGGCCTGGGTCAGTAATTGTTCGGCATCGTTGCCATCTTCCGGAGACACAGCCAGGCCCACGCTCAACGAGAGCATATCCTCTCCGCAGACATCGATGCCCGACTGCTGGGCGAGCGTCCGAAGCTGCTGCGCTTTCTTAGCCGCGGCCTCGGCGGCCAGCCCCGGAGCGATGACCACAAATTCGTCTCCGCCCATGCGGGCTACGTAGTCGTATTCGCGGCAACTGTCTTTCAGCGCCTGGGCAAATAAACGCAAAACCCGATTTCCCTCCAGGTGCCCGAAGCGGTCGTTGATCTTCTTGAAACCGTTCATGTCACAGACCATCAGCGTGAGCGAAGAGCTTTCGCGCGTACAGCGGGCCAGTTCGCGGTCGAGCTGTAGAAACAGCGACCGGGCATTGGGCAGACCGGTAAGGTAATCGGTGGTGGCGGAGCTTTCGGCCTGTTGATATTTGAGGGCATTTTCAATGGAAAGAGCCATCTTGCCGCTGACCGCAAGAAGAATGCGCAAATGATCGGAAGTGAACGCATCACGCTCAGCACGGTAGAGGGCGAGAACCCCGATCACGCCCGCCACGCCCTCCAAGGGCAGGGCCAAAGCGGACCGCAACGTGCTGAACTTGTCGGGGTCGTTCAAGTATCCAGGCTCTACCGAAGGATTCCCGTTCACAATCGGTTTCCTGTTCTGCGCCACCCAGCCGGAAAGGCCGTCCCCCAGCCGAATCCGCAAGGAGGCAAACAGGCGGTAGTTGTCGCCGTTCACATATTCCGGGATCAAGATTCCATCGCGCAGGATATAGATAGCGATGGCATCGTAGGGAACCATTGGTTTGAGTTTTACCGAGAAAACGGAAAGCGTTTCACCCAAGCTGAGAGAGGCTCCCAGATCCTGGCTCAACTCAAACAAGGACTGCGCTTCCTGCCGCGCCGCTGCGATTGAGGATAGAAAAGTTGTTTCCCGTCCCACCGAGTCGGGTGCGGTCGCGTTTTCGAATCCCGCAGCCGGGGCCGGTCCGCGCGTAATCTTGATCTCCGCGGGGAGCGCCGGGTTGCCGTCTTCCGCCGATTTCGCCCGCGCGAGATTCTCCAGAGAGCGGTAGCGCCTCTTTAAAACCTCGACCACTTTCGGGTCAAACGACTTGCCCGACTCTTCCGCGATTCGCTGCATGACTTCATCCAGCGGCATGGCCCGGCGATATTGGCGGTCGGAAGCCAGGGCGTCCAGATAGTCTACGGCGGAAAGAATGCGCGCCCCGACGGGAATCTCCGAGCCCTTCAGCCCGTAGGGATAACCAGATCCATCCCATTTTTCGTGGTGCGCACGCACGATCGGCACCACCGGGTAGGGGAAGCGAACTCGTTCCAGAATCTCGGCTCCCACCACCGTGTGAATCTTCATCTTCTCGAACTCTTCGGGAGTCAGCCGGCCCGGTTTCGAGATGATATGTTCGGGCACCGCGAGCTTGCCGATGTCGTGCAGCAGCGCGGCGGCATGCAGAGCTTCCAATTCCGCCCCCTTCATGCCCAGTTCCTTGGCTACTTCGATGGCGTAAATGCGAACCCGTTGCAGGTGGGCGTGGGTGGTCTGGTCTTTAGCCTCAATCGCCAGCGCCAGGGCCTCGATAGTTCGCAAATGCAGGTTGGCGATCTCTTCCACGTGGCGCTTCTCATCCTCCAACTTGCCCAAATACAGGCGGTAGGAGCGGAAGATGAGGTAAATAGCGGGGACAAACAGCAGTGAAGTTTCCCAGTTGAAGGCGTGGTTGAACCAGGAAATTGCGCCCGCGATTCCGGCACCCACCAGATAGTAAGGGAAAGACCAAAAGTAGCAATCCACCAAAATCTTCTGCAGTGGCTTGCCTTCGCTGAATGAAATCACGACGGCAATGCATCCTGCGTTGACGATGAAGTAGATCGAGGCGGTCAGGCACAAAAGCAGCGGGCGACTCTCGATGAGCGCATTGCAAGAGGGGTTGTGATAGACCAGATAGGCCAAGGCGGTCGAGAGAGTGCCCGCACAGACGTTGAACGTCAACTGCATGGCCGTGGGCCGACCTGGGTACAAACTCTGAGCCAGCATAGCAACTGCACCCAGAGTCAAGGCCTCGGAGTAGCCCAGTTCGGCAATTCCCACCAGGATGAACAGGAAGTTCACCGAAAGAGTGCCCGTAATGCCGGGAAGAGTAACGCGCAACCTTGACGCCAGAATTGAGATGCCCAGGTAGCAAATGAACTCCGCGATGTTCTTGCTGCTCTGGTGGATAGAGGCCTGAAGCAGAGGCACCATGCCCGCGGCGATCACAAAGCCGACAAAGACCTGGGCCCTGACGGGCAACCCTCTCCACGAGTTGGTGCTGGTGGACATCGTCTACAAGTCAGCGCACCGCTCCCGCAGCCGGGCGCGCGGCAATCCTGACCCTAATGGTAAACAGCTAACAGGTTTAGTAACAATGATTTATGAGCCATGCCGGAAACTTCGGTAACGCCGCAGAGTGACTGATTCGAGGCAACTTTCGGGCGCGGCCCACGCCACTTCGACCCAGGCTCATGAAGCTACTTCGCACGGAGCGTGAGGCTTGTTCAACAACAAGGGAGCGGCGTTCCGGGTGGTTCGCTTGTCTTGCCGCCGACTCCCCGCTAGAATTCCCCGCAGCCACAACCAAGGAGGCCAAAACATGGCTGCTGCTCCGCTCCCTCCGTTGTCCGCACCTTTGCCTGCGCCCGAGGCCGCCCCGCTTTCCGAGGGCGCGCGCATTGTCAACACTTTCATTGCGCCATCGAAGACTTTCACCGATCTGCGCCGTAACGCCAGTTGGTGGGCGCCGTTTCTGCTGCTGATCATCGTCTCGACGCTTTTTGCTTACACCGTTGGGGCAAAAGTGGGCTACGGCAAAGCAGGAGAAAACGTCCTGGCGACCCGGCCCAAGCAGTGGGACCAGATTCAAAGCATGAAAGCCGATGAGCGCGAGAAAATCATGCAGCGCGTGGAAAAGCAGACGATGATCGGAACCTATGCGTTTCCGGTGATCGATCTCATCCTGCTGTTGATCGTCTCGGGCTTGCTATTGGCCACGTTCACGTTCGGCGCCAATGCGAAGGTTCCCTACAAAGTAGCGCTGGCCATCGTGGTTTATGCCAGTTTGCCTGGGGTGGTGCGCTACCTTCTGGCTACTCTTACGCTCTTCGCCGGCATGAGCCCCGACGCGTTTAACGTACAGAACCCCGTGGCCACGAATCTCGGCCTTTTGTTCAGCGCCACCGACAATCCGGTGCTTTACACTCTGGGGTCGATGATCGACATCTTCGCCATCTGGACCCTGGTATTGACGGCAATCGGTTTCACCTGCGTCAGCAAGGTGAAGCGCGGCACGGCACTGGCCATCGTTTTCGGATGGTACATTGCCTTCATGGTGGTAATTGCGGGCCTGACCTCCCTGGCTTCTTAGGTGGCACCGCGGTGACGCAAATCGTGGTCGAACGTCTAATAGAGGACATTAAGGAGAGATAAAAATGACACGCGCTCTTGTGACATTCTTTGCATTCGCCTGTCTTGGTTTTGTGCAGGCGCAGACGATGGCCCCACCGCCCTCTACCGCGGCAACTCCGCAAACTTCCGCTCCTGTAAAGGATCCTGTCACGGCTTCGCTTCGCATGCTGCTGCCGCGCTCACGGAATAACATTCTCGGCGCAATTACAGCTATGCCCGCCGATAAGTTCACTTACAAGCCCACGCCCGATCAGATGAGTTTCGCGCACCTGGTCGTGCATATCATTGGATCCAACAACAACGGTTGCGCCAAAGCGGCGGACATTCCAGCACCCAAAGTCGAGGAAGTCAAGGAAACCGACGCCAAGGACAAGCTTCTCGCCGCAGCCACGGCCTCGTACGATTTTTGCGCCGATGCGCTCGCCAAGATGGATGACTCCAAACTGGGCGACAGCGTTGAACTCTTCGGCGGACGCCAGGGTCCACGTGCAATGGTCGCGCTGGGCCTGGCCAGCGGATGGGCCGATCACTATGCTGCCGCTGCGATGTATCTGCGGTTGAATGGAATTTTGCCGCCGTCGGCGCAGCCGAAGAAGTGACGGCGTGGACCCCGAAGTAGGTTAGATTAATTCAGTGCGGGTTCTGAATACTCGGCTTTGTTCGGCGCCAACGCATGCGCTCTCTGGTAAGCGTCCTGTGCGGCCGCTTTGTTCCCGAGCCGTTGATATGCGATTCCGAGGTCGAACCAATAGACCGGCAGTTTTGGCTGATAGACAACCGCATCGCGAAGCCAGCGAACCGCTTCCTGATTGCGGTTGGCTTGGAGTGCGTCGTAGCCCCATCTTCCTTCTTCGTACCCCGCTTTTCCTGAGAGATTGATTCTGGGGCGTCCTAGCGTGGAGCCCCACCAACCGATTAAGAGGATCGCCCCGATCCCTGCGACGATTAGTGTGCGACGATGCGGGTAAACGATCGCAGCCCCGGTGAGAACTCCGAAAACCATTCCAGCGCCATGTGCAATGTTCCCTACCGAAAAAATGTGCATCACAGTCGTAGCGATGCAGAAAAAGAACCAGATTACGAAGAGCTGAATCGTCTTCTGATCGATGGCGTCACGGAAGCGCTCATCGTGTCGGGAGAGCACCCACAGGAAACCGAACAGGCCATACCCAACGCCTGACAATCCCACGCCGCCAAGTGAAAACGCAAATTCGAACGAACTTGACCCTAGCGCGAATAAAGCGATGAGCGCAGCAGTCCTAAAGTGTCCATATACCTGCTCGACAAGTGTTCCGAAAACCCAGAGCCAGTAGATGTTGAACGCCAGGTGCAAGAGGTTGGTATGGGGAAAGATGGAAGTTATCAGACGCCAAAGTTCTCCGCGGCGAATCATAGCGGTTTCGAATAGCGGAGAGACATCCAGCTTGGACCACCAGGCGATTGTCACTACCACTGCGAGAATCGCTGTGCCTGCGACGACCGGATATCGCGGGAACTCTGTCCACTTCGGAGCAGGACGCATAATGCAGACGTTACAACTCCGCAGCGTGTCGGACAAGTTCTCGCCACGGTGACCGTCGAAGCGAGCGCACAGATGTTCGCGTCAGAGAACAGTGTCTTACTTGATTTGAACCAGTTCCCGCGCTGGTTCTGCCGCTGGAATCGGCGGGGCGGGATGCTGCGGGCCTCGAAACGAATCGAAGACGGAAACCTGGTGTACGCACGAAACTGTGCAATTCGGCGCGCAGGATTTTTCCGTAAGGTATTCGCGGTGCATGTCATCGCGAGTGTAGGTCGCCAGCGGCACTCCGGGATAGCCGCGCTGCTGCGAGCAGTAGTGCACCAGCCCGTCTTCGCAGATGTAGAGATAGCGCGCTCCGGCGCGACAGCGCCAATCGTTGGGTAATCCCTGCGCAATGTTATCCTGAAAGGCGTTGATGCGAGTGAAGCTGCGCTTCTCCCACGACTTCATCTCGTCATAGATACGGCGCTCTTCCCCACCCAGTGGCTGCAACTGCCCGCTACCGTCGTGAATAATCCCAATGGTCGAGCTGAAGCCCAGTTCGATGGCGCGCTTGCCGATGGTCAGCGCGTCCTGCGGATTCGAAATGCCACCGCCCACCACCGAATTGATGTTCACATGAAACTCCGCGTGTTCGGCCAGCCATTGCAGTTTCTTGTCGAGAACTTTCAGGCTCTTCTTTGAAACTTCGTCGGGATTCACGTTGTCGATGGAGATCTGCAACCACTCGAGCCCGGCTCGGTTCAAGCGCTGGATACGTTCCGCCACCAGAAAATATCCGTTGGTGATCAATCCGGCGATCATGCCGTTCGAGCGAATGCGGCGGATCACGTCGTCCAGTTCAGGATGCAGCAGCGGCTCGCCACCGGAAATCGTGACCACCGCCGTGCCCAGCGAGCCCAGTTTATCGATACGGCGGAACATTTCCTCCGTGGGCACGGGCTTGGAGAAATCGTCAAACTCGTTGCAGTAGGTGCAGGCCAAGTTGCAGCGGCGGACCGGAATAATGTGCGCCAGCAAAGGGTGCTCGGTCGAGGCCAGCGCACGCGCGCCCATGGAAGCTCCGCGCAGGTTGCGGTGCACGGCCTTGGCCGCGCGTCGCAGGGTTGTAAGGACAGAGGGCATGTTGAATGAATGCTTCTCTATTACAGCACAGACCCGCGCTGGGTGCAGGCTGGACAACAGCGGTCGGGGAATTTATTGGGGCGAATGGCGTTCACCGCGATGCAGGTTGAGGGCTTCCATTCGAGGAGCTTGTGTTAGCAGTCGTCGTGCGGCCGGAGTTCGTGGCCGGCCTGTTGCAGCGCGTTGATGGCAGTTCCGGCAAATTCCACTTGGATCAGAACATAATCGGTGTCGTAGGTCGAGATGGCGAAGATGGGAACGCCGTTGCTGGAGAGCGGCTCGATGAATGAGAGCAGTACTCCAGTTTGCGAAAAGGGAAACGGGCCTTCGAGCTTGAGGCAGACCCAACGCGGGCCAGGGGCAATGTCTCTCGGGATATTTTCTTCTAGGCAGACGATTGAGAGTTCGTCTACGGTGCGCGTGATGGAGATGAAGTCACCCTTCGCCCAGTCGGGGACGGAAGCGTCCGGAGGCTGGCGCATGATGGCATAGAGGCCGGGGAGTTGACGGAATTTGAGATTCTGAAGCATCCCCGCTCGGCTCTTGCTAACCCTCCACGGCTTTGCGCAACGCTGCTCTGGCCAGCAGGCGGGTGGAATCCAGCATCGGAAGGGGAGACTGCTCCTGCGTCATCACCAGCGGAATCTCGGTGCAACCCAGGACCACCGCGTCGCAGCCTTCGTCTTTCAGAGCGCGAATCACTTCGGTGAGATAGGCTTGGGTGCGCGGCAGGAACTGGCCCCGGACCAACTCGTCGAAAATAATGCGATGAATGCGTTCGCGCTGCTCCGCGCCTGGAATGCGATGCTCGATGCCGGCGATTTTCAGCTTCTCTCGGTAGACCGGGCCCTCCATCAGCGCGCGGGTTCCCAGAACTCCCAAACGTTTGTAGCCGTGGTGTTTGGCCTCGTTGGCAACCTCGACGGCAATGTGCAGCCACGGGCGCGGAGAGCGATGCTCCACCAGGTCAAAAGCCTGGTGGACGGTGTTGACGGGAGCAATCAGAAAGTCGGCACCGGCCTTGGCCAGTTTTTCCGCCGACGAGAGCATGAGTTCGGCCACGCCGACCCAGTCGTTGGCATTGATGCACTTCACATAGTCGGCGAAGTTGTGGCCGTGCATGGAAATTTCGGGATGCTGGTGCGGGCCGAGCAACTCCCCGCCCTCTATGCAGATGGTGCGATAGCAGAGAGCAGCGCCTTCCGCGCTGCAAGCGACGATGCCGATGTGGAGGGACATTCAGTTGCCAGTTTCTCAGCTCTCAGAAGAGGCTACGCTGGGGGTTGATTCGACTGCAAGGCCGTCCTGCCGGTAGTCGACAATTAAGAATTAGAGATTATCTCGCGGCGGCGGCGTCGAACAGGTCCAGGAATTCCAGTTTTTTTTCCGCAGGCAGGAATGATGCCTCGAACGAGTTTCGGGCGAGCTCGCGCAAATGCTCGTCGGTGAATCCGAAAGTCTGCTGGGCGAGCTGGTACTCGCGTGGCAGTGTTGTGCCGAACATGGCGGGGTCATCGCTGTTAAGCGTAATCATCACCCCGTGGTCGAAATAACTCTTTGCCGGATGGTCGTTGAGGCTAGGGCAGAGGCCGGTGCGCAGGTTGCTAGTGAGGCAGATTTCTACCGGAACCTGGCGCTGCGCGAGTTCCTCAACCAGATCAGGATCGTGGAATGCAGTGAGGCCGTGCCCAATGCGTTCGGCGCGCAGGTTAAGCGCTCCCCAAACTGATTCTGGAGGGCCAGTCTCACCGGCGTGCGCGGTCAGGCGCAAACCCTGGTCGGCGGCCCAGGCGTAGGCGTCGCGGAAAATCTCGGGCGGCGCTTTCTGCTCGTCGCCGCCAATGCCGATAGCGACAACGTGGCGATCCCGGTAGCGGGCAGCCAGTTCGAAAACCGCTTGCGCGGCCTCGGCGCCGAGCTGGCGGACAGCGTCGAAGATCCAAAGCAGCGAAATTCCAAAGTCGCGCGCGCCGCGGGCGCGGCCGCGATCCAGTCCTTCGAAGATGGCTGCGAAATCCTGTTTGCGCCACAGGCAGACGCCGACAGAAACGTAGACCTCGGCGTGCAGAACATTTTCGTCTTTCAGCCGCTGCATCAGGCGGTAGGTGATGAGCTCGTAATCTTCCGGCGTGCGCAGGTGCTCGGTGATGTTCTTGAAGGCGAGCAGGAACCCCTGGAAATCGTTGTAGCGATACAGCAGGTCGAGCTCGGCCTGAGTGGTGCGCTCGCCGTGCCGCTGCCGGAGTTCGAATAGCGTGGCCGGCTCGATGGCGCCCTCGAGGTGCAGGTGCAGTTCGGCCTTCGGAAGAAGGCGCAGGAAACTATTCGGCGGCCGATCAAGTGCGGAAGACATCACTTCTCGATTGTAGATTCTTGGCGGATGTTTTGCGAGGAGTGGGAGGTGATTCATCACGGAGACACGGAGAAAACAGAAAGGATCTTCCGGTCGCAAGGGCGGTTCGCACAGGAAGACTGCTCGCTCTTGCTGACGGCTGAAAGCTGATGGCTGACAGCTACTTTTTCGCGAACTCGCTGCGGTGCCGGCTGTAAAAGATGTAGATGAGCAAGCCCAGTCCGAGCCAGACCACGAAGCGCAGCCAGGTAATGACGGTGAGTCCGGTCATGAGACCGCCGCAGAGGATGATCGAGATCAGCGGGAACCAAGGCACCAGCGGCACTTTGAAGATGCGCGGGCGGTCGGGCTGGGTGCGGCGCAGGATGATCACGCCGAGCGAGACCAGAACAAAAGCGAAAAGCGTGCCGATGTTTGAGAGATCCGCGGCGTCGCTGATCGCAAAGATTCCCGCCGGAATGCCGACAGCAAAACCCGCGATCCAGGTGGAGTAATGCGGTGTCTTGAACTTGGCGTGAACTTTAGAAAAGAGCGCCGGGAAAAGCCGGTCACGCGACATCGCGTACCAGATCCGCGCCTGCCCATATTGAAAGACCAGCAACGACGAGATCATGCCGGTTAGGGCTCCGATAACAATGATCGAGCGCGACCAGCGGCTGGCTCCGAGAACTTTCAGCGCGTAAGCAACCGGGGCATCCGCGGCCTCACCGGTGACGAAGGTCGTGTACTTCATCATGCCAAGCAACACGATCGAAACTCCGACATAGAGAACGGTGCAAACGATGAGCGAGGCGATGATGCCGAAGGGCAAGTCACGCTGGGGATTCTTCGCCTCTTCGGCTGCGGTGGAGACAGAATCGAAACCGATGTAAGTGAAGAATACGATGGCTCCCCCGGTGACCACGCCGCCGAATCCAGAGGGCGCAAAGGGATGCCAGTTGCTGGGATTCACCAGCGCACCGCCGATGACGAGGAAAACAAGAATGGCGCCGATCTTGACCGCGACCATCACATTGTTGGCTTTGGCGGACTCGCGCACGCCGCGCACCAGCAACACCGTGAGGATAAAGATAATCAGGAAAGCGGGGAAGTTGAAGTAGGAGCCGGTCCAGTGGCCGGTTTCCCAGACTGGCGTAGACCATTTGTCGGGCAAATGGACGCCGAAAGATTCCAGTTGCGCTTTGGTGTAGGCGGCAAAGCCGATCGCGACCACCACGTTGCTGACCACATATTCGAGAATGAGATCCCAGCCGATAATCCAGGCAAAGATCTCGCCGAGCGTGGCGTAAGAGTATGTGTAGGCGCTGCCGGCGATGGGAATCATCGACGCCAGTTCGGCGTAGCAGAGTCCAGCAAAGCTGCAGGCCAGCGCAACCAGGAAGAACGAGATGGCAATGGAGGGTCCGGCAGCCGGACGTCCGTGCATGAGGACTTGGCCCATTCCGCCGCCGCGAAGGAAGTTCACGATGATGTCGAGAACTTGTGCGTGCAGAATCGACGGAGCCTGGAAATACTCTCCGGCAGCGGCCGTTCCGGTCAGCACGAAGATGCCGGAGCCGATGATGGCGCCGATTCCAAGCGCAGTCAGCGACCACGGGCCCAGGGTTTTTTGCAGCCTTTGTCCGGGGACCTCGGATTCCGCGATCAACTTGTCGATCGACTTGCAGCAGAAAAGCTGATTGTCGGAGGTGCGCACCGTGCCGGCGGGGTCCGGGGATGATTGTGACAAGAGGTAGTTGTCTCCTGAAAAACAAGCTTTTAGCCAGTAGCGCTTGGCATTTAGCCAGTCCGGGTTCCCCTCGGTCAGGAACATTCCCGGCCAAATGCCAAGCGCTTACTGCCAATTGCTGCCTTTACCGTTTCGACTGACCGCGAGCCAACTTCTTCACCTTGCGCTTTTTCGATCCGCGCGCGTAATCGCGGGGCTTCTTTGGCTTTTCCGCTTTGCTCTTTTTGCG
Source organism: Acidobacteriaceae bacterium (assembly GCA_003168355.1). Taxonomy (GTDB): domain Bacteria; phylum Acidobacteriota; class Terriglobia; order Terriglobales; family Acidobacteriaceae; genus Sulfotelmatobacter. The sequence goes on along the minus strand of PMSQ01000119.1, from coordinate 21,674 downwards.
GGCGGCGCGCTTCGATTTCTTGCGTTCTTCTTTAGTTAGTTCTGCTGTGTTTGCCATGATTGCTTTCCTGGATCTCTAATTTGTAATTTGGTAATTGGGTAATTTCGCAATTTCAAGCCGAAGAACCAAGCCGTGAAATTACCAAATTACCCGATTACAAAATTACCCAATCGCGTTCAGGCCCGCTCCAGCTGGGCATACTTTTCCACCAGCTTCTTCAAGCCGAAGCGAGGAAATTGTACNNGTAATCTTGGCTTCTTCGCCTTCTCCTTCTCGCTGGTAGACCGTTCCCTCGCCATATTTGGGATGGCGGACCTTCTGGCCGGGCCGGAATCCGCGCTTGCCGGTGGGTTCTTCGACCGGCGTTTTAGGGACGGTGAACTTCTTACCGCGCGAGGCAAAAAACTCGGCGATGTTTTCGATGGAGTTGTAGGGTTTGGCCTGGGTGGTGGGCTTCTGGCGGCTCGCCGGGACGCCGCTGCGGCCTTTCCAGTTTGCACTCTGATCTTCGTCTTCGTAGGAATAATGAGTGTCGGCTGCATCGTAGGCTGCGGGGCTTCGCCCCGCCGGACGGACAAGAGTGTCCGTCCCCACACGGCCTGTGCCCACACCTGCCGTGCGGCGACGGCCTAGCTCTTCGATCAATGGCGCAGGCACTTCTTCCAGAAAACGCGAAGGGACGCTGGCTTCCGGCAAATCTGTACCGTATCTCCGTCGGTAGACGGCACGGGTCAGGATGAGCTGATCCATGGCACGGGTCATCCCGACGTAACAGAGGCGGCGTTCTTCTTCAACGTCGTCGGGCTGGAGCATGGTGCGCGAGTGCGGGAACAGTCCCTCTTCCAGTCCGCTGAGAAAAACCAGAGGGAACTCGAGGCCCTTGGCGGCGTGGAGGCTCATGAGCGTGATCTGGGAGCGCTCGTCGTAGTCGTCTGTGTCTGCGATGAGCGCGGCGTGGTCCAAGAACTGGTCGAGCGTTTCGCCACGATCCCGTGAGTCGGCAGCGGCGTTGACCAACTCGCGCAGGTTTTCGATGCGAGAAAAGGCTTCCGGGGTATCCTCTGCTTCCAGCAACTTGATGTAGCCGGTGCGGTCGATGAGGAACTTGAGCAGATCGGTGGTGGAAGAGTTGGCAGCGCCGGCATTTTGCTGGTCCGAAGCTAAACGGGACGCCCGCTCGTCTTCCGGCGTGACAGCCGGCGGGATGCCGGCGCTACTGTCGGGCTCGCGACTTTCTTTATCGCTCCCTGTGTAGGCCCCGCCGAAATCGAAGGCTGTGTTTTCGAATTCGTTGGGGTCGAAGGCGGCTGCATCGTCGGGAAGTGAATCGTCGGCGCCGGCTTGCAAAGTTTGCGGCGCTTCCGGTACTTGCGCGGGCGAGAGCGCCCGCGCTACATCTGCCTCCGCACTTTCTTCCAGTCGCTCAACGAAGGTCCCTGACAACATCGCCTGCGCGTCTAAGATCAACTGCTGAAAATTCTTCAACGCCGCCAGCGCCCGCAGCGGCAGCAGTTGTCGCCGGATGGCTTCTCCTAACGCTCCCCAGAGCGAAAGACCGGTTTCCAGAGCCAGACGCTCGATGATCTCGATGGTGCCCTTGCCGATGCCGCGAGTCGGCGTGTTGATCACGCGCAGCAGCGAGATCGAATCGTCCGGGTTCTGGATGACTTTCAAGTACGAGATCATGTCTTTGATCTCGGAGCGCTCGTAGAAGGAAAATCCGCCAACCACTTTGTACTTGAGTCCGTAGCGGCGCATGGCTTCTTCAAACAGGCGCGACTGAGAATTGGTGCGGTAGAGCACGGCGGCGCGCGGAGTTTCGCCGCGCGAGTTTTCAGCACGACCAGCCTCGCGCAGATACTTCGCAATATGGTCAGCGGCGAAAAGCGCCTCGTTCTCGCCGTCAGGAGCCTCGTAGTAGCCGATCCTGGTGCCGCCCTGGCGCGAAGTCCAAAGGTTCTTGCCTTTGCGGCGGATGTTATTCGCCACCACCGAAGACGCGGCCTGCAAAATATTCTGCGTGGAGCGGTAGTTCTGTTCGAGGCGGATGATCTTGGCCTCGGGAAAATCTTTCTCGAATTCAAGGATGTTGCGGATGTCGGCGCCGCGCCAGGAATAAATCGACTGGTCTTCGTCGCCCACGGCACAAATGTTATGGCGCTCGCCCGCCAACATGCGCATCAGTTCGTATTGCGGGCGGTTCGTGTCCTGGTATTCGTCGATGAGCAGATATTGGAAGCGGCGATTGTAATACTCGCGCACGGGCGCGGCGGTTTTCAGCAGACGCGTCGCTTCCAGCAGCAGATCATCGAAATCGAGGGCATTGGCTTTGCGCAGTTCCTTGCGATATTCCTCGAACAGATGCGCGATCTTCTCCGTCTTCGGATCGGCCGATTGCAGGTAAAGCTCCTGCGGATCGAGCATGTGATTTTTCGCCCACGAGATGCGCGAGAGCACGGTGCGCGGCGTGAGTTGCTTGTCGTCGACGCCGAGGCGCTTCATCACCGACTTGACCACCGCTTGCTGGTCGCTCTCGTCGTAGATCACGAATTTTTTCGTATGGCCGATCGGCGGCTGCCCCGGCGTAGCCGAGGGAATCTGCAGAGCTTCAATGTCGCGTCGCAGAACGCGCACGCAGAAAGAATGAAACGTCGAGATGACCGGTTTCGCAATGCTCAGTCCGCCCACAAGTTTCTCCACGCGTTCGCCCATTTCGGCGGCGGCCTTGTTGGTAAAGGTCATCGCCAGAATGGATTCCGGCATCACTCCAATGTGCTCGATCAGGTAAGCAATGCGGTAGGTAATGACCCGTGTCTTGCCGCTCCCCGCGCCCGCGAGGATGAGCACCGGGCCCTCGGTAGTTTCGACGGCCTCGCGCTGCTGCGGGTTGAGTTGATCGAGAAAAGACAATGCGGAAGTGGCTCCGGAGCTGATGTTTGAATTTTACAGGGGAATACGAGCTGTTGGGCGTGCCAAAGTTAGGGCAACAGGACGCTCTGTCTTTGTTGGTCCGCGGTCGAGCGGGCGTTGGCCTGCGAGCTGAGTCGCAAAGCCCCTCCGATCCGTAAGAAAATCGCGGGACTAGAGACGAAAGTTAGCCAAAAGAGAGCTGTTTTCTGCTATATCAATGCGGTACGCAGTTGCTACTTTCTTGGGCCGAGTCCGGGTTTCCTTAGGGAGCATAGTTTTCCGTCGGCCTGCGATTGCTTGAGCGATTCGCGGCCGCTGATCAAATTCCGTCCCCTGAGGAGAAATCGTGATCGAAGAGGCAAGAGAAGTTTCCCTCCGTCCCTCCAGCTTTGATGGCTTACCCCTCCGCTGGCTATGCTTCGTGGCCTTTTTGTTTGTCATGCTGGCCACTATCGTTCTCCCGGCCCGAGCGGCCGATGGTCAATTCGTCGCCCACAACACACCCACGTATGCTTCGACCGCGAAAAACCTGGGCGCGGAGGATCCCTCTCAGACCATCGAGGTAAGCGTCTGGTTGAACCCGCACAACCGCGCCGCACTCGATGCGCTGGCCAGCGATCTTTACAACCCCAACTCACCCAACTATCGCCACTGGCTGAAAAGCTCCGACATTGCGTCCCGGTTTGCGCCCACGGCGGCGGAAGCCAAGATCGTTCAAGATTTTTTCGAGTCGCATAACTTGAAGGTTATCAGTGTCGGTCCCAACAATTTTTATGTTCGGGCGCGGGGCACAGTCGCCGATGTCGAGAATGCTTTCCACGTCCAATTGAACGATTACCAGGTGGGCAACAAGGTCCTGCGGGCGAACGCCAGCGACCCATACGTCGACGGACCGGCAGCCGCGCTGGTGCAAGCTGTTTCCGGGCTTGATAGTGGCGGGTTTGCGCACCCGGTAGATCTGCGGCCTGCCAGCCCGTCCTCGATCGCACCCTCAAGCCGCACAGATCTTGCCCATGCCGCCTCCGCGGCCGACGCCAACTTCTTTCAGTCGGTCTGCTTCACCGGTCTGAAAACTGAAAAACACACGACCAACGGAACCTACCCAGAGGCTACCTACAAAGGCAACGGATACTACTCGCCCACCCCCGGCTGCGGGTATTCGCCCTCGAACGTTTATGCCGCATACAACCTGAACGGCCTCTACGCCGAAGGCTACAACGGAGCCGGGCAAACCATTGTCATCATCGACTGGTGCGGCTCGCCAACCATCCAGCAGGACGCCAATGTGTTCTCGAAACGCTTCGGCTTGCCGGCCCTGACCTCATCGAACTTCAACATCCTCAACGTTCCCGGACCATCCGCTTGTTCCGGTGTGGATATGGAGATCAACCTCGATGTGGAGTGGTCCCACGCCGTTGCCCCCGGCGCGAACATCGACCTGGTGGTTCCACCGACCTCGGATTTCGAGGACGTCGACGAGGCCGTGTATTATGCGGCGAATTACGGCCTGGGCAACGTGATCTCAGGCAGCTACGCGAGCCCCGAATTCTTCGTACCTGACACCGAGATGAGCAAAGAAAACCTCATCTCGGAAATCGCCGCCGTTTCGGGTATTGCCACCAACTTCGCCTCCGGCGACAGCGCCAACTACGCAACCGATTTTATTCCCCCGTGCGCCAGCGTGCCGGCGGACCTCCCTTACGCTACCGGCGTTGGTGGAGTGAGCCTGGCGCTGAATGCGGACAACTCCATCGCTTTCCAAACCGGATGGGAGAGCCAGGTCTCCTCCCTGATCGACGGAGGAGTAATCTACGATCCTCCGCGTCCGCTTAACTTCTATGGTTTTGACGGCGGCTCGGGCGGCGGCCCCAGCGGGTTCTTCGCCAAGCCATCTTTTCAAGCGAGCGTGCCGGGAAAGTATCGCCAGGTGCCTGACGTTTCCTGGCTGGCCGATCCGTTCACCGGGGCCGTGGTCCTGATTAGCGAACCCACTCAGCTTCCCCAGCAAATCTGGTACGCGGTAGGCGGCACCAGCCTGTCTACTCCGATGTTTTCCGCGCTCTGGGCCATCGCCAACCAGGAGGCGGGCACACCACTCGGCCAAGCCGCACCATATCTATATTCCATGCCGTCGACAACCATCACCGATATCGTTCCTTACACTCCCGGACATAACTTGACCGCGACGATCGAGGAATCAAGCTCGGTGACCAACAACTACGACCCGTCAGAGACGCTGGCAGTCATCGAACCGTTGTTCGGTGATTTCTACAGCGTAATCTGGGACGATCCGAGCGCGGAAAATACGGCGTTCACGGTCTCGTTCGGCGAAAACTACCATATGAAAGTGGGAGTTGGCTGGGACGAGGTGACCGGCCTGGGAACGCCGAGTGATGCCCAGGCATTTGCCGATTGGTTCGCTCCCACCGGATCAGAGAAGTAAACTTACGACACCGAGCGGCCTCCGCGGTTCCGCAAGGACTGCGGAGGTTTTATTTCCCCATGTTCGCCCTCACATCCAAGCCCCCATCAAATGTCCCAGGCCCCCGCGCACGAGCAAGCCGTCTTCGCGGTCCTTGAAATAGCGGGCGTTGATTTCCTTGCCTTGCAGGAACTCGGTGCGGTGAAATCCCAGACTCTTCAACTCATCCTGCAATTTTTCGGGATGGAAGAACAGATGAAACGGCTCTCCGGCAGCGGCCACACGTTTCGAGAGGGCACCGAGCGCCATCCTCTGCCCGGCATTGAGGAGCGCCGGATCGACCGCAAAATCAAACACCACGCCGCTGTCCGCAGGCATTTTCGCAATGAAGCTCAAAGTGGTCATGCAGGCTTCGCGCGTCAGATAAGGCGTCACCCCCAGCCAGGAGAAGAACGCCGCGGCATTTTCGTTGAATCCGGACGGCGCAAACCCATCGGCCAGCGTTTGTTGTTCGAAGTCGACGGGCACGAAGGTCAAAGACGATGGAATCGCAATGCCTGCCGCCTGCAGCTGTTCACGCTTCCAAGCCTGAGTGGCGGGGTGATCCACTTCGAATACCCGCAGGCCTGGGTGAGGATTGCGATAGGCAAAGGTATCCAGTCCAGCGCCCAGCACCACGTACTGCGTGACACCATACCCTACCGCGCGGGCGAGTTCGTCCTCGGCGTAGCGGCTGCGCGCCGCCATGAACGCACGGAATGCACGGGAAAACGCGTGGTCCTCTCTCGGATTGGATCGCAGCTCTTCCTCAGCTTCAAAGCCGATGATGCGCAGAGCCAAAGGATCGTCGAGAACCCTGGGCTGGTCCAGAAGCTGGTGCGCAGCCCGGCGAATCGCCACCCGCTGCGCGGTTTTGCTGAATGTGCCTTCTTGCATGTTCAGATTCGGTAGGACTCGGACTGAAAAGCATCCTCGCCTCAGCCCCGCGCCGCTTTGCACTCCTCGCATGGACAAACCTCACGCAAGAGCTTCCATGAGTAGATGCCGAGGTCATGGTCATCGTTCCATGCGAATCGGATGGCGTACTTGCCGATGCCTTCGACGGAAACCGGTTTGGCCGCGGCTTTGAACATGGGCAACATCCCGGGAGCTAATTTTGCCGGCTCGCCTGGCTTGCGGCCGGTCTTTTCTCGCTCTTCGTTGCACATGGCACAAGGACAGGCGTCGCGGAGATAGACGAAGTTGTAGTGCGAAACGTGCCCGTCTTTCCACTCGATGTCCACCCCAGTGCCCGTGGTGAGATTCACCTTTACCGACTTGGGGTCGGTGGCCGCAGTGGGCGACTGAACCGGGGTCTGCATGGGTCCAGTATCGCATACGGAGTAGGCGCGGCGGTCGCAGGGGAGTTGCTAGTGGGTGGCGGATGAGGATGTCTTAGGACTGGTCGCGACTCCAATGGCTAAACCACCGATAGCTCCGGCCAGAATCCCCATCAAAGCCAGAACCAGCGCGCTTTCTACCAAGGTCGCTTTCCCGCGATCAAACATAAACTCCCTCCTCTATTTTCCATTCCAGAAGCACGCTGCTAGTTTACCTTGCCGGCCCGGCCAGGGCGAATTGTCGGCAAAGGCCGCAATCCGGTAGAATAAGTGATTCAGGTCAAGGCCTCTGAAAGGATCGATAGCAGTCATGTCACAACAGTGCGATATCTGCGGCAAGAAGCCGCAATTCGGAAACCGTATCAGCCACGCCCATAACGTCACCAAGCGGCGCTGGAACGTGAATCTGCGTCCGGTGCACGCCCGCGTGGGCGCTGCCACCAAGCGCATCCGCGTGTGCACGTCCTGCCTGCGCAGCGGCAAAGTAGTCAAAGCATAAGAACTCAACCGCAAGAACAAGCACAAAGAGTTCCACAGGGTTTATCCGGTCGACTTTCTCTGTGCTCCCCTGTGCCCTCTGTGGTTAGGATCTTACTGCACGCCCAGCAACTGCACGTCGAAGATCAGAATCGCGTTGGGCGGGATCGGGCCACCGGGCGTGCCCTCGGCGCCGTAGGCCAGATCGGGTGGAATGCGCAACTGGCGCTTGCCGCCAACTCTCATTCCGGCAACTCCCTCTTCCCATCCCTTGATGACCTCGCCGTTGCCGATGGTGAAATCGAAAGGCGTCCCCGCATCGACTGAGCTGTCAAATTTCTTGCCGGTCGTCAGCCAGCCGGTATAGTGCACCCGCACATGGCTGCCCTCTTTGGCGGACTCGCCATTGCCCACCCGAATATCCCAATAGACAAGCCCAGAGGCCGCTTTCACCCCGTCGCCGGTCACTTTGCTGGGAGCGTTGGTGTTGGGAGTCGCGGACTTCTTGGTCGCGCTTTGCGCCAGAACAAACACCGCCGTCAGCGCGAGAATGATGATGCCAATTCCTGCAAGATACTTCGTCATGCTTACCTCCTACATGAATATCTTAATCGTAGGAAGCACAGAGATGCACCCATGTTTCCTTTGTGCTCCCCCGTGCTCCTCTGTGTTTAAGGTTTTAAGGTTTTTCCTACTCCAGCGCGATCACATCAATTTCCACCAGCACGTCCTTGGGCAGGCGCGCCACTTCCACGGTGGAGCGAGCCGGCGGCGCGGAACTGAAATACTTACCGTAAACCTGGTTCATGGCGGCGAAGTCGTTCATGCTCTTGAGGAAGACGGTAGAGCGGACAACTTTCCCCAGTCCGCTGCCAGCCGCCTCCAGAATCCCTGACAGATTGCGCAGCACACGATCAGTCTGTGCGACCACATCTGCCGTGATGACTTGCTGGGTGGAGGGATCGATCGCTACCTGGCCGGAGACAAATACGAATCCGTTAGCCTTGATCGCCTGCGAATAGGGGCCGATCGCTTGAGGTGCGTCTTTGGTAGAAACCACTTCGCGCATAAGAGTCCTACTTCAATCCCGTCACCACAAACGCCTGCGACAATGTCTCCGAGTACACGTATGCGTATGCGGTTCCATCGCTTGAAAGTTGAAGCCCCCCAACTCCCCTGACTCCAGCCGCAGCGTCTTGTCCGAAAGTTTTCCACAACTCCATTTTCCCGGTCACAATATTCACCTGGTAGACCTTCGCGGCCTTTTCGTTCGCTCGACTGGAGACCGCGTACACCGACCCTCCATCCGGCGACCAGCCGACCACATAGTAGACCGAGTCAAGCCCTGGAATGGGACGAATTCCGCCCCCCTCCAGCGGCCAAACTCCCCATTTTCCATCGGACCCCAACACCGCCGTGCTTCTGCCATCCGGCGAGAGATGCACACCGGAAATGCCCTCCGGAGTAATCGGCTTGGCATCCCCGGTGCTCAGATCAATCACGTAGTCACGCGCTCCGTGCCCGGCTTCAATTCCACTCGCCAGCAGTCGTTTGCCATCCGGCAGCCAGCGTACCGACTCGTAAGTAACGGCATCGTGCGTAATCGGTTTCGACTCGCCCGCTCCCGTCGGCACCAGATTCAGTGGGCCTCCCTTCGGAGGTTTTGTGATCGCCCATTTTCCATCGTTCGAGATCGCCATGGCGTCACCCTCGCCAATGCGCGAGGGAGGCGATCCATCGGTGTCGCGCAGAAACACGGTATAGTCCGGCCCGCCGGCGTCGCCTGCCTCCGTAAACAAAATCTTGCGCCCATCGGGTCTGATATCGCCCAACAGCGACCAGCCGAACCACCCCAGTTCACGCTCTTCTTTTGTACCCGGTGCCAGGCCCCGAATCCCAACCCGCTTCTGGTGCGTTACGGCCAGCACTGTTCCATTCCGAACATCCTCCAGCCACATGCCTCCGGGAACGTTCGTGATCGTCCGCAGCTTGCCAGAAAGAGTCACAGCACGCGGGCTCTCTCCACTTCCATGGTTAGTCGAGGCAAACCAGACCTCATCACCCGTCGGCGACCAGATAATCCCTTCCAACGACGACCAGCCCGAAGAAAGCTTCTTCTCTTTGCTTTTTCCATCCGACCCAATCACTGCGATCGACCCTTCGTCGTCGCCTCCGTTGTTCTCATGATCGGCAAACGCCACCCACTTTCCGTCCGGCGAAATCTTGGGGTGGCTCATCCAGTTGATGCTATCGAGCAGCACATTTCCAATAGGATATTCCAACCGCCAGTGGCCGTTTTCCGGAGCGTACCTCATTACTGCCATGCTGTCGCCGTTCGGCGACCAGTCCGCATCCTGCACGTTGTCCAGCACCTCTCGCGGCGTTCCCCCGCTCAGCGGAACCCGTGCCAGCGTCCCACTGCGCGCATATCCAGCGAAAAATACCGTCCTGAGCCGCACTGCCAGCTCTCCGTTCTTGGAGATCGAAAGCAGCTCCGCGTCCTTCAGTCCCAGTTCGCGAGACCCCGGATCATCCGCGCGAGCGATATACAGTTGATCTTCGGTTCCGTCCCACGACGCGCTGTAAACAATACCGCCATCGGGCGTGAACCGGGCATGCCCAATGGAACCTCTGCGAAAAGTAATCTGCTTGTACTCGGCGAGGGCCGCCGAACCGCTGCCCCGGCCAAGCCACCAACCGATTGCAAGCATCACTAACGCGAGCCCCAGCCCACCGGCGATCACGGCCAGCAGCCTGCCCTTTGGACGCTCTCCCGCAACCGCCGTTACCCTCGCGCTAGTGCCGGAAACGCCGGAAAGATGTTCCAGATCGAACGCAATATCGCTGGCGGAATGAAATCTCTGCTCGGGATTTTTCTCCAGGCAGTGCTGCACAATCCTCTCCAGCGCCGGAGAAACATTGCGATTGGTTTCGTTCAACTCCGCCGGGTCTTCCTTCAGGATCGCGCTCATCGTATCCGCGGCCGTTTCTCCGTGAAAAGCCCGTTTACCCGAGATCATCTCGAACAGAATCGCCCCAAAACTGAATATATCGGAGCGCGCATCCACCGCCACGCCGCGCACCTGCTCAGGCGACATATACCCCGCCGTGCCCAGCACCACGCCCGCCTCCGTGGCGTGGGTCATGGTGGGCAACGAGGTGTGGTCACCGGAATCGAACTGAGTCAGTTTGGCCAGCCCAAAGTCCAAAATCTTGACCCGTCCATCCTTGGTGAGGAATAGATTTTCCGGCTTGAGGTCGCGATGAATGATCCCTTTTTCGTGGGCCGCCGCCAGTCCGTGCGCGATCTGCAGCGCGTAATCCAAAGTCTTGCGCACCGCGATCGATCCGCCGCGCAAACGCTCCCGCAGCGTCTCTCCCTCCAGCAGTTCAGACACCACGTAAGGCGAGCCCGGATTCGTGCCCATCTGGTTCGTGCCAATGTCGAATACCGCTAGAATATTGGGATGATTCAGGGCTGCGGTGGCGAGGGCCTCTTGCTCAAACCGGCGCAACCGGTCGGCATCCAGAGAAAATGCCTGCGGCAACACCTTGATCGCCACCTCACGTTTGAGGCGAGAGTCGCGCGCACGATACACCTCGCCCATCCCACCCGCGCCTAACGGGGCGATGATTTCGTACGGCCCCAGTCGAGCGCCAGAGGTCAGGTTCATCGGTGGGCCCGATTATAACCTAGAGAACAAGTCGCACCGCTGTCTCCAGGATGAGGCGGAATTCATGCATCACTGCTTGCGTACCTCGCCTTCTTGGCGCGTGAAACGGCGGTCCCGAATCCATTTTCCACCAAGAAGGTGAACCCCGCCGGACTTCGGTCTGTTCGACATCGAACATACCAATCCCACGGATTGTTGCAATACTTCCGGTTCGCCATGAATAAAGCCGACAGCGACCGCATACACGAGCTGTGCTCACTAATCGCGGTGGAACAGGATCGACACAGGTTCTTGAAACTTGTCGAAGAGCTAAACCGCATCTTGGGCGCCAAAGAAGAGCGGCTCCAAAACGACAAGCAGGGCAAAGACAGCGCTTAGTCCTTGTGCGCGTACCAAAGTTCGATATTCGTTGGCATCGACTGGAAGAAACTAACTGGTGTGCCGAGCGTCCCGGGGCAGAAATGATCAGGGGTCTTCACCGTATTTTCGCTCGTCGTATTTCTAGAAATATCCGTGAAATTATGTCCCAAACTACAGGCTTACCGAAACTAACCAAAGCGCCCCCTCGCATCCAAGAATGCTGACGGAGTTAACTTTTTTAAGAAGGAGGACACAATCGCTAAGAAACCCAGGAAGCTGGTGAAAGCAACTCCGCTTCATCCCGGCGCCCGTTCCGACTCATCGGGAAGGGCGGTGACGAATGTTATCCTGTTGTCGCTCCCGGATGAGGAGTACGGCCTGCTGCGACCACATCTGGAGTACCTGGAGCTGCCGCAATACGAAATCCTGCACGAGCCCGGAGAGAAGATCGATTTCACCTACTTCCTGAATCAGGGCATGGCTTCCCTTGTGGCGCTTAGCCGCGATGGCCGGAGCGTCGAAGTCGGCATCGTGGGCAGGGAGGGAATGGTGGGAATGTCGCTGACCGTGGGCCTGCGACGGGGAACTTTTCGGGCAATCATGCAAATGGCGGGAAATGGAATGCGTATACGCTCGGAAGCCTTTCGAGATATTTTGCTTTGCGCCCCGACACTGCGTTCAGAACTAAGCCGCTTCGCGCTGATGCACGGAGTACAAGTCGCCCAGCTTGCGGCTTGCAACCGGCTGCATGAGATTGGGCAGCGCCTGATCCGTTGGTTGCTCATGTGTCAGGATCGCATGGACTCCTCGTTTCTTCCCTTGACGCACGAATTCCTCGCCCAGATGCTTGGTACCGGGCGTCCCAGCGTGAGTTTGGCGGTCGGCGCCCTGGAAAATGCCGGACTGATTGAGAACTTGCGCGGGAGCGTGAAGATATTGAACCGCAAGAGTCTCGAAAAGGCCGCTTGTGAATGCTACGGCATTATCCAGCGCTTTAACGGCGGGTTGGGCCTGAAATGATTTCCATCTTCAGATCTTCTGCAGTCTCTGCACCTCATGCACGCCCGGGATTTTCCGCAGACCCGTCATGATCTGCTCCAGGTGTTTGAGGTCAGAGATATCGAGGACGATCTCCACACTGGCCTGGCTGTTTTCGGTGCGCGCTCCGATGTTGCGAATGTTGCTTTGCGCGTCGCCGATCACGCTGGTGATGTTTTTCAGCATCCCGAAGCGGTCGTCGCAGTAAACCGTAAGCTTCACCGCGTAAGCCGTGGGTGTGCTCTCGTCGCGGGCCCACTCTACTTCGATGCGGCGTTCCGGTTCGTACATCAGGTTAGTCACGTTGGGACAACTCACCGCATGCACCGCCACTCCCTTACCGCGGGTAATGTAGCCGACAATGCTTTCGCCGCGGATTGGATTACAACAGCGCGCGCGGTAGACCAGCATATCTCCCTGGCCCTTGACCATGATGGCGTTGTGATCGCCAAAGACGCGGCGCACCACGCTGGCGATCGCGCCCGGCGTGTTCGAAAGCCCCTCGGCTTCAATATCGCCCGCCATCGAAGGCGTGGCGCCCGCCGGCAACAGCCGCGCCAGCACCTGCCGCGCGGAATACTTTCCGTAGCCGATACCGGACATCAAGTCATCGACCCTGCCCAGTCCATACGCGGCGGCAACCTTCTGTAGCTCTTCGTCTTTAATCTCTTTGAGAGCGATGCGGTATTTGCGCGCCTCTTTCTCGATCACCTTGCGGCCAATTTCAATGGCCCGCTCCCGCTGGTGCACGTTAAGCCAGTGCTTGATCTTGTTGCGTGAGCGGGAAGACTTGACCAGCCCGAGCCAATCGCGGCTGGGCTTGTGGCCGGCCTGCGTAAGGATCTCGACAATGTCGCCGGAGTGCAGCTTGTGACGCAGCGGCACCATGCGGCCGTTGACCTTGGCGCCCACACAGGTGTGGCCTACTTCAGTGTGAATGGTGTAGGCGAAATCGACTGGCGTGGCGTCGCGCGGAAGCACCACGACCTTCCCCTTGGGCGTGAAGGTGTAAACCTCTTCGGGATAAAGATCGACCTTCAACGCCGTAAGAAATTCGTTGGGGTCGCTGACGTCGCGTTGCCACTCGACCACCTGCCGCAGCCACGCGAGCCGCTGCTCGTCCTGCGCCGAGACGGGACCGTCTTTGTATTTCCAATGCGCGGCGATACCCTCCTCGGCCATCTTGTGCATCTCTTCGGTGCGAATCTGGATTTCGAAAGGCGTTCCATCTTCCGTGATCACGGAGGTGTGCAGCGACTGGTAGAAGTTGGGCCTCGGCATGGCAATGAAGTCCTTGATGCGCCCCGGCACCGGCCGCCAGATGTTGTGAATGATGCCAAGCACCGCATAACAATCCTGTAACGAGCGCGTGATCACGCGCATGGCAAAGAGGTCGTAGACCTGGTCCACGGAAATGTGCTGCCGCTGCAGCTTCTTATGAATGCTAAACAGGCGCTTGATCCGGCTTTCGACTTTCGCCTGGATGCCCGCTTCTTTCAGCTTGTCGTTGATGATTACCTGCATTTTCGCGAGAAAAGCTTCGCCCTCTTTTCGGCGCGCATTGACGGATTTTTCTACCTGTTCGTAGCCGGCGGGATCGAGGAAGAGGAAACCCAGGTCCTCGAGTTCGCCGCGGATTTTTCCCATGCCCAGGCGGTGGGCGATGGGAGCGTAGATCTCGAGCGTCTCCTCGGCAATCTTGCGCTGGCGGTCGGGCTGCAGGTGTTCGAGAGTGCGCATGTTGTGCAGGCGGTCGGCNNAGTTTGATAAGCACCACGCGGATGTCATCGACCATGGCGAGCATCATCTTGCGCAGGTTTTCGGCCTGCGCCTCCTCGCGCGTAGCGAAGTCGATCTTGCTGATCTTGGTGACGCCCTCGACGATGTGGGCGACCTGCTCGCCAAATTCCTTGCGGATGTCGACGATGGTGACGGAGGTGTCTTCGACCGAGTCGTGGAGCAGGCCGGCGGCGATCGCGACCGGGTCCATCTTCATCTCGGCGAGCACGAGCGCGACTTCAAGCGGATGCACCAGATAAGGCTCGCCCGAGGCGCGGGTCTGGCCTTCGTGATGCTTCAGGGAATAGTCGTAGGCCTTCTTGACGATGGACAGATCGTCCTGTGGACGGTTTTCCTGAATCCGCTTCATCAGCTCGCGAAACTTGGTGAGCGTAAGAGCGGTGGTCGCGATCTGTTGGCGCAAGCTCGCCATGTAGGATTATAGCCCGCGAGGAGAGCCAGTTCGTAGGAAGAGCAGCCGGGACGCTGGCTCGATTATGCGTTTTCGGGGACTGCTGAGGTACAAGGTGACGAGCGGTTTCTGCCGGAACAAATGTTCCTAATGTTCCAGTCGGAACATTTTGTGCATCCAATAACGTATGTCAATTTCATATGTACGCTGGCTCCTAAATGAAACCAGCAGCGTGAGTTAAAGAGGGCCGGGAAACATGCCCGTCCCGGATTGGCTGTCGGAACAAACGTGTCGCCGGGCCTGGCACTCGTCGCCGTCGAGTGCCGATTGGGAGTTCGGGGTTAAAGCCTGCCCTTTCCGCGTCGCTTAGAGCAAGCTCTCTTGGCAAACGACGTGAGAGAGTAGCTACATAGCGCATCTACCCCTCAGGGGTAAGCTTGGGGATCTGCGCAACAGAAGCGTAGACGTTCAGCCCGAGACTCCTGCCCACCCGTACCATTTCATCGGCCCCGGCCGAGGGTCCCCCGACTCGAAGAACGCCGTCACACTTCTCCAGAAGCCGAATCGCGATGGGATGGAAGACCTCATTGAAAACCTCGTCGCCAATCTGCTTCGATCCAGCTAGCCTAAGCAGCGGGAGCGCGAGCCACTCCCCCAAAATTGGGATGTGCCCAGCCCGGAAAATGGGCAGCGCGTACGACTCCATCTCTCGAACGTTTTTATTCATTAAGTCGGGATTATCATTCGTGCCGGATCGGTAGGGTCCGGCAACCAATATCATCATGGGTTTCGACGTCTTCGGTGTCACGAATTTTCCCCCCGCGAACTATACCCTAAACTGTTCGCCCAACACGGGCGTGCGCCGACTGGGTCGCTTCGCTCCGCCGACAGTTGAGGCGGCTATCCCACGCGGGCGCGGTCAGATTCTAAAGCTTGCCCTGGACAGCGGCCTGAAAGCTTTAGGCTGTCGTGGATGTGGAAAGAAGCGGGCAAGAGTGCCCGCTCCACACAGGCAAAGCTACACAGATTTGCCACGTGAGCATCCACCTTGCGGGCTCAGCTTTTACGGTTTGGCCGATTCGCGGTTGGCGTTCGAGGTCAGCTTCCGCATGAGAAATTCTTCTACCAGGTTGGCGGCGGCGGTTGCGCCGATGCCGATGGCCGCGTTTTCGAAGGTTAATGCCGCTCCGTTGCGGTTTTGCGCCGGGTAGTAAAGATTTGAGATAGCGCCCGCGGCGAGGCTTCCGAGGATGTTCGAGTAATTTACCTGCCAGCGTCCGTTGTCGCCTTTGCAAACCACTGCATTGGCGATGGCGTACAGACTGCGCGACCGCGTGCTGCCGGTTCCCTTGTAGAAATAACGGGGATCTTGTTTCAGAAGGGATGGCAGAATGGCGCTTCCGATGAACGTGCCTGCAACCAGATTGGCATAGGTGGAACCGAAGCGCTTGGCGTAACCTTCAGTGCCCTGCCCGTACCCACTGAAAGCATTTTGCGCCTGCTGAACTCCCGCGATGCCCCCAACGATTGCAAAGGTGACTGGATCGATTGTTGTCCTCCAGGCGAGCTCGAACTTTTGCTTGGAGGTGAGGGCGACGGGATGGGGGTCGTAGGTGACGTAGAAATTTGGAATGAACCCGAGCACACGCTGCTTCTCTTCGTCCTTGACCTGCGCTTCCGCCACTTCGACGCGCGAGAGGCTGACCTGCACATCTGTGATATTGGCAGCAACCGCCAATGCGATCTGCGGGACAACGTGGATCTCTCCCGGAAGCAGGATGCCAGACGACGTTTGCGTCGCGAAGCCCGCCGCCGTGATGGTGAGCAGGAAGGCGCCGGGAGGGACGTTGGCAAAGGAGAATTGACCATCGTCGGCTGAGAGCGCCTCTAGGCTTCGAGATTGATTTGCAATTGTAAGCTTTACCGGGGCTCCGGCGACGACGGCTCCGCTTTGATCGACAATTGTTCCGTTGATGCTTCCGGACACTGGAACTGGGACGTGCTGGGGTTCCGGGCTGGGCACGGGTAGCGGCTGAGGGGTCTGTCCTATGCAGGGCGAGGTCAAACCGGCAGTAGCTAACGCAAGAACTATGAGTCCCAACTTAAATTGCAAAGCCATGAATAAGGTCGTTCTTCCTCTCCCGCGGCAAGTCCGCTCATCTCTGTAGATGCGTGGTAATGATCAGGCACGGGAGAACCCATGCACAGAGATTACACTAACCATTCCACCGGATTGCCGCGAGCCTAGCCATTTGTAAGGTAGCTTAAGGGACGTTCTGGCATTTCGCCGGTTACGAAGGTTTCAAATCCGTCTGCAGTTTGTTGGGACGCTTCGCCAACTGGTAAAGTTGCATCGGGTAAGTCATGAATTCCAGAATTCTTGTCAGCGGGGTTTCGGGGCCGATTGGCGAGGCGTTGCTGCCCTCCTTGAAATCAAGCGGAGCGCGAATCGTCCGCCTGACCAGGACCAGAGCGGCTACGGCGCCTTCGAAGCACGGATCTGCGAACGACGAAGAACGGATCGTTTGGGACCCGGCGGTGCCGCTTGCACCGGAGGCGATCTCCGGATTTGACGCTGTGATTCACCTGGCGGGTGAAAGCATTTTTGGACGGTGGACCACGGGCAAGAAAGCGAAGATTCGAGACAGCCGCGTAGCCGGGACTTTGAATCTGGCGCTGGCACTGGCGCGAGCGGAAGAGAAGCCGAAGGTTTTTGTTTGCGGGTCGGCTATCGGCTACTACGGCAACCGCGGCGCGGAAATATTGTCCGAAGAAAGCGCGCCAGGTACGGGATTTCTGGCGGAGGTTTGCCAGGAGTGGGAGGAAGCTACCATGCCCGCGGTGCAAGCTGACATTCGCACCGCGCACCTCCGGACAGGAATCGTGCTCAGCCCCAAGGGAGGCGCACTCAAAGCCATGCTGCTGCCCTTCAAGCTGGGCCTGGGCGGCCGAACCGGAGATGGGCGGCAATGGATGAGCTGGATTGATGTTCGGGACATGGTGGGCGCGATCCACCACATTTTGAAAAACGACCTGATCCAAGGGCCGGTGAACATGGTCGCGCCCAAGCCGGTGACGAACGCGGAGTTCTCCAGGACCCTGGCCGGCGTGCTGTCGCGTCCCGCGGTTTTCCCCATGCCCGCCTTCGCGGCGAAGCTGGTCTTCGGAGAGATGGGAGAAGAACTGCTGCTGGGCAGCCAGAAGGTAGAGCCCGGCAAGCTGATCTCGAGCGGATATCCGTTTCGCTATCGGGAGTTGAGGGTGTCGCTGGAGGGGCTGTTAAAACGGTAATCACGCAGGCGGTGCAGTGAATTAAGGAAGCGAGCCAAACACGCGAATATTGCGTCGCAAAGAACCCTTCGGCGCGCTTCGCTTGCTCAGGGCAGGCTGCTTCGCGCGGCTCGCCCGGATCCTTCGGCGGGCAAAAGCGCCGCCTCAGGATGACAATCTCATTTCAATTTTGCGGACCTGAGGCGTTGCCCGAGCGCTCTATTTCCTGCTGCAGTTTTTGCAGGAGCTGGGCCCGCTGTTCGGTGCTCAGTTCACGCTGCAGTTCTTCGAGCGCCAAAGCCACGATGTGGTAGTGGTGCGCTCCGGCGAAGTTGGGATCGGTCGTGATGTTGAGCCAGAGCTTGTGCATGAGATCGACGTCCTGCGGACGAAGGCGCGGGTTATGCGGGCCGATCGTGTACTCGCGCACGGTACCGTCAGGCGCGCAGACTTCCAGGCACAGGCGCGGACGCGGCTCAGGCATGCGCTCCCAGGCATCGCCGGTGAGCTTGGCTTGCTCATCCGCCGTGAGCTTGTTCGAGAGGCCGCAGATAACACGGGTGGCATCGAGGCGCTGCGCCGTCACCATGATGGCCTCGAACACGTCCGTCGCCGGGACCACCAGCAGAGAAATCGGCTTGCCCTCTTTTTCCGCAACGGCCACAGCAGCGGTGAAGAGTTCCTGTTCGTAATGGTCGAAAACCTGGCTGGCTTCCATGACCGCGCTGCCGCTGAAGCTGTGCTCCCGATGGTAAAGACGCGCGCTCATCACAACGACATCCCGCTTCACCGTATTGGTGTTGGCCAGGACCTGGCGCAGGTAGTAGAGATTGCGGGGATCGCGCACCGCAACCAGAATGCTTCCCGGACGCACTCCCATCGCACCGCTGCCCAGTTCCTGGTTGCCATAGACCCGGAACTGGTCGAGCTGTTCCGGCTTCCCGTGGCGCTCCCTGGCTACATGGCGCTCGGACAGCGAGAAGATGGTGAAAAATACGGCGCTGAAAATCACCCCCGCAATGGTGGCCTGGTACTTGGTAAACAGATTCACAACAGCGGTGATCAGCAATACAGCTGAAATCGCAAACAAGCCGACAGGAATCTCGGTTTTGCCAAAGTGCAGGTTGCCGGGGACTTTCCACGCCCGGTTTCCCGGCTCGGTAAAGCGCAGCACGAGCACGGCGATGGACTTCATGGCGAAGCTCCAGATCACGCCGAAAGCGTAAAGAGCGGCCAGCAAGTACACGTTCCCGCGGCTGAGAACGATAGTCAGCACCTGCAGCCCAACGATTAAGTTGATGATGCGGTAACTGGTGCCGTAGCGGTTGTGCGGCTTCTGAAACCAACTGGTGAGCACACCGTCTTCCGCCACGCGATTCAAAACCCCATTCGCGCCGACGATGGAAGTATTCTGCGCGCCCGCCAGGATGAGCACGCCCACCAGCACCACGAATCCGTGGAACAGCAGCTTCAGGCTGGTGGGTCCGACAAGGTACATCGCGATGCCGCCGATGAGGTTGGCAAAGTAGTCCGGGCGGACGTTGTCGGGGATGATCATCACCGCGAAGAACGACACCAGCGAGGTAAACAACAAGCTGTAGACGAAAATCACCAGCCCGGTTTTCTCCAGGTTCTTCAGCTTGGGGTGTTCGATCTCGCGATTCACCTGCGCCAGAGTTTCTTCGCCGCTCATGGCCAGCACGGAGTGCCCGAAGCCCACGAAGAGGATGATCCAGGTAATGTGCCCAAACCAGGTGCCATTGAGCCAGCCCAGCGACTCCTTATTCAAGGGGATTACGCCGGCATGCAGCGGGTTGGGTGGTAGCTGGATGGGCGCGCGCAAAACCGTGATGGCGCACCAGATGAGCAGAATCACCACCATCACCGTGGTGATCGCCATGATCTGCAGCGCCTTCTGGCTGGACTCGTGCATGCCCTGAGTGTTCTTCCACCAGAAATAGGCAACCACGATGACGGCTAATCCCGCTGCGAAGTGGTCATCGGAAAAATTTAGCGGGCGATGCAGGTACACGCCCATGTCTTTAATAAAGCCCGCCAGATATTGCCCAGCGGAAACGGCACTGATGGGGCCGGTCAGGACGTAGTCGAAAAGCAGGGCCGAGACTGAGAACTTGGCCAGGCCTCCGCCCATGGCTTCCTTGACCACGCGGTAAACGCCGCCGCGGACGAACATGCTGCTGGATTCGATGTAGAGCGCCCGCACCGCATAGCTGAACAGCATGACCCCAAGAATGAACCAGGGAGCGCTTTTGCCGATCACCTTTTCCGCGTCGCCACCGGCGTAATAAGCGGAAGATGCGAGGTCGGAGAGAACAATGGCGGAGGCCCGCCAGAAGGAGATGAAGGTCAGCATCACCGTGGTGGCGACGAAGACCTTTATGGCCGGTTTGGACCCTTCAACGGAGGTTGCCATGCTTCAGAGGAACGCCTGACCTCGATAGGAATAAACCATGAAGATAGCACAGCAACGCGGTTCGAGAGCACCGGGCATTTGCGAGCGGCGGAGAATCGTCAGCTTCAATTGCCAGCGCTTGACTGATGTTTATTCGGCGCGAGGTAGGTATGGGTGATGCGGTCATGCCAGCAGAGCGAGTCTTCGTCGAGGAATACCCAGAGATATCCCATGCCAAGGGACACAGCCGAAAGATAGGATGCGAGGACGCGCCAGCGACGCAGTCGACGGGGGGCCCGCCTTTCGTCGAAGCGCAGCAATTCCAGTCCCGCCAAACGCAGGCCAGGAGTCGTCCCGGCATAGACGACCAGCAAATATTGGTAAGCGGCCCAGAGCACGATACCCAAACCGCCCAGAACTCCAATCGCCTCTAACCGCGGCGGGCGGATGCCGGTCAATTTCCAAAAAATGAAGCCGAAAAGAGTGCAGGCTGACGCGATGATGACACCGTCGATGAGGGCCGATAGCAGTCGCCGATCAAGTTCCGCCCCTTGCAGAGGGATATCGATGCCAGGACGTTTCTCCAACTCGGGTTGCTGCGCCGGCTCAATCGTGATTCCGCCCAGGGCAGGAGGTGGGGGAACAACTTCCGCAGCTTCCAGAATGCGCGGACGAACGGCGACTGGCTCGGCCAGTTCATCGAGTGCAGGAAGGGGAGGAGTCCAGGATCGGGGGAATTCGATGATCTTTGCGGTGGCTGGGAATGAGGCTGAGGCCGGACTCGGCAGTTTCTCGGCATAAGAACTTGCCGCAGTCTCGAGAGCGCAGTCATTGCTGAGAGTGGCCGCCAGCTCCGCCCGAGGAACCTCGGCAGCGAATTGGTCTAGCGCCAAGGCTTGATTGGAGGTTGACACGTGGAAAACCGAAGCCTCGGGCCGCACGCGACCTGCGTCCGCATCGAAGGGCAGACGCAGCGACGGATAGCGAGGTGGACGCGGTTTGCGGCGGGACTGATATCGATTCAGGCGCGCCGCCACTTCCAGGCGCCAGGTTGCAGAATCGTCTGTCGCCGACTCTTTATCCCCGCTGGGCAGAGCAGCTTCAGCCGCTGAAGGCGGATTCGGGTCGGTCATGGCCTGCATTTCGAGCGATGGCGTGGTTTCCGCATCGGCATGCACGTCCACTCCAGATCGCCAGTGTCGCGAACCAGTGGAAACCTCTTCGGATGAGCAGCGGCAAATGTCACCACAACGCAGACAAGCCATGAATTAAGTCTTAAGAGAAAAGTCGCAGTCCCGGATAACTGCGAAGACTGCGTCGGAATCCAATTTGGCAAACGCCACTTTGCCTCGAGAGGCGTAGCCGTGCTAAGTTCACCACGACTGCTGCCTCGAGAAGCGTCCGAGCGCTCTTTCGTGCGCGTCGGATGATTTCATTCGAATGATCGTCTTCCGATGACTCTTCGTAACAGATTCCTTATCACGGCGCCGCTGCTTTGTCACCTGCTTCTCGTCCCGCCATTAGTTACCAGCCAGTTGCC
>PMSQ01000192.1 GCA_003168355.1 Acidobacteriaceae bacterium | reverse complement strand
TCAGCGAAGGCGGCAAGCTCGAACTCGAATTGCGCGTCAAGAACGGCCGCGGCTACGTCGCTGCGGATCGCAACTTTGACGAGGATTTGCCAATCGGTTACATCCCGATTGACTCGGTGCACTCGCCGGTGCGCAAGGTGAACTACGCGGTCGAGGCTGCTCGTTTGGGTCAGATGACCGACTACGAGAAGCTCACCCTCGAGGTTTGGACCAACGCCGCGATTACCCCGCAGGACGCTATCGGACTCGCCGCGAAGCTGATGAAGGATCACATGAGCATCTTCATCAATTTCGAAGAGCAGCCCGACCTGCCGGAAGAAGTGGTCGAAAATTACAGCGACCCGCGCCTCGAATATCTCGACCGTTCGGTGGAAGAGCTCGAGCTTTCGGTGCGTTCCTACAATTGCCTGAAGAACGCGAACATTCAGAATCTGCGCGAGCTGGTGCAGAAGACTGAATCTGAAATGCTCAAGACGAAAAACTTCGGCCGCAAGTCGCTGAACGAGATCAAGGAAATTCTTTCCTCGATGGGTCTGAGCCTGGGCATGAAGATCGACGAGCACGGCAATGCCGTGCCCGGTCCAACTTCGAATCTGGTTCTGCCGGCTTCAGCCTACGGACCGGATGACCAGCTTTAGGAAAGTTTCAAGTTTCCGGTTTCTAGTTTCCAGTCTTCACAGCGGCTTCTGCGAACAGACTGGAACTGGAAACTCGAAACTAGACACAGGAAACTGAAGGGGTTTCTCCCATGCGTCACAAAGTAGCAGGATACAAACTCGGACGGAACACCGCGCACCGGCGCTCGCTGCTGCGGAACCTGGTCACCTCGGTGATCATGGACGAGCGCATTGAGACGACCGTTCCCAAGGCCAAGGCCGCGCGGCCGCTGGTCGAGAAGATGATCACGCTGGGCAAGCGCGGCGACCTAGCCGCCCGCCGTCTGGCCGGCGCTTACCTCATGACTGACCAGGCGCTCGTGAAGCTGTTCGATACCGTCGGTCCGCGTTTTGGCGACCGCAACGGAGGATATACCCGCATCGTCCGCACCGGCTGGAATAAGGGCGACGGCGCCGACAAGGCTTTCCTCGAACTGCTGGGCAGCGAAAAGGTGCTGGACGAAAAGCGCGAGAAGCGCGCCGAGGCCCGCGCCAAGAAGAATGCCGAAGCCAGGAAAGCGATGGAAGATGCCGAAGCGCAAGCCCAGCATGATGGCGGCATCGAGCCAGTTAAGGAAGAAGACAAGAAAGAGTAGTTCCTGCCAGTATTTATCCAAGAGGCACGGCTTCCCGCCGTGCCTCTTCTTTTGCGTGAAGCGGAGTACCCCTCTTATTGCGCGAAAATCATGCAACACCTGATAGTAAGGTCGGCTTTCACGGGCTTTAGAAGCCTCTTCCCGCGTGAATTGTTATCCTATTTTAATCTATGCTGGCGTATAATTTTGCCGAGTTGGGGCGCTTGACTCCCAGCACCCCGCAGTTACTCAGGTGGGTATCATTAGCCAAAACCCTCCTTTACTGCGCAAGCAAGCGCTCTTGGAACGCGCTAGCCCACAAAGGAGGCCTCGTATGTGCAACACACTCCGCCGAAAGATACTTCACACCTTGCTCATCACTTTCGTTTTTGCTTGCAGCCTCTTCATCAATAGTCAGACATTTGCCGGAACCTACGAGGCCGTAATGAAGTTCGACGGAGCCGATGGCTTGGCTCCTAATACAGGCTTGATCACCGACGGGAAAAACTTCTACGGCACGGCGTTAAACAGCGCCTATCTCGGTGTTGTCTACGAGCTATCGCCGCCCTCTTCGGGCAGTGGTCCGTGGACCGAAACCGTCCTATACTCTTTTCCCAGCGGAGGAGACATCTGGGACCCGCAGGCGGGATTGGCGCGCGACGCGCAAGGCAATCTGTACGGCACAACATTTTCCGGCGGACTACGCGGCACCACAGCGTGTTCTGATGGTTGCGGAGCTGTCTTTGAGTTGTCACCCCCATCCGAGCCGGGAGGCAGTTGGACCGAGACGACGCTTTATGAGTTTCAAGGCAATGAAGATGGCGGAGGACCCGAGGGCACTTTGATTCTGGATGCAGCGGGAAATCTCTATGGAACCACAGTCAATGGCGGCGACGTGTATGGCGCGTGTTGTGGCACAGCCTTTGAACTCTCGCCACCGTCCTCATCCGGCGGAGCGTGGACGGAGACCGTGCTGCACGATTTTACAGGCGGAAGTGATGGCGAAGCGCCCGTGGCCGGACTCTATCGTGACTCGACAGGCAATCTCTACGGTACGACCGTGACCGGCGGCTTCGGAAGTTCTGGGACGGTGTACAAGCTGAGTCCGCCGTCTTCGGGCGGCGCCTGGAAAGAGAAAATCCTTTACTCGTTCACCGGCGCCAGCGATGGTGGAGGTCCCCTGAGCGTGCTCACTGAATATAAAGGCTCGCTCTACGGCACAGCCGAAGTCGGAGGCAGCAGCACCGCCTGCTCGGCTGGCTGCGGCACAGTTTTCAAGTTAACGCCCAACTCGGAGGGAGTCTGGAGCTTTACGGCGTTTTACTCACTCCAGGGCCAGAGCGACGGCTCCCAGCCCAGATCTGGCCTAGCCGTGGACAGCGCCGGCAACCTTTACGGTACGACCGCACAGGGAGGCGACGTGAGTAAACCCTGTGACGAAAAGAATTACGACGGGTGCGGAGTGGTCTTTGAACTATCGCCACAAAGTGGTGGCGCGACATGGAACTACGCCGTGCTTCATACCTTCGATGGCCCGGACGGCTTTCTTCCCAACGCCTTGCTTTTAAGCCACGGCGTCCTTTGGGGCGCGACGCTGCAGGGCGGCGCGGTTTCCCTGACGGTGTGCGGCGGCTTAGGATGTGGCGTTATCTTTGGGCTCGGGCTTTAGATAGACATCGCCTGGCTAGACCATAATGTTGGGTGGGGACTTGTGTCCCCCGATCGTACATGTCCGGTCGCGTCTCCCGCCGGTAACCTTGCTGTATCTTGCCAGCCGGATAAACTCTTCAGGATGGGGTTTACTCGCACACAGATCGGCATTGCCGTCGGCGTTGGCGCGCTGCTGGTGTTTGGATTTCTCGGTTACATCTGGTGGCTGAGCAATCAGGGGCCGGTGCTGGCGCGATCTGAAGACCGCGACCCGCTTAGCGGCCTGCCCGTCAGCATCCGGATGAATCCGCTGCGCGACCGCACGATTGAACACAGCGCCAACCTCTTTCTTCGCCAGTTGCGCGACGGCCACTGTGACGATCTGCTCTCCGAATGGGAGCACGACTACCGCAAGAAGTATGCCCACTTCATCTGCAACTCGGAGGCCCAGCATCCGTTGCTTTCTTGGGATCTCGCGGAGTGGGAGAGCGCGCCACCCCTCACCATCCTTCACTACCGCGGAAAGCGCCTTAACGGGGCAGGCCAGCCCGGCACCTACAAGGAACTGTTCACCGTCACCACGGAGAACAAAGATGGGCAGTGGGTAGTTACTAAGTACGATGCGATGTACTGAGACGGTCGTTGGCCTGTCATTATCAGCCGGTGTACTATGACACTCTTGCTCCATCAATTCCTAAGAGGATGAGCAAACTGAGGATGCGCGAGGAGAAGCGCGTTTTACTGCGTGATGAAACCTGCACTGTGCTCTTAAGAGGCCTGAGCACGCTCCTGATAGTTGCCACCCTGCTGTGCTTGGCTTGCCCCGAAGCTAAGTGTTCGGGCGAGCCGAGGAGGGGTGCATTTGTTACTGCGTTTGCAGGGCCGAGTCCTACTCCCGGACACATCAGTCCGCATGTCGCTTACAATCTGGTTCCGTCGAACGAGCGATTTTTTGTCTATGTCCCCTTCGGCTATACGGGATCCGAGGCTTATGGGTTGATAGTCTTCACCTATGCGGATGCTTCGGCGGGACTACCTGCTGGATGGCAGGCAGTGCTGGACGCGCGAAAATACATTTTTGTAGCAGCAGAAAATGCAGGGAACGACCAGCTTCACGGCAGGAGACTAGGACTTGCGGTGATGGCTGCCCTGGAGATGATGAAGACCTATCGTGTCGATCCGGCGCGGGTTTACGCGGCTGGGTTTTCGGGCGGGGCGAGGATGTCGGGTCTGCTTGCTTTCTACCAGACGGACATTTTTCGCGGAACTCTGCAGAATTGCGGCGCTGACTTCTACAAAGCCGTGCCTATTGTTAGTGCGACAACTCAACTCGATACTGCGGGCCAACCTTACGGGCGGCTTGCGGCATCCGACGCGGAGGTGCGTGGGGCGAAGAAAGTGCGCTTTGTCTTGATCACGGGCACCAACGACTTTCGCCGCGGCAACATACTGGATATCTTTCACGGCGGATTCGAGCGGGACGGCTTCCAAGCGAAACTGTTCGATGTCCCAGGAATGGGCCACGATATTTGCGATGGTGACACACTGGCCCGAGCCCTCGACTTTCTGGAGGACGGCCGCTAGGCGACCTGATTCCTCTCTCCTCTTTCGTGGTAAAACCTATTCATGCCCGACCTCCCCGCCGAGCGTGAGCCTTCCGCTGCGCGGAACATCTACATCTTCGGCCTCACTTCTTTTTTGAACGATACTGCATCCGAAATGGCGTACTGGGTTCTGCCAGCGTTTCTGGGGTCGCTGGGCGCGGGGCCGGCGCAGTTGGGATTGATCGAGGGCGTTGCCGAAAGCGTGGCATCATTCGCTAAGCTTTTCTCGGGATATCTTACCGACCACATCCATCGCCGCAAGCCGCTGGTAGTCGCGGGATACTTTGTCGCGAATGTGGTCAAGCCGCTGCTGGCGATTGTCACTGCATGGCCGCAAATTCTACTGATTCGCTTCA
Organism: Acidobacteriaceae bacterium; assembly: GCA_003168355.1. Taxonomy (GTDB): domain Bacteria; phylum Acidobacteriota; class Terriglobia; order Terriglobales; family Acidobacteriaceae; genus Sulfotelmatobacter. The sequence continues at coordinate 12,006 of PMSQ01000192.1, read as the reverse complement.
CCGATCGCCTGGCCAAAGGCGTCCGCGGAGCACCGCGCGACGTGATGGTGGCGGAGTCTGTGCCGAAGAACCGGTTGGGCTCGGCTTACGGGTTGATCCAGTCGATGGATTCCGCGGGGGCTATCGCCGGGCCTCTGGCCGCGCTGGTTCTGCTCGCGCGCTTTGGAATACGCAGCGTGTTTTGGGCGGCGACGGTTCCGGGAGCGTTGTGCGTGCTGGTCGCGCTACTGGGGATTCGCGAAAAGCACCGGGCAAGAGCAGCGGCGGCTGAACCTGGGATCGGGAAGCTCAAGACGCGCGCGGTCTCGCCTTCAGGCGATCAGCTCCCAAAGGAGCGGATCACTTTGCCCGCGTCCTTCTACTTCGTTCTCGTCGCCGTGACTCTTTTTTCTTTGGGGAACTCGAGCGATATGTTCCTGGTTTTGCGAGCGCAGAATGTCGGCATCCCCGTGGCATTGGCGCCCTTGCTTGGCTTGGTCTTCAACATTACGTACACGCTTGCATCCTGGCCCGCCGGATGGTTCAGCGATCACGTCTCACGACGACTGGTAGGCTGCGCGGGATATGTGATTTTTGCCGCGGTCTATTTTGTTTTTGGGCGCGCGCCGTCGATGCTGGCGATCTGGATTGCGATGGCGGTGTATGGCTTCTACTACGCGCTGACGCAGCCGGTGCTGAAGGCTTTGGTGGTTGAGAGTGTTGGGGAGCAGGTGCGCGGTCGCGCTTTGGGAATTTATTTTTTCGTCACCAGCGTGGCCACTTTGGCTGCAAGTTTGATTACCGGCGAACTGTGGAAGCACTACGGGGCAGCGATTCCGTTTTATTTCTCGGCAGCGATGGCGCTGGTTGCGGCCGGAATGTTGCAGGGCGCAAGAGGTCGACGGGGCTCTGGCACGAACCGCTTGTGATTAAAATTTGCGAAAACCTCAGCGGCTAAAGCCGTCTCCCTTATGGGCGTTCGACGGCACGAGTGAACTCGTGCCCTTCCCGAACATCTTCCACCACAAGAAGATCAGGAACTGGGCGGCCATACCGGCGCACGCGTCCAGGACTACATCCTGCCAGCGTCCCGTGCGCGAAGGGATAAAGCTTTGGTGCCACTCGTCGAGGCTGGCGACGAGAGCTGTGCCAAGAATCGCGATGCTGGCCCAACGCGGCGTCCACTTCACGGCCGACATGGCGGGCAGGGTGGCGCGCCAGGCGCGGAAAAGCAGAATGCTGAGGATGGCGTAGCCGACGACGTGGCCTCCCTTGCGAATGTAGAAGTGCCAGTATTCGAAACGCTCCCAGTCCAGGCCGAAGAGGTAATGGAAAAGCGGGTAGAGAATCTGGCCGGTGTTATGGGCAGAGAGCAGGGCGCTGGATTCAATGGCAATCACGATGAGCCAGAGGATTGCCGCTATCCAGGGCTTCAGAAGATTATGCCGGTCGGGGTTCAAGAGGCTGGGTTACTCAACGCCATAGTTGGGAGCCTCGCGGGTGATCATGACGTCGTGAACATGGCTCTCACGGAGCCCCGCGCCGCTGATGCGCACGAAGCGCGTTTTCTGCAGCAGTTCGGCGATGGTGGCGCAGCCGCAGTAGCCCATGCCGGACCTCAATCCCCCGACCATCTGGTGAACGATCATGGCGACAGAACCGCGATAGGGCACGCGACCCTCGATGCCTTCGGGAACAAGTTTGCCCAAGCGGTTGGAATCCCCGTCAGTGGCGGAGAACGCGGCCGAGGAGTCCCCTTCCGTGCTCTGAAAGTAGCGCTCGCTGGAACCCTGAGCCATGGCGCCGATTGAGCCCATACCGCGATAGGACTTGAAGGAGCGGCCCTGATACAGAATCAGCTCGCCCGGACTTTCGTCGGTGCCGGCGAAGAGCGAACCGATCATGACCGCGCTCGCGCCCGCGGCCAGCGCTTTGGTGACGTCTCCAGAATATTTGATGCCGCCATCGGCGATGATGGGAATGCCGGCGTCTTTGGTGGCGCGGTAGGCTTCGGCGATGGCGGTTATCTGCGGCACGCCGGCGCCGGTGACCACGCGCGTGGTGCAGATGGAGCCGGGACCGATACCGACCTTGATGCCGTCGGCGCCTGCGCGCGCCAGTTCGCATGCGCCGTCGAAGGTGGCGACGTTTCCAGCCAACAGCTCCATCCCGGGCAACTTCGACTTCACCAGCCTCACCGCATCGAGCACTTTCGTGGAGTGGCCGTGGGCGCTGTCGATGGCGAGTACGTCCACTTTGGCTTCGGCCAATTCCTGGGCGCGCTCCAGAAAATCTCCGGTGGCGCCGATGGCCGCGCCAACGCGCAGGCGTCCCTGAGAATCCTTGGCAGCGTTGGGATACTTCAATTTCTTCTGGATATCTTTTACGGTGATCAGTCCTTTGAGGTTGTACTTGTCGTCGACGACGAGCAGTTTTTCGACACGGTGCTCGTGGAGAATCTCTTCGGCATCTTCGAGCGTGGTGCCCACGGGCACGGTGATGAGGTTTTTCTTGGTCATCACGCGATCGATGGGAATATCGAAGCGGCTTTCGAAGCGCAGGTCGCGGTTGGTGAGAATGCCGACGAGCTTGCCCTGTTGGGTGATGGGTACGCCGGAAATTTTGTACTTGCGCATGACCTCGAGAGCGTCGCTGACCTTGTCAGTCGGGGCCATCGTGACCGGGTCGACGATCATGCCGCTTTCCGATCGCTTCACTTTGTCGACTTCATTAGCCTGCTGCTCGATGGTGAGATTGCGATGGATGATGCCGAGACCGCCCTGCTGAGCCAGGGCAATGGCCATGTGGGATTCGGTGACCGTGTCCATGGCGGCGCTGACGATGGGAATGTTCAGGCTGATATTGCGGGTAAGCTGCGTCTGGGTAGTTGCGGTCGCGGGAATTACGTCGGAGCGCGCGGGCAAGAGAAGAACGTCATCGAAGGTGAGAGCTTCGGGTACGGGAAAATGAATCATAAGGTTCTCGAAAATTCTCCCAGCCTGTGGGGTTGAATCTTCATTCTAGAGAGGCGCATGGAATCAGGCAAATGGATCGGCGTAAAGCTGAACGTTCATGGGTTCCCGCTAGCCACGTCACGGTGGTTTTCCGGGACCGATTGAGCGGGAATGCGCTGTATGGCGGGTAGTGAAATCGCGGCTGTGGTGTGGTGACGAGTAACGGCCGCGCGGCCAAACCTGCTGCGGCGGACTAATGAAAAGCGATACAGAAAGCCAGCTTTCACAATGCCTCGCAGGGACGACACATTGCTCGCTCCGCTGAAGATCCAGGCCAATCTGCCCTCTTGCCGCAGATGTGCGGAGGCTGAACGAATGGCCCTGGCATAGTGGCCGCGCCCGCGCTCCGAGGCGGGCGTCCAACAGTCGAAGATCATGGCAGCGCCGGGAATAGACGTGTCGAGTCGGTGATCAATTTCCGACAAACGAAAACCGTCATAGCTGTCTATCCACAGGAAATGGATTGGTCTGCCGGTTTCATCTTGTAAGAGAAAGCCTGAAGGGCCCGGTTTGGTCAAGCGCCTGGCACACCGCATTAGATAGCTGAGCGTGTGGGCGTCGCCAGCGTTGCTGATCGATGCCTCGACGAGGTGTTCCCGGGTCAGGGGCAGGAGTTGAACCGCCGGGTCGTCACGTACTTGAGCTGCTTCAAAGAGCAGCACCTCGTCTTCCGAGGCAAAGGATCTCACGGCCTTACGAATTGATTGTCGAGCAGTCGCGCTGACTCCGCTTTCCTGGATGCGACTTGCCACCGATTGGTAAAAGGCTCTGGCATCCCGGACTTTGTTACCAATCTGGGGAAACCGGGCAGCCGTCCTACTCAGCAATTCGCGGCCCACACTTACGACGTGCTTTGGAAAACCGCGAGACAGATGAACGTAGCGAGTCTGCCGGCTAGTGTTGGCAAAGCGCTCTTTGTAGGGTTCATCGCCAAGACCAAGGTCGAGCCATTGAAGAGAAGCATCCCTGGCGCCTTCTTCCACCAAAAGGCGAAGCAGACAGGATCCCGGGGATACGTTCTCGTACTCCATTTGAAAAGTTGGCAGATACCAGAACCAGCTACCTCCAAATCGGAAACCATAGTTCCAGGCGACAGGCCGCCCATCGATTTCCAACTGGCTGATCTTCAGCCAGCCAGAATGAGAGAGCAGATCGCTTAGATGGCGCAAGAAGGTACGACGCTCGGGCCCCACCAGCGGACTCACGCGATTGCTCGCTAGAAAACGCGAAATCTGGGCGGAAACGATCGACTCAAGACTTGCCCCTATCTGTTCCGGCTCGGTAAGATGAATCACCTTCACCGCCCCGAGGTTTGTGAGCCTCTTCAATGCGCGCTTCTCCCTGCTCTTGCCGGCCAGGTTTTGCAGAAGCGTTTCGCGTTGCTCTTCGCCACCAAGCTGGACCACGCCACAGTTGTAGGCGGCGCGCGATGTGACGTAAAAGCGGCGGGATCCGGCCACCCCGGGAAGGTCTCGAAGCGTAGCCGAATTCGCGGGGACATTGGCAAAAACCAGATCGCTGAGACCAATTTGTTGGATTTCTTCCAGAAGCGCGAGCAGCACGGCTTTGCGATTCGCGGGAGTACTTACGACATCGCAATAGTCTGCTGTGCTGGACGTCAGGAAAAACGCCGCCCGAGGCGCCCTCGGATCGACTGCCAGTGCCGCGACTCCAACGAGTTGGTCGAAATCGTACATCAGAAACAGCAGCGTCGACAGATTCTTTTGGAAGCCACGGCTGGCAGCCAACGCCCACTGGTAGGTGAAAAACACCTCTGGATTGTCCATACCCAGCACCAGGGTGTTCCAGGCTTCAGAGAGATCGGCATCTTCCGGGATTTCTTTCAGAACGGTTACGCGCACAGGTTTTCAGGCCTTCATTAACGAGAGACTTGCAGATTGATGTAAAAGAATGCGCCATTCCCGCTGGAGACGCAACACGACCGCTATTCTAGCCTCCGACCGCGCGCTGCAGGCGGGTGTGAAGTCCACTCAAATGGGCCGCGAACTCAGGAAGCGTCGTATTCTTGGTCACATGGATTCGAGGAAGTACGAAGAGATTCGAGGGCCCATCGCCCCAGTGCTCTACGTTGAGGAATGCACAAGTGAACCCGGCTTCCTGAGCGAGGCGTACTTCGCGCTCTCCCAGGGTAGAAGAATTGCCAAATGGATAAGCGAATGCCCAGACCGGCCGTCCCAGCGCACTTTCGATTTCTATTTTGCTGTCTCGAATCTCGCGGCGCGCTTCTTCTTCGCTGCCCAGCGACAAAACGGGATGTGACAAGGTGTGCGCTCCAATGCTCATTCCAGCCTCAGAAAGACGCTTCAACTCCGCAATGTTCAAGAGTCGCCAGCGCCTTTCAGATTGAAGACTCCGCGTCGGCCCGCAATAAATGCGCACCAGGCCCATCCAATCCGTCCGTGCTCTGGCATCCAGTCGAGAGGCTCTTCTCACTGTACTCCACCAGCGGGCTTGAAAACTCTTTGGAGCCGGGGATTCCGTGCCATCTTCCGTGGGAAGCTGCTGTTCCAGCCCATTTAATGGCTTGATGCGCATCAAGTGGTAGAGCTCCTCGTACCAAAGCACGCCTGGATTATTGCTACACGAAGCCCCGGTCACGAAAAAAAGGCATGGGACACGTTCGCTTTGTAGCACGGGAAGCATGTCGGTCAACGTGTTGACCAGACCATCGTCGCAGGTCACCAGAACGGTGCGTGGAGGAAGCGGCTTGCCTTGCTCAATCCGCGCTCGAAAGTCGTCGGGGTGAATGATGTGATAGTGAGCCTTCAGGAATTGGAGTTGTTGTCGAAAGACTTCCGGCTGTACCAGGTTTCCATCCAGAAAACTTTCAGGGTCGGAATGGTCGGACGGGACAACGCCATGGTAGTTCACGACCGAATAGCCACCGATTGGCGTAATCCGGCGCAGGCATCCGGTGTGATGCAAAACCGGGTACGCCACGTGTTTCAAGACTGGACTAACGAACCTCATCGGTTGACAACCCGATCACATTGTAGCAACCGAGTGAATTCAGGGTTGTCGCTGAGTTTGTAGGCTAGAGCCTGACTTTCTTGCGCCGCCGTGTTTGTCGTTACTCCTTCCGCTGCTGGGAACTTCAGGGCTTGATATCATCGCTAGTCTTGACGGAGCAACTTATGCGCAGGCTTATTTTCTCGCTCTCTCTTCTGTTGTTCTTAACAACCATCGTGGCGGCGCAGCAGTACGATCTTGTACTCGAAGGCGGACGAGTCATGGATCCCGAGACGGGGCTGGATGCGGTGCGCAACGTTGGCATTCGCGATGGCAAGATTGTCCGCATCTCGGCGGAGGCGCTTACTGGACGGCGCGTGGTTCATGCCAGCGGGCTGGTGGTCGCTCCGGGATTTATTGACCTGCACCAGCACGGCCAGGATCTGAAGAGCCAGCGCGTGAAGGCGCTTGACGGAGTGACCACGGCGCTTGAACTGGAGATCGGCGCACCCGACGTTGCCCAGTTCTTGAAGGCGAAAGAAGGCCACTCGCTAATCCATTACGGCACCTCGGCCAGTCATGTGGCGGCGCGGGCTGCAGTGTTTGGGGCGCCGCTGGCGAGTGGAACCATCCTGCCCAAGAGTGGACCGGCGACGGATCAGCCCGCCACGCCGGAACAGATCGAAGCCATCCAAGAGCGCTTGCGCGCGGAACTTGATGCCGGTGGTTTGGCGGTTGGGATGGGTATTCAGTACACACCCGGAGCCACACGGCTGGAAGTAATTGATATGTTCCGCTTGGCCGCCGAGCGGAGGCTGCCAGTCTATACCCACATGCGCAGCGCGGGTCGCATTGAGCCCGGCTCTTCCATTGAGTCGGTTAGCGAAGTGATTGGAGCGGCTGCCATCACGGGCGCTGCGCTGCACATCGTGCACATCAACAGCACCTGTCTGCGCGATTCGCTGGAGTGTCTTTCGATGGTGGAAGGAGCACGCGCCCGCGGATTGGATGTGACCACCGAGGCGTATCCCTACATCGCAGGCATGACTGCGGTGAACTCGGCATTGTTTAATCCGGGTTGGCGGGAGAAACTCGGCATCGATTACGGAGACCTCGTGCTGCCGGATACGGGCGAGCACCTCACCAAGGAGCGCTTCGACGAACTGCATAATTCCAGCACGACGCAGTGGGTGCTGGTTTTCGGCAATACGCAGGAAATTGTGGATAAGGTAATTCCACATCCGCTGGTGATGATCGCGAGCGATGGTGCCGAAGGCCATCCCCGCAATGCAGGGACCTACTCGCGGGTGCTGGCGCAATACGTGCGCGAAAAGGGGACGGTCACGCTTATGGATGCGCTGCGCAAGATGAGTTTCATGCCGGCGGAGATGCTGGAGCGGTCGACGCCCGCGGCGCGACGAAAGGGCAGATTGCAAGAAGGCGCCGACGCTGACATTGTGGTGTTCGACGCGGGGACGATCAGCGACCGGTCTACTTTTGAGAAGCCTATGGAGCCGAGTGTGGGTGTGCGTTATTTGCTGGTAGCAGGGACCGTGGTGGTGGATGAAGGCAAGATCGTGCCGGATGTGTTCCCGGGTAGAGCGCTGCTGGGACCGGGGAAGGTTGGTTCCGAATACCGATGAGGCCGCCGAGAAAATATCACTTCGACTTACAACTTATAGCTCAGGGGCTCTTTCAGATAGCTCGCGCAGATATTTCTTGATATTGATCCGCAACGTCTCTTCTGGCCTTGTGGACTGAGCGCCGAGGTGTCGCAGGGCGAGTAGCTTCCTGAGTTGTAACCGCCAAGGCTTTTCGATTCGACTATGCAGCCCGCATAGAGCAAGCAGATGCTCCGGCGTGCTAGCTCGTAGGAACGAGGAGCGTGGAAGCTTCAGCTTACCGCCGATTTCGGACTCTAGTTGCGAACGGAGGCGCTTCACGCAGTCCCTTTGCGGAGCGGGGAGAGGAACGAGATCCAGCCAGATTGCGGACAACACATCGATGTCCGTATATGCGTACGTCGCGTCAACTGCCAATTCGCCCGATGCCGCCACCTTTGTCAGTATCACTCCGCCTCCGCGCCCAACTCCGCACTGTGAAGATTGAAATCCATACAGGCCCGCGTCTTCGGCCTTTGGGCGTATCAAGGCGCGATGAATGCTCCAATTGCTAGCCCTACCTTGTTGGGTCACCGCCTTGAGCTGTATCGCCAGCAATCGGTCACCATCGTCGAGGATTATGTCGAAACCGTCGGCGTCGATGGTCGGAAGGTAGACTCTAAGATCGTATCCGCGGGCAGCAGCGGCAACCGTGAGGTCGTGTATGAGGCGCGTCGTGAGAATATATTCTCGGCTGCGGCTCTTTGCCGGATTTGAGAGAAAGTCCGTGAGGTTTGTGACATTCATGGCACGACCGTTTCAGAGCCTGCCCATCTTATACCCTGTGGCCGTCTGGCGGTGAACGCCGCTCCGGGCGGTTTGTCTTTTCCCCCCTTCCGGGCGTATATTAGAAAACTGAGAACTGTTGTGTAGTACCGGCATTTGGCGAAGCACACCAGTGGGCGCAAGCCCACTTTTTCGTTGCGGAGGAATCCGCAACGCGGGCTGGGCTGCAAGTTATTGGATGCATGGCACTTGAGCTTGATCGCGTGCGGGAGATTGCGGAGCGGGTAGCCGCCTCCAGCGGGCTTGAGGTGGTCGAGGTAGAGTTTCGCGGGAGTGGCAAGGCCCGCATGCTGCGCGTATTTCTGGACAAGCCCGGAGCGGCGAGTGGCGATCCGCTGGCGGGAGTGACGCACGGAGACTGCGCCAACTTCAGCCGCGAGTTTGGCACCATCCTCGATGTCGAGAATGCGATGCCGGGTAGTTATACGCTGGAAGTTTCGTCCCCGGGGTTGGACCGGAAGCTGACGAAGGCGGGTGAGTTCGAGCGCTTCGTCGGCAGCCGGGTGAAGCTGATGACAAGACAGCCGGTGAATAATAACCGTTACTTCGAAGGCCGGCTGGAGAGTTTTCGCGACGGACTGCTGATGTTGGACTTGAGTGTGGCGAGCCACAAGTCGCGCAAGAAAATGGGCGCGGCGGGTTTGGAGCAAGGGCAGAAGATCGGGATTGAGTTCGCCAATGTGGAGAAGGCGAATCTGGTGCCGGAAATTTGAAGGCAGGCTTCAGCGAGGCGGACTGCCAAGTGAGATTCAGTTTTGCTGAAGCCCGATAGCCGAAGCCCGGAGCCCAGGAAAGTACGACAGAGAGTTTGTAGCGAAAGAATTCAGATATGGCTAGCGAGCTTTATAACACGATCGACGCGTTGAGCCGCGAGAAGGGGATTGATCCGCGGATTGTGGTGAGCGCGGTGGAAGACGCCATTGTGATGGCGACGCGCAAGTACTACAAGACGCAGGAAAACCTCCGCGCCGAGCTGGATAAAGAAACCGGCAAGATCAACGCCTTCGCGGTGAAGACAGTGGTGGAGACGCCGGAGCAGGTGGAAGATCCGCTGTTGCAGATCACTCTGGAAGACGCGCGCAAGGCCGATCCCGCGCTGGAAGTTGGCGGAGAGCTGCGGATTCCGAAGGTTACCGAAGGGATCCTCGGGCGCATTGCGGCGCAACTGGCGAAGCAGGTGATCTTCCAGAAGGTGCGCGAAGCCGAGCGCGACACGGTCTACAACGAGTACATCGGTCGCGTGGGCGAAGTGGTGAACGCCACGGTGAAGCGGGTGGAAGGTCCGGATGTGATCTTCGACATCGGCAAGGCGGAAGCGCGCATGCCGCGCAAGGAGCAGTCGCGGCTGGAATCGTTCGCGATCGGCGAGCGCGTGCGGGTGGTGATTGCGCGGGTGGAAAAAGCTTCGAAGGGGCCGGCTGTGGTGGTGTCCCGCGCCGTGCCCGATCTGGTGCAGCATTTGTTCCAGACCGAGGTGCCGGAGATTTATGACGGGACCGTGGTCATCCGTGCCATCGCTCGCGAGGCCGGCGAGCGCACAAAGATTGCCGTCATGTCCAAGGACAAGGACGTGGATGCGGTGGGCGCCTGCGTGGGCATGAAGGGGATGCGGGTGCAGTCGATCATTCGCGAGCTGCACGGAGAAAAGATTGACATCATCGAGTATCACGAGGACGCGGTAACTTTCGCCGAGAAAGCACTGCAGCCGGCGAAAGTGAGCAAGGTCACCATAGTCGATTCCGGGGGCAAGCACCTGGAAGTGGTGGTCGACGATAGCCAGCTCTCCCTTGCGATTGGCAAAAAGGGGCAGAACGTCCGGCTGGCGGCGAAGCTCCTTGGGTGGAAGATCGACATCAAGAGCGAGGAAGAGAAACGGCAGGAAGTGGAGCAGCAGATGTCGGCAATGGTTCCGCAGACGTCTACGCCGCTCGAAAGCGTGCCTGGCCTGGGCGAGGGACTGGTAGAGAAGTTGGGTGCCGCAGGCGTGACTACGGTGGAAGCTCTGGCCGATATGACTCCGGAGCAGCTTGAGGCGATTGAGGGCATCGGGCCGAAGACGGTGGAAAAAATCAGTCTTGCGGTGAATAATTACTTTGCCAGCCTGGAAGGCGCGTCCGTCGAGGGCGAAGTGGCGGCGGAAGGCGAGGCCGCAGCGGCGGAGTCTGCGGAGGCGGGCAGCGAAGACATTACCGCGGAAATTGCGGTGGCCGGCGAAGAAATAGCGGCCGGGGAAGAAGTAGCGGCCAGCGAGAACGCAGCATCGGCTGAAGAAGCTGCTGGCGAACCGCAGGGCGCTATCGCGGCGGCAGACGAAAACGAAGAGCAGGCGGAGCATTCCGGGGAGCAGACCGCCCCGGAAGAAGAATCCGCTTCCGAAACCAGAGAATAATCATGGCACGCTGGCATGAGTTCGACAACGCAGTGGGATCCAAGAAACTGACTCCGTGAGGTCGCAATGATGACCTAAGTACAACACGGAGAAATGAAAGGCCGGATGAGTAAGGTTCGAATCAACGATCTAGCCCGAGAGCTGGAAGTCAAGAGCAAAGCCATTCTGGATACGCTGACGCTGGTCGGAGTGACAGAGAAGAAGACGCACTCCAGTTCTCTGGAAGAGCATGAAGCGGAGAAGGTACGTGTGTACATCCGTTCTTCCGCGGAAGGTTCGTCGCAGGCCGGCAAGGCCGGTTCCCGCCCGGTTCGCGGCGAAGAAGAAATCAAGACCAAGATTGATCTGTCGAACATCTCCCGTCCCGGGGATGTGCTGAGGGCGATTACGCAACAGAAGGAAGCGGTTGCTCCGCCGGTAGCGCCGCGTGCAGCGGCGCCCCCAGTTGCGCAGCCTGCGGCGGAAAAAGCCGTTGCGCCTCCGGCAACCAGGCCCGCAGCCGTGCTTCATGCACCACCCGTGGCGGCGCAGCCAGTTGCTCCGGTAAGCTCGCCGCGTTTGATCACGCCGCCTCCCTTGGCCGATAGGCCGGTTGCAGTTGTGCCTCCGGCTCCAGCGGTCTCGTCATCGGGGTCGTCGCCTGCTACCGCATCGCCGGCACGGCCCGTGATGCCGCCGCCCGTGGCACAAGTTCCAACTGCAGTTGCGCCTCCGGTGGTTTCGGCGAGTGCTCCGCCGCCGGCTCCGGCTACGATGCGTCCCGCTGCGCCGCCGCCTCCGTTGCCGCGCATGATCGTTCCGCAAACCGGGCCCCGTCCGGTGTACAAGGCGCCGGTGCGGCCAGCCCCGCCTCCGGTGCAGCCTGGCGTTCCGATCGGTGGCGCGATGCGTCCCGTCCCTGGACGTCCAGTGCCCGGCCAGCCGATTTTTCAACGCCGTCCGCCTGCAGCCGCCGGCGGAGGTGCAGGTGCGCCTCGCCCACCGCTGCGTCCTGGTGAGAGAAGGCCGATGCATCCCACGCGTTCAGCGCCTGCTGGAGCGCGTCCGCTGGGCGTGGGTCCGGCGCTTCCACCTCCGGGAACGACGCGCCCCGGCAGCCGGCCGGGTGGTCCGGCGCGAAGGCCCGGTCAGCGCTATGTTCCGCGCGGCGTGAAGGAAGGCCCGATGAAGGGCTATACGCCGCCACCGCGCATGGTGGTGTCGAATG
>PMSQ01000014.1:2046-4720 GCA_003168355.1 Acidobacteriaceae bacterium | reverse complement strand
GTGGCGGGATCAACCGGCTTCTGCTCTTCTTTTTTCTTGTCGTCGTCCTTCTCTCCCTTCTTGTCGTCGTCCTTCTCTCCGGAATCGCCCTTCTTGTCCTGATCTTTGTCCTGATCTTTGTTTTTCCGATCGCCTTCCCTCCGGCCCCCGTCGTTGTGACCATTGCCTTGCGATTTGTTTTCCTGGCCGCCGGGCACCTGCTGCTGCTTTGCTCTCTCGCCCTTCTGCTGATCGAGCTCTTGTGGCTTTTGATCTTTCTCTTCTTCGTCGGTCGTCGTAGGCATGGTCAATTTCCTTTCAGCATGTTCGGAATGAACTGTTCGGCTTGTCCAGTTGCTCTGGCAAGGCTGATCCGGGCCAGATTGAGAGAGAAGAGAGTGCTGACGTAGTCCCGTTCAGCTGAGGCGACGGTCTCTTGCGACTGCACGACTTCCACTGAATTCGTAACGCCGGCGGCGAACCGGTCGAGCGACTGGGTGAGGATTTCGGCAGCCACTTTGCGATTCTCTATCGCGACCGCGATCTGCTCAGTGGCCACCTGCAAGTCGACGTAGGCTTGTCGTACGTCAAGTTCGACCGCACCTTTTTCATCGGCATATTCCGCTTGTCGCTGGCTGAGCGCGGCATCGGCCTGTTCAACATCCGCTTTCACGCGGCCACTCTGAAAAATCGGGATGGTGACCGTGGCTGCGGCCTGAAAAACAGAAGCTCCTTTGTTCGGGTTGATTCCCTCGACACCGTAATTGCCATTGACGCCAAGGGACGGAAGATACTCCGCCTTCGAGGCTCTGTGGGCTTCGCTTGCGGCCTTCAATTGCAGACGGGCGGCCTTAAGATCGGAGCGCTCCTCGAATGCAAGTTTGAGCGCCTCTTCGAGCGAGACGGCCTCGGGCACCTGAGCGGGCAGGTCTTCACTCAAGGTGAATACTTGGCCCACAGGCAGACCGATAAGCCGGGCCAGTTGCATGGTCTGTTTCAACAAATCCCCGCGCAAGGAGATGAGCCTCTGTTGCTCGGTGTGATATTCCACAAAGCTCTTATTCCGGTCGATGGAGGCTTTCGTTCCCGCCTGGTACTGGTGCTCGGATTGCTTGAAGGTCGCTCCCGCCTGCTTAACCTGTGCTTCCTGTGAAAGGACATTGGCCTTGCTCGCCAGTACTCGAAGGTAAGTTCCGCTGACGGCTAAAACGATGAGTTCCCGCGCGTCCTGAGCACTCATCTGCGCCGCATCTGCCGAAGCCTGCGATTGACGCAGGTTGTACAGNNTTGGCAAGCGCGCTGTAGTAGTGGAAGGGACCTACGGTGGTTGGGAGCGGAATACTGCTGCCGAACGTGCCGGGAGTGAGACCCTGGGTCGCGAGATCGATCTTGGCCCCGTTCTCAGACAACGTCCCGTAGATGTTCGGTAGCATCTTGCTGAGAGCTGCCAGCCGCTCTCCACGCAACTGCCTCACTGACGCGTTCGCGCTAATGGCGCCCAGGTTGAAACGAAGGCCGCGGCGGATCGCATCCGCAATGTTCAAGGTAAGCGGACCTTGCGGTGCATTCGGATCGGGCGTGCTTCCTTGATAAGCACCCGACACTTGTATGGTGCTGTTGACGGTGTTGACGCTGGAACTGCCACCGTTTCCACTCGAAGACTGCTCCGCTTGAACGGCGCTGCCACTCTGCACCCTGCCCGAAGGGGGCAACTGCTCCGCTCTGGGAAGCGACGATGTGTCGCTCTGCTGGGCGAAGCTGGCGCCGCAAAGCACGACGAAGGCGGTGGCCAGGATGCCGAAAGAAATAAGGTGAATGGCGAAGCGCTGGTTCATTCCCCGGCTCCTCGGCGCATACGTCTGCTCTTGTGGAAGGTGACTTCCACTATGGCCACTTGCACTCGGAACATTTATTAATAGCAACTTCAAGTGTGATTTCTCCTTGCCGCTTCGCGTCACCCGCGCCTCACTCTGCCCCTGCGGGGGTTCCCTCGCCGGGTTTGTTCTTGCTCAGCAAGAAAGCGNNACCGCAGCTTGTTGATTGAGCTGACTATAAATCTGCCCACGGGCCATCGCGTCCCCTCCCGGACCGCCGCCATACGCCTTGGCGAGAGCGTCGAGCCGTTGCGCAAAGACTGGGTTTCCAGCCTGCATATGATCGGCGAGCCGATTTTGATGAAATAGCGAACGATTCGCAACGATGGCTCCAGTGATCGCAATGAAGATGCTGCCTCCGACATTGCGGGCAAAGTTGATAATTCCAGAGACCTGATTGCTCGCTTCTTTGGGCAGGCCCATGTAAGCGGCGTTGGTGATCGAGATAAAGCACACCGGAATGGCAGCGACTTGCAACATCCGCAACCAGGAGCCGAAGCCGAAACTCATCGACAGGTTGACGTGGGTGGAGCTGTAGTAGAAGGCAGCGGCAAAGAAGGCGAATCCGCCTACGGCAAGATTGCGGGCGGCAAACTTGTCGCTGGCGATTCCAGATAGCGGCGCGAGAATCAAAAGTACAAGGCCCCCGCCTGTAAGTGCCTCTCCCGCCACGGTCGCGGTATAGCCCAGAAGCTGTTGCGAGAACTGCGGCTGTAACACCGTGCTCGCATTGAGAAGTCCGCCAACCAACAGCATGAGGAAGGCACAGATAGCGAAATTCTTAAACTTGAATAATTTGAGATTCATGATCGGGTCCTTGG
>PMSQ01000014.1:915-2032 GCA_003168355.1 Acidobacteriaceae bacterium | reverse complement strand
CGTCGCTTTAATCCACGGGGGATCTTCCACAAAGCGCGTCACCAGGATGAACGCAAGAATCCCGACGGGAATGTTGATGTAAAAAATCCATCTCCAGTTGTAGTTGTCGGTGATCCAGCCGCCGATCGTTGGCCCGATGGAGGGAGCCAGCACGGTGACTAGCGCATAGAGAGCGAACGCTTGGCCACGCTTCTTCTCCTCGAACGAATCCGCCATGATCGCCTGCGCCATTGGTTGCAATCCCCCGCCTCCAGCACCCTGTAAAATGCGGCAGATCAACAGCATTGGAAGTGAGACTGAGATGCCGCAAAGGAAGCTCGAAACCGTAAAGATGGTGATGCACAAGAGAAAAAAGCGCTTGCGCCCGATCACGCTGGATGCCCAGGCGCCCATGGGAAGAACGATGGCGTTCGATACCAGGTAGCTGGTAAGCACCCAAGTTCCTTCGTCGGTGCTAGCGCCTAGATTGCCGGAGATGTGAGGCAACGCGACGTTTGCGATAGAGGTATCAAGAACCTCCATAAAAGCGGCAAGCGCCACGGTCGCTGCAATCACCCAGGGATTGACCCGCGGCTTCCATTGTCGCTCGGCAGTGGCAGTCGCCATATCTAGTCCAGGTTCGGCCGTTGATACACGTGAAACCCCCACTGTAGATGGAGAGCGGTATGCAAACTGAGCACTAGGGCACATGTTTCAATTGTTTGTGCGATGCCAATAATTGCCGGTTCTTCGACATTGCGGTTCTCCGGCTGGGCAACCGATCAACTGTTCGGTGAAGGAGCGGCGCGTACAGCGGGGTCCCTCTGGGTAGAAGAGTTGGAAGCGAGTCCAAACCATTTCCGAGGCCGCGCTTCGCACTGGCGGATCGTGACGATATCCGCCGCAAGCCGACTTGCCGATCTGAAGGAGTCCACCCCGTTAGACGGAGAAGACTCATTATGGAGGAGGCGAGCGGCAGCGCCTTTGCAAAGAGCAAGAGAAAAACCAGCGCTATGTCCGCCTGTCGAAATTTAGACCACTGTCAAGAGCGAGAGGAGAGGAATGATGGTTTAACATGGCCGTACAACGGCTTGGATGTGTGTTGCCCCGGGCCGCCTCTTGCACAAATGAAACGAAA
>PMSQ01000014.1:0-881 GCA_003168355.1 Acidobacteriaceae bacterium | reverse complement strand
GACGATGGCGCGGAACGAAGTACACCAGAGGAACAGGTAAGCTCACCCCGGCCAGACAAGGACGTCTTATCCGCCACCACTTTGAGAACCAGAAGAATCTCGCCCTCCTGCATCTGATCCTGCCTCAAAACACTGTCGATCTCGTTGCAGCAGAAGTTCCCAAGGCGGGGATCACACTTCGGAGGTTCCTCAGCGATGTCCCATTTCTGGATGACCCACTTATAACCAATTTGATGTTTTCGGTGGTAGCCACCCTCCGAGACGGAGCTCCAGATTTTTACGCCCAGGCTGTTGCGCAGTGGCTGGCGGCACATCTTCTACTCGGCCCATCTGCAGGTTTCGAGTGGAGCCGTTCTTTGACCCACGAGCGCATTTCTGACTACCGCATGGTGCGGGTACTGGAGTATGTCGAGGCGCACTTGTCGGAGCGCCTGGACCTTCGCGTCCTTGCCAAGGAAGCAGGTATCAGTCCCTTTCACTTTGCAGCTCTTTTCACCAAAGCCGTGGGAGCGACCCCGCACCGGCATGTACGACACCTAAGAATGCAGGCTGCGAAAGCGATGCTTCGCGATACTGATAAGAGCACTCTTGATATTGCTTTGAGCTGCGGATTCGGAAGCGCGTCTCACTTCGCCGCCGCCTTCCGCCGGCAATTCTTGCAGAGCCCTACAGAATACAGAACATCTCTCCGCAGCTTCCTGCTTTTGCCCCACATAAAGAATGAGGGCGACGTCCACTGACGCTCTGCGTTGCAGGCTAGGATCCTTCGTAGAAGCATAGTCCTGTATTGCTGATCGCACCCACCTGCCCAAAACCGCTCGATTTCGACAAACGTCGCAATATTTCTGGCGCAATGAGCCCAGAATTCTGATTGCCTGATG
>PMSQ01000094.1 GCA_003168355.1 Acidobacteriaceae bacterium | reverse complement strand
GGCGGCGTCGGCCTGATGAACATCATGCTGGTATCAGTGACCCAGCGCACTCGCGAAATCGGAGTCGAAAAGGCCCTGGGCGCGCATCGCTGGCACATTCTGTTTCAGTTCCTCGCCGAAGCCCTGGTGATCACGGCTCTGGGCGGACTGTTGGGCGTTGTGCTGGCTTACCTCGTTTCCTGGTCGGTGGGCTCGCTTACCCTGTGGAGCGCCTTCATCGAAGACGCCAACGAAGGCGATATCCACCTCTACATCGACTCTGCCACGTTGATCTGGTCGACGGTAATTCTCAGTTTCGTGGGCATCATCAGCGGCATGTTGCCGGCGATCAAGGCCGCAAGGCTCGACCCCATCGAAGCGCTGCGCTACGAGTAGTCGTTATTTTTGCAAAACTGTCGTCCTGAGCGGAGTGACTGCTTCGCGAACCCGAAGCAGTCGCGAAGTCGAAGGATCCCTTGCCACTCCACCACCGGCGACCCAACAAGGAGTTTCTTCCACGAATCGCTCACTGCCGATCCGCGGTAGCGCCGGTGATCTGCTTTACAATCCCCCTGTGCCCGAAACCGCTGCGACCCGCCTCGACCGCGTCCTAGCCCAACTGCGCCTCTACGAGCATCCGCTGCTCAACTTTTCTGCGCGCTCCAAGGGTGAGGGCGTCGAGGTCATCATCCAATTCAAAGACGCGTCCATTCCCATGCACACCTACTATTTCGAGCTGCACCCCCGCGACCTCGACCACCCGCAGTTCGAATGGAGCTTCCAGCGCCAGCTCTACGATGCGCTGCACGACTACTTCGTCGAAATGTTCATCCGCACCCCGCAAGACCGCGCGGATCGCCGTGAGAAGGAATTGTGAATCTCCTACGCCAAAAGATCGAACAGGAGCTCCGCGAACGCGGACCCATTCCCTTTTCGCACTACATGGAGCTGTGCCTCTACGACCCCGAACTTGGCTACTACTCGCGAAACGCGGAGCAGTTCGGCAAAGCTGGCGATTTCTACACTTCGAGTGATGTCCATGCCGTCTTCGGCCGCCTTCTGGCTCGCCAGTTCGACGAAATGTGGCGCGCCTTGGGTTCGCCTGAGCGCGTCGAACTGGTCGAACTCGGCCCGGGCCGCGGCCTGTTCGCGCAGGATGTTCTGGACTGGTCAGAAAAGAAATTTCCAGAGTTCTTCCAGGCCTTGCACTACGTTCTGATCGAACGTTCGCCCGCATTGTGCGCGAGAATCAAAGAGACTCTGGCGTACCGCATCGAATCCGGAAAGGCCGAGCTTGCTACGCTCGATGCTCCGGAGATTGGCAATACAAGTTGGCCCACGGCAGCGGCGAAGCGGCGAAAGAATGCAGCCGACGGCGCAAGCCGTGGGTTCAGCGAAGAACCTACGCAAGTTCCGGAGGAACGAAAGAAAACACCTTCTGACGACACGCAGCCTCCCGGTGCTCCGACGATCTTTTTTGCCAACGAATTCTTCGATGCTCTGCCGGTCGAAATCCTCAGCGCCAAAGGCTCCCTGTGCGTCGATGCACGCGACGGCCGATTCGTCGAGACTTGGGTGCAGCCTTCACCGGAGGAACTCGAATTCCTCGACCGCTACTCGATCCATCCTGAGCCGGACGAACGCGTCGAGGCGACTCTCGTTGCCTACAAAACTATGGATCGCGTTGCGGCCGGCATCCAACGCGGATTCTTGCTCGCCATCGACTACGGCTACACCCGCGAAGAGCAGCTTGCTGGACGCCATCGCGGAACGCTGAAGGCACTCCGCCAGCACTCGGTCAGCGCCAGTCCTTATGAAGCTCCCGGCGAACAGGACATCACCGCCGACGTGAACTTCACCGCGCTCGCTGCCGCGGCCGAGAAGCACGGTATGCTGACGCACAAGCTGATCACTCAATCCCAATTCCTGCTGGGCATAGGCGAGGCCAATCAGTTTGCCGACGCCTTCGAAGAATGCCGCTTGCCGCAAGAACGAGCCAAAGTCGCGCTGCAGCTTAAGCATCTGGTCACTCCCGCAGGTATGGGCGAAAGCTTTCAGGCTTTAATTGGAAGTAAGGGCGTCGAACGAGAAGAGGCTGCTGCACTGGCAGGCCTAAATTTCGGCCACAAGCCAACTCTATCGCGCTAGCACTGTCCATGTGGAGACAGCCGCCTCGGCTGTCCCGCCTGGGCGAAGCCCGGCGGCACCTCGCGGACAAGCCATTGGAGCGCTACCGCACAATCTCAGCACGTGAACCCGTATTGCGAGCAGGAGCATTCGTCTTCTCTGCTGTCGCAGCCTCCGGGTACTCGTACACCCCGCGCCCCGACTTCCGCCCCAGCCGTCCCGCCTTCACATACTGCACGAGCAACGGCGCGGGACGATATTTCTCGCCCAGCGATTTGTGCAGGTACTCGAGAATATTCAGCCGCGTATCCAGCCCCACCAGATCGACCAGCTCGAACGGCCCCATGGGGTGGTTGAGCCCGAGCTTCAGCGCCTTATCGATGTCGACCGCGGAGGCAATCCCCTCCTGCAGCATATGGAAGGCCTCATTGCCGATCATGGCATTGATGCGGCTGGTGATGAATCCGGGCGATTCTCTGATCACCACCACTTCCTTCCCCATCCGCTTCCCTACTTCAACAACGGTCGACAGTGTGTCCTCGTCAGTCTCCAACGCCCGCACCACTTCGAGCAGCTTCATCTTGTGTACCGGATTGAAAAAGTGCATGCCCACGCACTTTTTCGCGCGGTAGGTCACGCTGGCAATTTCCGTGACACTCAGAGAAGACGTGTTCGACGCAAGAATCGTCGTGGGACGGCAGATCTTATCGAGCAGAGTGAAAATCTCAATCTTCGACTCCATCTCCTCCGGAACCGCTTCAATCACCAGATCGGCTTCGCGGGCGGCCTCTTCCACCGAGCCCGCATATTCCAGCCGACGGAAAGCCGAATCGGCTTCCGGTGCCAACACCTTCCCTAACTCAACCGCCTTGTCGAGATTCGCCCGGATTTCGCTCTCCGCTCGACGCAGCGCCGTCGGCAAGAGGTCTTCGAGAATCGTGCGATAGCCGCCGATCGCCGCGGCATGCGCAATTCCCCGGCCCATAATGCCGGCGCCGATCACCGCGATGGTTCTTACTTGCGCCACAACGGGCTCACCTTTCCAGATCCGCAATTGCTTCGTTTAGCGCGCTGCCGGCGGCACGCAAACTATCCGCCAGACGTTTGCGCTCATCGGAAGGCATGGCCGGAATCGAAATGCAGATGCGACGCAAGGTCGTCGTAATGTCTTCCACGTAATTCATCGAACGGATCAATTCACCAGACGCTGGCATGAGTGCTCCTGTATTTTCCCCATCGATTCCGGCTGACTCTGACTGCCTGCCTTCCTACTGCACGCATACTGTCTCGAACCGGACTCTTTATTCTGGACGCGTCAGCGAATTTAGTAAAGGCAGGCCTCCTCGCCGTAGTGCCTCGGCTCGCGGAGATGCTCATGTGGGGACAGCCGCCATCCGCTGTCCGGTCGAGCGAAAGCTTGACCGCTTCTTCGCGCTGTCGTTTGTTCACAATGTCTTAACCGGAACCGCATATAATCTCTATCGAAACCTTAAATGGGTCATCCCGGCCGACCGCGAATCTAACTTTATATGGCAGATAAGCCCCTAAAACGCTATATTTTCGCGAGCGATTTCGATCAGACGCTCACCTTCAACGATTCCGGCTATGTGCTCGCCGAATTGGTCGGCATTCCCACCGCGGAGTTCGAGCGCAAAGCGAAAGGAATGGCCAAAATCAATCTCGTGCAGCAGGGAGCGGAGCTCGCCTACCTTCTGCTGCACGATCCGGAGTTCAAAGCCAAAGTGCGGAAGGAGCATCTCCATGAAGTAGGCAAGCGCATCCGCCTCAAAGGAGACATCAAACTCCTTTACCAGATCCTCGAAACTGGTGTAGACGGACACTCGTTCGACTTTTACGTTCTCTCCGCCGCTCCGGTCGAAGTAATCCACTCGGCTCTGGAGGGTATCGTTCCGCAGGATCATATTTTCGGAACTGAGTTCCGCTACAAGTCTTCCGGTGAGATCGACACCATCATTCGCGCCACCGCGGGCTACGGCAAAGTGGCAGTCCTCAAGCAGTTGCTAGTGCAGCACGTGATGGGCCCCGATCATGTGATTTACACTGGAGATGGCAGCTCTGACATTCACGTGATGCTGGAGGTCAACGCGCGAGACGGCCTCACCATCGCGGTCTCGGAGTCACCCCACGTTTCACAGATTGCCAAGCGCACCGTGCTCAGCACCAGCGCTTTCGCAGTGTTGGCCCCTATTCTCGAAGAGGTTGCCGGATGGGAGCGCGCACGCATTCGCACATTCTTCGAGCTTAACGGCATGCTGATCCAGGAGTGGGAGCGCGTTCGCACAGACTGGCTCACGGTGCGTCCGGCCATCACCGATGCGTCCGAACCAGTGGGCGTGGCGTGAAGTCTTTCGCTCTCATGCGCCAACTGGCGCCAAACCCATGCTGCGCGATAAAAGCCTGATTCCGCTTTCTCATCAACACCAGCAAGCGTTAGCGCTGTGTGTGCGTATCGATCGCGCGCAACCCATCCCCGCTGCGGAGCTGCACACTTGGCAAGCGGAAATCGAGCAGCACTTCGAGCGGGAAATCAAGATTCATTTCTCTGCCGAAGAACAGGTGCTGTTCCCGGCCGCTCGCCAGTTCCCCGAATTAGTTCCGCTGGTGCAAGACCTTACCGCCGATCATGCATCGTTGCAGGAATCTTTTTCCAAGGCAAAGGCGCAGCGCATGTCCGCGGAAGACTTGCCTGCTTTCGCCCAGCAGCTTTCCACCCACATTCGCAAGGAAGAGCGCCAGCTCTTCGAGCGCCTGCAGCAGTTGATGACTCCAAAAGAACTCGTAGATCTCGGGGTGCAATTGGAGGTTGGCCTGAAAGACGCCGCGCAGTCCTGCATACTGACGAACGAAGCAACCAGGCTAAAGCCGAAGAGATAAGCCGGGCTAAACTCTTACGTCTCCAGCCGGAAGCGCGTTTCCGCCAGCCCATAGAGCTTGCGCCAGACCAGCCGGTTAACGGTTACCACCGTGGCCGCCATCATCATGGTCGCGGCCAGCAGCAGATGAAAATCGCCGCTGTCGGTAGCCTGGCTGATGGTCGCACCCAGCCCCGTTGTGGTGTAAATCTGCCCTTTGAAATGAAAATACTCGGCGACGATGCTGGCATTCCAGGCTCCGCCAGAGGCGGTCACCAGCCCGGTCACGAGGTAGGGAAAAATTCCCGGCAGGATCAGCCTCTTCCAGCGCTGGATGCCCCGTATCTGGAAGACAGAGCAGCACTCCTTCAAATCGGTCGGGATCGCCATTGCGCCCGCGATCACGTTGAACAACACATACCACTGCGTGCCCAATAGTAATACGACGATCGAGGCCAGCCCCAGTCCTCCTCCGATTCGAATTAGCAACAGCAGGATCACGGGCAGCAGCGCAGTCGCCGGGACAGAAGCTGCAATCTGCGCCAGCGGTTGCGCGATACGCGCGAGCCGAGGATTGAACCCGATGGCAACTCCAGCCGGAATCGTCCACAGCGCACCGATCAGCAAGGCGAGATTCACTCGCAAGAAGGTGGCACCCAGCCCTAGAGCGGTCTCATGCAATTCGACCTTCTGCAAGCCGCTAAGAATGATCGCAGCGCGCACCACGCCGTAACCAATGCCTGCCAGCGTCAGCACCGCCAGCGCGCGCAGCAACCAATCTCGCCACGGAGCCGCAACTTCTGCCGGACGCTCCTCCGTGCTCTTGCGCGCAAAATGCAGCAGCAGACGCTCTCCCAACGGACGCAAAGTCTTCTGCCGAATACTGGCGAGTCCGCTCGAACGCTGCACCAGGTTGAGCACCCAGGACCGTGGAGCATCGGTGCTTTCCACCGTCTCAACTTTGAACTTCTCCGCCCACGCGATGACTGGCCGCCAAACAAACTGATCCAGCAAAACGATCACTGCGACCATGGTAGCGATGCCCCACAGGATTGAGGTGGTATCGCCCGCGCTGGCTGCGGTTTGCAGATAGGATCCCAGGCCGGGCAGACGAAAATCACGCGAGCCGAGAACGAACATTTCACACACCATCAGTGCGAACCATCCCCCGGCCACCGACATCATGGAGTTCCACACCAATCCGATCGCCGAAAACGGCAACTCCATCTGCGTGAAGCGCTGCCACCAACTGAAGCGGTAAATCGTCGCCGCCTCCCGCATGTCTTTCGGAATGCTCTTCAGTGAAGCATAGAAGCTGAAGGCCATATTCCATACCTGGCCGGTAAAAATCAGCAGGATTGCGCCCAGTTCCACTCCCAGCTGCCGTCCGGGAAAAAGTGCAACCATGGCCAGCATCACGCCGGGAAGAAAGCTGAGCACGGGAATCGACTGCAGCACATCGAGCAGCGGAATCATGAAGCGCTCGGCGCGCGGGTTATAGGCGGCCACGTAGCCATACACCAGCGTGAAGCCCAGGCTCAGCGCGTAAGCGATGGTGATGCGCAACAGCGAATAACCCGCATAGGCCGGCAGCGCCCACAGGCTGCGCGAGATTTCCACGGAAGGCGTAAACGGTCCGAACCAGGAGTGGCCGACGGTCACGACGGCATAAAATAGCGCAATCCCCGCGCCGAACATGATGACATCGGGGAGTTGCGAGACTTCGAGGTGCGGCAGCTGCGCCCACAGACGGTAGGCCGAGAATCCCCGCCAGCTAAGCCTCTTCTTCATGCGCTACTTTTCCCCTCAACTGGATCTCGATCAGGCCTTTGGCGTAGGAGTTGAATTCTGGTTCTCGACTGTATGTTCTGCCGGCGCGGGCTCTGTCTGTACTGTCTCCGCTTGCACTACTTCTGTTTGAACCAGCCGCCCGCTCTCCCGGTCGTAATCGAAAATTTCTGCGTAGCGGCCCCAGTTCATCGCGGTATCGAACTGGCGCTGCACTTCCTCCTCGGAGAAGTGTTCGTCGAGAATGTCGTGAAAAAATTCGTCGTTGATGGAGTGGTCCGACTTCCGCTTCAGAATGCTGTCGATCTGCTTCAGGATGGTGACATGCTCCAGCGCCGCTTCGCGGAACAATACTTTGCGCGCCTGAATATCGCCATCGGCGAACCGCACTCCCTGCCTCGAGAGTTGCACGTCCCCCTCTTTCAACCAGGCGAAACCCAGCAACTGGCACGCCTCCAAGATGGGCAGCAGGTCCTCGACATCCATGACTAACTCTTCGCTCAGGCGAAAGAGATCCTCGCGTCCTCCGCGATCATGCAGTAGTTCAACCAGGCCGGCAATGCCGCCCACGCGGGCATGCGGCAGAATCTGATACTTGCTCGTCCGGATCGGCGATTCCGTCCTCTTTAATCCTCCCGGCGGCATCACGATTTCCCCCGTACTCTCCGGATCGGGCAGCGCATGTTCAACATCCGGCTCGGTCATCACTTTGTAGATGTAGTCGACCAGTTCCACAAACCGGCCAGACTTGCGGTCGCGGGGTTGCGAAAGCTTCACGTTAAAATCGGAGCGGATGCGGGCCGGGTTTCTGCCCAGCACCACGATACGGTCTGCCAGTATCACCGCCTCCTCAATGTTGTGCGTCACAATGAAGATGGCGCTGGTCGGCATCTTCTTGTTAAGCCACAACTCGAGCAGCTCGCCGCGCAGGTTTTCCGCGGTGAGCACATCGAGCGCGGAGAACGGTTCGTCCATGAACAGCACTTCCGGTTCCACCACAAGAGCACGCGCGAATCCCACGCGCTGCTTCATCCCGCCGGAAAGCTCCTTGGGATACGCCGTTTCGAAACCGTCGAGACCCACCGTGTCCAGTGTGCGCAGAGCCCGCTTGCGGCGCTCGACCGCTGCCACGCCCCGCGCTTCCAAAGGGGCCTCAACGTTCTCCAGTACCGTAAGCCAGGGAAACAGCGCAAAACTCTGGAAGACGATCGCCACGTTGGGCGATTCGCCGCCCAATGGCTTGCCGTGCCAGAAGATCGCTCCCGACGAAGGCTGTGAAAGACCACTCAGAATGCGCAGCAGCGTGGATTTGCCGCAGCCGGAAGCGCCCAGCAGTGCAATAATCTTTCCCGGCTCGATTGAGAAATCCGTGAGCCCTACGACCTGAATGCGCGTCCCATCCGGCTGGGGATAGGACTTCTCAATCGCCCGGGCTTCGACAATGGGTTCGCTCACCGAGAAACCTCTCCATAGCTTCTATACACGATTCGACGCAAGGCGCAAAGCTTCCCGGGCGTTGTAACACTCTATTAACAGCAGGAGTCGATCTGCGTATCAGGCCGCGAAGTCCTCATTCGGCAGAATGGAAAACGGCTGCGGAAAGCGATCCGTTACTTCGGCGAGCTGCGCAAGTTTGGCGGTCAATTCAGGGGTAAACTGGCCCGGAGCAAAACGCCACTTCCAGTTCCCGCCGTGCAGGCTGGGTGTGTTCATGCGAGCCTCGCTGCTCAGGCCCAGCACATCCTGCAGAGGGATAATGGCAAACTCAGCGGCCGAGGTCTCTGCCGCGCGGATGAACGCCCAGTGAATCCCGTCGTCGCAGCGGCCGAAATAACATTCCGCGTTACGGCGCTCGTGCTCGGCAGCTCCGGAATGGAACCAGCCCAAGGTCGTATCGTTATCGTGGGTCCCTGTGTAGATGACCTTGCCGGCAGCGCGATGCGGCAAATACATGTGCGCGCCCTCGTCGCCGAAACCGAATTGCAGCACCGCAATCCCCGGAATCTGCAAACGATTCCGCAGAGCATGCACTTCCGGCGTGATGAGGCCGAGATCCTCGGCAAAGAACGGCAATCCCCCAAGCGCCTCGCGCAGCTTGTGAAACAGGTCATCCCGTGGACCATCCACCCAGCGGCCGTTGATCGCGGTCGGATCGGCCGCCGGAATCTCCCAGAACTGGTCGAACCCGCGAAAATGGTCAAGCCGGATGTAGTCGCAACTCCGCGTCGCCCAGCGCAACCGCTGCACCCACCACTCGTATCCCTGCGCCTTCATCACGTCCCAGCGGTAGAGAGGATTTCCCCAGCGCTGTCCGGTTTTGCTGAAGAAATCAGGGGGTACACCGGAAACCACCTCGGGCTCCAGATTGTCATTCAGCCGGAAGAGGTCGCGGCGCATCCAGACGTCGGCGCTATCGTAATTAACGAAGATGGCGACGTCACCCACAATCCGAATCGAGCGCTCCGAACAATACCGCCGCAGCGCCTGCCATTGTTCGAAAAAGGCAAACTGCAAGGCGCTCCTGATCTTCAGGTCGACCGCCAACTCCTTGCGTACCTGTGCCATCGCACCGGGTTCGCGATGCGCCAACTCTGCCGGCCATTCATTCCAGCTCGCCAGCTTCTGCTGGGCTCGCAGCGCATCAAACAGAACGAAATCGTCCAGCCACCAGGCGTTCTCCGAGCAGAAACGTTCAAAGCGCTCGCGGGCGCTGCCCGATGCTGACGCCGCAAAGCTGCGGCCAGCCTCAAACAGCAGAGGCATCTTCGCGGCAAAAACCTGGTCGTACTCTACCGGAGTCGAGTCGGAAGAGAGTTGGGAAGGAAGTCCGGAAAGTTTAGCCGCATCGATCCAGCCATGGCTCGCCAAACGTTCCAGACTAATCAGCAAGGGGTTGCCGGCAAACGCCGACGTGGAGGAGTAAGGCGAATTGCCGTAGCCCACGGGACCGAGCGGCAACACTTGCCAGAGTCCTTGCCGAGCCGAAGCCAGGGAGTCTACGAACCGATAAGCAGCCGGCCCAAAATCACCGACGCCGCCGCGTGACGGCAGCGACGTGGGATGTAATAATATGCCTGCGGCGCGCGGAAACGGCATGCAACTTGATCACTCACTCCGGGGTTAACTCGTTCGATCGGCCCCGGCCTTCTGAAGACCTGCCTCAAGCTCCGGGTTCGCTTCCCGCACGGGTCAGCGTCTTTAACTCTTCCTGGTTAATCTTGATTTTGCCCGACTTCTCCATCTGCTCTCGCAGGTTGGTCACGAACAGCCCGAAAAGCTCCTGCTCCTTACTCTGCAGCAGCGTATCCCGAATCTGGTCGCGCTTGGCGGCAAAGTCAGCCTCGGTCGGAGCCTGCACCTCAACCACTGAGATCACTACCCCGTTGCTTCCGCTGTTGATCGGCCCGCTGATGTCTCCCGGCTTCATGGTGAAGGCCACCGCCGCCTCTCCCGTCAGCGATCCAATATCGGGAACCTGCCCATCGGGCGCAACCAACTCGCTCGCCTTCATCGTCGCACCCAACTCTTTTGCCGCCTTCTTTAGATCGTGTTCGGTCCTGGCACGATCGGAAAGTTCCTGCGTCTTTTGCGACAGCAGAATGTTCGCGCGCTCGTTCTTGAACTGCTCCTCCGCTTTCGAGCGAATCTCCTCGAACGTAGGCGTCGACGGCGGCTTCACCGCCAGCAATTGGAACACCGCGAAGCCCTGCGATGTCGACGCCGTGTCGGCTGGCGACTTTTCCGCCGCGGCGAAAACCGCGTCCATCAATTGCGGCGCCGGACCCAATCCAGGTACCAGGTCCCTGCGGCTGAAGAAGTCCGAGGTCACAACGGGCACGCCCTTGGCGGCCGCGGCAGCGTCCAACCCCTGCGTCTTGGCCTGCTGCAGTAAGTCTGCCGCTTCCTTTTGCGCGATGTCCTGCGCCTTCTGCTGCTTCAGGATGGGCTCGATCTCGCCTTTGACTTCCTCGAGAGTCTTCATGCGCGCATCCTGCCTGTCATCCACACGGATGATGTGAAAGCCGTCGAGGGTTTTCACCACACCGCTGATTTTGCCTTTGGGGAGAGACGATGCCGCCTTCTCAAATTCAGCACCCATTTGGCTTTTACCAATCCAGCCCAAGGAACCACCCACATTGGAGCTGCCCGAATCTTCGGAATATTTCTTGGCCAAGTCTTCGAACTTCGCTCCGTTCTGCAACTGTTTCAGCAGGTCGTCCGCGCGGTGCTGCGCCTCCGTCACGCCCTTCTCGTCGATCTTGCCATCCGCTCCCGGCAGCGGCATCTTGATCCAGATGTGGCTGACCTCAACCTGCTCCGGCACCCGATATTGATCGCGATGCTGATTGTAATAGGCCTGCAAGTCGTCGTGGGTTACCTGCACTCCAGCTTGAACTTTCGCCAGGTCGATCATGGCGTACTTGATCTTGCGCTTTTCCGGAATGGAGTTCGCGTAGCTTTTCTGGTGGCTATCGTAGAAAGCCTTCAGTTCCTCTGTTGTGGGATGAAGCCCTTTCTTGATGTCGTCTTCTTTGAGGACGGCATAATCGAACTTCACCTTCGTATTCTGTTTGGTAAACTCCTGGCGGATGGCAGCGTCGCTGACCGAGGCACTGCCGGTGATCAGCGCCTGCAACTTGCCGATCAGAATTTCCTTGCCCACCGAATCTTCGAAGGTTGCCGGAGTCAGGTTGTGCTGCTGCAGCAGCCCCTGGTACTCGGCCTCGCCGATAAATGTTCCGCCGGGAAAGAATATCTGCGCATAGCGGCCGTGCTGCAGTTCATCCTTCACTTCTTGAGGCGTCGCCTTAAAACCGAGGCGCTGCGCTTCGGTCACCAAAGCCTCGCGATCAATCAGTTGATCGGCCGCGCGCTGCGTAGCCTGCTGCATCAGGAAGGGCAACAACTGGGCCGCACTCGCACCGTACTGCTGCGCCTGCTGTTGGGCCATCTGGCGCGCCGCTTCGCGAACCTCCTGAGCGGTAATACTTTCGCCACTCACCTTGGCCACAACGCCCGCGCCGGGCGTACCCGTCGTGTCACTGCCTATGCCGGGAACAAACGCGATCACCATGGCCGCGCAAATGAGCAGCAGCAGCCCGCTCAGCACGATTTTCTTGAACGGTCCTTCAGTTTGCAGAAATCGAATCATCTTCTTATCACTCCGAGATGTCCAGCAGAACTGCTCATTATAAACCACGCAACCTCCGCTCAAGTTCCGCACCCTGACGCCTGTCATCCTGAGCGAAGCGAAGGGCCTGCGCAACTTGCCTGCGTCACTACTGCCTCGTCATTGCTATCCAGGCCTGCGCTTTCTTGGTCTCTTGCCCTCCAGATTTCCATTCTGCCGCGCAATCCGCCAAAATCAGCTATTGAAACGTATTAATAGACGTGTTATCCCTCTTAGTTCCCGGACCGAGGTCCACGGAATGCATCTGCACGCGTCCAGCGACGACGGCACGCAAGGGAGCAACATGAATTCCGCAAGAGCTAGAAGAAGACAGGCAGCTTTCTCCAGTCGTCTTCTTTCGCAGTTGATCGTAATCTCACTTCTCGCCTCGCATTTCCTCCTGGCCGCAGATCGCGTTGCTTCCAAACCATCGGGCCCCGCCTCACCAGCCGAAAAGCTGGCCCTTCACGACCATTGGACGCTGCAATCTTCCGCCAAAGTCGAGGCTAAAGGCGAGGCCATCTCCACCGTTGCCTTTGTTCCGCAGGGATGGCACAATGCTGCCGTCCCCACGACCGTAGTAGCAGCGCTCGTAAAGGACAAAACCCTCCCCGACCCATTCTTTGCCAAGAATCTCCGCCAGTTCCCCGGTGTCACTTATCCTATCGGTGGAAATTTCTCGCTCATCGCCATGCAGCCCGATAGCCCGTACGCGGTCTCGTGGTGGTATCGCAAGTCATTTGTCGTGCCCGCTTCCTACGCGAGAAAAACCGTCTGGCTAAATTTCAAAGGCATCAACTACCGCGCCAACGTATGGCTCAACGGAAAGCAGATTGCCAACTCCAACGACGTTGCCGGAGCCTGGCGCACCTACGAATTCAACGTCACCAGTGCCCTTAAGCCCGGCAGCGAAAACATTCTCGCGGTCCAGGTCTTCGCCCCCAAAGAGAACGATCTCGCCATCACTTTCGTCGACTGGAATCCTGCGCCTCCCGATAAGAACATGGGCCTGTGGCGCGAAGTCTACCTCACCACCAGCGGCCCCGTCGCGCTGCGCTATCCCACAGTCGTGTCAAAGCTGAACCTGCGGACCAACGATTCCGCGCAACTCACGGTCACCGCACAATTGAAGAACGCCACCGGCGAGCCCGTGAAGGGCAAACTGCAAGGCCAGATCGAGACCGTCGCCTTCGAGCAGGAAGTCGAGCTCGCCGCCAACCAGACCAAAGACGTCACCTTCACTCCCGATCAATTCCCTCAACTGGTCTTTTCCAATCCGCGCCTCTGGTGGCCGGCGCAAATGGGCAAACCGAATCTTTATCCGCTGACCATGACATTCGAGGCTAAAGGCACGGTCAGCGACCGCTCCCAAACCCAGTTCGGCATTCGCGAAGTGACTTCGCAAATCAATGCTACCGGCGGACGCGCCTTCCATATCAACGGCAAGAACATTCTCATCCGCGGCGGCGGCTGGACCCCCGACATGATGCTTCGCGAGAACTCGCAACGCCTGCACGACGAATTTCGCTACGTGAGCGATATGGGTCTGAACACCGTGCGCCTCGAAGGCAAACTCGAAACCCAGGAGTTCTTCGATCTGGCCGACCAGCAGGGAATTCTGGTGATGGCCGGCTGGTGCTGTTGCGACTTCTGGGAGCGCTGGACGCGCTGGACGCCGCGGGATTTTGAAATCGCACAACAATCCCTGCGCGATCAGATCTACCGGCTGCGGAGCCATCCGAGTCTAATCCTGTGGCTGAACGGCAGCGACAACCCGCCGCCACCCGATGTCGAACAGATGTATCTCGACATCGAAAAGCAGCTCCTGTGGCCGAATCCGGTAGTGTCTTCCGCCACAGGACAGAAAACTTCCGTCACTGGAGATACCGGCGTCAAAATGACTGGTCCATACGAGTACGTAGCTCCAAGCTATTGGGAGCAAGACACTCCTGCTGGTCAGCCCAGCCGCAAGCTCTGCAACCCCGGCGGCTGCGGCGGCGCCTACGGCTTCAATACTGAAACCAGCATGGGACCTGCCGTCCCGCCCATCGAAAGCATCCGCGCCATGGTGGGCAAAGCAAACTTGTGGCCGATCGACGACGTATGGAACTACCACGCCGGCGGCGGAGAATTCAAAACCATTCAGGTCTTCAGCACCGCGCTCGCCAACCGCTACGGCAAGTCCGACGACGCCGAAGACTTCGCCTCCAAGTCACAACTGCAGACCTACGAAGGCGTGCGCGCTATGTACGAAGCCTACAGCCGCAACAAATATCAATCGACCGGCGTGATCCAGTGGATGCTGAACAACGCCTGGCCTTCGATGATCTGGCATCTCTACGACTATTACCTGCGCCCCGGTGGCGGCTACTTCGGCGCCAAGCGCGCCCTGGAAGCGCTGCACCCGGTCTATGGCTACGACGACCGTTCCATCTGGGTGGTCAGCAGCCAGTATGAACACGCCAAGGGCTTAAAGCTCACCACCAAAATCTATAGCCTGGACATGACCGAGAAGTTCTCCCGCGAGGACTCTCTCGACGCCGACGCCGACAGCACCGCCAAAATATTCACCTTACCCGAAGCCATCCCAGAGCTCAGCCCCGTCTACTTCGTCGCCTTGCGGCTCACGGATTCAGCCGGCAAACTGGTCGGTTCCAACTTCTACTGGCTCTCCACTAAGCCTGAAACCCTCGACTGGGCAAAGACCAACTGGTGGATGACCCCAACCGCTTCCTTTGCCGACTTCACGGCCTTGGCGCAGCTTCCCAAGCTAAAGCTTAAAGTTACAGACCGCACCGAGCGCAAAGGCGAAGAGTCCATCACCCACGTAACGATAGAAAATCCAAACAAGAGTCTGGCGTTTTTCGTACGCCTGAAAGTAGACAAAGGCGCCAAGGGCGAAGAAATTCTGCCGGTCGTCTGGGAAGACAACTACATTTCTCTCCTGCCCGGCGAGAAACGCGAAGTTACCGCCACCTACCGCACCAGCGAATTAGGCGCGGCCAAACCGGCAATAGAAGTCACCGGCTGGAACGTGGAGTGAAGCGATTGGGTAATTGAGCAATCGAGCGATCGGGCAATTTGAAAAACCATTTTCAAATTACTAAATTGCTCAACTCAATGCCTCACACGTGTTGTGACACCGACAGCATATTCCCGTCGGGATCCTTGAACCACGCCACTCTGTCCCCGCTCGGCGCAGTCCATATTCCGAGTTTGTCCTGCTCGAAAAACCCGAATCTCTCGAAGTGCACGCCCTTCCCTTGCAGTCCCGCCGCAATTTTTTCGATGTCGGGTACCTGCCATCCCAGAATCGTGAATGGCGCCGGCGTGAACGGCGGTGGCACTTTTGCCACTCGCACTATAATTCCGTTCGCATCCAGCACCATGGCGAATCCGTCCTCCTTCACAAACCGCAGTCCTAACACGCCTTCGTAAAAAGCCCGCGCCTTCTGCGAGTCCGTGGTGGGCACAAAAGCCACAATGTTGATTGAACCTAGCATCCATTCTCCTGGGGTTGATTCTCGCACTCCAATGAGCAATCAGCATTTCCCTATTCCTCTGGCGGCAACTCGAAGTCGACCAGATTGCCGCGAAAGCCCTTGGTCTTCCACGCGCCTACGGCGATTCCCACCGCCATCCAGATCGCCCCAAAGACCAGCGCTTTCGGGCTCAAGCTAATCCAGAGAAAAAAACAGATTACGAAGCCTAAAACAGGCGGGAGCAGATTGCCCAACTTCTTTTCCGGTTCATGCAAGTAGTAGCGGACGAACGCCGCAGCATTGACACCCATGAAGGCTATAAGCGCGCCGAAATTGAGTAGGTTCGCGCCAAGATCATATCCGGTGGTGGCCCCAGCCAGTGCTGGAAGCAGAAATGCGCCGGCTAAAGCGAGCACGCCTACAAACAGGACATTGTTGCGCGGAATTCGCCGTTTGGCATCGACTGCCCCGAAGAAGGACTTCGGTAAGGCATTACTGCGTCCCATGCCATAAAGCAGGCGCGCCGCCCCCAGTTGCGCGCCCATGCCGGAGCCAAAGTTCGCCACCACCAGCGTGAACCCGACAATGGCAAACAGCGGCGCCCAGGCGCGTCCCGCAACGAAAGTAAAAGCCGTGTCCATGTTCGGATACGGTTCAGAGGCTGGCCAAATAAGTTGAGCCGCATACACCTGGAAGGCCGACAGGACCCCGATCACTACACAGACCAGTACCGTCGCCAGCAGAATGTTTCGCCGCGGATTCTCGGCTTCTTCCGAGAGCGTGGAGATGCCATCAAAACCGATGTAGGTGAGCACCGCAACGGAGGTGCCACCGAGCACCGCTTTCGTATTCCAACTCGCGGGATCGTAAAAGGGCCGCGTAAAGAAGGCCGAACCATCGTGAGGGTGGCCAAAAATATAGCGTGCCGCCGCCACAAAAAAGATCGCGATTACCACTCCCATTCCCGCAGCCAGCGCCGTATTCACTCGAGCTGAAGTTTTCACGCCTTGGACATTCAAGGCGGTAAACACCAACGCGAAGAAAACCGCCCATGCGGCATACGAGACACCGGGGGCGAACACATGCGCCTGCTGGCTGATCCAGATAATGCAGATCATGGGATTAAGAAGGTAATCCATGACCATGCTCCAGCCCGTTACATAGCCAAGCGCGGGGTTAATCTCCTGCCCGACATAAGTAAAAGCCGAACCAGCGCTAGGATACGCCCGCGCCATTTTACCGTAGCTGATCGCCGTGAAAAGCATCGCAACCATGGCGATCAGAATCGTGGTGACCACGTGACCATGGCCGCGATTGCTGAGCACTCCGAACACCGACATGGGCGCGACCGGCTGAATCACGATCACACCGTAAAGGATCAAGTCCCAAAGCGTGAGCGTCCGGCGCAGCCGCGGCGTCGACGGAGCAGCAACAGTGGTAGTTTCCATGGGTGCGCCTATTGGATTATGGAGGGCTCAAAATGTCAATATTAAAACGATTCCATAGATATCAGAGTGACAGTGACTCGGATCACTTCTCCCCGTAATTGAACCAATACCCGCGCTGCTCGTTCCCTGACATGTGTCGCGTGTTGTATTCGAGAAGATAGTTCACGTGCGAGTCGTCCAGTGGAAACGATTTGCCCGGCGCATACGGATAGTCACCCATCCTGAGGAACGGGAGCGGCGCCACGAAGTCGCCTTCCGCTGCGTAGAAGTCCATGTCTTTCTCGTAGCCGTTGGCCGCGAAGAAATAATCCCGCACCCAGTTTTGGGGTAGCGCAGGCAATTGTGACGGATCGAAGTCGAGGCGAACCTCATCGCCCGAGCCGAATACTACCGACTGATCGTCCAGCGCAGTCAGTAGCGGCAACACATCGCCGTATCGCGTGTAGGTTCCCGCCGGACGCGTGTACGGCCCGGTCGCGCTAACTTTTTCGTAAATGTATTGCACGTTGCCCGCCGGCTTACCTTCGATCTTGAACGGGAATCCGTGAAAGCCGAGATCGGCGCGGACCAGCGGAACCGGCATCAGACGCACGTTGGCATCATCCCGAAGCCCCGCGCCTTCACCAGCGGGGCGAGGGATCTCGCGTGCATGATCCTGCGATGTGCGATCGATCAAAATGCTGTCCCAATAAATCTGCAGATTGGTGGTGATGCGAATCCTATGTGTTCCCCTTGGCAGCTTGCCGCTTAAATCGGCGGTCATGGTGCGCGGCCCGCCGGCGGGGAAACCCATGTCGTCAATCACGCGCACCCACTTGCCATTTGCGTCCAGCGCTTCCACATAAGGAGAGATCGCCTGCACGCCGGCCTGCGACGCGGCATACATGCTATTCGCGGAAAAATATTCGACTTCGCCATGCAGCAGCAGCCACAGATATCCGTCGCGGTAAGCCTCACCCAGATCGAGGGTGAGGCTGTGAGGCTCAGCGAAGCCCTGGAACTGCGTCAAAGCAAAATCGCCGAAGTAGCGGTGCGCCAGCAGATCGGGCAACACATCGTGGCCGTGCTCATCCCATGCACCTGCGGGCGGACGCGCATCGCGGCTCACCACCACCTTGAATGGAGGATAGGGCGGGTTCGACGCAAAATATTCATTGGGATACACCTCAAGATCGGCCGGATGATCGACCGCGAGCAACCGCACCTGATCGAGGTAGACGGCTTCCTCCAGCGGCTCCATGAAGCGGAAGCTGAGCTTCCCATCTTTCTCGCGGATCGCGTTGCGATCGATCTTGATGTATTCGACCGGCCTGGGAATGTCGCGCTGGCCGGGACCAACCCAATGGCCGACCACCCCCGCGCCGAGCATGTCTGCCACAAATTCGTAGCGCTCGCCATTCCACACAAACAGCGTGGGGCAGGAACTGCCGCGGCGGTCGATCTCAGTAATGTTCTGCTGCTTATCTCCCGCCACATTGATCTCATCTTGCAAAACGCCCGTCGGCCACAGCATGCGCACGATGTCGGCCTCTTTAGAATCGCCGAGGCCGACCACGATGTCGGTGGAGTTCTGTCCCAGGTATCCAGACGAACCCGCGATCTCAAACTTCTGCCGGTTTCCGCCCGCGAACACTTCAACTTTTGTGCCGATCGCGCTCTTGTTGTCGTTCAATCCCTTGAGCGAAAGCCGCAGCCAGTGATTCTGATTGCGGCCTTCATTGCGCAACAGCACAGCGGGACCGTGGTTCTGCGTGATCAGCAGGTCGGTCGCACCGTCGCCATCATAGTCGCCGGTGATGATGGCGCGCGGCTCTTTGAGTTCAATCTTGTCGAGACCAACCTCGGTGGTGACGTCCTTGAAGCCATCGGCCCCGAGATTGCGGAACAGGCGCACTTCGCCCTTGCCTTCTTTCGTTTCTCCGACGGCAACCAGATCGACCCAGCCGTCGTTGTCGTAGTCGATGGCGGCCACGCCCCAAGCCTGCACCCAATTCGTTGCCGGGAGAGAGACCAACTCGAACTTCCCATGGTTGTTGCGCCACAACGTGAGAGCGGGAGCGCCTGAGTGGGTGAAGGCGAGGTCCATCCAACCGTCGTGGTCGAAATCTAGTACGGCGACACCGAAAGTGAGAGTCGGGGCGGGCGTGGGCCAAGGCTGCCGCGCATTGAACTTCCCTTCCCTTGGGTTCTCAAAAATCGTTGGCATTCTCGCTCCGGCGACGACGATGTCGACCGCACGGTCGTTGTTGTAATCAGTACCGATGGAGCCGACAGCCGAGCCAGAACCGGTTAGACCAATTGAATCGGTAACGTCGCTGAATGTGCCGTTCCCATTATTCCGCCACATGACATGATCGGCTGTGTTCTTTCCGATGAAACCCATATCGGGTTCAAGAGAAAGCTGATGGTTCCAGTTGAAACGAGTGACGTACAGGTCCAGGTCGCCGTCGTGATCGTAGTCAACAAACGTCAGGCCCAGGATAAGCGCATCGCTATGGATACCCGCAGCTTCGGTGACATCCTTAAATGTGCCGTTCTTCTCGTTGTGCTCCAGCAGAACGCGTCCATCAAGTCCAATGACCAAGTCGACAAAGCCGTCGTTGTCGTAATCGCCGGCGGTGCAGCTGGTCGCGTGCAGCGTAGGGTCGAGTCCAGCCTTTCGCGTCACATCCTTAAACCTGCCATTGCCCAGGTTGTGGTACAGCGCGAGGCCGCCTTCCTTCCCTCGATCTGCAACAAAGATATCCATGCGGCCATCACCGTCGTAATCGAGAAAGCAAGCACCAAAACCAACTAAGTTGGGAATCGTTCCAGCCATTTCCAACGGAGACTGAGGAACAGCCGGTATCGCTGTGGCCAATGCCGATTCCCTTGTCACGTCCACAAACCGCACCTTGATCTGCACCGGCGCTTTCAACACCGCCGAAGGCGATTCGACCGCACGCGAGTACTGGCCCTGCTCGCCGTAGGCCAGGCTCATGGGCGCGCCGATTTTGTTTTGCGTGATGTACTGGAATTTCTTCAGGTGTTCGCGGGCGTGGTTGATGTCAGTCGATTGCTGGTACGCGCGTGAAAGTCCGAACTCGGCGGAAGCGTGCAGATGGTTGAGTTGCAGCGCGTGCTGGAAGGCATCGATGGCTTGTGGAAACTGTTTCGCCTGCACGTAGACTGAGCCCAGGAAATACCAGGTGTCGGCGTCATTCGCATCCAGCTCGATGACCTGGTGAAATGCATCAATCGCTGACTGGGCGTCCCCGGTGTTCTTTGCCAGCAGGCCGAGGTTGTACCACGCGTATGGATTCTTTGGATCTTGTTTGAGGGCGTCTTCCAAGGCAGCTTTGGCCTCGTCGATCTTCTGCAGGTTCAGGAAGGCGATGCCTT
>PMSQ01000120.1:41477-46177 GCA_003168355.1 Acidobacteriaceae bacterium | reverse complement strand
GTTTTTCCGCAGCCTGCTAGGCGGAGCTGCAACCTTCAATGTTAACCCCAACACTCTTAAGGGTATGCCGAATGTTACCTTTGAAGCTGCTGGGCTGAGCATCGTAGGAGGGGGATTTCAGGTCACCTGGTACCAGAACAATTCATACATTGGCCATGGCGAGTTCTATGGACTTGGGATTTCTTTAGGCACGCCGGGCGGCGGTTGGGGCTCCTTCTCTTAGGTATTAGCCAGGTTTTGGAGTAAGTGACTAGCGCGCATGATTGATATGCCGGGAGCCGGTTGCTATCTCTCTCCCCGGTCTTATGAACGTTCGCGCGAGTTACGCATCTCCATGGCACGTTTGCATTAGTGGGTCCTGAGGCCGGGGCAATCGTTTTTCCCCGGCCCCATGTCCGATTGTGCCGAAGGCCTACCAGACGTGGCAGGCGTTCTCGGCCACCATGGGCTGGCCGGCTTTGCATCCCCAAGCCTTCTGGAACTCCGGCATGTTCTGCACCACGCCATCCACGCGGTACTTGCCCGGAGAATGAGGATCGGTCAGCACGCTTGTGCGCGCCAACTCCGGACGCCGCTTTTCGCACCACACGCGCGCGAATCCCAGGAAGAAGCGCTGCTCGGGTGTAAAGCCGTCGATCTTCTGACCTTCCTTTCCCGTCTTGTCCTCCACAATCATGCGTTCGAGCGCCGCCAGAGCGATGCGTGCGCCGCCGTTGTCGGCGGTGTTTTCACCCAGCGTGAGGCGGCCGTTCAGCTTGACGTCGTCGACCGCCACGAAGGTCGAGTATTCATCGGCCACGCAACTGACGCGCTTCTCGAACTCCTTGCCGTCTTGCACGGTCCACCAATCGTGCAGGTTGCCTTGGGGATCAAACTTGCGGCCCTGGTCATCGAAACCGTGGGTTAATTCGTGGCCAATGACCAGGCCAATGCCACCAAAATTGACGGCATCGTCCATCGACTTATCGAAGAACGGCGGCTGCAGAATGCCCGCAGGAAAAACAATTTCGTTGAACGAGCCGTTGTAGTAGGCGTTCACCGTGGGCGGAGTCATACCCCACTCCTTGCGGTCGAGCGGCTGGTCAATCTTGCTAATCACGCGTTTCGACTCGAACTCATTGGCGCGTTCCACGTTACCGAGCAGGTCGTCGGACTTGATCACCACGGAACTATAGTCGCGGTACACATCGGGATAGCCGATCTTGTTGCGAATCGCATCCAGCTTTATCTTCGCCTGCTTCTTGGTTTCGTCGCTCATCCAGGAGAGATCGTGAACATCCCCCGCGAGAGACTTCTCCAGAGCATCCACCATTTTGAGCATGCGTTGTTTGCCGTCCGGACCGAAGGTCACGTCCACGTATCTCTGCCCCAGCGCCTCGCCCAGTTCGCGATCGGTGAGGCTGGCGCAGCGTTTCCACCGCGCCTGAATTTCTTCCTGACCCGTGAGCTTCTGCTGAAGCTTGAAGTTGGCATCGACAAATGGCTGGGAAAGCCACGGAGCCGCCGCGTTCAGCACATGCCAACTGACGTAGGTTTTCAAGGCGTCCAATGGCTCCGACTCGAGCACGACATTCACTTGCTTGAAAAAATCAGGATTTGTAACATTGATTTGCGCAAAGTTGGGTGCACCGACCGCCGTAAAGTAACGATTCAGATAGAAATTGGGCCCGAGTGCGGCCGCCTCATCGCGGCTCATCTTGTGGTCGCGATTCTTCGGATCACGGCGCTTAGTGCGGTCCATCGAGTCCGCCGCCAGCAAGGTTTCGATTACCAGGACAGTTTGCCCCGAATGGGCGGCCTGCTGCGGACTTTGGCCCGCCAGGGTAAACAACTGCGTGGCATAGTCGACCAGAAGCTGCCGCTTCTCGACTTTGTCGGCATCGTCTTTGATGTAGTAATCGCGGTCGGGCAGCGTCAGCCCTCCTTGGTCAATGTAGGCAATTACCTGGTCGGCATTGTGCAGATCGGAAGCGGAGTAGAAAGAGAAAAGCGAAGTGCCGCCGATCAGTCGAAGGTGAGCGATCTCGTCGATCAGCGCACTCTTGTCCTGGACGGCCGCGATGCGGTCGAGCTCGGGCTTCACCGGGGCAATGCCTTTCGCGTCCGCAGTCTTCTCGTCCATGCAGGAGCCGTAGAGGTCGCCGATTCTCTGATCGACGCCGTTGCGGCTTGCGCCCCCGGTCGCGGCCTTCTCCAGGATGCCGTGCTCGACATCGAGATTGCGTTCGCGGAGTTCCACGAAACTCACCCAGGATGATTGATCGGGAGGAATCTCCGAGTTCTTGATCCAGTTGCCGCACGCGTATTGATAGAAATCCGCACAGGGATCGATGGTCTTGTCGATGGTGTCGAGGCTGAAGCCGGGAGCGGGCCGGATGCGAGCGGATTGGGCGAAGCCGCCGACAGTCACGAGAATCAGCAAGACCGGCAAGAGATAAGACACTCGCATATAGAACTTCTCCTTTGAGGAACGGATGAGATTTTAAGCCCGGCGGTCAATCCGGGCAAGGATCAAAGATCAGTTCTCACCTGCATTCCAGTTTGCGGCTTAAGATTAGAAAAATCGCCAACGCAAATCGGAAGCCCGGCACGGCCGGCGATTCTTTCTAATAATCCCGCTAATAATCGCGCGGCTGGGAAACATTAGACACATGCTCGACGAAAGTCCTTGCACACCTCAGCCGTAACCGGCTCGCTGTAAACCGCATCTCTTTGAAAAGCACACTCCGCGGATTGGGCAAGGATTTGCTCTTGTGATATCGCGGGTGCAAAGTCCTGCGGCGCGATCCGGCAGGCTGTCACTTTTCCTGATGCATCCGCTCACTCGACAAAGATTAGAGATTAAGGAGACCACGCTTGACCGCAGTTCGTTTGCTGATTTTCGCGCTCATGCTGGCGGGCCGGCTTGCCGCTCAAAGTCTTGCCGTTCAAAACATGGATATCGACAAGATCGCTGCCAGTTCGCTCCCTGCCGCACCCGTCCCGATGACGACTACTGCGCCTCCCCGCACCAAGCCGGAGAGAGTACTCGACAAAAAGTTTTTCGCAGTTATGGGATCGCTGGGCGGGGCCGAGAGCTTCCGCTTTGCCAGCCGCAAGCTGGTATTGGACAATGAGTTTGCAGCGGGCGCTCCGTGGGTTACCAGCGTGCCTGCCAACCAGTACATCGTCGCAAAGGGATTGGCCTTATACAGCAGCGAATTCCTGGTGGCATTCGAAGTCAAGAAGTCGCACTCCTGGCTACCCGGAGACCGCATCATCCGCAGACTCTGGTGGGCCTACCCTGCCGCCATGACCGCTATTCATATCAAGAATGCGGTCGGCAACGTGCGCACGCAAGGTCCCGGAGGCTGCACCTCGGCGGAATGCGCCCTGGAAATGCAAACGCAATAGCTTGTGTCCGCTGGAATGCCAGGATACGGGTATAATCCGTTGATGATATCCAACGAGGCTGACCCGGTCATGACTCCCACCAACGGTATGAACGGAAACGGCAGCAACGGTTACAGCGCTCCCAAGCCCCGCGCAGACTGGCTTGCCCGGCGCAAGCAAGAGAATAACGACGGTAATTTTTCGCAGATGCACTATGCCCGTCGGGGTGTGATCACGGAAGAAATGGGTTACGTTGCCCACCGCGAAAAGCTGGCCCCCGAGCTGGTGCGTGACGAAGTTGCCCGCGGCCGCATGATTATTCCCGCCAATATCAACCATCCGGAGCTCGAGCCGATGGCGATCGGTGTGGCGTCGCTGTGCAAGATCAACGCCAACATCGGCAACTCGGCCGTCACGTCGGAAATTAAAGAAGAACTGAAAAAGCTGCACACCGCCGTGCACTATGGCGCTGACACGGTGATGGATCTTTCCACCGGCGGCAATATTCACGAAATTCGCGAAGCCATTCTGCGCAATTCTCCCGTTCCCATCGGCACCGTGCCCATTTACGAAGCGATTGCGCGCGTGAAACGGGTTGAAGACCTGAATGCCGAGGTGATGCTCGAAGTAATCGAAGAGCAGGCTGCGCAGGGCGTGGATTACATGACGATTCATGCGGGCGTGCTGATCCAGTATCTACCGTTGATCTCGAAGCGCATTACCGGCATCGTGAGCCGGGGCGGCGCGATTCTCGCGCAGTGGATGGCTTACAACCACAAGCAAAATTTTCTCTACGAGCGCTTCGACGACATCTGCAAGATCTTGAAGAAGTATGACGTCAGCTTTTCGCTGGGCGACGGCCTGCGTCCCGGCTGCGTCGCCGATGCCAGCGACGAGGCGCAGTTCGCCGAATTGAAAACTCTCGGCGAGCTGACGAAAATCGCCTGGCAACACGATGTGCAGGTGATGATCGAAGGCCCCGGCCACGTTTCGATGGATAAGATCAAAGAGCAAGTCGAAAAAGAAGTCGAGCTCTGTTACGAAGCGCCCTTTTATACGCTAGGCCCGCTGGTAACCGACATTGCTCCTGGTTATGACCACATCACTTCAGCCATCGGTGCAGCCATGATCGGCTGGTATGGCGCGGCCATGCTTTGCTACGTGACGCCCAAAGAGCACTTAGGGCTACCCAACGAAAAAGACGTGAAAGACGGCATCATCGCCTACAAGATTTCCGCCCACGCCGCCGACATCGCCCGCGGACGCCCCGGCGCCCGCGACCGCGACGACGCCCTCAGCTACGCTCGCTACAAATTCGATTGGGAAAA
>PMSQ01000120.1:0-41389 GCA_003168355.1 Acidobacteriaceae bacterium | reverse complement strand
CATGGGATCGAGAAGAAAGATTATTCGGAACTGGTGGAGAGGCTGGTGTCGCTGAAGTAACGAGGTCGAGAAAGCCGCCTGCAGCCCAAGGCGGAGACATGGCCCGTGCTCGTCGTCTCTCGCCTTCGTCATCCAATACTCTAAATCGACCGACACTGGCAAGATGATCGGAACGTAGTGCGCGAAGTTTCTGGTAGTCAGAGGCTAAGCGCAACGAGGGTTCGGGAGTTTGTCAGCCTGTCCTCGCTCTGCTCCCTTAAACTCGCACCTTGCCCCTCTTTCATTCCCAAAACCCACGGACGTGGTCTACTATGTTGACCCGAACGTGAAGGGTACCCAGCATGTCCGACGGATTTTATTTCGCGCTGAAACTAATTGCTGCCACGGTCTCTGGCGTCTACGGATTCTACGCCACCATTACTGACTTTCGCGTGGAAAGGAACGGACAAAAGGTTTTGTCTCGTAAAGGGTATCTCGGCTTGGCTCTCTTGGTCGTCTCTACGGCGGTTAGTCTTTCAACGGACATCTCGAAGGACAGTCTAGATAAAAAAACAGCGGAGAAAACGGAGCGTGAACTCACAACACTGATCGACAAAGGAAACGATCTCCAAACGAAGCTGGGGCAAACGAGTGCGGACTTGCAACAGCAGGTGAAGGAGTCCCAAGGTATATCGGTCAAGCTAGATCAGACTAGGACAAACCTGGACACGACGCGAGGATCGATCAAGGAAAATGTTGCCACCACAATCGCGGTGCTCAACCAAACCCGTCGAATACTCAGCCCAATAACCCGCGCCGGACTCACCCTCGACATTGAAATTTGGGTGCCCGACCAACCTCTTATTCGAGCGTACTTTGATCGTGTCAGCCGAGGGGGCGGTTTTCCCGACGACTATGTCAAGCCCACGGATGGAAGATTCCCAGACGAGCGCAGGCCTGAAGAGCGCGAACTGGCGCAGCTCGCTAATTTCACTGCAGTGAATATTGCCTTCGTGGCCCACGATCTGCCCTGGCTACACAGACTCTTCTTGCATGGGCAATGCGGCGTAAGCAACCGTAATCCTTTCCTTCGGTACCCGAGCATCAATACGTCATTCGAGAGGAAAATTCTGGCTAGTCGGACTGGGAAGGGTCCAATTATCTTGGAATGCGTTACGTCGTACGTGGGATGGGACGAAAAGAGGCAGCCTCTTGCAAGCTGGCTTGATCTTGAGGGAACCGACGCGGATGTTTCGGTGGAACTGCCTGACGATGCCTTCGCAACCCAAGAAGACGCTTCCCGTCCGCAACTCGAATACCACCTCCACGAAGTAGTTGCGAGGCAGGGAGAAGACGAGAGGTTTGACGTATCAGCCTTCTCTGAACAACCGTGCGAAAAAGAGGAGAAGGGCAAGCGCGAGAAGCATTCCTACTGTGGCAAAGTTTTTGTCTACTAAGAATCGGACGGGTGGCCCTCGATAAGAGCGAAGGCGGTGTCAAGGACAAACTTTTCCTGGCGGCGGATGGCCCATCCTTTCGCGTTCTTTGCGAAAGGGTGGGAAGTTCGGGGAAGCAAATTCCATTGCGCTGCCCGCGCGACGCCACCGAAGCAAGCGGATTACATTCCTCATTGCGCTCGCCGCGAACAACATAAGTATTCACCCCAGACTCGCCCCATCCGGGGATAGTGCATTGAATCGGCTGGAGAGAAGCTTGGGGATCTGCTTGCGGAATTTTGAATTGAGTCCCGGAGTTGACTTGTTGTTCCTTGTCCTGCCACCGA
Source organism: Acidobacteriaceae bacterium (assembly GCA_003168355.1). Taxonomy (GTDB): domain Bacteria; phylum Acidobacteriota; class Terriglobia; order Terriglobales; family Acidobacteriaceae; genus Sulfotelmatobacter. The sequence goes on along the minus strand of PMSQ01000120.1, from coordinate 39,627 downwards.
GCACGATAGTTCCAAGCAAGCATCCCACGATTTCCAGCGCGAGAAGGATGAAGACACTTACGCTAAAGATGGCGGTCCAATCTCCGCGTGCCAACATGAAAACGTTGTTTTGAGAGGCATGCAGGAAGTGCTCATAAAGATCGGCACTCATTGCAGCCAAAAAGAAAATCACCGAGACAAACCCAGCAACTTTATCGCTGAGCTTCCACAACAGAATTGATACGCCTACGTGCCCTGACGTTATCAAAATTATGGCTAGCCAACTAACGTGGTTGTTTGGGGCGGGAAGAATCTTGGCCGCAAGGAACAGGTGCCAGATGGCGACGATCCAGTGTGCGGCGACAACTAGTAGGGCGAGCGTCCGTGCTTTTGTCATAGACTGATGCCTTTCTCCCTGGGCGGCTAGCCCATCCTTTCGGAATTATATTACTCAGTGGTTGTCCACTCGAGGACGTCCAAAACTGGATCTCACCGGTACGTATGCGTGATGCCGAGTTCGGCTAAGAACTCCTCGTGGGGAGTTCCTTTGTTATGCTTCGACCATTCGCGAGCCTCTGCAAGAGCCTTCTCGTCTGCCGCTGTGAGGGATTCTTCGTCAACAGGTGCGTTTGTAATCGCACGCGATACGGGATCAAGCAGGCTCTCCAGCATCCCGATAGCCGCCGGCACCTGGCTGGGAGGCAACTGTTCGATCAGTTCGTGCGCGTGTTGTTTATCTGCCGTCATAACACAGCCATTCTACACCGCGACGTCCGACGCTTTTACCGCTGCATCAGCCGCCGATTCCGGGCATACGATAAGCCTATGGCGAAGGCGAAGAAGTTCGAACTCGAGAGTTCCGCTCCGATCCTCAACCAGGAAGACGAGCAAACCTTCGCCGCCATTGATGAAGGCATTCTAAGTGGCTAGATGTCGCGGGCAAGAGTGCCCGCGCCACATTAAATCTTACTTCCCTTCCAGCGTAATATCCCCCACCGAAACATGCGCCCGCAGTTCGTACTTTCCGTCGCCGAGATATTTCAAAGTCTTGCCTAGCAAGCCCGCGCTGACATCTCCTGTGCTGGTGTTGACGTCGCCGATGCTGGTGCTGGCGCGCACCAGATGATAGGCCGAACGCCCACCCTCCACCCGGATGTCGCCCACTCCGAGTTCCAGATCCTTGTCGCCCTCGATGTCTCCCACCTTAAGGTCGCCGACTTTTTCATGCACATCGAGGTTGGTGTTCTGCGGCACCTCAAGTTCCACGTCGAACTGCGTGTTGCTGCTGGTTGAGGCGTGGAATTCGATAGTAGCGTCGCGGCCGTGGATATCGAAGTCCACGTGCGCCTCTTTCGCCCGGCTTTCACGCCATGACTTGACCGTGTAGTGCAGACGAATCTTATCGGAGTCGCCCCGCTTGATGTGCAGGTCGCCCACACTCAAGCGGACGTGCAAGGTTCCTCCGGCGGCGAAGTCGCGAACTTCGTCACGAGTTGCTTCGTAGTTCCAGTCGTTCCAGTGGTCCGTAGCGGTGCAAAACGGCGCCAGCAAAAGGCAGACAACGATTATCTTGTGGAGCATGTTCAAACGGATAGGAAATCTTCCGGGCATGGAGCACCTCCAGAGCGCAAGGGCGCCTGTTTGTAGTACGCATGGGACGAAACGGCAGTTCCAGGAAAACCGGCGCCAGTTCGTGGCAATCGCGGGCGGGAGCTTGCCCTGAGCTTGCCGAAGGGCGCCCGCGCCACACGAACGCTAGCTCTTGAAGTCCGCCACGCCGTCCCACACCAGTTGGACGGCGATGGCCAGAATCAGAAAGCCAAAAATCTTGTTGATAGCTCCAACCGCGCTGGGCCCAAGCCGCCGCACCAGCGGCCCTCCGAGCCAGAAAAATAGCAACACTGAAAGCGCCACGGCAGCGATGCCGATGACCATGCCCAGGTACGACGCGGCACTATCCACGTGCGCGGCGAGCGCCATGACCACGCCAATGGCTCCCGGCCCCGACATGAGCGGCATCGCCAGCGGAGTAAGCGAGATGTCTTCCTTCTCCTGCGCCTCATGGCTCTCTTCCGGCGTGATGCGTGCGTGAGACGTGACCATGCCCCACGCGGTGTTAGCGACGATCAGCCCACCCGCAATCTTCAGCACGGGCAAGGAAATGCCGAAGAAATACAGCACGAATCGTCCAAAAAAGAGAAATGTAACCAGGATGACAAATACCCAGAGGCCGGTTTTCAGCGCGGTATTTCGGCGATCCTGAGCCGTCCAGGACGAGGTCATGGTGAAGAAGATCGGGACGCCTCCGAAGGGATCGACGATCGGAAACAGCGCGAGAAAAGTGGCCGCCGCCGAGTGCGGCAGCGTGCGCAGAAATTGTCCGAGAGCGTGAGTGGGAGTCATGGATCAGTTAGATTTGAACGGGTTGATGATCTCTACCCCAAGACGTTTGAAGTCCTTTTCGTCTCGCGTGGCTACCTTGAGCCCGTGGACCCTGGCCGTTGCCGCGATCATGGCATCTTCCCGCAAGCTATCGGGCTTCCCAGCCACTAGACGGGACCATTCCCGAAAACAAGCCGACTCCATCGGAATAATGGCAAAAGACATTTCCACAGAAGTCAACCAGGACTCGATCTCGCGAGCTTTGGCGGGATCCTGCTCACGCGTTAACTCCACGCCTGTCTGCAATTCTCCCATCGTTACAGCCGAAAGAAAAATCTGCTCTACGCGAAGTGTCTCCAGCCAGGCCACTACCGCCCCGTGAGGCCTGGTTTTGCGTAGTTCGGAAATGACGTTAGTGTCCAGCAAATAGCGGGTCACTTGAAATCCGGATGAGTAAAGTCAATGGGCGGCCGGCGCTTCCACCGGCTTCGCTTAGGAAGAATCATGTCAAAGCGGGGCCCGGGACCGAGGAGCAATTCCTTAATGTTGGGGCGGCTGGACTGCTGCAGCCGGCGCCACTCCTCGATCGGTACAAGTACTGCGGCCTCAACGCCGCGGCGTGTGACGACTTGAGGGCCCTTCGTCAGGGCGGCATCAAGGAACTCGCTAAAGCGGGCTTTCGCGTCTTGCAGTTGCCAGGAACTCACAAACTCCACCTCTGAAGGCGATTATATGACTAGTCATATGACTAGTCAATCGGGCTACCGATATCCTTCCAGCGCCTTAGCCGCGCGCTCCAGCGCCGCCGTTAGAACCGCCAACTGCTGGCGCGCCCGGTCGGCATCTCCCTTGTCGAGACCTTCATTCACTCCCGGAATCACCACCGCGGCATATCCCGTGTATTCCCCCGGAGCGTAGATGGCATGGCGAAACCAGGGACGGTGCGGCAACCCTTCAGGCACCAGCAACGCGCGCTCAGCCCCTCGCAGCGCCCGGTTCAAGCGCGCGGCATCTCGCGGGGGATTCTTCTGCCGGGACAGGATCTTTGCCCCCGCTTCCTGAAAGTGCCTGGCAGCGGCGGTCACTGCAGTTAAGTCAATCGCGTGGTCGCCAAACTTGCGTCCTGCCCGCTTACCCGCGGCGTCCAGATAAGCTGCGATTTCCTTGCCATATTCTTCGTAATCGTAAGGCAGCACGTCGGCATCGGCCATGCGCAATGCCTCCAAACCAAAGACTCTCGCCATCTCCTGCTCGTAGACGAAATCCGGGTCGCCAAACTTCTTAAACCAGGCGAAATTGTCGAACACCGAGTGGTACACACCGTAGGGGCCGCTGGAACTCATGTCCGTCGAAGGTACACCCAAGTGCTGTTGGAAAACGCTGTAGTCAGAGCCGCTGCCCAGGTCGCCGACCGGCACGTCGCCCTTGGTTGGCGCGGCTGGCGCGCGGCGCGAGCCCTCAATCGCTTCTGTCGGCGACTGCGTCAAGGGAGCGCCAGACTGGTCACCCTTCTGCCACGCCTCGTAGACAGTTCCGCCCTTGGGACTGGGCACCGCCTTAGTCACATCTCGCAAAAACTGTTTCAAGCTCGGCACCGACGAAGCGCCAAACTTCGGCCCGGAGACAGCCACGTCCACGTTGAAGTATGCCGCAGCATCGACCAGTTCGGATTCGTGCTGCTCGGCCCACTCCGTGGAACCCATCAGGCCTTCTTCCTCACCGTCCCAACTGCCAAAAATCATGGTGCGCTTCGGCTTCCATCCCGATTTCAGCAACTCGCCGACTCCGTGTACCGCCTCCAGCATCGCGGCCGTTCCGCTGTTCGGATCGACCGCGCCATAGACCCACGCATCGCGATGGTTGCCCGCAACCACCCACTCGCCCGGCAACTCGCTGCCACGCACGCGGCCGATCACATCCCACAGAGTGCGGAACTGATAATCCTGCTTGAGGTGCATCTTCACCCGTACCGGTCCCGGCCCAACGTGATAGGTAAAGGGCAGCGCCCCCTGCCACTCCCGCGGCGAATCCGGCCCAGCCAGATGTTGCAGAATGGGCGAGGCATCGTGGTAGGAGAGTGGCGTGACCGGAACCTTCGGCATCTGCGGGGATTGCTCTGGAGAAATGCGCTTGTTCCCCGGCAGCGAAGGCAGCGACGCAAAGCCCGGCGTCGTGGGGTCGCCAGGAAACTCGAACATGTACCCGACCGATCCGCGTTGCACACCGGTATCCGGCCGCCACGGCCCATCAGGATATTTATCTCCTCGCCGCCAGCCATCGTCGAACGGATCGGAGTAGATAATCACTCCCGCCGCGCCATGCTCCTGCGCAATGAATTCCTTCACGCCGCGGAAGTTCTGGCCGTAGCGCATCAGCACGATCTTGCCCCGCACATCGATCTTCAACTTCTCCAGCTTCTCGAAATCCTCCGGCGTGCCGTAGTTCGCATAAACCACCTCCGCCTCGACATCCCCTGACGGCGACATGCCGTTGAACGGCATCACCACGCGCGGATCGTCACCGTAAAGATCACCATCGACGTGCTCACGGGTGGGCCCGTGCATTTCCACTCCGGCGGGCGCGGTGATGTCCACGCTAATTTCCAGGGGATAGTTCATCCACACTTTGTATTCGACGATCTCGGTGTCGAGTCCAGCATCGCGAAACTTCTGCGCAACGTAGTCGGCCGTCGTTTTGTCTTCAGGTGTGCCTGCCATGTGCGGAGCCTGGGTCAGCGTGCGCAAGTGCTCTTCTGCTAGTTTGGAGTCGGGCACGGCGAGGAAACGGGCTTCGATGGCAGATTCGGCGGCGGAGTCGCGGAAACCGAAAATGGGTTGGGAATTACTAGAAGGGCCTGCTTCGTGCCCGCTCTCCAACGGCTGAACGCTTGAAGGGATAACAATCAAAAGGAGCAAAAGAGAAAACGGTTTCATGCTGTCATTGGCCAAGGAAAGAAAGTAAAAGGTATCACAGACAGAATTTGCACCAACTTCATCAATTGGTGCTATACTCAATCTATGAAACGAGCCACGATGACCTTTCCAGACGATTTAGCCGAGGCCGTCGACAGCTATCGGCAGTCCCAGGAAGCGCCGCCATCTCTTACAACCGTAGTGCAGACGGCGTTGCGCGAGTACCTCAAGCAAAGAGGTTTTCTCGCAAGCCGCCGCCCCTTCAGAATCACCCCGGTTGGCCGAAGCGGCCGCAGCGACATAAGTCGAGAACACGACGCGTACCTTGCTGGCACTAAGAAGTGATGCACGCAGTTTTGGCGGACACCGGCCCACTGTTCGCTGCCGCGGACGAGGACGACGCCGACCATGAACGGGCCCTCCAGCAGATGGATGAATTGGAGCGCGAGGGCCGGATTGTATTAATTCCCTATCCGATTCTGCTAGAGGCGTACAGCCTGGTCTTGAAACGCTTCGGCTCCCAAGCCGCTTTGCGGTGGCTGGAAAATGCAGTCGAAGCTTCGCTGATAAATCCGACGCCAGAGGATTTTTCGATTGCTTGCGCCATTGTGCGCGCCTTATCCGATCAGGACATCAGCCTGGTTGACGCGACGGTCGCGACACTGGCCACCCGCCTGAAAGTTGAGGTTTGGACGTACGACCATCACTTCGATGTGATGCGCGTCGGCGTTTGGCGGTGATGGGAACCGAGAGTGATCCACTCAGCGGCTTTGCAGAAAGTTCGGAGGTATCGACAGTGTTGGGTGAATCAGGCAAAAAGGGATGCGCGAATTGCGGGACAACACGCCACGCACTGAAGGCGAGGCAGATGTGCACGCGATGCTACAACGCCCAGCGAAAGCTGGAACAAGCTAACGAGGATAATGCTCACGGCTTCGTACGCGCTACAAGAAAGAGTGCCAGCGTCGATTGGATATCCTTCGAATAGATGAACAAAAGCGCAAAGGTTCGATTTCCGGCCTAGACGTAGAACACAAATTGATTTCAATAGCCAGGAGGGCCGGTCAGAAAGAACAAGCTTTCCTTGTTTCGTGGTCTCGCGACATTAATCAACGAGCAGTTTAAACCAGCAAAAGAGCCTGATATACGGCCTCCTAAGCGACATTGAGGAAAATGTTCCTTGGGCCGGAATCGACTGGCATAGGGTCGTTTCGTGATCGCGCGAAGATTGACCCGAGGTGTAGTTCACCGCACCTGCCCCGTCCCTACAATTTCGTACTTCGAAGAAGTGAGCTCGGCCAGCGCGAAAGGCCCGCGACAGTGCAGCTTCTGCGTGCTGATGCCCATCTCTGCCCCGAAGCCGAACTCCGCCCCATCGGTAAAACGAGTCGAAGCATTCCAGTACACCGCGGCCGAATCGACCCCGCGCAGAAACTTGCGGGCGTTCGCTTCATCGCGCGTCACAATGGAATCGGAGTTCTTCGTGGAATAGCGGTTGATGTGGACGATCGCCTCATCCACGCTCGCGACCACGCGGACCGCCATGCAGAGGCACAGGTATTCTTCGTGCCAGTCCTGCTCTGCCGCGGGCACAATGTTCAGGCCAGAGGCTATGCTGCGAGATTTCCCGTCTCCTCGAACTTCCACGCCGGCTTCGATTAGCTTCTTCACGATTCGCGGGACGTATTCCGCCGCGACCCGTTCATGCACCAACAGCTTCTCCGCGGCATTGCACACCGACGGCCGCTGCGTTTTGGCGTTGATTACGATTCGGTCGGCCATTTCAAAATCGGCGGATTCATCGACAAAAATGTGGCAGTTCCCTGCTCCGGTTTCGATCACCGGCACCGAGGAATTCTCGGTGACGAACGTGATCAGCCCCGCGCCGCCACGCGGAATAATCACATCCACCAGCCCACGGGCCTTGATGAGTTCCTGCACTGACTGCCGCGTGCTCGAATCGAGAAGCTCGATTGCCCCCTCGGGTACTCCCGGCACGGCAGCCATGATCTCCACCAATCGCTGATTGCTGCTCGCCGCTTCTTTGCCGCCTCGCAACACAATGGCGTTGCCCGTTTTCAGAGCCAGCACCGCAGTGTCTACCGTAACGTTGGGCCGCGATTCGTAGATAATGCCTACCACGCCAAGCGGCACGCGCACTTTGCGGATGCGCAGGCCGTTCGGCCGCGTCCATTCCGCTACAATTTCGCCAATCGGATCGCGGAGCGCCGCCACTTCGCGCACGCCCTGCGCCATCTCCTCGATCCGCTCCGTGGTCAACAGCAAGCGGTCGCGCAGGGCGACTTCGAGGCCGGAAGTTTCCACGTCTTCCCGGTTCGCTGCAAGAATCGTCAGAGCATGCTTTTCAATCGCATCCGCAATCGTCAGCAGCAAGGTATTCTTCTCGTCCGTGGAGAACAGGGCCAGCTTGGAAGCTGCTTCGCGCGCACGCAACAGTTTTTCCTGCGTTGAGGCCGAGTTGGCAATGCTCACGGCCATCAGCCTCGCCTCCGCTGCGGGGGGAAATAAGTTCCGATCTTGCGTCCCATGCCCAGAGTAATCCCCCGCGGATGTCGTCCATTCAGGATGGCCACGTGTACACCGCCCTCACTGGCCAACTTCGCGGCGCGCAATTTGGAAATCATGCCTCCGCGTCCCTGCGTGCTCTTGCCGTTGCACTGAGCCTCCAGCGCCGGAGTCAGTTTCCGCACCACGCGTTGCAGCTTGGGTCCCTTGCGTCCGTTGGGAACGAGAAACCCATCCACGTTCGTCAACAGCAGCAACCAGTCGGCGTTCACGGCGGTCGCTAACAGCGCACTCAACTCGTCATTATCGCCGAAAGCGCCTTCCAGCTCTCGCACCGAGACGCTGTCGTTTTCATTCACAATGGGGATTACGCCCAGCGAAAGCAATTCAGCCAGCGCGTTTTGCAAATTGCGGTACCGGACCGGTGAAGTGAAATCATCACTCGAAAGCAGAAGTTGCGCCACCGCTTTCTTGCCGAAGAACAGACGTTCGTAAGTGTGCATCAGCTTGCTTTGTCCCACGGCCGCACAGGCCTGCATGCCGGGAACCCCGCTGGGCCGCTTGCGCAATCCCAGTCCAGACATACCCGCCGCAATTGCGCCGGAAGTGACGATCAGGTACTCGTTCTGGCTGAGATCGAATTGATCCACCATGGCGCGCAACAAGTTCGCGTCGATCTGACCGCCGGGAGCGATAAGGCTGGTGCCGACTTTGATGACAACTCTCATGCCATGGAGACTTTCCGAGCCTAATTTGGAATGGTATCGTATTTGACGCCGAAGAATGCTTTCCCTTTTTCTTCTCTATTATTCTTGCCGAAGTAGCTCGGGCTTGAGGCGCAGGGCCGCCCAGCGGGGAGGACAACATCCCTATCCTGCAATTAAAATGGCTTTCTGGCAAGATGAAAAAACTTGCTACTTTGAAGTCCTATGCCTGCCTCCAACGCAACCAGCCGCTTCTCCGATCGCGTGGAAAACTATGTGCGCTACCGGCCGGGATATCCGCCGGAAGTGATGAATGCCCTGAAGGCCGAATGCGGCCTCGTGCCCAGCCATACAGTTGCCGATCTCGCTTCCGGCACCGGCATCTGGACGCGCATGTTGCTGGAGAATGGCAATTCGGTCTTCGGCGTGGAGCCCAATGCCGAGATGCGGCAAGCGGGCGAACGACTGCTCGCAGCTTTTTCAAAGTTCACCAGCGTTGCAGGAACCGCCGAGGCAACCACGCTCGCGGATCAAAGTGTGGACTTCGTCACCGCGGCGCAGGCCGCGCATTGGTTCAACCGCGAACTGGCAAGACGCGAATTCGTTCGCATCCTGAAGCCCGGCGGTTGGCTGGTGCTTCTGTGGAACGAACGGCTGACGGATTCGACAAACTTTCTCCGCGACTACGAACGGTTACTGCTGAAGTACGGTACCGACTACCAGGATATCCGCCACGAGCACACGACCGACGCGGTCAATGAATTCTTCGATCCCGCACCGTTTCAGGAGAGGGCGTTTGAATTGCGTCAGGAGTTCGACTACGCGGGGATAGAAGGTCGTTTGTTGTCGTCGTCCTATGCGCCGGGGCCGGAGCATCCGCAGCACGCGCCGATGCTGCGGGAGTTGCGACGCATATTCGATGCCTGCGCCGTCCAAAGCCGGGCGGCGTTCGAGTACAAGACGCGATTGTATTTCGGACAACTTCAGCCTTAGGGGCTTTGAAGGTTCACTTTGTTCTGATTTTCGTTTTCGTGAAAAACAATGCCCGACGAAGAATCTTTTCACATGACGCCCGACGAATTCCGCCGCCACGGCCATGCCGTGATCGATTGGATCGCCGACTATCACTCCCGCATCGAATCTTTTCCCGTGCTTTCGCAGGCGAAGCCGGGACAGATCCGCGCATCGCTGCCAGAGAATCCTCCGGCGCAAGGCGAGCCCTTTGAGGCGCTACTGAAGGACGTGGAGAAACTGATCCTTCCCGGCGTCACACACTGGCAGTCGCCGAACTTCTTCGCCTACTTCCCTTCTAACGCGTCCGGCCCCGGAATTCTCGGCGATCTTCTCTCTTCCGGCCTGGGCGTGCAAGGCATGCTCTGGTCGACTAGCCCGGCCTGCACGGAATTGGAAACGCATGTGCTCGACTGGCTGGTGCCCATGCTCGGACTGCCGGAGAAATTCCTGTCATCGAGCACCGGCGGCGGCGTAATTCAAGACACTGCCTCGAGCGCCGCGCTGTGCGCGCTGTTGGCCGCCCGCGAACGCGCCACCAACTACACCAGCAACAAGAAGGGATGCGACGGCCGCCTCGTCGCCTACGCCTCCACGCAGACACATTCTTCTTTGGAAAAAGCTGCAATGATCGCGGGCATCGGCGTTTCGAATCTGCGCCTGATCGAAGTGGACGACAACTTCGCGATGCGCCCCGACGCTCTCGCCCGCCAGATTGAAGCTGACAGGCGCGCCGGCCTGGTTCCCTGCTTTGTGTGCGCGACCGTTGGCACGACGTCTTCCAATGCGATGGACCCCATCGCCGAGATCGCCCGCGTCTGCCGCCAGCACAATCTCTGGCTGCACGTGGATGCAGCCATGTCGGGCGCCGCCGCCCTCTGCCCGGAATTCCGTCACCTGCAGGCCGGCGTCGAGTTCGCCGACAGCTACAATTTCAATCCACATAAGTGGATGTTCACGAACTTCGATTGCAACTGCTTCTGGGTCGCCGATCGTAAGGCGCTCATCCAGACGCTGAGCATCCTGCCGGAATACCTGCGCAACCAGGCCACGGAATCGGGCGCGGTGATCGACTATCGCGACTGGCACATTCAGCTCGGCCGCCGTTTCCGCTCACTCAAGTTGTGGTTCGTGATCCGCCACTACGGCGTGGAAGGCCTGCAGCACCACATCCGCCGCCACGTGCAACTGGCGCAGATATTCGCACACTGGGTGCGCGACGACAAGAACTTCGAACTCGCAGCACCCGCACCCCTAAACCTGGTCTGCTTCCGTCACAAAGATGGAGAGGCGGCGAATCAAACCATCATGGATCGGCTCAACCGCAGCGGCGATCTCTTCCTCACGCACACCAAGCTAAATGGAAAACTCACCCTTCGCCTCTGCGTAGGGCAGACGAACACGCAGGCGAGGCACGTCGAGAAGGCTTGGAACAGGATTCGCGAGGAAGCGGAGAAATTGGCAGTTCCTGCCCAATAACTGGATTTGGTTACCTTTGCTTCGTTGTGAATTCCACTTCGTGAAGCCCATCCCGGCTCCTCCTCGGCTAAAGTAAGGTATGCGCGCCATCCTCGGCCAACGACCGCTGCGCTTCGTTTTCGCCGCCAACGTGATCTCCATGTTGGGCAGTGGGATGAACTCGGCCGCCGTAGCCTGGTACATCCTCCAGGCCACGCACTCGGAAATGGCCCTCGGCACCTTCGCCGTTCTGCNNGCCATGCTCATGCTTCCCTTCACCGGCATCATTATTGACCGCGAAGATCGCCGCGTGCTGCTCATGTGGCTCGATGGCGTGCGCGCCGTGATCATTGTGACTGTGGCGGTCCTCGCATTTCAGCATCGAGTGCAGGTGTGGCAACTTTACTTGATGAATACGCTTGTCGCCGCCGGGTTTTGGATGTTCTGGCCGACGATCACGGCGCTCATTCAGGAACTCACGCCCGAAGGCCAATTCGTGCAATCGAATACGTTTCTCCTGGCTGGCGTGCAGGGAGGATGGCTCATCGCCGGCTCGATCGTCGGTTTCATGTACAACCACATCGGCCTCGGCGGCGTGCTCTTGATCGATGTTTCCACTTACGTGGTTTCGTTCTCGTGCTACTTCGCGGTGCGAAAGGGCCGTCACGTCGTATTGCGTCCGGAGGAGTTTCGTGCCGATCTCCTGGCCGCTGAAACGCAGCTCCAGCGCTTCTGGCGCGAGATGCGCGAAGGCCTGCACTTTCTCCGCGACCATCGTGCTGTCGTGCTGCTCGGCATCAGTTGGGCATTGTTTCTCGGCGCCATGATCACCGGAGTCGTCGTCACGCCGTCGCTCAGCGAGCGCATCTTCCACGCCGGCGCCGTCGGCTACGGATGGCTCAACGCCGGTTGGGGCACCGGCGCATTCCTCAGCGCCCTGTATGCTCCTGCTGTTATCGCCGGTCTGGGTGGCCGCCGTTCCGTCGCGTTTTCCATGGCACTGCTCGCCGCGTGCGTGGTTTGCGCTCCCATCTCGCACTGGTTCGTCGTCGCCATATTGCTCTATGGAGTGATGGGTTCGGCGCGCGGTGTGGGCGGAATCGCTATGAACACCAGCTTGATGGAGATGGTTCCTCCGCACCTGATGGGAAGGGTACAGAACGCTTTTTATTTTTTCGGAACATTCCTGCAGCTTGTGCTCGCGCTCGCCGTCGGCGCAGTCGCGCACAAAGTCAGCCTGGTGGCCGCATTCGCCATCCTCGCTAGCGTTTACGGTCTCTCGTTCGTAGCCGCCAGCGTCCCGGTGGGGACGGCTGACGCAGTAGAAGAAGTCCGCGCGGAGCTAAGTCAGAAGTAACAGGTCAGAATGCAGAAGTAAAACCCAAGCGTACTTCGGTCTTCGCCTTTTCCACCATGCCTTGACTTCTGCCTTGTGACTTCCGTCTTCTGACTTTTCTTCTCACCTGTTATCCTTTCCCATTCTAAGGAGCGCTCATGTCCTCTGACCTGCAAGGCCGTAACGCCGTTGTCTTCGGAGTTGCTAATAAGCGATCCATCGCGTGGTCGATCGCTCAGGGACTGCACGCCGCCGGCATGAAGCTAGCCATCACCTACCAGAACGAGCGTCTGGAGCAGGAAGCGAAGGATCTCATCCTCTCCCTGCCCGGCGCCGAAGGCTACATGTGCGATGTCAGCAAAGATGAAGAGATCGATCGCCTCTTCGCCACGCTGAAAGAGCGTCACGGCAAGCTGCACACGCTTGTGCACTCCGTCGCCTATGCTCCCGCCGACGAACTGAAGGGAGAATTTGTCAACACGACGCGTGAGGGCTTTCGCATCGCGATGGATGTAAGCGTCTACTCGCTGGTCGCGGTCGCCCGCGCTGCCGCGCCGCTCATGGAAGATGGTGGATCGATCCTCACCATGACTTACTACGCGTCAGAAAAAGTCGTGCCCCGCTACAACGTGATGGCGGTAGCCAAAGCTGGACTCGAATGTTCAGTCCGTTATCTCGCCTATGAATTAGGCAAGAAGAAAATTCGCGTGAATGCAATTTCCGCCGGCCCTATCAAAACCCTTGCTGCACGCGGCATCGCCGGCTTTGGTGACATGTTAAAAGGTCACGAAGAACGGGCCCCGCTAGGCCGCCGAGTGGAGGTGGAAGAAGTCGGCTCGACCGGAGTCTTCCTCGCCTCCGACGCCAGTAGCGGCATCACCGGCGAAGTGATTTACGTCGACTGCGGATATAACATCATGGGATTTTGAGGCCAGGTCGGTTCTCAGTTGTGCGTACTTGCTGTTTTGAATCCGGTCAGGGCTGACCATGACGGCGGACAGTAACGGGGTGGGAGCATGATTTTCAATTCTCGGTTTAGCTGGAAGCATCCGTACGGATGGCGGACAAACCTCAGAATATTGCTGCCAGTCTCGATTTGTGGGTGGATCGATAAAGGCGAAGATTGCGAATCGCGTGGTGCTCAACATCACTGGTACAACCACGATGATGAAAGCAGCGCTTGTTACTACTGTAAGATCGTTCGCCCAGGTCGGCTCTGGCAAAAGAACTGAAACTCTCAGAAGAGCCCCCATGCCCGGTCGCGACGAGCGAAGCTACTGGCGTGAGATAATTGAGCCGATGCAAAACAAGCGACTGATCCTCGCTCTCTTCGCCGTTGCCATCCTTTTCTCGATGGTGCGCGAATGGAACGCACCTTCCACTTGTGCACGTGCAATCCTGATCCTGCCCGCGACCGCCGTCTTGCACGCTAACTGACAATCCTGATCCGCCGCCCGCTCTCCCCGTCGCGCTCCAACGAAATCTCCACATCCCGCTCCCGCTGCAAGCGCGGAAATTTTTCTCCCCACTCAATCAGCAAAATGCTGCCCTCGGTGCGCAGGTCATCCAGCCCCAGCGTTTCCAATTCGCGCGGCGTATCCACGCGGTAAAGGTCGATGTGATAGAGGTTGGCTCGCGGTCCGCAATACTCGTGTACCAGCGTGAAGGTGGGGCTGGTAACGTCTTCTTCTTCCGCCGCCTCGAAGGCCGCGGCGATTCCCTTGACCAGCGTGGTTTTGCCCGCGCCGAGGTCGCCGCGCAGCAGCACCAGCTTCGGCGGCGCCAGTAACTGCGTCAGCGTGCGCCCGAAGGCGATCGTCTCCTCAGCCGAATGTGTGGTAATCTCCCGCGTCATCTCCCGAGTTCCGGTCGCAGCCCCATCATGCACAAGCCACGACCAGTATAGCGAGAGCCTTGCGCTGTGCGCCGCACCGGGCAGGAAGCGCGAGGGCGCCGAGCGCTTCGGGGGGGCTAAATCGTCCTCGGCACGCTAAAAGCCGACGACTTCAGCCCCAGCAGACTTCGGTCTACAACTTGCTCAAGCGATGTCCGCAAGCGCCGGTGGTCATCGTCCTCGAGCGCGATGAAGCGAAACGGCTGCAGCACGCCATTGGTTGTCTTGCGCGTGGGGCTGAGGATTTCGGCCATGCCGTGTATCGGGCCCGCTTGCGTTTGAAATGCAAGTTCGACGAACGCGCCGTTGCCCAGCGCACACGGCAGTCGCAACAGGCCGCCAGTCGCTGAAATGGTTTGGAGTTTTGCTTTCGTGCGTCGGCCGTCTTCTAAACGAATCGCAGCCAGGACACAATCGCCTAGCTGGACCCGGGCCGCGCGCCTCGAGGGATGCGGTTGGGGGAAGTGGGTCATAAGCTGACTGTACTATCGCACGACGTCTGCACGGGTAACAGGTTACAAAAGCAGATGGCCGGATTCCCGCACTGCGCGCCGGTTTCGGGTGATTCAAGCCTCTGGGGCCAGAGTACTTAGCGTGGTGTTTACTATTGATACAATGTCCTGTCGGACACGCAGATTTCTCGCCGCGATTGGAGTGTTTATGCGCTACTGCTCTTTTCTGGTCTCCGGATTGTTTCTTGCGCTTTTCGCATCCGCTCCTTTCCAGGCCCAGACCGCGCCTGCGGACGATCGGACTCCTCTCCGCGTCGGCATCGTCGGCCTCGTTCATGGACACGTCCAGGGATTCCTGGAACATTCACTGCACAATCCAGCGATCGAGATTGTAGGGATTGCGGAACCGGACCAATCGCTCACCGCTCAATACGCAACGAAGTATGCCATCGACAGACGCTTGCTCTTTCCAGACCTGGAAGAAATGCTCGATCGAGTCCATCCGCAAGCTGTGCTTGTCTACACGAACACTTACAGCCACCGGCAGGTGGTGGAAACATGCGCCCGGCACGGCGTCCACGTCATGATGGAAAAACCATTAGCGGTCAGCCTGGAGGAAGCACTGGCGATCAAGAAAGCCGCCGACCTTGGCAAGATTCAGGTGCTCGTCAACTACGAGACTACGTGGTACGCCAGCAACCGGGCGGCATACGACCTGGTGCATGAGAAGGCGCTCGGCGAAGTGCGCAAGGTTGTGGTTCACGATGGACACAGTGGACCGAAAGAGATCGGTGTCGGACCAGAATTCCTAAGTTGGCTTACCGACCCCAAACTCAATGGCGGAGGCGCGCTCTTCGACTTCGGATGCTACGGCGCCGACCTTATGACTTGGTTGATGGATGGAGAACGCCCGGAAACAGTCACGGCTATCACGCAGCAAATCAAGCCCGAGATCTATCCGCGAGTGGACGATGAAGCGACCATCATCCTGACATATCCCAAAGCTCAGGCAATCCTGCAAGCCTCCTGGAACTGGCCATTCGACCGCAAAGACATGGAAGTATACGGACAGACGGGATATGCAATCACGGTGAAGCGAGATGACATTCGTGTGCGCCGCGCCGGTGGCCAGGAACAACAGATCGCGGCCAAACCGCTGCCTACACCCTACGATAGTTCGCTGTCTTTTCTGAGGGCAGTAGTGCTGAACGGAATGAAGCCGGACGGACCGTCATCCCTTGAGACCAATGTCACAGTGACAGAAATCCTCGACGCAGCGCGGCGTTCGGCGGCGTCGGGCAAGACCATCCCCCTGCGCTCGTCGAGATGACGCCTGATCGTTCGTGCGCCTCACTTCACCCGCTCAGGCGCACCAGCTTTTCCTTCTCTGCTCGCTGCGTGCGCCGAAACGCCTCCGGCAGTCCCTTCAGTAGATCAGTTGCAACCAGCGAATTCTCGCCTACACTTTCGCGCATCACGTCCCCGGCAAGACCGTGAAGATGCACCGCCGCAAGCACCGCCGAAAAAGCTTCTTTCGGGTGCTGTGCAATCATTCCGGCAACCATGCCGGTCAGGATGTCTCCCGTGCCCCCGGTAGCCATTCCAGGATTGCCGGTGGTATTCACCCAGGCCTCACCATCCGGCTGCACCACCAGCGTGCGATGTCCCTTGAGCACGACGATCAGTTCGTGTTCACGCGCGAACTTCCTCGCCACTCCCAAGCGATCTTTCTGTACCTCAGGAATGCTCGATCCCGCCAACCGCACCATTTCTCCGGGATGTGGAGTGATCACCAATGTCCGGCCCTTACCATTTAATTCGTCCGTACAGCCCTCAAACGCATTCAGACCGTCGGCATCCACCACCATCGAAAGTTGAAGCCCTGCCACCAAACTCCGCACCAGTTGTGCAGTCTGCGGCTCCCGCGAAATCCCCGGCCCTATCGCGAGCACAGTCCTCTCCTTTGCCAACTCAGCGATTCGATCCCGCGCGGAGGTCGAGATCGTGCCCGCATCCGTCTCCGGCAACGGCTCGGTCATCAACTCGGCATGAAACCCGGCAACGGTTCCCAACACCGACTTAGGCGCCGCCACCGTCGAAAGTCCCGCCCCCGCGCGCAGCACCGCCATACCCGCCATTGCTGCCGCGCCAGCTTTTCCCAGCGATCCGCCTACCACCAGCACGCTCCCGTAACTGCCCTTGTTCGACTCTGCCGGACGCGGACCAACCAGCCGCCCAACATCGCGCGCCGTAATCACATTCAGTTGCAGCGCCGAAACAATCGCCGCCTCCGGCGAGCCGATGTCCGCCACAAAAGTGGATCCCGCGGTAAGCAAACCAAAAACGTGCGCAGGACGCGGTGCAGTGAAGGTGACAATGGCGTCCGCGCGGGCAATGGTCCCAGCTTGCGCGTTCATCGCGTCGGCATCAGCGCCGGAAGGAATGTCCACGGCGATTACCGGAACCTGGCTGGCGTTCATGATTGCGATTGCTTCCGCATAGATCCCGCTCACCGGCGGCTTGAAACCGGTGCCCAGCAAGGCATCCAGGTACAGATCTCCCTGCAGCGAGAGCCGCAGCCGTTCACTTTTTAGCTCTTCACTGGAATGCACCGCGATTGCAGGAGAAGGTAACTTACCAAACATGACCGTCGCATCGCCCTTCAGTTCTCCCGGATCGGCCAGCAGGACCACCTGAATCTTCTTCCCCTGCTGATGCAACCGCCGCGCCGCCACGAAGCCGTCCCCGCCATTATTCCCTTTGCCGCAGAAAACCACGATGCGCACCGCTGCGTGATGGGAGAGAACATAATCAGCGACCGCCGCGCCCGCATTCTCCATCAGCGAGAGCGAAGGTACGCCGAAGCGCTCGCTGGTGGCGCGGTCAATAGCTCGCATCTCTTCCGCGGAGGTGATTTTCATAGTCGCAACTCGCTCACTCCTATCATCGCCTGACCGGCAACAAAAACAAAAGGCTCTCCGCGCCGTGCGGAGAGCCCGCAGCAAAGAAACTCAGCCTAAGGCCTGCTCTTCGGCTCAGATCCCGAATCCAGAGCCTGCTGCACTTTGCTGTGCTTACGTCCGTAGGTGAAGTAGATTGCCAGTCCGATCACCAGCCAGACCACCAGCCGGATCTGAGTGGCCGGGGATAGAAAAACGATGAGCGCCCCTGAGAAAAGAATCGATAGGATCGGAACCAGCGGCACCATCGGCGTCCTGAACGGCCGGTTGAGTTCAGGATGCGTCCTGCGCATCACCCACACTCCCGCACTCACCAGTACAAAGGCGAGCAGCGTTCCTACGCTCGTCATCTCATCCAGCACATTGAGCGGAATCACTGTGGCCAGGATGGCAACGAAAATGCCCACAACGATGGAACTGAGGTAGGGCGTGCGAAAGCGATGATGAATCTTGCCCGCCCAGGGCCAGAGCAAACCGTCACGCGACATGGAGTAGAATACGCGCGATTGCCCGAGCAACATTACCAACATCACCGTGGCTAAGCCGCCTAGCGCGCCGATTTCCACCAGAAACGTGGCCCATTGCTGACCGGCGACGCGCATACCGACTACAACGGGGTCGGGTACGTTGAGCTGCTGGTAAGGTACAAGGTGGGTAAGCAAGCCGGAAACCAGGATATAGAGAACAGTGCAAATGACAAGAGAACCCAGAATGCCCAGAGGCATATCCTTCTTCGGATTTTTGGCCTCCTGCGCCGCGGTTGAAACGGCATCAAATCCAATGTAGGCGAAGAAGACCACGCCGGCTCCCCGCAAGATCCCCGACCATCCGAAATGTCCCCACTCGCCGGTGTTTGCGGGGATGAACGGGTGCCAATAGTTTGGCTTCCATCCGTGCGAGTACAAAAATGCTGCGGCAAGAGCGATGAACATACACACCACCGCTACCTTCATAATCACGATGGCGGTGGTAAAGTTCGCCGATTCCTTAATCCCAATGACCAGGATCGTGGTAATCACCATGATCACGAGGAACCCGACATAGTCGTACTTCAAATGAACGGGCATCCCGAAGAGAGTGAAATCAGAGGTAGGAAAAGCAGGCAGATTCAGACCAAGGTCGTGCAGGAAGGCCCGCAGATGGCCGCTCCAGCCTACTGCAACCGTAGCTGCTCCAAAGGCATACTCCAGAATCAGGTCCCAACCAATGATCCATGCAACCAGTTCCCCCAGCGTGGCGTAGGAATAGGTATACGCGCTGCCCGCAATCGGGATCATCGAAGCAAACTCGGCGTAACAGAGTCCTGCGAATGCGCAGGCAACGCCCGCCAGCACGAACGAAATTACGATGGCGGGTCCGGCAAACTGCGCCGCAGCCTGACCCGTGATCACAAAGATACCTGCCCCAATAATCGCGCCAATGCCTAGGGTTAGCAGATTCAGCGGCCCGAGGGCGCGCCGCAGGCTCTGTTCGCCTTCAACTTCAACTGCCTCTTTCATCAGTGTGGGGAGGTCCTTCTTCGCGAACAGATTCGCCATGCTTCGTTTCTCCTTGGGCTAAGATGCGCTTGTCGTGCCCGAACTTCTCGACCACGCGTAATATACCGGGATGCCCAGCAGCACCACAATCAGCCCTGGCCACGTGAATTGCGGTTTGTAGCGCAACAGTACGATATCGATGAATAAAGCCATCACAATATAAACGATAGGCAGAATCGGATATCCAACCGCGCGGTAGGGACGCGGAACATCCGGACGCGTGCGCCGCAGCACAAATAGGCCCACAATCGTCAGAATGTAGAAGACGAGCACTGCAAAGATAATGTAATCCAGAAGCTGCCCGTAGCTGCCCGAGATGCAGAGCAGGCACGCCCATATCATCTGCACCATCAGCGAAACGGCCGGTGTCTTATACGTAGGGTGCAGCCTGGCCACGCTGCGAAAGAAGAGGCCATCCTTCGCCATGGCGTAGTAGACGCGCGCGCCGGAAAGAATCAGCCCGTTATTGCAGCCGAAGCTGGAAATCAAAATAGCCGCCGCCATCAGCAGACCTCCGGCGGCGCCGAACATCTGCGTCATCACCGCCGTCCCCACGCGATCTTCGGCAGCATACTTGATTCCGCGTCCCAAAATCGTGGCTGCGCTGGGCATTCCATCCAGCGGCAGCGCGTTCAGGTAAATCAGGTTGCACGCAATGTAGAGCGCAATCACCACACCCGTACCCAGCGCCAAAGAAAGCGGCAGGTTGCGGCTGGGATTCTTCACTTCACCCGCCGTGAAAGTCACGTTGTTCCAGGCGTCCGCGGAAAACAGCGACCCAACTTGCGCCACGGCCAAAATCGTCAGCGTGCCCACCATCACAACCGGACCACCCACCCCCACCTGCACGGCGTGCTGCGCGCCCAGCCCGGCATTCCGCCAGAAATGTCCGCTGAAGTTCGCAGCCAGCGCCTGCGCATTCCGTCCTAGCGCCAGGCCGAACAACGCCAACCCCAGCAGCGCCGAGACCTTGGCCGTGGTAAACACATTCTGGATAAGCGCTCCGGTTTTCACTCCGAAGATGTTCACCACCGAAAGAAAAACTACGAGCAGGATGGCGACCAGATTCTGCGTGTTGATTCCCACATCCATGTTCCCCAGTACCATCGGCCCGAGGCGAATCGGCGGAACCTTCCAGAGATGCAGAATCCAGTTCGAAGAAGAGATCGCGGGAAAGAAAACTCCGAGGAACTTGCCGAAAGCCACGCCCACCGCGGCAATCGTCCCGGTCTGAATCACAAGAAACAATGTCCAGCCGTAGAGAAACCCCCACAGCGGTCCGAGCGCTTCGCGCAGATAAACATACTGTCCGCCAGCCCGAGGCATCATCGCCGCCAGTTCGCCATAGCTGAGCGCCGCGACGATCGTCATGAACCCCGCAACCGCCCATGCGCCGATCAGCAGCGCGGGTGAATCCACCTCGCGGGCAATCTCCGCCGAAACAATAAAAATCCCCGAGCCGATCATCGACCCCATGACCAGCATGGTGGCGCTGGTCAGGCCCAGGCCTTTGACTAATTCGTTATCTTGACGGCTATGAGTTTCCCAGTCGCTGCCGGCAGCCGTTGTCGGTGTGCTCAGGATCCCTCCTAAGAACTTTGTAGCGCCAGAACTTTTTAGCGCCGGCGTCCCGCCGGCTATCCCTTCGGCAAGCTTGAGGGCAGGCAGCGAGGCATCTTGCCCTCGCTCGCCCCGACGCTTATCAGCCTCATGACTTTACCTCAAGATGCGGAAAAATTCCTCTGCTGATTTCCGGGGATCCCGTATCAGATCAGATATCACGGCCACGGAATCGGCTCCGGCCTCAATCACGGAGGCCGCATTGCCCCGCGTAATCCCCCCAATCGCCACCAGCGGTTTTCGGGTCAACTGCCGCGCCCGGCGCACTCCTTCGAGGCCCACAACCGGATCAGGCCGCTCTTTACTGGAGGTCGAAAACACAGGACCGATGGCGAGATAGTCCGCCGTAGTGCGATCCGCTTCCTGCATCTGCTCCGCATTGTGCGTGGAAACTCCGAGCCAACGGTCGGGACCAATGATCCTTCGGACCGACTCTGGCGAGAGATCATCCTGCCCAACGTGTACACCGTCGAACTCTGCGACCAGGCACAGATCCGCGCGGTCGTTCATGATGAGTTTGACCTTCCCGCCCACCCACCGTTTCAGCGCGCGCGCCTGCTCCAGCATCGCGCGTGCGTTCCCGCTCTTGTTGCGATATTGCAGCAGCGTGCATCCGCCAGCGGCAAGTTCCTCGACGAAGGCCTCCAAGTCCTCCGTCGTCGAAAAGAACGCCGCATCCACAATGGGATAAAGACGAGGAACTGAGATCACGCCGCGGAATCCTTTTTCCCGTTCTTCGCCAGGAATCGCTCAATAAACCCCGTATCAAATTTCCCGGCACGGAAGTCCGGATCGGCGAGTATCTTCCGGTGCAGCGGAATCGTCGTATACACGCCTTCCACAATAAACATCTCCAGCGCCCGCGTCATCCGCGAGATAGCCTCGTTGCGGTCTTTGCCACGCACGATCAACTTAGCGATCAGCGAGTCGTAATACGGCGGGATCGTGCCCTCCGCATAAGCTGCCGTGTCCACGCGTACCCCGGTGCCGCCGGGAGGATTAAACGCCGTGATCTTCCCCGCCGACGGCGTGAACTTCTCCGGATGCTCCGCATTGATGCGGCACTCAATGGCATGCCCGCGGTGTACAATCGGCCCCTGCAGCACGTCCCGCATATGAGCACCGGCGGCGATCATGATCTGGCTCTTCACCAAATCTACATCCGTCACCATCTCTGTCACCGGATGCTCCACCTGGATGCGCGTGTTCATCTCGATGAAGTGCAGCCGGCGGTCCTGGTCCATCAAGAACTCGATCGTTCCCGCGTTCGTGTAGCCGATCTCCGCCAGCGATTGGCACAACACCGCTCCAATCTGATCGCGCAACTCCGGAGTGACCTGCGTCGAGGGCGATTCCTCCAGCAACTTCTGATGCCGCCGCTGGATTGAGCATTCCCGCTCGCCCAAGCTGACCACATTGCCGTGCTCGTCAGCCAGCACCTGGAACTCGATGTGCCGCGGATGCTCGACATACTTCTCCATGTAGAGATCGCCGTTGCCGAACGCGCCCGCCGCCTCCGACTGCGCCGCCTTGAATAAGCCCGGCAATTCCTCTTCGCTGCGCACAATGCGCATGCCGCGTCCGCCGCCGCCCGCCGAAGCTTTCACAATCACCGGGAAGCCCACCTGCCGCGCCCACTCCACCGCTTCGCCTTCGGAGGCGATAATTCCATCCGAGCCGGGCAGAATCGGAACGCCCGCGCGTTTCATAGCGGCACGCGCTTTCTCTTTTTCCCCCATCAGCCGCGTCACTTCCGGCCGCGGCCCAATGAACTTGATTCCGCTGGTCTCGCACACCTCGGCAAAGTTGGCGTTCTCCGCGAGCAATCCGTAGCCGGGATGCACCGCGTCCACGTTGGCAATCTCCGCCGCGCTGATCACCGCTGGGATGTTTAGGTAACTCAGAGCCAGTTGTGGCGGTCCGATGCAGATGGCTTCGTCCGCGAAGCGCACGGGCAGGGAATGGCGGTCCGCCTCACTGTAAATCGCAACCGTGCGGATGCCCAGCTCCTTGCACGCGCAAATCACGCGCAGGGCGATTTCTCCGCGATTCGCAATTAGTATCTTCTTAAACATTTCAGATTCAAATGTGGGGACAGCCGCTTAACCATTTCAGATCGATGTGGGGACAGCCGTCCCCGGCTGTCCGCCGGGCGCAGCCCGGCTCTTGGCGCCTCCTCAAACGCAAAAAGGCGCGCGAAAAGCGCGCTTGGTTTTTCAGAAGCCAGTTCTCACAACGTTTCACTTCTTCGGCCGAATGGCGAACAACTCCTGCCCGTATTCAATCGGCTGGCCGTTGCTCCCCATTTTCTTCACGATTTCGCCGGCCACATCCGACTCAATCTCATTCAGCAGTTTCATCGCCTCGACGATGCACAACACCTGCCCCACTTCCACCATATCTCCTACTTTGACAAACGGCGGCGCGCCCGGCGAAGGCGCCTCATAGAGCGTCCCCACGATGGGAGACTTCACGATCTGCAGGTTCTCTTCCGGCGCGGGCTCGCTTGGCGCTGGCGGCGCGGGAGGGGTCCCTGCGCCCTGATTCTGTGTGACCTCCGTAACAAGCCCCGCCGCGTATGGCGGATACGGTGCCTCCCCGTGCGTATGCACCACGGTGGTTTGTCCCGCACGTTTAATCTTTACTTTGACATCGCCACGCTCCAGTTCGAACTCGGCAATGTCTTTTTCGATTAAGAACTCGATGAGTTCCTTCAGCTCTTTTTGATTCATTCGTATCGGTGGGACCGCTCCCCACTCCGCGCCAGAACCGGCTCGGGAACCAGCCATGCGTTCCGCCTGCTCTGCCTGAAATTGCCCTGCCTGAAATTCAACCTGACGGCACGTCAAGAGACCTACACCGTCAGAAAATTTTTGCCGGTCGGGGTCAACACCTCACAGCCGTTTTCCCTGACGGCCACCATGTCCTCGATCCGCACGCCCCATTTGCCGGGGAAGTATACTCCCGGCTCAATCGTGATGACCATGCCCGGCTGCAGTACTTCTTTCTGCCCGGCGGCAACTCTGGGCGCTTCGTGGATCTCCAGACCCACGCCATGCCCGGTGGAATGCGTAAAATAGCGGCCTAGCCCAGCCTTGCGTAGTACCTTGCGCGCAGCCGCATCGACTTCCCCGACGCTGATCCCGGGCCGTACCGCGGCAATCGCCGCCTGCTGTGCCTCCAGTACTGCGTCGTAGGCTTCGCGCGCTTCCTTAGAACTTGCACCTGATGCCGCACCCACCCATACAGTGCGGGTCTGGTCCGAACAATAACCTGCGAGTATAACACCGAAGTCGCACACCACGAATCCACCGGGAGCGATGGATTGCTCCGAAGCTCTGCCGTGAGGCAGCGCCGATCTTGCCCCGGAAGCGATGATTGTCGGGAACGACATCTCCTCCGCTCCCGCCCGCCGCGCCGCGTATTCCATCTCCGCAGCCACCTCGGTCTCTCTCACGCCCGGCCGTAGAACCTCAAGCGCCCGGTCGAACAGCGTGGCTCCCAATCTTACCGCCGCGCGGATGCGGTCCATTTCATCGTCATCCTTCACCATACGCACGAGCTCCACCAGCGCGGGCGCATTCCGCAGTCGCTGACCCGAGGGCAACAGGTCCGCCAGCCGTTTTCTTTCCGCTACAGTCAGGTGTTCAGCTTCAATTCCGATGGTCCATCCCTTCGATCTCGTCCGGCTGGCTCCAAGCCACTCTGCGAGAGCATTTGAGAGCATCTTGCGCGCGATGATCACTTTTGCGCCCTTCACCTCTTCGCGTGCCTGCGTGTCGTAGCGCACGTCAGTGAAGAAAACGCTCCCGGCCTCCGCAACCAGCAGCAACCCCGCGCTGCCGGTGAACCCGCAGAGATAGCGGATGTTGGGGAGATGGCTGATCAGGAGGGCATCGAACTGCGTAGTGACAAGGTGCTCCCGCAGTTTCTTCTGGCGGCCAGGAAAGTTCATCGTGCTGAGTTTAGCAGGAGGAAGGCGAGCAGTTCTC
This sequence comes from Acidobacteriaceae bacterium, assembly GCA_003168355.1. Lineage (GTDB taxonomy): Bacteria > Acidobacteriota > Terriglobia > Terriglobales > Acidobacteriaceae > Sulfotelmatobacter. The sequence continues at coordinate 14,863 of PMSQ01000120.1, read as the reverse complement.
AGTTCTCAGAAAAGACTAGCTGAGAACTGCACCAAAACAAAACCGCCGGCCCTGACAGGTTCTTCAGGCCGGCGGCTTTAAATCTTCAACTGCGCGCTGCTAGGTCGGTTATGTCTGAATGATCCGCGGCGTGATGAAGAAGATCAACTCCTGGTTGGACGTATTCACCTGTGTGTGTTTGAACAGGTTGCCCAGAATCGGGAGGTTGCCCAGAATCGGCACCTGCGTGATGTTGATCGAGTTCTGCGTCTGGATGACGCCGCCGATTACCACCGTGCCGCCGTCGGTCACCAGCACCTGCGTCGTAGCCTGCTGCGTGATCAATTCCGGGTTGCCTTGTACTTCCTGGCCGAAGTTTGGTGTCGTGTTCTCCACGTCCACGTTCAGGAAAATCGTATTCTCCGACGTGATCTGCGGAGTCACGGTCAAGCGCAGGAACGCATCGACGTAGGTCACAGTTGGCGGACCCCCCAACTGCGCCTGGGTCACAATCGGCACCCGCACGCCCTGCTTCACCAGCGCCTGGATATTATTCTGAGTGACGACTCGCGGCCGCGACAGAACCTTCAGTAATCCGCGTGACTCGGCCATGGTAAGCACCGCATCGATCCGCACCGTATTGCTGGCGTTCAACAGAGTCAAGCCGCTGGTGGGGGAGGTCGAACCCAGATTGGAGAACAAGGGAATCGATGCTCCCGTCGTCGTGGTTGTGCCCGGCACCGTGATGTAGCCCGGAGTCAACCCACTGACTGTCGTCGGTGAGCTGCCCACCGCGGAGGCGCCGCCAATTGCACTATGGCCATTGCCCCAGCCGAAGCCGAGCTGCGTACCGATGTCGCGGGCAAACTGCCGCGTCGCCGCCACCACACGCGCCTCGATCTCCACTTCCTGCGTCTTGCGGTCAAGCTGCGTCAGCAGGCGGTCAATCACCGGAATCACTTTGGGAATGTCGTTCACGATCACCGCGTTGGTGCGCTCATCCGCAACTACGTCTCCGCGCTGCGAAAGGAACTTCTTCACCGTGATGATCACATCCTTGGCGTGGGCATAGCTCAGGAAACGCGTGACGGAAACTTTCTCCACGGCCGCCGCTTCGGCTTCCACTTGCGCGCGCCGCCCGTCCGCTTCTTTCTTGAGAGTATCCACCGTGGCGATGCGCAGAACGTTGCCTTCCAGTTCCCGCGCCAGGTCGTTATTCTTGAGCACGATGTCCAGCGCCTGGTCCCACGGCACATCATCCAACACCACTGTCAGGTTGCCGTGCACATTGGGATCGAGCACGACGTTCAAGCCGCTGATTTCGTGAATCAAGCGGAAGAAGTCCTTCAGGTCCACATCCTTCAAATTCACCGAAATCGGTTCGCCCGTGTACTTGGGGCCGGCCGAAACCGGCTGCTGGCCAGCCTGTGACTTCTGCTCTGCCGCCAGGTTTACCGCGGGCTGGATGCCAGTGCTGGAACCCGCGCTCTGCGACGACTGCGCCGCGTTCACACTTGCCGGCAGCAGCTCTGCCGCCGTTTTGTCGGCAAACTTTGCCGCCGCTTCTTGTGCGCGCCCGGCGGATTCGTCCGAAGCATTCGCCGGATTCGTCTTCGCCGTATAAGTGGGCTCCACGACCACAAAATCGCTCGATTTAGTCGCCGCCTCGCTCTGCGGGGTCGTCGCTTTGGCAACCACCGGGTCGCCGGCCGCGACGGGCTGTGCTTTCGGCGTCACTTCCATAACGCGCGGCGCAAACGGAGACATATTCTGCCTCGCCGGCACTGGAGAAGCTTGCGCCACAGTCTTGGGGACGCTGGCGCTCGCTGTTGTTACCCGCTGCGTGTGCAGCGTCAATACCAGCTTTCCGTCCGCCGACGGATTCAATTCGTAGCGGCAGGCATGCTCCAGATCCACCACCACCCGAGTGGTTGGAGGCGTCTGGCCGTCCATCCCGATGCGCACTCCTTTGACTCCCGCGCTGCCCACCGTGATGCGGCTCTGCCCGGTCACCATGATGGTCCCCGGCAAATCCACAATCACCCGCGCAGGCGAGTCTGCCTTGCTCAGCTTGGGCATCATCGCGCCACGAGCGCTGATCTCGACCCGGATCTCATCCGTGCCGCGAACCACGTTCACTCGCTGCAGCTCGTTTTGCTGGCTGGCCGTTGGTAGCGCCGGAGTCTCTGCGGCTGATGCCATCAGCCCCAGAAGCAGCAGCGGTAGGAATACACTCAGCAGTTGCTTTCGCATTTCGCCTCTCCCCAACTTGCGGGTCTAGCCCGCGTGTCCTTGCTAGAATTCGTTTTCTACGCGCCGGCTTTCCGGCTGCGCCCTTGCCCGCCGTTAAACGGCCGGCGTAAAGATTCGCTTCACCACTTCCCGCGTCAGCGGTTTCCCCAGCTTGTCCTGCACCGTCTCCTGGAAAACCACCGAGTCTCCCGTGATTCTCACTACATACCCGTTGAATACGGGATCGTTCTCCCGCAGGAAATAAGCCTTGTTTAAGCTGTTGGTCACTACCGCGATAAAGCCGCCATCCGATTTCACCACACCCCGCAAATTGATCTGGCCAATTTCCAAACACTTTTTTCCCGTCGCGCAGCCCGAGCCCGTCGGCGCCTGCACCACCGGACTGAAGAAGGGATCGCGCTTCCCGGTCATGGACCACTTCTTCTCTTCCGGCTTAGGTGGCTTGGGAGCCTCGGCAACCTTGCTGACGCTGTCCGCGCTTGGCTCAGCCGTAATCTTCGTCTTCGCCGGAATTGCGGTTTTGGGAGCCGTCCCTTTGGCCGCTGCCGTGGGATGCAACACCACCTGCTTGTGCGGCGCCTGTGGCTTATGCGGTTTCGCTGCTACAGTCACCGTGGCAGGATGCGCGCCGGCAGCCGTTGCACTTACTGGCTTGGCTGGTGCGCTCGCCGCTTTGGCCGCTGCACCCGCCGGCTTGGCCGGTGCACTCGCCACTGGCTTGGCTGCCTGCGTAGGAGCCTTCGCGGTGTTCTGCCCGTTGTTGATGATCTGCGGGCTCTGTGCCCAAACCGCCCCCGTCATCAGTCCCACTGCGAGAATGCCTATCGTTAGCTTCATAGCGATTCCTATTTGCTCACGCCTGCCGCTGCGGTCGCTGGCTTGGTTCCAGGCGCCGCTCCGGCCGGCTCCAAATCGTGACTAAAGAATGTCGTGGCCGTAAAGGTCGCAACCACGCTCTCGTTCGGCGCATATTGGTAGGTGTGCTTCGCCTTCGCCCCGCTGGGATTCTTGGTGTTTGCCACCAGCAGCGCGCTGACGTTGACGATGCGCTCCAGTTTGCCGATCCGGTCAAAGAAATTCAGCATGGAGTAATACGGACCGTCCAATTCCATATCGAACGGAATCTCCGAGTAATACTCCTTCGCAGCGACTGGCTTGGCCGTGTAGCGGCGCAGCTCCACGCCCGCCTTCTGCGCTTCCCCATCCAGCGTCTCGATGAAACTATCCACCTGCTTCTCGTCCGGCACGATGCGCCGTTCGATCTCCAGTTGCTGCTTCAGGTTGGCCACCTGCTGTTCCATGTCTTTCAGCTTGGGACGGTAAGATTCGAGTTCGTTGTTTTCCCGAACTTTGTCCTGTAGAGAATGTTGTGCCGTCGCATTCTTATCGCTCTGGCTTTTGAACACTGTGAAGTACAGCGCCGCCGTTACCAGCGCTCCTCCCGCAATTACCGCTCCCCATTGCTTCAGACCCGACAGTTCGTTGAAATTCATCGCCATAAGTCCGCCTCTACGACTTTCCCTTCTCGCAGGTCAGCGTGAACTGGAACGCCTGCATGTCCTTGATCGCATCATCCTGGAAGGTTTCCTTGATCTCGACAGTCTTGAAGAAGCCCGTCTTTTGCAGGTTTGCAATCAGGTTGGCCACCGCATCCGTGCTCAGCGCGGTCCCTTCCAGATTTAAGCTCGCACCCGTGTCATCCATCTTGCTCAGCCAGACCGCTTCGGTTCCGTTCACCGTCTCGCCCAGCATGGCCAGCAGATTCACCGGGCCCGCCTGGCCGGCGCGCAAGGAATCGATCACATCCACGCGCCGTTTGTAACTGTTGGCCTGGGTCTGGCGCTCCAGGTAACGCGCCTTCACGTCGCCGAGCTCGCGGTTCTTCTGTAGCGCCGTCTGCATCTGCGCCGCGATCGTCTTGCCCTGCCGGTCCAGCCGGTACCAGTAGCTGAAGTTCACCGCTCCGGCGAGCAACAGCACCACCAGCACCTTGAGCTTGGGCGAACCCATGTCGCCCATTTCCATCGTGGGCAACGCCGCCGCGGTACCGCCGGCGCGCTTGTTCTTCGCCTTGGAGTTTTCGAGCAGATTGATTCTGATCATAGGGATTCAAAGCTCCTCAAAGCCAAGCCCACCGCAACTGCCAGTTGGCCCGGATTTTGTTCCACCAGCTCCGCTCCAGGGCCGTCCGCTGGCGGCACCACGCGCTGGAATGGATTTAACAATTCGACCGGCATCGAAAATTCCTGCCGCAAGGCTTCCATCAATCCCGGCACCTTTGCCGAACCACCCGCCAGGTAGATCTTCTCGATGTGCTCGCCCGCCGCGCTGGCCCGGAAGAAGTCGAATGTCTTCTGGATTTCCAGCACGATGATCTCGGTCACCTGTTGCAGGATCGGCGCTTTCGCGTCCTCGCTCACCGTCCCCACCTTGTTGCCCAGTTTGAGCGACTCGGCATCGTCGAAGCTCAGGTCCAGTTCCTTCTGCAGCGAGTCCGTGTACTGATGCCCGCCCACGCTGACGTCCCGCGGGAACAGTGGTGTCGTCCCCTTCACAATGTTGATGTTCATCACGCTGGCGCCCAGGTTGAGCAGCGCCACCACCTGGCCCGGCGCCGGCTGGTAGTTGTACTCGTAGCAGTTCTGCAGCGCCAGCGCATCGATGTCCACGATAGACGGCGTGCGTCCCGCCATCGAGAGTACGTTGGTGTAGTTCAAAATCTTGTCCTTCTTCACGGCCACCAGCAGTACGTCCATGTTCGGGCTGCCCGCTTCCTCCGACAGAATCTGGTAGTCCAGACTCACGTCCGCCAAATCGAACGGAATGTGCTGGGCCGCTTCCTTCTCGATGGTTTCGGCCAGTTCCTGGTCGCTCATTGAAGGCAGGGAGATCTTCTTTACGATCACCGAGTGGCCGCTGACCGCCGTGGCCACCGCCTTGGTCTTGATCAGGCAGTCGGTGAACAATTTGGAAATCGCGCTCGACACTGTTCCCGAGTCCACGATCATCGAGTCCACTACGATGTCGGAGGCGAGCATTTCCAGTCCCAGGTGCGCCACTTCAATCTGCCCACCCTTCTTTTTCAACTCCACCGCCTTGATGCTGGAAGAGCCCACATCCAGACCCACAATCGTCTTCGATCCCATTCCAAACATGTGCCCGCCCTTTCGTAGCGCCAGCGTCCCGCCGGCTCTATTTGGCTACTGTGACCCGGCAGCTTTCGACGCCGCCTTCGGTTTACGCTTTGCTCCCAACTCCATCTGGCTCGACTTCTCTTCCATCCACTGGTCCAGCTTCGACTTCTTGAAGCGCCAGCGGTTGCCCAGCTTGAAGGCNNTACTGCGACGCCTGGCGAATGTTCATCACTTCCCGCGAGTCGGCCATATTTCCTTTGCCCCATCTTCCAGAACCTCCTGCGCCATCATGGCGGCCAGGCTAATCTTGGGAGACGCCCTCGCCCTCTACGCCTGTCCAAGGGCTTTCGGTGTCCCGAGCATATATCAGCCCCGAAAAACCCCGCCTCCAAGCGAATTTCCTGTTTTTGCTGGGTTTTTTAAGGTTTTTCTGGAAAGGAGGAAATCTCTCAACTGGCAGGATATCTATATGTTGAGGTTTAAACTTCTATGATGTCTATTAGTAGTAGTAGTCACACAGATGGGTTTCAGTCACTCGCAAACTGGTAACCGAAGTACTAGAGACGGTACGGAAGTACTATATCGCCCGCTCAAGTGTTTGTTTTTGCTGACTTTAGCTTCTAGGCTGCGGCGCGAGTTTAGGTCCCGCCGAGCGGAAAAATATGGCTACTGTGATGGCGAGAATTCCGCTCTACAGCCTGGAAAACTTCCCGGCTCCATTGAAGGACCGCCGCCGATATGGGACATCTGCCCGGCTTCTTAGCCTCTACTGCACGTCCGACACTTTCCCACTCAGGAAAATCACTTTCATATCCTTGTAGTAGTAGATCTGCTTGGTGCCGAGAGTCACTTTCTTCTCCGGCTTGCCCATGGCGGCCTCGACCTGGTCAGTAGTCATGCCCTTCTCGATGCTCGCCGGCTCGGCCGCCGGTTGCTCCTGCGCCGCTGGCTGCTGGCCTCCCTGCTGCGCGCCCTGCTCTCCACCCTGCTGCTGGTCTCCTTGCTGCTGCCCACCCTGATCTCCGCCCTGCTGCGCGTCGTCATTGCTGATGGAAAGAACTTGCCCGATAGTGTCTTCCACCCCCCCAGCGCTTGCATTCGCCAACGATCCCTTGGGGAATTGGAAGACCACATTGGCCTTGTTGTACGTCGGTGGATCGGTCTTGTTGCAAGTGTCACAGGCAACCACGCCAAGAGTCACTGTGTCTTTGGCAACGTTCACATCGATCTTCATGGCATAGACTTTGTCGCCGACGGCAAACAGATGGGTCGTCTGCTCCTTGCCAAATTTCCCCATGATGGATTTTCGTCCCATCAAAGCCAGGCCGTTGGGAGCGTGAATGGTTCCACCTTCGTACTTGTTGGAAAGAATGTTCTGGTCGCCGTAAGGCACGGCGAGGATTCCGCCCTTTTGGATAGCCAACAGCGTGCCTTTTTCAACCACGGAATATCCGCTCGTGTCCGACCCCATCTTCACCAGTTTGTACTGCGCTGCCAGTTGCTCCGGTAGAGAAACCGCCTGCGCGTTGGCGAGCGAAATCGGAACGATCGTTGCGGCCAGAAGCACAATCCCCGGAATCAGGTCGTGGAATTTCTTCGACATCGTAAAACCCTCCGTTCAGGTCTCGCCAAACTTGTACTCAGCCGCGTTCCGCGCAACGGCAGAAGAAGGTCTCTTCCACAGCATTGGAGAAGGGAGCGTCGTCATCCGACGCTCCCTGGGTGAATGATTGGTGAACTGCGGTTTTGTTGCCGTCTGTCTACTGCCCACCGCCAGACGCGTCCGCCTTCGCATCCGTCTCCGCCTGATCAGCGGCAGCCTGCTGGTCTTGCAGAGTCTTCGCCACGGTGGTGTCGGGTGGCGGAGGTTGAACAGCCCCAGCCTGGGTGCCGGTATCCGGCGCCTTTGGCATTCCGCCCGTCCCTTGCTTCTTCGCCAGTTCGCCCATGCCGTTGGTGATGTTCTCCTGGAAGTGGTTGTACATCTCCTGCAAGTCATCCACTTTCACGACAACGGTTTGTCCTGACGCGCAGTCGCCCTTCTTGGTCGCCGAGACGCTGGCATTCACGGTCTGGTCCGCATCCGGAGTGTCGGTGAGCCGCGTGATCACATCACCCGACGTCAAGGCACATTCCTGACCGTTGGCCACCACCGTCACATTGGAATCCACCACAAACGTGCGCTGTGCTGGATCGAGCGCCGGGGGCGGCGTGTCGCTGGTAGGTGCCGGAGCGCCCGAAGCTGCCGGAGCTGCCGATGATGCTTGTCCGCCCGAGTCCTGGCTGGCCTGTGCCTGCTGCGCGGCCAACTGAGCTTTTACTTCCTGGGCAATGGCTTCCTTCACCTCGGGAGTCAACGCCACCGGGCCGGCGGCCGCTGCCGGAGCCGCGTCTCCGCCACCGCCACCAGCGCTAGCTTCGGCATCCGCCGCCGCTGCGTCGGCATTGGCTTCAGCCCGAGCCGCGTACGCTGCCTGCAACTGCTGCGAGATCAGGTAATCCGTCAGCCAGTAGTAGGGCGCGGCATATACGGGATAAGGATTCCACCAACCGCCATAAAATCCCCACCATGGCGACCCTCCCCAACCCCACGCCCCGATGCCCCAGGCAACCGATACTCCCCACGGTTGGAAGCCCCACCCGTAAAATCCCGGGTGATACCAGACCCCTGGGTAGTAGCCGTAATACGTGTGTCCACCCCAGCCGTAGCCGCGATAGAGCCCAACATGGTAGCGGCCGCCGGCATAGTACGTCCGCGAATAATAGCCATGCCCGCCGCGCGTCACGTAGGCACGCTGCACATAACCGCCGTGCCGGCCGGTGGTCACGATGCGCGCTCCGTTGCGTTCACTCACCACCGTGCGCCCGCCGTGAACTCCATTCTGAATGTGCATGCCGTTGCGGTCGATCGAACGAACCGATCCATTAGGACGGACGCTTGCATGCCCTCCGCCCTTGAGAGAAACATTCCTGCCCGGAGGAGTGTGGCTGGTCGTACCTGCATGGGTCGTCGTGCCCGTGTGGGTTGTCGTACCAGTATGAGTCGTCGTACCACCCGCGTGGGTTGTTGTACCGGTATGGGTTGTCGTGCCGTTATGGGTCGTCGTACCCGTGTGGCTTGTCGTGCCCGCATGGGTCGTCGTACCTGCGTGGCTCGTCGTGCCTGCGTGGCCAGTCGTCCCCGCATGGGTGGTGGTGCCGGTATGGCTCGTCGTGCCCGTATGGCTCGTCGTACCTGCGTGGCTCGTCGTACCTGCGTGCGATGGTGTTGAACTATGGGTCTGCGGTGCTGCGTGGGAAGGCGCCGCGTGCGATGGTGCACTCGTTTTAGGCGCGCTCGCGTGTGAAGCAGGCGCACTCGTCTTGTGCTGACCCCATGCCAGCGCCGGAACCACTAAACACAACAGAAGCACTACCCACTTCTGCAGCTTCATTTCACTCCTCGAAGTCCGATCCATTACAGCCTCCTGAGCATCTAAGCTTTTCGCCTCATTTTTGATCCCCAAAGATTGACTTCTCCAATCCGCAGTGGGATGCGAACCCCGGATTCCATCTACCATAAACACGAAGCTCGCCGATTCCGCGCGCGTGATTGAAATTTAATTTCAAGAGCCGGGGGGAAGGCACGCAACACAAGAACCAGTCGCGAATAGAAGCCGCCCAGCAGCCCGTCTCCTAGGCGACAAAACGTTACCAGAAATTGGCCACTCCGCGCAATCATTCTGTGTATCAATTAATTACCTTTTAATTACCTCTCTGCGACACTCCACCAAATCCTGCCCCGGCGGCGCGTGTAAAGCGGTAGAGGGTCAGTTGATTGTCATCCTGAGCAAGCGCCTTTGCGCAGCGAAGAGCTTGTCCCGAGCTTGCCGAGGGAATCTGGGCGAGCCGCGCGACGTGGCGCAGCCTGCCCTGAGCAAGCGAAGCGCGCCAAGGGTTCTTTGCGACGCAATAATCGCACGTTTGGCTCGCTTCCTTATCAAACTGCACCACTACCGAACAACCGAACCGCTTCCCTCTGCCCCTCGACTGCTGTAATCTATGCTGTCTTTCGCCGGAGGGTCGTCTTGCGCATTCTGGATCGTCTGCAGCCTCTCGCCCTGCTAGTTATGCGCCTGGTCCTCGGTGCCGTGATCGTCACCCATGGATATCACAAGGTTTTCGGCGGACTTCACCACCATGTTCAGTTGGTCACCAGCCTCGGTCTGCCGAGCTGGATGGCTTATCTCTCCGCCTTCACCGAGTTCTTCGGCGGTTTGCTCGTGCTGCTGGGCCTGTTCACCCGCGCGGCGTGCTTTGCTATCTGCATCAATCTGTCCGTCGCTATCGCCAAGGTGCACTTGCACAACGGATTGACAGGCAACGGCGGATACGAGTTCCCCCTCGCTCTGGCTGCCCTTGCGTTCGGCCTCATCTTCCTCGGCGCAGGCCCTATCGCCTTCGACCACATCCGCGCTCCCGGCGGAAGTGCGAAATCCAAGTAACTGGCGCACAACTTTTCCGCCGCTTCCGGGTTGAACAGTTTATCTGGGCCTCTGAAAGAAACTGGGGATTCTACAATTTCATTGACGTTTCTTTACAAGGATTCCCAGCAGTGGTGCAGTTTACATCTTTTTGAGAAGGCGTCATTCCGAGCCCGGCGCAGTCCAGCCGGGTGAGGCATCTCGCGCGGGAGCTTCTCGCCCTGCCTGTAAAACGGCTGTGCTCAGGATGACTCCCACTTGGGAACGAATCCCGTCGGCCCCAAACTGCACCTCGACTGGATTCCGCTCTAATTGATCCGGGGTCCAACTTGAAATTATGATGAGGTATCGCTAATCTTGCTGCATCCCAACGATTTCGTGGGCGCATCTTACGGTTTGCAATCAACCACGTGCACTCAACTAATTTGGAGGTTTCTCTTGAGAAAGTTAGCGCTTCTTGCACCTGTTTTCGCGTTTCTGTTCTCCGCCCAGTTTGCCATCGCCCAGCTCGCCTCCGACCAGCAGGGTGACATCTTTATTGGCGGCGGCACGCTCTTGTCGTCCTCCTCTTCCAACAACTCTTCTCTGCCAGCGGAAAAGGGCGGCACCTACCTCAACCTCGGCGGTGACGCGGTTTTTTTCCAACACCGCCTCGGCTTTAACGTCGAAACCGCCTGGAGGGCTACTCAGGGTGTCTACGTCTTCGACGAAATAAACTACCGCCCTATCCTGACCGACTTCAACGTGCTCTACCAGCCGCGTCTTGGTAAGAAACTGGGCCTTGATCTTATGGGCGGCATCGGCGCTGCCAGCACCCGCCTCTACTCCCCGGGACCCTCCGTCAGTGGTGAGGCCAACTACGAAAGCACCGATCACTTCATGGAGCACCTCGGCGGTGGCGTCCGCTATTACGTCTGGCACCACTTATTTGTCCGCCCCGAGATTCACTACTACCACATCCAAAATAACAACACCGCCCAAGATTTCGGGTTCAACTCCAACAATGCGTTCCGAGTCGGCGCCTCGATCGGGTATACCATCGGCGGTGGTTCAAATTAGGCCTTTGACCGCGGCGAGAGCCGGAACTCCGACAGTCAAGGCAGTCCTGCTGGCCCGGCCGTTCACGGCCGCTTGGCCGGGACGCCACTGATCTGGCGCGTATAATCCAAAACCTGAACGCATTAACGAAAGGGACTGTATTGAGAAAGTTAGCGCTTCTCGCACACGTTTTCGCTTTCTTGTTCTTGGCCCATTTTGCCGCCGCCCAGCAGACCGACATTATGGTCGGCGGTGGCACCCTGATGCAGCCCTACACCAGCAACAGTTCGCAGTCTTTCACCGAACTGGCGGAAAAGGGCGGAACTTATCTCAGCGTGGGCGCCGATGTCGTAGACCACGATCGCCGCTTCGGCCTTAACCTTGAGTCCTCCTGGCGGTATCACCGGGCCAGCTACTACGGATACGAGAGCTATCGCCCTATCCTGACGGACATAAACGCACTCTACCAACCGAAAGTTGGAAAGAAATTTGGCCTCGACTTCATGGCCGGCGTTGGCGCGGCCAGCACCCGCTTCTACCTCCCGGGAGTGGTCACCTGCGGCTATTTCGCCGGCTGCATCGACTACACCAGCACGGACCACTTTATGGAACACTTCTCCGGAGGTCTCCGCTACTACTTCTGGCACAACTTCTTTGTCCGCCCCGAGGCTCACGTCTACCACATCAACAACAACACCAATATGACCACCGGAGGCTTCAACTCCAACTTCGTAACCCGCGTCGGCGCCTCCATCGGATACACCATCGGTCGCTAGCAAAGCCCGGCGGCGCCAGAACTCCCGCAAAAAAAGAGGCAGCGTCCGCGGACGCTGCCTTCGTTTCCTCTCTTTCAAACTCTACGGTTCCTGCATGCAAATCTCAGCCTCGTGGATAGCCCGGTCCAGATGCTCGATCGCCTTGTCGCGATGACCATGGAACTCGCCCTCGGCGTGCGCCATATGATCCCGAGCGCTTCGCATCGCTTCGATAGCATGCTCCACACGCGGGTGCGGCGGAGGCACCGGAGCCGCTAATGCCGGGCTGGCTGGAGCCGCCGCTAAAGCAGCCGCAGGCGCCTTTGGACTAGCTGCCGCTGCCGAAAAGGCCAAGGTTAACAGGATCGTCACCATGATCAATAGAGTCAAGAACCCAATCTTCTTCATACCTTATCCTCCTCGTCTGATTTCCGGCCAGACGATGCCATGAGAATCAATGAAGCCACGGATCCACCTCTTTCTCTCGAGGCCGTCCGCGACACCCGCACAGTATATTCGCGCTCCACCCAATTCCCCCGTTGAATAAGTTGACTCTTAAGGTGCCCGCCTAACTGGGTTCGAAAATGGTCCTGCGGAAACGCTCTAGCAGACTAGGGTTTGAAAGGGCGCGGCTTCAGCCGCGCCGCGAGCTTGTTACGAATCACCCCGCACCCTCCTGCCGCGCCACCAAAACACCAACACACCCATTACGACCACAACTGCAACCGCGATGTCGAAGCGCTTGAGATCATGCATCAGCCGGCCCCAATGTCCACCAAACAAGTATCCCGCGCAGCAAATCGCCGTCACCCAAGCCACCGCTCCAAGAAAGTTGAATAAAACGAACTTCCGCCACGGCATGTGCAGCGCGCCCGCCAGCAGCGACGCCAGCACCCGCATCCCGAAGAGGAATCGTGCCAGAAAAACCGTGGCCGCCCCATATCGCTCGAACAGCCGATCTCCCCGCGCCACCGTGTCCGCACCAATGTGGAACACATGCCGGTAGCGCTCGATCAGCGGACGCCCGCCGTGCCGCCCCAGAGCAAAACCAAACTCTCCGCCCACTGTCGTGGCCAAAACCCCAACCGCAATGACCCACGGAAGCTGCAACTCATGTTCGGAATAGGCCAGAAAGCTCGCCAGCAACAGAACCGTTTCTCCGGGCAAAGGCAGGCCGGCATTTTCCAGCAACAACACCGCTGCCACCGCCCAGTACCCGTAGTGCACCAGCGCGCTCCGCAGCAGATCGAAAATGTGGTGGGTCATAATTGAGAATTGTCATCCTGAGCGAGACGCCTTTTGTCTCGCGAAGGATATGAGCGAGCCGCGCGGTGCGTCGCGTTCTTTGCGACGCATTAATGGCGCGTTTGGCTCGCTTCCTTATCAGACTTGACTACAGTCCAACCGTACACCGCTCAGCCAGAAACCTCCCCACCCGTCAGGAACCCAATCAACGCCCGGTTGAATTCCTCCGGGCATTCTTCGTACGGCAGATGCCCAATGCCTGGGAAAATTATCAACTTCGAATTCGGAAAATATTTCGCCAGCGGCTCAGCCGAGGAAGCATACACCGCGGAATCCTTGCTGCCCCACATCAAAAACGTAGGAACGCTCGCCAACCTCGGTAGTGTCTCCTGCAGTTCGCGTAGATCTTCCGTCCAGGTGCGCACAATGCTTAGCGCGTGCTCGAACAAACCCGGCTTCGCCAACGGCGCCACGTAACCTTCCAGAGTTCCCGGCGGAATGCGGCTACGGTCGCCATACATGCGAGCATGCCAGTAGGGATAAAGAAAGCTCATGCGCCCGATCACGAGCCGGAACAAGGCAGTTCCAAACCGGCTGCCAACAAATGGAGCCAGCCGCCGCCCGTGCACCGAATACGGATTCACCGGTGCCACCAGCACCAGTCGCCGCAGCCGCGGAGCAGCATTCTCGCCCAGGCATTCCGCAGCCGCCATCATCGCGACCGCGCCTCCATGCGACGTCCCCAACAAATCAAACGAAGAAATTCCCAGCTGTGCGATAAGCCGCAGAAGACGTTGCGCCGTCCCCCGCATGGAATGATCCAGCCCCGCCGGACGATCCGAAAACCCCGCACCCATCATGTCCGGCGCATAAACCGTAGCGTAAGGCGCCAACGCCGGCATCGTATATCGCCACGAAAACGAATACCCCAGCAGCCCATGCAGCAAAATCAGCGCCGGCCCCGAGCCCGCGCGCAGGTAACGCATGCGCACGCCATCCAGCTCCATCCAGCATTCTTCCACGCCCGCGCTCAACGCCGGGCCAACGGTTGCTCCGCGCGCGGTAAAAATTTCGCGGTCTGCCGCCATCACATTCAAATCTTCTCGCTCCAAATCTTCCAACCAAGACAACTCTTTTGCCGCCGCATGATTCTATTTAAGAGAACATCGCCTCTGTTCGCTTCACTTGGGGAGCCCTCGGCTCCCCGTTTTTTGGTTCTGTCATCCTGAGCGCAGCAGATGGCTCGCGAAGCGAGCCGTCTGCGAAGTCGAAGGACCCCTTACCCGTTTGCGTCACCACCAGCCCGGCAAGGCATTTCTGTGTACGCTCTCCCGTGAATCCGACTCACCCAATCCGCCTCAAGCTACCTTCCTCTTCTTCCTCAACAGCTTCTTCAGCACCCGAATCCCCTTATCCACATGCTTCTCCTCCAACAAAAACGGAGGCAGAAACCTCACCACCGTATCCTGCGTCGAATTGAACAGAACGCCCTCAGCCAGCGCCTCATCCACAATCGGCCGCGCCGGAATCGCCAGATTGATCCCCTGAATAAATCCCCGCCCGCGCACTTCCTTCGCCGCCGGACTTTTTTCAGCAATCACCTTTAACTCCTGCTGCAAATACGCCCCAACTTTGTTCACGTTCTCGAGCAGCTTCTCTTCTTCCACAATCGCCAAAAACTCCAGCGCCACGCGGCAAGCCAAAGGCCCACCTCCAAACGTCGTCCCATGCTGCCCCGGCGCAATCGCGTTAGCAAATTCTTCTTTCGCCAGAAACGCGCCCAGCGGCAGCCCCGCCGCAATCGGCTTGGCAATCGCCACAATGTCCGGACTCACCCCAAAACTCTGAAACGCAAACATCGTCCCCGTACGCCCCAGCCCGCACTGAATCTCATCAAAGATCAGCGCCGCCCGATGCCGGTCCGCCGCCGCCCGGCACTCCTGCAGAAACTCCACCGAACACTCATAAATTCCACCTTCGCCAAAAATCGGCTCCA